>NZ_BAABKB010000039.1:0-74019 GCF_039543605.1 Streptomyces siamensis | reverse complement strand
GGTCTGCTCCGCAGACACGACGCGACGTCGCTACGCGACGCTTCCCGCGCTCCGCGCGGAGACGGAACTCCGTTCCGTCTGACGGATCGCTCCGCGATCCGGAGATCCGGCTGACGCCGGATCAGTTCCGTACCGGCCTGCTCCGCAGTCCCGTACGGAACCTGACGCACCCTCCGGGCGCGCCAGAAAAGCGGCAGCAGTAGGGAGGGGTGACTCGGCTGACACGGCGTCAATGACCGCTGTGCGTAGCGGAATAGGCATGCTCGTCTTGCCGACGCTGGCACCTCTGATCCGTTCCAGTCACTTCCGGTCGGACTGTGTGCGTCACTTCCAACCCCGGCTCGAGTCTGGGATGATAGCTAGGTACCTCTCCCTGCCGTACCTTCCGGAATGGGAGGTCTCGATTTTGAAGCCTGGATGGAATCCAAAATTAAGGCAGATCGTCTCTCCGGACTCCGAGAATGCGAGGAATTGTGACTCAGATGGAATTGCGTCCGCATCAGGCCGAGGCAGTCGATAACGTCGTCCGTATCCTCGGAACACCCCCCGGAGGGCGCATGCCTGCCGACGGCCTGAGGACGCAGGTAATCGCCGCGACCGGTTCCGGTAAAACACTGATCGGCGTGGAATCCGCACACCGTCTTTCCGCGCGTCGGATTCTCGTCCTGGTGCCGACGCTGGATCTGCTGACGCAGATGGCCGGCGCGTGGCGTCGGGCGGGTCGGTCTGGGGCGATGGTTGGAGTGTGCTCGTTGCGGGCGGAGGAGAGTCAGGGGTTGCCGTGTACGACAGATCCTGACGAACTGGTCTCCTGGGTGCGGGACTTGGAGACGGTGACCGTTTTCGCGACGTATGCCTCGGTGGGTCTGGGCATCCTTCAGCGGGCGCACGCTGCTGGCTTGGGCGTTTGGAGCCTGATGGTCGTGGATGAGGCCCACCGCACAAGTGGTGACGGGCTGAAGCCGTGGGCGGCCGTGCACGATCAGACGCAGATTCCGGCGGAGCGGCGCTTGTACATGACGGCGACGGCGCGGGTGTGGGAGGCGGAGGGTGAGCGGCCGCGGTTGGTGGCGTCGATGGAGGACGGGTCCCCCGTGTTCGGGCCGGTGGCTTACAAGTTGACGTTGTCGGAGGCGATCGGTCGGGGGATTGTGGCGCCGTATCAGGTGCTGTGCCTCGACATCCGCGACCCCGGCTTGTATGCGGCTTTGACCAGTGAGGACACCGGGTCCGATGCAGTCCGGGGAGCGCGGTTGGCGGCTGTTCAGACGGGGTTGATGCGGGCTGCGGTGGAGGAGCGTTTCCGTCGGGTGCTGTCGTTCCACAGCCGGGTCCAGGAGGCGGAGGCGATGGCGGCCTCGGTGCCGGCGGTCGCCGCGCGGCTCGCGGACGACGAGCCCGACGTCTACCCGCCCGCGGCCCAGGTTTGGGCCGACTGGTTGTACGGCGAGCACTCCTCCGGGCATCGCCAGAAGGTGCTGAGTGAGTTCGCCTCGGATTTCCTCGGAGGACCCGACTATTCCGGCCACAATATGCGTGCAGAACTCCGCGTGCTGAGTTCCGTTCGCATTCTCGGTGAAGGGGTCGATACCGCAGAATGTGACGCAGTGCTTTTCTCGGATGCGCGGGGTTCGATGGTGGACATCGTGCAGATGGTGGGGCGTGCTCTGCGACTCCATCCAGGCCGGGGGAAACTCGCGTCTTTGGTGGTTCCGGTGTTCCTCGGGCCGGGTGAGGATCCGAACGAATTGCTCACTTCGGAGGCTTACAACAGCCTCAGCCGGATCCTTGGAGCTCTCCGGGCTCACGACTCGGACACGATCGAGGCCCTCGCGGACCCGCGGCTGCGCAACAGTCATTGGGTGGCCGAACACGGCGGCGAGGAAGCTCTGTTGGAGGGTGGCGAGGCTGATCAGGACGGCGTCGGCGGTGAGGCGGAGCGGGTTTCTGTGCGGGCGGCTGGGGTGCTGCGGTTCAGCGAGGAACGCGACCCGGCCGCGCTGACGCAGTTCGTGCAGCTGCGCGTCATCGACCCCGAAGGTGCCTACTGGCGGCGTGGCATCGAGGCTGCCACACGCTGGCTGCGCGAGACCGGCAACACCGAGCTGCGGGTGCCGTTCACGTACGTCACTCCAGAGGACTGGTCGTCATCTCTGGGGTCGCATCCGCTCGGCGTGTGGGTCGCAGATCAGCGCCGCTACTACGCGGCCGGAACGCTGGAAGCCTCGCGTGTTGAGGAGCTGGAGAAGTTGGGGATGGTTTGGTCCGTGCACGCGTCCGCGTGGGACGCCGGCCTCGCCGTCGCCCGCTCCTACGCCGCCGTCCACGGCCACTTCCTCCCGCCGGCCACAGCAGTCTTTGAGGGAACAGCGGTGGGGGTATTCGCCAAGAACGCTCGCGGAGCGGCCCGAAAGGCCCGTGAGAACGCCGAACGGCGCGCTCGTGGAGAGACAGGCGTGCCGTATGCCGGGGAGCTGTCAGCAAGCCGTATGGAGGCTCTCGCAGAGATCGATCCTGGGTGGTGCCCGGCGTGGGAGATCGGGTGGCAGCGTGCGTATCGGCTCGCCCTCGCCCACACGCGGGCCGGCGGCAGCCTGCCGAGCCGGGCGGGCGAGGTGATCGTGCAGGGCGAAGACCTCGGAACGTGGATCGCCGCGCAACGGGCTGGGTGGGACCAGCTGGTCCCGGCGCAGCGGTTCCTGCTGGAGACGATCGGCGTGGAGCCCGCGGCTGAGGGCGAGGCGGTGGTGCCAGCACGGCGGACGCAAGCCGACCGCTGGTCTACCCACCTCGCGGCCGCCCGCCAGTTCCACGCCCGCGAAGGCCACCTCCGAGTCCCGAGGAAACACGTCGAGGAGCTGACCGAAGAGGGCGGCGAGAGCGGCACGTCCGTCCGGCTCGGGGGGTGGCTCGACAACACCCGGCGTCGGGCGGACAAGCTCACACCGGAACGCCGGGCGGCGTTGGATGAGCTCGGGATGCGGTGGTAGCTGGACGTTGAGATCCCCCGGCGTGCCCTGTGCGCCCGAGGGAAGGGCGTCAGGTGGCGGCATTCACCAGGTCGGTCAGTTCGGCCTCAGTAGTCCCGGCACGCAGCTGTACGTCGAAGGTGTAGCCCTCATCGCGTCCAGCCCGTGCAGATCGTGGAATCCTCGGTCTCCTTGGGTTGGCCGGTAACCAGCTGCCGCACCCAACGGCGAGGCAGTCCCCTGCAGAGCGGTGCCGCTGCAGGGGCATCTGCCGCTGATCAGCTGACGACGCTTTCGCGGTTGTGTTCGGGGACTGACTCCAGCTTGGAGGCTTCTTTGTTGTCTGCCAGGGCGGCGAGGTACCGCTCGGTGTCCAGCGCTGCTGCGCAGCCGCTGGCGGCGGCGGTGATGGCTTGGCGGTAGGTGTGGTCGACGACGTCGCCGGCGGCGAAGACGCCGCGCAGGTTCGTGCGCGTCGAGGGCGAGAGGACCTTGAGGTAGCCGGCGTCGTCCAACTCCAACTGTTGCTTGAACAGTTCGGTGCGCGGCTCGTGGCCGATCGCGATGAACAGGCCGGTGACGTCGAGGTCGCGAGTCTGGCCGGTGAAGACGTCGCGGAGTACGACGCCGGCGAGCTTGCCGTCCGCTTCCTTGATCTCGGCGATCTCGCTGTCGAAGGCGAAGGAGATCTTGTCGTCGGAGAAGGCGCGGTTCTGCATGACCTGGGAGGCGCGCAGGGTGGAGCGGCGGTGCACGACGGTCACGGACTTGGCGAAGCGGGTGAGGAAGGTGGCTTCCTCCATGGCGGTGTCGCCTCCGCCGACTACGACGATGTCGCGGTCGCGGTCGCGGAAGAAGAAGCCGTCGCAGGTTGCGCACCAGGACACGCCCCGGCCGGACAGTTCGTCCTCCTTGGGCAGGTCGAGCTTGCGATAGCCGGACCCGGTCGCGACGATCACGGCCTTGGCCTGGTGGACGTTTCCAGCGGTATCGGTGACGGTCTTGATGTCCCCGGTCAGGTCGACCTCGACGATGTCGTCGTCGACCATCTCGGCTCCGAAGCGCTCGGCCTGGGCTCGCATGTTCTCCATGAGGACCGGGCCGTCGATGCCCTCGGGGAATCCGGGGAAGTTCTCGACCTCGGTCGTCGTGGTCAGCGCGCCACCGACGAAGATGGCGCCGCCGAAGACGAGCGGCTTGAGTTCGGCGCGGGCGGTGTAGAGGGCGGCGGTGTATCCGGCGGGGCCGGAGCCGATGACGATGACCTCGCGTATGCCGGTGTCCGTCACGGACGTCACGCTTCCTGCTGGGCGTCGATCTCGGCGATCAGGGCCTCGATGCGGGTCTTGATCTCGTCGCGGATCGGGCGCACGGACTCCACACCCTTGCCCGCCGGGTCTTCGAGGGCCCAGTCGAGGTACTTCTTGCCGGGGAAGATCGGGCAGGCGTCGCCGCAGCCCATGGTGATGACGTAGTCGGATGCCTGGACAGCTTCCGTGGTCAGGATCTTCGGCTTCTGGTCGGCGATGTCGACGCCGACTTCCTTCATGGCCTCGACCGCGGCGGGGTTGACCTGGTCGCCCGGGATGGAGCCGGCGGAGCGGACCTCGATCCGGTCGCCCGCGAGGTGGTTCAGGAATCCGGCGGCCATCTGCGAGCGCCCGGCGTTGTGGACGCAGACGAACAGGACGGAGGCGAGCGGGCTGGAGGACATCGGTTCTTCCTTCACGGTGTGGATCGGGTGGTGCAACTGGTGGGGCGTGGGGTTCAGCGGCTCGGCAGGGAGTCGAGAAGTTCGGTGATGTGGGCGTCGATCTCGTCGCGGATGCTGCGCACGACGGCGATCGGGGCGCCCTCGGGGTCGGCGACGGGCCAGTCCAGGTAGCGGCGGCCGGGCACTACCGGGCAGGCGTCGCCGCAGCCCATCGTGATGATGATGTCGGCGGCCCGGACCACTTCGTCGGTGAGCGGTTTGGGGAAGACATCGGCGGTATCGGCGCCGGCCTCTGTGATGGCCTGCGCGACCACCGGTTCCACGGCGGGGGCCGGTTGCGTGCCCGCCGAAGACACGACCACATGACCGGCTGCACGGTGGGCGAGAAGAGCGGCACCCATCTGCGAGCGCCCCGCGTTGTGGCTGCACACGAAGAGCACGCGCGGCAGACCGACTCCCGGCGCTCCCTCGACGTGGGCGAGTGCGTCCAGCCGCTCGGCCGCGAAGCGTTCTGCCAGGACGACCAGGTGGGTGCGTACGTGGGCGTGCTCGGCGAGGCGGGTGTAGGAGTCGGTAACGAGGCGCTGCACGGTCTCGGCCGAGAAGCGGCCCCGATAGCGGACAGCGAGCCGGGCAGCGCCGGCCGCTAGGCGTTCATCGGGCAGAACAGGGGGTGGGAGTGCGGTCATGAGAAACCCCTTCGATGGGGTGCGGGCCCCAGGGTTCAGGCCAGGCTGGTATCAGCCCGGAGTGATGTGACAGTATCAGTCCATGATGACGTCAGTCGACACTGATCTGATCCGGGTTCTGGCCGACCCGCTGAGGCTCCAGATCGTGACCCTTCTTGCCCGGGAGACGCTGTGCAGCACGCACCTGATCGAGGAGACGGGTGCCAAGCAGACCAACCTCTCCAACCATCTGAAGGTGCTGCGCGAGGCCGGGATCGTCGAGACCGAGCCGTGCGGCCGGTTCACGTACTTCCGGCTCAAGCCCGACGTCATCGCCTCCCTCGCCGGACAGTTCGCCGACCTGGCGGAGACCGCACGCGTCACCGCCGAGAACAACATCAAGCGGTCCTGCCCCTGATCCCCGTCGCCGAGGCGACTGCACCGAGGAGTCTTTGTTGACCGCCACGCACGAGTCCGTCACGGGGTCCGCAACAGCAGCCGAGCCACAACCGGCGCCGGGCGCCACTCCGCCCCGTGCTCCGCTGGCCGCCAGGGCCGCCGCCGAACTGGTCGGCACGGCAGCGCTGGTGGCGGTTGTGGTCGGCTCCGGAATCCAGGCCACCGAGCTGACCCACGACGTCGGCCTCCAGCTGCTCGCCAACTCCCTGGCTACCGTCTTCGGACTCGGCGTACTGATCACCTTGCTCGGACCGGTCTCCGGCGCGCACTTCAACCCAGCCGTCACGCTGGCCGAATGGTGGGCCGCCCGACGGGGCGGCGCCGGAGTCACCCTTCGGGAAGCGGCCGTGTACGTCCCCGCGCAGATCGTCGGCGCGATCGCGGGCGCCGTCCTGGCGAACGCCATGTTCGGCGAGCAGCTGGTCAAGTGGTCCACACACGACCGTTCTGCCGGGCACCTGCTGCTCGGCGAGGTCGTGGCGACCGCCGGACTGATCCTGCTGATCTTCGGCCTGGCCCGCACCGACCGCCTGCGCTTCGCCCCTGTGGCCGTCGCCTCCTACATCGGCGCCGCCTACTGGTTCACCTCCTCGACGTCCTTCGCCAACCCGGCGGTGACGATCGGACGCGCCTTCACCGACACCTTCGCCGGCATCGCTCCCGGGTCGGTGGCAGGGTTCATCGGCATGCAGCTGGTTGGTGCCGTGGTGGGGCTGGCGCTGGTGGCGCTCATCTTCATGCCCGGCCGAGCCCCTGCGGAGCAGTCCACCGCATGAGAGCAGCAAAGACGCAGGTCGTGGTGATCGGCGGCGGTCAGGCCGGACTCGCCGCCGGGTACCACCTGCGCCGCCTGGGCCTGGACTTCGTCATCCTCGACGCCCAGGCCCAGGCGGGCGGCGCATGGCAACACGCCTGGGACTCCCTGCGCTTGTTCTCCCCGGCCGCGTACTCCTCGCTGCCCGGGCGCCTCATGCCCGTACAGTCCGGCGAGACCTACCCGGACGCACGCCACGTCGTGGGCTACCTCACCGACTACGAGAAGCGATACGAGCTGGCGGTGCAACGCCCCGTCCGTGTGGAAGCCGTGCGCCGGGACGACGGAGTCCTGCGCGTCGAGACGGACTGCGGAACGTGGCTTGCCCAGGCCGTCATCAGCGCCACCGGCGCGTGGTGGCGCCCGTTCATGCCCGCCGTCCTGGGCCGGGCAGACTTCGCCGGCCGTCAGCTGCACACGACGGGCTACCGGCGCCCGTCCGACTTCGCCGGGCAGCGCGTCGTGGTGGTCGGCGGCGGAAACTCCGGCGCACAGATCGCGGCCGACCTCGCCGACCACGGCGGGATTGACCTGACCTGGGTGACTCAGCGCCCGCCGCGCTACCTCGCCGACGACATCGACGGCCGCGCCCTGTTCGACGCCGCGACCGCCCGCCGCCGCGCTCTGGACGAAGGCCGCTCCGACACCGGAGGTGTCGCCTCACTCGGCGACATCGTCGCCGTACCGCCGGTCCGCCTCGCACGCGATGCTGGACTGCTCAAGGCCCAGCCCATGTTCCAGCAGCTCACGTCCGACGGCGTGCAGTGGAGCGACGGCACCACAGCCCCCGCGGACGCAGTGATCTGGTGCACCGGCTTCCGCCCCGCCCTGTCCCACCTCGGCCCGCTGGGCCTGCGCGGCACACGCGGCCACATCGCCACCAAGGGCACCCGCGCGGTGGGCGAGCCCCGGCTGCACCTGCTCGGCTACGGCGACTGGACCGGGCCTGCCTCTGCGACACTCATCGGCGTCGGCCGCACTGCCCGCGAAGCCGCGCACCAGATCGCGCGCCAACTGAGCACCTGAGCAAGCGAGCCTTTACCCCAGCTGCGGTCTGCAGCGAGGAGTGGAACCCGCGACCGAGGACGTTGAAGTCAGCGTGAGCGGCTGAGCCGGGACAGGACGTGCGCGGCGTCCCGGCCCGCCCCGCGCAGGGTCTTGGAGGAGAAGCTGCGCTGGAACTCCATGCCGACGAACCCCAGTCCGGGCACCGTGGTGGCGATGCCGCCGCGGTGCAGTGGCCGACCGTCCGCGTCCAGGGCACCGCTGCCGGTCAGGTAAGGGAACGCGAGGCGGTAGCCGGTCGCCAGAACTACCACGTCAACGGCTTCCTTCGCGCCGTCGGCCCAGACGACCCCCTCGGCCGTGAGCCGGCTGAATATCTGCCGCTGGTCGACGCCGTGCCGGTCCAGAGCGGTGCGGTAGTGCCCGTCGTCGAGGACCGACACCGGGACTTTCGCCAGCAGGCGCCGGATGGGGGCGACGTCGAGTCCGGTGCGCTTCAGCCACCAGTGCAGATCACGGCCCAGCGGGCGCTGTGCCATCCATCCGATCGGCCGCCGGGTGGCCAGCGTGGTGTCGGCGACCTCGCCCAGCTCGGCGGCGATCTGAATCGCGGAGTTCCCACCGCCCACCACGACGACCCGCTGACCGGCGAACATCCCCGGGCTGCGGTAGTCGGCGGCGTGCAGTACCCGCCCGGCGAAATCCGCCCGCCCGGGCAGGTCCGGAAGATACGGCGTGCCGTAGTCGCCGCTCGCGGCGATGACCACTCGCGCCGTGAACTCCCGGCCGTCTCCGGCGCGTACCGACCAGACGTCGCCCCGGCGGGTGACCGATGTGACTGTCGTGGAGGCGTGAATGTCCGCGGTAAGCCGGCGGGCGTAGGCGCGCAGGTAGTCCACCACTTCGTCCCGTGTCGGGTAGCGGTCTGGATCGCCGGGGAAGGGCATGCCCGGGAGGGACGAGTACCGGGCCGGGGAGAACAGGGTGAGGCTGTCGTAGTAGCGCGGCCACGCCCCGCCCGGCTGGTCACGTGCCTCCAGAACCAGGACGCGGGCCAGGCCGTGACGCGGAGCGAGGGCAGCGCTGGCCAGACCGGACTGTCCGGCGCCGATGACGATGAGGTCGGCATGTTCCATGAGATCGTGGACCTTCTATTGTGTCGTTGTTTCGGGAAGTGACGAAATGTTGGGCGGGAGCGGTGAACGCAGTCAGCAGTGACGGGTTCGCGGCGGATGCGGCGACGGCCGACTTCCTCAAAGCACTGGCGAGCGAGACCCGGCAGAAGGTGTTGCAGCAGTTCGCCGGCGGCGTGGAACTGACCGTCGGGGAGATCGCCGAGCGGTGCGCACTGAAGCCGTCGACCGCCTCAGAGCACCTCAGCCTGCTGCGCCGCGGCGGCCTGGTCCGCTCCCGCAAGGAGGGCAAGCAGGTCTTCTACCGCGCCGACGGCGCGACCATGGCCGAGCGGCTGGGTGCACTGCAGGAGTACCTGGCGCGCTGCTGCCCTCCGGACTGCGCCTGACCAGCAGCGCCAGGCATCGTCCGGTCAGATGCGCAGGTCGAGCATGGCGGACATCGCAGCGACCACGGACGGGGCCACCCGGTAGTAGACCCAGGTACCGCGCCGCTCGGACGTGAGCAGTCCGGCTTCGCGCAGCTTCTTCAAGTGGTGGGAGACGGTCGGCTGGGACACGCCGACGTCGGAGATGTCGCAGACGCAGGCCTCGCCACCCGCATACGAGGCGACCTTGGAGAACAGACGCAGCCGCACGGGGTCGGACAGCGCCTTGAACATCGCGGCCATCTTCTCCGCGTCGGCCTGCGACAGTTCCCCGGCGGTGATCGGCGGGCAGCACGGCACCTCAGCCCCGGCATCCAGGACGGGCAGCTCGACAACCTCTGACTTCGACATGCGTCTATGTTGACACTCGTCGATACGAGGTGGCAAGCTCCAGACATCGACAGGTATCGAAACAAGGAGTCGTCGTGACTACTCGGATCCGCACCGCTGTCGCCGCTGCCCGGGCCCGCCGTACGGCTCGTCACCTGGACGGCGTCAGCTTCTGCGACGGCTGCGCACAGGTCTGCGACGCTTCCTGCCGGGCCACGGCCCAGCAGCGGCGCGCCCAGTCCGCCCTCTCCTTCACCCGCTGATTCGTCCCCACCACTCAGGGAGATCGACCACCATGAGCGAGCAGCAGCTCCCCGTCGTCGTCATCGGAGCCGGTCCCGCCGGCCTGGCCGCGGCCGCCCACCTTGTCGAGCGCGGCATCGAGCCCCTGGTTCTGGAGGCCGGACCGGCCGCCGCCGCTGCGGTGCGCGAGTGGAGCCACGTCCGTCTGTTCTCCACCTGGGGCGAGCTCACAGACCCGGCCGCCGAAAAGCTGCTCGCCCCGACCGGCTGGACCAAGCCGGACGCCGCCAGCTACCCCTCAGGCGGCGACTGGGCCGAGCGCTACCTGCAGCCACTGGCCGACGCCCTGGGCGACCGCGTCCGCTACGGCGCGCGCGTCACTGGTGTCTCCCGCACCGGACGCGACCGCATCGTCGACGCCGACCGTGAGGGCCAGCCCTTCGTCGTGCACTTCACCACCGTCGCCGGTGATGAGGAGCGTGTCTTTGCCCGCGCCGTCATCGACGCCTCCGGCACCTGGACAACGCCCAGCCCGGCCGGGGCCAGCGGTCTGGCCGCCCTCGGAGAAAGGGCCGCTGCCGACCGGGTCACCTACCGCGTGCCCGACCTCAAGGACCCGGCCGTCCGCGCCCGCTACGCCGGACGGCGCACCGCCGTCATCGGCTCCGGTGCCTCCGCCTTCACCGCGCTCGCCACCCTCGCCAAGGACGAGCCGGGCACGCACACGGTGTGGGTACTGCGGCGCGGCATCAGCGGATCGACGTTCGGCGGCGGCGAAGCCGACCAGCTGCCCGCCCGCGGCGCACTCGGACTGGCCGCGAAGGCCGCGGTCGACAACGGCTACGCCGACGCGGTCACCGGCTTTCGCACCGAGGCGATCGAGCGAGCGGACGACGGACGGTTGATCCTCGTCGGCGAGGACGGCCGGCGCCTCGACCCGGTGGACGAGGTCATCGTGCTGACCGGCTTCCGGCCCGACCTGTCCTTCCTCTCCGAGATCCGTCTCGGCCTGGACGAGCGACTCCAGGCACCCGTCGAGCTGGCACCGCTGATCGACCCCAACCAGCACTCCTGCGGCACCGTCTACCCCCACGGCCACCGCGAACTGTCCCACCCCGAGCAGGGCATCTACCTGGTCGGCATGAAGTCCTACGGCCGCGCTCCCACGTTCCTGGCCATGACCGGATACGAGCAGGTCCGCTCCGTCACCGCCGCCATCGCCGGCGACCTCGATTCCGCCGACCGCGTCGAACTCACCCTCCCCGAAACGGGTGTGTGCGGCGGCGCGGGTCTCTTCGACCACCCGGCAGCCGGACAGAGCGACGGCGGAGGCTGCTGCGCGCCGGCGCCCCAACTCGTACAGATCGGCATCGGCGCCCCCACCACGGCTGCTGTCACCGAGGACTCACCGTCCGGTGGCTGCTGCTGAGCCTTAACCGCCAGGTGCCCCAGCTGCCACGGCCGGGGCACGTCCACCCCAACGGCAGGAGGACCCGTCATGTCCCGAGTACAGCTCGCCCTGCGCGTCCCCGACCTCGAAGCCTCGATCGCCTTCTACAGCAAGCTGTTCGGCGCCGAACCGGCCAAGCTGCGCGACGGCTACGCGAACTTCGCCATCGCCGAACCCCCGCTGAAGCTCGTCCTGGTCCAGGGCGCGCCGGGCGAGGACACGCGGATGGACCACCTCGGCGTCGAAGTCGAATCCTCCGAAGCCGTCCACGCCGCGACCACCCGCCTGGCGGACCAGGGCCTGGCGACGGACGTGGAGAACGACACCACCTGCTGCTACGCCCTGCAGGACAAGGTGTGGGTCCACGGACCCGGCCGCGAACCGTGGGAGGTGTACGTCGTCAAGGCCGACGCCGACACGCTGGCCAAGCAGAAGGACAGCACCTGTTGCGCCGGCACGGCCGAACCGGCCGCGGCCAGCGGCGGCTGCTGCTGACCGCGCGATGACCAACCTTCACACCAGCGAGGCCGCGACCGGCGCCGGGGACCGGTCGCGGCCTCGCGCCGCTCTGCCTGCCCTGTGCGCCACCCAGATCACCAGCTGGGGCATCATCTACTACGCCTTCCCCGTCCTGAACCCGCAGATCACCCAGGCCACCGGCTGGCCTGCCGGGGCTACCACGGCCGCGTTCTCCGCCGCCCTGCTCGTCTCCGCGATCGCCGGCATCCGCGTCGGCCGAATCATCGACCAACGTGGCCCGCGCGCCGTGATGACCACCGGCTCCATCCTCGGCGTCCTCAGCATCCTCATCGTGGCCGCAGCCCCGAACCTGGCCGTCTTCGCCGTCGGCTGGCTGCTCGCCGGGATGGCGATGGCGGCCACGTTCTACCAGCCGGCGTTCGCTGCGCTCACACGCTGGTGGGCCCCCGACCACATCCGCGCCCTCACCATCGTCACCCTGGCCGGCGGCCTCGCCTCCACCGTCTTCGCGCCCCTCACCGCAGCGCTCGCCGCACACATGTCCTGGCGCGCCACCTACGCTGTCCTGGCCGTGGTCCTCGCTGTCGTGACGATCCCGGCTCACGCCCTCGCACTGAACGCCCCCTGGCCCGCAGCGCCGCCGTCCCCCGCCCACGTCACCGGCGGCGCGGACACCGTGGCCCGCAGCCGGCCGTTCTGGCTGCTGGCCACCGCCCTGACGCTTTCCGCGTTCAGTGTCTACGCCGTCGTCGTCGCCCTTGTCCCGCTCCTGCTCGAGCGCGGCTTCACCACCGGCCAGGCCGCCTGGGCCCTCGGCCTGGGCGGCGCCGGACAGACTCTCGGCCGCACCCTGTACGCCTCCCTCGCCCGCCACACAGGGCCAACTGCCCGCACAGTCACACTCATCGGCCTGGGCGGCCTCACCACAGCCGCTCTGGCACTTGTCCCCGGGCCCTACACACTGCTGGTCGCCCTCTCGGTTGCGGCCGGCATGGTCCGCGGCAACATCACCCTCCTGCAGGCCACCGCCATCACCGACCGCTGGGGCACCACCCACTACGGCCGACTGTCCGCACTCCTCGCAGCGCCCGCGACTGCAGCCTCCGCCCTTGCCCCCTTCGCCGGTGCCGCCCTGAACGCACCACTGGGCGGATACCCGCACGTGTTCGCACTGCTGGCCGCCCTTTCCATGCTCGCCTCGCTCATCGCTCTCGGCGCGGCCGTACGCCCTCCGCGTGACTGACCCACCCGCTGCCCGCCCCGGCCCGGCTTCTGCACCCCCACCCCCACCCGCACCGCCCCCTTTCCTGGATACCGCCCCACCCTCACGAAACCTGAAACACCCCGAGACAGGTCAACCGACCGGGTGAACTCCCAACACCCCAGGCCAGCACCCAGATCAGCGTCTGCTACCGCCTCCTCGAACCCAAGCCCTTTCCCACAGCCCTCGCCCACGTGAGGGCCGGAGGGGCGCTGCCTGAGCGGGCGGGCGAGGTGATCGTGCAGGGCGAAGACCTCGGAACGTGGATCACCGCACAGCGCGCGGGCTGGGAGCAGCTGGTTGTGGCGCAGCAGTACCTACTCGAGACGATCGGGGTCGAGCCTCCGGCAGAGGGTGAGGCGACGGTGCCGGCGCGGCGGACGCACGCCGACCGGTGGGCCACCCACCTCGCGGCCGCCCGACAGTTCCACGCCCGCGAAGGGCACCTCCCAGTCCCGAGAAAGCACG
Organism: Streptomyces siamensis; assembly: GCF_039543605.1. Lineage (NCBI taxonomy): Bacteria > Bacillati > Actinomycetota > Actinomycetes > Kitasatosporales > Streptomycetaceae > Streptomyces > Streptomyces siamensis. The sequence continues at coordinate 60,597 of NZ_BAABKB010000039.1, read as the reverse complement.
TCGAAGAGCTGCCTGGCGAAGACGGTGAAAGCGGCACCCCAGTCCGGCTCGGAGGATGGCTCGACAACACCCGGCACAGGGCCGACAAACTCACCCCGGAACGCCGAGCGGAACTCGATGAACTCGGCATGCGCTGGTAGTCCTGGCGTGGGGGCATCAGCGGGCTCGGAGTGCGTGCTGGTGCGCGAGTGGTGGGGCCTCTGGCTTCCGCTGCCCCAACCTGTTCGTGCGTCTCCTTGTGGCCGTCGCGGATCGTGCTTCGACACAGAACGCGTCGGCCCGGACGTGTGAGTCCGGGCCGATGCGTTCTGTGTTTGGTGAAGTTTCTACCGAACGGGCGGAAGGGCGATGGCCGCCGCCCATGCGCTGGCGGCCGCACCGAACATCTCGGTGCTGCCCGGCAGCCCATGGATGAAGAGGTACGTCGCAACGGTGAATGAGAAACAGCCAAAAGCCGTCAGCGCAATACGTGTACACGTCCGGGCGGCGCGCAGAACACGACGGCGCCGGGCGCGACGGGACCGCATGCGCTGGCGGGCGCGCTGGTGGCGCTGCAGCACCCGCACGTCCGCCTCGATCACCGCGATCCGCTGGCGGCGACGGTGGAGATCGTCCTCAATCACCGCGATCTGGTGCCGCTTGAAGTCGAGGACGGCCTCGGCCACGGCCGCCTCGCCGCGACGGCCGGCCAGGTCCAGCACGGCCTCGGCGAGGAGTTCCTCGAGGAAGTTCCGCTCGCCGAGGGGCTGTCCCTGTGGCGTCGGCACGCCGGGCGAAGGGTTGGGGGATGACATCGCGCTTTCCTCCTATGCACGTGGCCGAGGCCGAAAAGCCTGTGGCCCGACCGGGGTTACATCCCAGTCGGGCCACAGGCTGCATCCGTTACACGCGTTGCCTGTTCCTTCTGTGCTCGTCTCGCGTGCGCTCGCGGTTCCTTCTGTAGGAGCGATACCGCATGGCGGTTGTGGGCCTGTTCTCGTGTTCGAGGCTGACCGATGAGTTGGGGCGGTGGCTGCGCAGGTAGTGGTGGGACACCCCGGCCACCAGGACCGGAATATTCACGAGGAGGTGGATGGGGGCGGAGGCGTTTCCGGACCAGATCACCATGGTCATCAGGACGCACGCGCCGACGATCCCGGTCAGCAGTCCTGCTTGGGCGAGTGTGCGGGCGGGGTTGAAGCGGGGCCGGTTCTCAGGCCTTTTTGTGGAGTTGCCGGTGCGCCGCCGCTTCGGCTCAGCGGCTGCTCGCTTGGTCTGCCGGGGGAACGGCTCGGACCGCGGCCTTGGCACTGACACCGCCGGCGTCGCTGGATTTTGCTGTTCGGCTGTGCCCGGCTGCTCGGCGGTCGCCGGACCGGAGCTCACGCCGGTGTTCTGCGTCGCGGTGTTCTTCGCTTCGAGCAGCATGAGCTCCTCGCCGCGCTGGAGGATCGCGTCGAAGCGGGCGGCCTTCGTCTCCTCGTTCGCCGGATCTGGGAGGGGCTCGGCGAAGAACTCGGCGAGGTCTGCCTCGAATTCCGCGTCGGGTTCTGGGAGCAGTTCCTCGCCGGCGAGTGGCAGCGGCGGGTACGTCGGTGCAGGTGCGGCCTGGGTGTCGTCACGGTCGTCGTTCACTGGCCCGTCCCTTCGTCTCGCATCCTCTTCGCCTTCGCGCGCCCGCGTGCCAGGTGCTGCCGTTCGAGGTTTTCGCTGATGCCCTTGATCACGGCGCGTTCCGCGGCCGGGTAGCCGTCGTGTTCCAGCTGGACGCTCAGCCGTTGTTGTTCGGGCAGTTTGGCCATCAGCTCTTTGAGCTGGGTGATCTCGTAGGCGTTCTCCGGGAGGGTTTCGCCGTCGGTGACCTGCGGCTCGCGGCCGCGGCGGAGAGCGGGGTCGTGGTCGATCCGGTCGCGGGCGATATGCGCGGCGGTACGACGGCGGCGCACGTTGTCGCCGATGATGTCCACACATCGCCGGTGCAGGATGCACAGAAAGTAACTTCTGCGCTGATCACTATCATATTCGCGCAATTCCTCCCATTTCACCCACATTTGTGACATCGCTTCCTGGGTGGCAGCCTCTGCCTCCCACTGCTGCAGCCGGTGGCGGCCTCGGCCGTATCTCACCCCGTTGGCGTACCACTGCCTGTAGAACGCCTCGAATTCGTCCTGCTTGCGGTGGTGGCCGGTCATGGGCGCCCGCCGTGTGCACCGGTCGTCATGGTCTTCCCGTCGCGCGTGCCGCGGGCGCCACGCGCCCCGATCCGAAGCAGTCGCCCGCCGCGCGGCATTCGTTACACCCCCGGCCAGACTTTTCTGAGGCAGCCGGACACCGCCTCCAAACGCCCGTCCCTGCCGATGTCCGCTGTCGTGCCTCAACGAGTCCGGCCCGGCGATGGCAACGCTCGGCCGTATGAACTCAGCACAGCAGCGACACGGGAGCCTCACCCGCATCTGACACCCGGAGAGCCGATACCGGCCGTGCCAGGGCTCGTCGGCCACTGGGTGATGGGTTGGTAAGCAGAGCGACGACAACGGTGGCTGCCGGCCCTGCCGTCTCTGCGTAGAAGCGTTCTTCCAACAGCCCCCCTGCGGCGCCATCGTGGCGGCCGGAGGCCGCGTACACCGTGGCGGTGGCCCTCGACGGGTCCACCGCGGTGACGACCCTGACGTACTGGTGGCCGCAGCCCGGCCTGCGGGTCGCGCAGCGCGGCCGGGCCGAGCCGTCACGTGGGCCCATCGGCGCCCCGGTTCGTGCCCCGGCGGCAGACGGGCCGATCTGGTCAGCGTGACGGCGGGTCTCCGTCCCTGCCGCCCGGACCCAGCAGCATGTAGAGGAGTGTCACCACGGCGACAGCGACTTAGGGAGCAGTGGGGCAGGGGCGGCGTCATCGTCGGGGACCACCACCCCCCGCGGGTGCGGGGAGCAGCTGTGGTTTCTCGTCCATCGCGAAGACGACGGCATTGGCAGGCGGGGCGAGGTAAAGGCCGACGGCATCGCGGATCTTGTCGATCAGGAACGGGTCGGGTGAGATCTTGAAGGTCTCAGTCCGCCACGGCTGCAGGCCGAAGGCGTTCCAGATCCGCAGCACGCTTGCCGGCGATATCCCCACGACCTTGGCCAGCTCCCGCTTCGACCAGTGCGTCCCGCCCTGTGGCGTCTGCTCCAGGGTGCGGGTCACGACCTCTTCCACCTGGGCATCGGTGATGGTCCGCGGCACCCCGGGCCGCGGCTCGTCGGCGAGTCCGTCCAGTCGTCGGGCAAGGAACCGTGTGCGCCAGCGGCGCACGGTACCGACACCGAGTCGTGCGGCGACCACGGTGTTGTTCCAGCCGTTCGCGCACGCCAGCACGATGCGTGCGCGAACGGCTAGTCCCTGGGTGGTCGAGCGGCGCTTGGCCCAGCTCTCCAGCGTCAGCCGCTCGGCCTCCGACAACACGACAGGTTCCAGTCGGGTATCGCCCATCCACGCAGCACAGCGCGAGCGCGCTACCCGCCGCAGCAGAACGCGGCAATCTGAAAGAGGGGGCGCCTCACGTGGCGACCCACGACCTCGAAACCAGATCACTAGTACGTCCTGCGAGGCGCCGTTCCTAGCGCATCAGCAGTCCTCGCATCCCCAGCCCGTAGTGCACGCGCAGCCGGTGCAGCTCCCACAGGCCCACCGCCGTGACGGAGAGCGGGGCGCCCAGGATGAACACGTACCGGATCACCGTCGGCACGCCCTCGTGGGCGCCGGTGAACATGTCGATCAGTGCCATCCCCCACGCCAACGCCATGATCAGCAGCGGCGGCACCGTCTCGTGGATGTCCGCGGTGCGGAACACGTGCTGGACGGCGAGTCCCACGCCCCAGACGACGAACGGCGTCACCCAGAAGAGGATGAAGAGGGTGACCGCGAGGATGAGGCCCTTCGTCACGGTGAAGTGGCCCTCCACGAGGGGTTCCTGGCCCTCGAAGAACCCTGAGAGCACGATGATCGGGAAGACGGAGGCCGCCGCCATCATGGCCACGATCGCGCCGAAGCACCGCCCCGCTCGGCGCAGCAGGTCCCGTCGCGCCGCCGGAGTGGCCAGGCCGTACAGGACGCCGACGACGACCGGGAGGATCGCCGCCAGCACGAGGGCGCTGGTCCACGACTTGTCGACCTGTTCGTCCGCCGCATCGCTTAGCTTGGGGGCGAGCTTGTAGGCGTAGGACATCCACAGGAACGCGCCCACGCCGACCAGGGTCCTGATCTTCCGCATCCGCGCCACCTCAGGATCCGAGACGATGCCCGGCCGTGACGGGGTGAAGACCCTGCGCGCGGTGTGGATGGGGCCGATCCGCCGCCGCAGCCGGGTGATCGGCCCGCCCGGCGGCGGCACCGGCGGCCCCGGGTAGGGCGGCTGGGGCTGGGGCGGCATGTAGGGCTGGGGCGGCATGTAGGGCTGGGGCGGATAGGGCTGAGGTGGCTGCGGCTGGTAGGGCTGCGGCCCCTGGGGCGGCTGTCCGCCCGGGTTCCAGTTGCTCATCGTTCGTCCCCCGATATGCGAGTGTGCGCCGCGATGGGCGCGATCGCCGAGTGTATTGAGCACACAGGGTCCGCGCAGCCCTCGCCCCGGGTCGTGCACCGAACGGCCGCAATTATGCAAGCATGCTTGCTTGTTTTCTTCGGCGCTGCCATGCCCGAGGGGAGCGTCCCGTGTCCGATCCGACGCCCGTGTTCGACGACCTGCGCGAGGAGAGCGAGGAACTCGACCGGCTGGTGGCCGAGTTGAGCGCCGAGCAGTGGGCGCTCGCCACCCCGGCGCCCGGCTGGAGCGTCGCCCACCAGATCGCGCATCTCGCCTGGACGGACCATTCGGCGCTGCTGGCCGCGACCGACACGGACGCCTTCCACATCCTGGTGGAGAGCGCTGGTGTCGCCGGGCTCCTTCGTCGACGACGGTGCCGAGGAGGACCGCTACGCCGGGACCTACCTCGGCAAACGCGAACTACGCGCGCTGGTCGCCAACTCTCGCCTCCAGGTCTACGAAAACCCGAAGGCGTTCCTGACCTGCAACCACTGAGCGGCTGACGTTGCAGAACTGGGCCATGCGGCGTTCGACGGCTCAGGGGTTGGCGAATCGGGCGCGGAAGGTGCTCGCCTGTGCCGCGGGCGGGAACAACACGGCCGTTGCCGCGCGGCTGGGGATGGACCGCAAGACGGTGGCGCGGTGGCGTACCAGGTTCCTACGCGACCGGCTGGACGGGCTGTCCGACGAACCGCGCCCCGGGGTCCCGCGCACTATCACCGATGCCCAGGTGGAAGAGGTGGTGGTGCGCACGCTCGAAGAGGTGCCCGAGGGTGCCACCCACTGGTCGAAACGGGAGCTGGCCCGCCAAGTGGGGATCTCACCGACGAGCGTGCTGCGGATCTGGCGGCCTTCGGGCTGCAGCCCTGGCGCACGGAAACTTTCAAGATCTCTCCGGACCCGCTGCTGATCGACAAGATCCGTGACGTGGTCGGACTGTATCTCGCCCCGCCGGCGAACACGGCCGTCTTCGCGGTCGACGAGAAACCGCAGATCCAGGCCCGGGAACGGACAGCGCCGGTGCTGCCGATGGTGCCCGGCACCCCTGAGCGCCGCAGCTTCGACTACGTCCGGCACAGCACCGTGGACCTGTTCGCCGCCCTGAACACCGCCACCGGCAAGGTGATCGGGAAGCTGTCCGCACAGCAGCGCGCAGTCGACTTCCGTGACTTCCTCGACGAGATCGACCGCCAGACCGATCCCGGCCTGGCGGTCCACGTGATCTGCGGCAACCTCTCCGCCCACAAGGCGCCGACGGTGCACAAGTGGCTGCTTGCGCATCCCCGCTTCCAGCTGCACTTCACCCCGACCGACTCGTCCTGGATCAACCAGGTCGAGCGGTGGTTCGCGGAGCTGGAACGACGCTGCATCAACCGCATCTGCCGCTACTGCGACAGGATCTCCGGACCGGGACACTAGCCCAGAGAGGGCGTCTGCCGCACCGATGGCAAGCGCTCCGTCTCCTGCAAGCACTTTGCCTGCGTCGACTGGGAAAGCCTCACCCTCACGGAATGCTTCGCCCTGACCCGGCGGACGACGAGCCACGGGACGTTGACCGTCGGCGTACATCATTCGATGACGTACGCCGACGATCGTGACGCACGTACCAGCAGGCCTGCGTCGCTCGCGCTCTGACAGCAAGTAGCCAACTTGCTCGGGGACTTCAGGGAGGACAAGCGTTGGCACACCGATCAACCCTTGAATGCCGTCCCCAGACCTGCTCTTGTGCTCCGCACTGGCCTCTCCGGACCCTGCCCGGCTCCTGATTAAGCTGGATCCGCGGGAGGGCGTTTGCGGCGTTCCGCGTGTCCCAGCTTTCTCACGATCGCCCGCACCGGCATCTGCCGAGCACGTTCCAGGATGTAGAGGCCCCCGGCTGTCACCGGTTGCGGTGAGCTGTGGATTTAAGGGTTCAGGAGCAGCCTGCACGCGGGCCGAGTTCCGTGATCGCTGAGGGCCCGGCTTCCCCTGCCCGGCTAGGGTTCTCGGTCATAGCCCGGTCCCGTAACGCTCTGGCGGGGCCGGACATCTTCCCCGCACTGATGACAAGGCCGTGGGAGGCCAGGCTGCGGCGCAGGGCCGCGGAGGTGGTGATGCCGCGTTCCAGGGCGCGGCTCTTCAATTCCCAGCGCATCACAACCTCTCCCCCACGCCCACACCGAGGCGGTCGGCGACCCGGGTGTTCGCCCGCACCCATGCCTGCTCGACGTGTTCCTTGCGTACGTGGATGTAGCCGCTCGTGGTGGTCAGCCACTCGTGCCCGAGCAGCTGCTGGATCGCTTTCAGGTCCACGCCCCGTTCGTACAGGGACGAGGCGCAGAAGTGCCGCAGGCCGTGCGGGTCAACCGGCCTGCCCATAAAGGCAGATGCGCCGTGACCGCTTGGGCGAGGGCGGCCCGCAGACGTGATGCGCTCACCCGGCCCGGCCGGCCGTCCGGCATCCGGCGTTCGCTGGGAAACATCGGCACGCCGGGCGTGTGCAGGTCATCGTCGAAACGAGGACGGATCTGTGCAAGCCACCAGCCCAGCAGCACGTCGACGCCGTCGATACCCGGGACCAGGCGGGCTTTGGGTCCGCGGCCCATGCTGCCCTTACCGAAGCGGACATGGAGCTTGCCGAAGCCTCCCAGGTCCGGGTGCCAGTCGGCGACGTCCAGCATCACCGACTCGTTGATCCGCAAACCCGCCCGCCGCCACAACGACGCCATCACATAATTGCGGACCGCTGGCACGTACTTACGTGCCTGGACCGTCTGGTCGCGCCAGCCGTCGAACAGGCAAGTCACCTCCTCGATCGTGGGCGGCACCCTTACCCGGCCGTCGTGGGGGCGCCGGGGCCGGTTGAACTCATCGACCGGCTGCACCACCGTCCAGCCCGTCCGCGCCTGCACCTCCTGCTGATAGCGGGTGATGACGAAGGTGTAGAAGCGGGCCAGGGTGTTCGCCCGGTCATACACCGTCGACCGCGCCAGCCCCTGCCCCCGCAAATCGGCCAGCCACGCATCCGCATCTGTCGGCTGCACCGCCCACAGCCCGCGCCCGAGAAAAGCAGCGAACTGTATGAGCGTCGTACGGTCATCCGCGAGCGAACCGTCCGTGAACCCCGCCCCCATCCCCGCGAGCACGAACCGGTCCACCAGCTCCCCCTCCAGAGCCCTCAGCCGACCCGTAGCCAGGCCGGCATCCGGATCGGACAAGGAACGCACCACCCCCACCGCCCCTTGCCCGGCCTGCTCTCCCTCTTTCCTGGATACCGCCCAGCCCTCACGAATCCTGAAGGATCCCAAGACAGATCAACCGACCGAGTGAAACCCCAACACCCCAGGCCAGCCCCCAGATCAGCATCTGCTACCAGCCCGACAAACATGAGCTCTTCCCCACAGCCCTCTCCCACACGCGGGCCGGTGGCAGCCTGCCGAGCCGCGCGGGCGAGGTGATCGTGCAGGGCGAAGACCTCGGAACGTGGATCACCGCGCAGCGCGCAGGCTGGGAGCAGCTGGTCCCAGCGCAGCAGTATTTGCTGGAGACGATCGGAGTCGAACCCCCGCGGAAGGCGAGACGGTAGTGCCGGCGCGGCGGTCACAGGACGAGCGGTGGGCCGTCAACCTCGCGGCGGCCCGCCAGTTCCACGGCCGCGAAGGCCATCTGATCGTGCCCCGCAAGCACGTCGAAACGATCACCGTGGACGCCGACGGGGGCCAGGAGGCCGTAAAGCTAGGGGCCTTCGTGGACAACAGCCGTAGGCGGGCTTCGAAGCTGAGCAACCAGCGCCGGGCGGCACTCGATGAGTTGAGTGCGCTGGTAGCGGGCGACACGGGAGCCATCGCGCGCTTGGCTGCTGACGCCATTTCGTGCGTGCTTGGTCCTGACGAATCACGAGTTGGGTAAAGGGCGGCCACCATGCGTGTATGGCGGCCGTGATCGGAGGATGGCCGGTCTTCGGGGGGGGCGTCGTCATCGGCGTACGTGGCGACTAAGACACTGGCGGGGAGTGCACCCAGACATCGTCATCCGACCACTGCCAGGAGTCGACGCCGCCCAAGTCGTACAGTCCGGTGACCCCCAAAGGACGACCGTCATCATCCTTGTTGATCGTCTGGGACTGAGTCTTTCCCGAGTTCACGTTGTACTTCAAGGACACCGACCAATCACACAGCTTCGGAGCCCTCAAGAACGGGGTCAGGACCAAGAAGCCCGGGGACTGGGTCCCGCCCAGAGAGACCACCTTGTCGAAGGGCGCTTCCGACGGGCTGTCCGTCGGCTCCTTCTGCTTGAAGACGAGCGCGGGCACGGACGAGCCATCGGCGGTGAGGTTGAAGTGCGCATCATCCCAAGTCTCGGTCCCCCCACTCCCGATCGAGATGTGGGTTTTCACTGGCGACGGCCGGCAGTTGACCGCCTGTGCCGCCAACTGCGTAACGACTACTGCCTTCTGCCTCTCGCTGGTCAGCTGCAACTTGTACGAACCAGCTTCCATGCCAACACGCCACCCACCGCGCTTCTTCACGAAAGCCCAGATAGCCTTTTGGTCCCTCAGCCCCTTAAGCTCCGCCTGCTCCTCGGGAGTGAGCCGCCGATCAAGCACCCAGCTCTCCCACGGATCCTCGTCGCTGAGCCCCGGGTTCATCTTCCAGTCGAACGGCTTCTTGGCATCCTCGATCACATCCGCGTTGCGGTCGTCGCGCTCGGCGTCTCCCTGAGAATGCCTGTCCTCCAGCCGGTGCGACACCTCGAAGCCGCCGACGATGCTGATCAATGCCACGACGCAGGTGACGGCGATCGCTCGGAAGGCACGCATTCGGCCGCGAGCCGGATCCTGTCCCGATAGCTGCTGCAGCACTTCATCGCGCCACGTTGGCGAGGCCGGCGTCGGTGGGGCAGACGCTGCCGGTTCGTTCGGGGAATCACTGTCGGAACCGGCAGCATCTGGGCTGGCGTTGCTGCCCTCGCTGGGGGCCTGCCCATTTCCCGCAGCTGGGTCTGGCGCTGCCGGGTTCGTCATCGTTCCTGCTCCTCGCAGCCGCGTCAGCCTGTCGCGTCATTGGGACACAGGAATGTACTTCATCACGCGTCAACTCTCGTACTACGCACGGCCGACGGACCATGTTCGGGAGGATCCGGAGATCATCATCAAGCTCACCCGCGTCGATGGCCTTGCGCAGAACGGGCATGGCGCCCGTGAGAGCCGATGGACCGCTGGCCCCGGAAGGGCATTGCCTAGTACATCGAGTCACGCAACAGGCGAAGGGCGCTCCGTCCAGAACCGGGGGCGTCGATGTCCCAGGGCTCACGCGCAATGTCGGCCTCGGCGAGACGGCGCACCACGTACTCGCCGCCGTGAGCGTCCCAGGCGTTGATGAGTTGATCGTGGTATGCGCGGGCGACCGAGGACATCGTGCTGAGGTCGGTTGGCAGGCGGCCCCATTCGATATTGGTCCGCGTGGAGTCGTGATGCCCCCAGGTGATGCGGAGCCGGTGGCCATGGACAGGCGTGGAAGCTGTACCGGCACCGAGTGAACTTCGCGCGCCGTACGGCAGCATGGCTGCAACCAGGTCCATGACCCGCATCAATTCCAATGTCTCGTACGTCTGGGCGCTGGTCACCACGAGAGGGCCGTCGAGGAGGTGGGCAGCGGCGGCGGCAATCCAGAGTGTCCCATTGGTGATCCGGCGAGGAAGCTCCTCATGAAAGTTGCTCGCAAGATTCTCGTTGGGGCTGATCCGCAGATGGAGGGGAGCAGCAGGTCCTTGGATGGTTGCTGGGTCGGGACGGCCGTCGGGAAGGACGAGGCCTCTTCGGGCCGTCAGTGCAGCACGGCACAGTGCGGTCCAGCCGATGGATCTGCCGGCTACAACGCTCCATGGAACACGAACGTGTACGCCGGCATAGACGGGTCTGTTGTACGCGTCGATCCAGCCCGCTGTGTCCAGGACAGAAACTCCGAGCGCCAAGCGGCCGCCGGTGGCGGCCATCGCGGGGGCCACCTGGAACCAGGGCAGCTTGTCATGCGGGCTGGGCCATCCTGGCAGCCAGTGATGCATCTGGCCTTGGTAGATGTCCTCGTGTTCCGGAGGCCAGCACTTCAGAATGCGGTAGCCGTCTGCGCCGTCCGGCGGCTTGCTCCACAGCACCCAGCCCGCGGTCCCTTCGGTGTCCGCGGCGCCTGTGAGCGGCTGCGTGGGGGCTGTGGCAGAAGCCGAGTTCCGTGACCTGCTGTGGGTGAAGGGAGCTGTCGGCGGTGCGGTCTTGTGCGGGACCTCGCTGCGCGGTGCCGACGCGCGAGCGGAGGGGGTGTCCACCACCGTGCGCAGCGTGGGAGTTTTGTCGCTGCCGCGTGGGGCGAGAATGTGCAGCAGGGCCTGGGGGCTTGGCCGGCGTTCTGGCTGTTTGTCCAGACAGGCGGCAACGACGGGCCGCAGCCATGCTGGTAGGGGGGTGAGGTCAGGATCATCGTGGACCACGCGGTACAGGAGTGCCGCAGCATTTCCTTCCCCGAAGGGACTGGCTCCAGTTGCCGAGAAGTACAGCACCGCGCCCAGCGAAAAGACGTCGCTCGCCGTACCCACCGGTGCGGCAGTGGCCTGCTCAGGGGACATGTAGCTCGGAGTTCCGATCACAACTCCCGGACCCGTCAGGATGGTCGAGCCCTGCAGGGCCTTGGCGATGCCGAAGTCGATGACACGCGGGCCGTCGTCCGTGACCAGGACGTTCGACGGTTTCAGGTCGCGGTGGACCAGGCCGACGTCATGGATGCAGGCCAGTGCCTCTGCGAGGCCGGCACCCAGGTCTCGCACCGCCGCGTCGGCGAGTCTGCCTTCCCGGGTCATGAGTACGCCGAGGTCGGGCGCCGGTATGTACTGGCTTGCGATCCACGGCGTCACCGCATCTGGGTCCGCGTCCAGTACATGGGCCGTCCAAAACCCACCTACCCGCCGTGCGGCTTCGACCTCGCGTCGCAAGCGCGCACGGAAACCCCGCTCGGCGGCGATGTGCTGCCGCACGACCTTCACCGCGATACGGCGACCACCACGCGACCTGCCGAGGAAAACCTCGCCCATGCCCCCTGCCCCGAGCCGGGCCTGCAGCACGTATCCGCCGATCTCTCGTGGATCGCCAGCCCTGAGATCCTGCACCGCTTCCAGGCCCCCGTCCTGCTTCTGCCACGCACGATAGCTCAGGGAAAGAAGCGGTATGTCGGATACGAGGCAGTCACGTCCGACGACCGCCTGCGCCGCCTCGTCGTCGTGTCAGGATCAGTGCAGGGCATCGATCGCCTTCACGATCAAGGCGCGAGCGTCGGCGCCGTGGACGGCGAGCTCCGTGAGTCTGGTGAACGCGCGTAGGTAGATGTCCAGTTCGCCCGGGGCGGTGACGGTCACTTTTGCGGCGAGCAGTTCCACGTTGACTCGTGCGTCGTCGAAGACGGTGAATTGTTCCAGCGGCCACATGATCTGTTCCCGTGGCGCCTGGGCGGGGATGATCCCCAGGGACATGGAGGGCAGTGCCATGGAGGAGAGGAGATGGCCCAGTTGGCCGGCCATTACCTCCGTGTCGCCGATGCGGTGGCGGAGGACGTTCTCCTCGATGAGTGTGGCGAATCGGTGGTCGCCTTCGTGGATGACACGTGAGCGCTGCATGCGTGCCTGGACGGCCTGGTTCACGTCGTCGGGGGTTGTGCGGAAAGTCGCGATGGTGCCCATGAGAGCCGTGGCGTAGCCGGGTGTCTGCAGGTAGCCCGGGATGACGTGGGAGGCGTAGACGCGGAAGTGGCGGGTGCGTTCGTACAGGGGTGTGGACGACTCCTGAAGCTGTTTCAGTCCGGTGCGTTGCAGTCGTCTCCAGTGGACGTACAGGGAGTCGGCCTGCCGGTTGGCCGCGATCAGGTCGGCCGCCTGTGTGTCCGCGTCGCAGGCCGTGCACCAGGCCCGGATGTCCGCGTCGGACGGTGCGGTGCGGGCGTTTTCGATGCGGGAGGACTTGGCGACGGACCAGTGGCAGCGCTGGGCGAGTTCCTTGCTGGTGATGCCTGCGTCCAGGCGTATCTCCCGCAGGCGTGCGGCGAGTGCTGTGCGTGCCTGCTGGAGGCTGGACGTGGGGAAGGGGGGCATGTCGGGTTACTTGACCTCGTACTCGTCGTGCGGGGTGGCGCGTTCCCAGATCGTCTCGAACGCGGCGGAGGACATCTGCACGATGCTGGGGTCCTCGCGTAGTTCTTTGCTCTCCCAGTCGCCGTCGCCGGAGAAGTGGTGCACGCGGATCAGGCGGTCGTCGAAGATCCAGAAGTCGCAGCCGGGCACGAGGAGATCTGCTGTGCGGTGCCGGGGCAGCCATCGCACCAGTTCGCCGGCCTCCACGTTGGCGCGGGTGACGTAGTGCTCCCAGCGGATGTACTCACTGACGGGCTCGGAGATGATCCGGGCCCGGCGGATGCGTACGCCCCGCTCGACGGCGTCGGCGATCTGCTGGTGGAAGGACCGCCACCAGGAGGGTCGGTCGTCCCAGTCGGCGCGATGTCCCTGCTTCCACGCCTCGAAGCGCGGGTTGCTGAAGTAGCTGTCCCGCATCTCCAGATGGACCGCCGACCGCTCGGCGCCGGCGAGGAGTTCACCGAACTCCGGGATCGAGCTCATCGCACGCCTTCCTGATGATCGGAATCATCCGTCGGGGGATCCTGATGACCGTCTCTGCAGGCGGGATCGGAGCACGGGCCGGAGATAATGCGTCGCAGCGTGCGGTGGCCGCGTCGTCGGCTTTGTAGCTCTGGATCAGCAGATCCGATGTGTCCGTGTCGACCCATACCGTCGGGCATCCATCGTCATCCGTGTCGGGGTCGATCCCGACGAACTGAATGTTCATACTGGCGTGCCTCCCGTGCTAGTGGGTTGCAGCGATTTGCACCACCGTCACGCCCCCGGATGACGCAGTCAAGAGTGCGTACCGGCCACGACCTGGGCCCTTCAACTCATGTGTAATTTGGTGCAACTTCGTAGCGGGTGCGCTGCTCGGGTTCCTAGCGTCGTCCACAGCGACAGGCCCACCCCTCTGCTCCCGCGCACCGCATTGCCGGCGCCGGGGCAGACCTGTGCCAGTGGAGGCACTGGATGACGACCATGGATCCACCCGTCACACTCGAACTGCCTCTGGCTCCGCCGGCGCCTGCTCCGGGCTGCGGCGTCTGCGGTGCCCTTGCCCGGCAGCGGGCCCAGGCCGTCGACGAGGCCGATCTGTCCCGCGCGACGGACTGCAGCGTCGAAATCCGCAACCACCCCCACCCGCAGCGCCGTGGAGGCAGGTCGTGAGCGGCACCCGATGGCAATGGCGCGATGCGGGAAGCGCCTCCGGTCACGTGCAGCAGGTCGCCGACAGCGGCACGTTCAACCGCATCCAGACTGCGTACCGCGCCTACATCGACCATGCCACCACCTGCGACGACTGCGGACACGGAGCGGTCCGGTGCGCGGAGGCGGACCAGTTGCGGAGGACGTACCGCGCCGCACGCACCCAGCACTGAGGATCGTCGCCAGCACCTCCTGGAGATTTCCGTAGAGACCCTGCTCCGGTTTCCACATCTGCTCGACGCCCGCCAACGGACCGGCCGCATCGTCGGATCCGGCCTACCGCGGCTGGCGGGTGGACGGGGTGAGCCGCGTACCGAGCACCCGGCAGCGTTGGACAGTACGGTGGCCCTGGGCGACATGCGCGCCGGTCGACCAGTGGAGAGAGCTGCTCTGTACCCGGTCCCATCTACGGATCGGCCCTGTCGGCCTACCGGGGCACCAGAAAGTGCCGAGAGGCAAGCGAAGTCGGTAAAGCCGGGATCTGGCCCGTTCCTTGAGACCACTCTGTAAGGGTGATCGAGACGAACCGCGGTGAGTACTCCTCTGCCATCAGCCTGTCCAAGGTGCTGGAATGGGCCCCGGACCTGGTCAGCCTCTACAAGACGGCAGGCACCAGCGTCCGCAATCACGGACTGGAAGGAGTACGGGCGGCTGTGTATCTCGTGCTGGACCGCTCACGCTCCATGCGGCCCTACTACGCCGACGGCACCATGCAGCATCTCGCGGAGCAGGTGCTGACGTTGTCCGCGCACCTGGACGACGACGGGACCGTCCCGGTGGTCTTCTTCTCCACCGACGTCGACGGATCCACCGACCTCAATCTCGGCAGGCACCGCGGCCGCATCGACAAGCTGCACCAGAACCTCGGGCACATGGGGCGCACCAACTATCACTGGGCGATGGACGAGGTCATCGACCACTACCTCGACTCCGGCAGCGACGAGCCCGCTCTGGTGATCTTCCAGACGGACGGAGGCCCCACCAGCAGACCCGCCGCCGAACGCTACCTGTGCAAAGCCGCCCGCCTGCCGTTGTTCTGGCAGTTCATCGGCTTCGGCGACCCGGCCGACAACGAGTTCGCGTTCCTGCGCAAGCTCGACACTCTCGCCGTGCCCGAGCGGCGTGTCGTCGACAACGCCGGCTTCTTCCACGCCGGACGCACCCCCCAGACCGTCAGCGACGACCTCCTCTACGACCGGCTCCTGCAGGAATTTCCCACCTGGCTCACGGCCGCCCGCAGCGCAGGCATCATCTAGCAACACCCCCGGCCGGTTCCCGGCGGGGTCGGCAGGGCGCACTGCGGTGACGACGGCCGGCCGGTGAGGCTCCTCAACAGGCGTCGTGGGCACCGAACTGCCTTGCGGTTTCTGCGACATGGCGAGCGGGAAGGTGGCGTCCCGGCCGGGCCACCGGCGCGAGGTGGCCCGGTGGCAGGTCACGGCGGCGGGAGTGTGCGGCTGTGACCGGTGTCCTTGCGCAGGCCGCATGACGGTGACCCCGTCGGCCGAGGACGGGGTCACAGCGCGTGTGCGGTTGTGGCGGCCTGCTGGCACAGGTGACCCGCCAGGACTTCCCTCTCCCCCAACGCATTCTGCCGCCGGGGAACGAGTGAATCACCATCCCACTTTTCGGGGGTCCGAATTCACTGCAGCACTCCTACCCGAGCCCCCGAAGAGGAAAACCTCACCATGAAATCCAGCATTCGGACGATGCCCGTCTGCCATGTAGCAGACTGCGAGGAAGCCGTTCGGCGGGTTCCCGGAACAGCCGGCACACCGTTCCCTCGCCGCACCGGGAGCCGTCCGGGAGAACACCCGCCCCGGGCAAGGGAGAACAGGTCCGCGCGGCCGCCGGAACGAGGGGCCGGGCTCAGTCCCCTTTGAGGCCGTGAGGGGGCTGCGTCTTCGGATGCCTGACGTTCCCACAGCGCACGCGAGCTGCTGAAAGCCGCCCGCAGGGCGGGTGACACCGAAAGTGACGCGCGGGATCAGGGCGCCTGAAAAGCCCTCACGGTTCAGCCGAATACACGCCAACACCCGTGGAACCCAAGTGAATTCACCGGAAAATTCTGCAGCCTGTCGCAGGATTTCGTCAGAAGATATGGGGGGAGGAATGCAGAACCGGCTGGCACCGGACTTCCCTTTCCTCCTACCCTTCTGGAGGTGCCCATGGGCACTCCTCGCACGCATTCCACCGCCCGCCCGCGCCGGAATGCGGAGAACCGTCCCTCCCGGACCACGTTCATCGTGGTCCTGACCATCGTCGTCGGCGCGCTCACCAGTGCCGTCCTGACCGTGGTCTTCGCCCCCGAGCAGCCCGCCGCGGCCGCCGCGGCCGGAGTCATCGCAAGCTCGGGTCTCACCGCCGCGGTCGCCATCCTCACCCGCCAGTGAACCCAGCCCCGCGGCCGGACAGCCACCTCGATGGGGCCGTGACAGCAGGCCCGGTCGCAGTGCCCGCCGGCCGCGGGCAAGACGACGACCACCCGCACCATCCGCGGGCGCTGCGTAGGTTGCGGGTGGTCAGGTGCGGGCCCGGATGCCGCCGAACCCGGCCCGGACCGATGCAGGTGGTGGTGACTGCGGTGCGGACGTGGACGAACAGGTGCGGGTTGCCGGTGGTCGGCCGGCAGTCGGTGCGGTGCTGGAGGTAGGCGACCAGGCGTTCGCGGACCCGGCAGCAACCCGGACACGGGCGACGGGCGTGGCGAAGAAGGCCGGGCCGCCGGCGCAGCCCCCGTGGACCCGGGGCCGGGTGCGGTACCGGACGCGGACCGGGGCACCGCCGGCGGCCGGCACGGGGCGGTGTCGTGAGGGGCGGGCGGCTGGTGGTGGTGCTCGGGGCACAGGTCCGTTTCCGCGGCACCCGGTGGCAGGTCGTCGCCCTGGCCGGACAGGACATCCACCTCATGGGCGAGGTCGGCAACGAGATGGCCGTGCTCGCCGGGTACTTCTTCGCCGGCCTGGACTTCGCCGTCATCCACGCGGTCCTGCCCCGGGCCGTGCTGACACGGTGGCTGGTTCCCGGCTCGCTCCGGGTGCTTCCCCGTCCGCACAGGGGCCGCACTCCCGTCGGGCTCGCGTCCAGATCGGATACGTTCTTGGTGGTCGCTGATGCCGATGGACTGAGCGAAGCATCCCGCTGGAAGCCGTGCGGCCAGGGTGGCGGTCTGCTTGTCCGCCCCGGTCTCTGGCAGGCTGTCCAGCAGGTTGGCCAGCGCGTGCGGGCTGTCGGGGGCGGCGTGTGCGGCCAGGGCGGCGGCCTGTGTTCGCCTGGCTGCACGGGTTTCGGTACCTGCGCATCCGCCAGGGAGGCAGGGCCGGCAACCACGAGAGTCTGTTCATGTGCGCTCTTCTGGCTGGGGTCAGCTGGTCGCCGGGGCGCGAGCGCGGAGCAGTTGACACCGATGAGCAGGCCATCGCGGCTTGCGGCCGGCATCGGCACGCCAGGAGTCCATGGGCGTCGGCTCCGCCCGCATGCCTGGCACCCGGATTTCGACCGCTCCAGCGGTGCGGGCGGTGGACGGCCAGAAGGCGTGCTGCGCCGGTCATCAGTGCCCAGGGCTACCGTCGCCGTCTTGGACATACGAGACCGTCTGCGCCTGACGAACGAGTCGGAGGAAGGCCGCTGTCTGCGCACCGCTTTGGCTCATGACGGCGGGAGCGTGGCGCGGGCCGCCTCGTTCCGTCAGGAGCTCTTGGCCTTACCGACGTTGACGGTGGTGTGCACAGACATCGCTGTCGCTTCTCGGGCATGTGAGGCGTTGGCCTGTCCGCGCAGCCGGTCGGGTGCAGGCATCGGCGCTTGCGTCGGCGCACTGTGCTGCCTGTACTGGTCATGTTGAAGGCATGGCAGTCCCTGCAACAGATCGGTCATCTGCGGAGACGGGCTGACTTTGAGTTCGCGCTGAAGGTAGGCCTTGTATTGGTGGTAACACTGCACCGCGTTCGCGACATTGCCTTCGGCGATGTGAATTTCGATGACGATGCGGTGGGCGGTCTCCCGGATCGGATCGATCGCGGTTGCAGCCAACGCTGCTTGGAGGGCGTGCAGGTACTGCTGAGCGGTCAACATCTGCTGGGCCAGGCCCTCCAGGGAGTACAGGCGCATTTGGTCCCAGCGTTCGCGGTCCGCTTGCAGCCACTCGTCAGGCCAGCCCGGTAGGAGATCCCGGGTGAAGGCTTCTATGAGCGTCTCGCTGTCTGTGGGCAGCGGTGTCGGCGTGTCGACACTTTGCCGGGCCGAGTCGCGGATCTGGAGCACGTCGACCTGGACCAGTGGCGACATCCGCAGGCGCTGGCCTATGCAGTCAATCAGAGTGACGCAACAGGGGCGCCGCCCTTGGCACAGTGCCGAGCGCAGGTTGGCCGCGGCTCGGTGGCACGGGTAGTCGGGCCATAGTTGCTCCGCTGCCACGCCCCGGTGGACGCCCTCGGGCTTGAGGCCCAAAAGAGCCAGTAGTCGCTGTGTCCCAAGGGGTAGGGGCACCCTGCTGCCGCAGCAAGTGAGCTCGAAGACACCCAGGAGTTCGAGCGATACCTCGTTCGAGGTTTCGATTCCAGACACGTTCACCACTGTGCCGCCGTCATGTGCCACGCGCATCCGGTCAGTCCGCTCTTTGGCGCAGATGACGGCGGGGCAAGCCTGCCGCTGTCACCTTCCGGCGGCTGCAGCAGTCGCTGCCTCCTGCGTCGACGACGCGTCGTCGATGCATCAAAAACGCTTGAGCCACGCCACTGCACCATCCGCCCCACGTCGCCCGAACAGAGGCGGGGGATGCTCACGGGTAGAGGAATTCAGGATCTCCCGTCCGTGCAGGGGCCCGTGGGCTCACGGCTTGATATCGCCAAGGCAGGCATCACGTCCGCACTCTCTGCGGCATCGCCTGAAAGCACGGCAAATGGGAGCAGCCTCAGAAAGGGAAAAATGATGGTCGCCACCAGCCAGGCAGTAGCAACACGAGCAAATGAAGCGGACACCGACTACGACGCGTATCAGACCGTCGTTCAGATCATGAGCAAGGCAATGTCGGATTCGATCCTCGATTCCCTCAGGCAGCTCAAGGACCCACAGACCTTCACTGCGCACGTCAGGGATGCGGCGACCGCTCAAGGAATCGACCCGGACGCCGTGCGCGAGAGCGAGGAACTCTTCAACCGGTTCTGGACGCTGGCCAACGGCGTCGACCTGGATCTGTCCTGGAAGAGCAGTTCCGGAGTCCCGGTCCGCTCTGCCGTGATCGCCGATTCTCTGGAACCCACCCAGCCGCCTGTTTCCCGGTCCAATGGCCAGGCAAGGTTCTCCATCGGAGTCAGCGCCTTCGGCGTCGGCATCGGGGTCAGCTGGTAAGAAGCAGACACCTTCGCTCCCGTTGTTGCATGAGGGAAATCCCAGGCTCATTATCAGGCTCTGGGATTATCTGTCCAGCGGCAGACTGAATCATCGAGACGGGAAATCTGTTCCGGGATGGCACCGAGCTTTCCGAGGTCTCGGAAAGCTCGGTTCCGGTATACGGCATAGATCCACGTGTACTCCGCATGAGGGTCGAAGGATTGCCGGCAGGTCCCGGGACCACGGCAGGTGGTGGGGCCCCACTGTCGTAGTTCGGGCACGGGTGGCCGCCGGCCGGACCCCGGTCCCGCAGCGGGGGATGCGGACCTCGTGCTGCGGATCCGTGGGCCGAACCGTCACCGGCCAGGGTTTTCACCCGACATGAAGAGGCGAGTGCCATGTCACGTCAGTTTTTCCAGCGCGGCCGTCTCGTCGAGGCTGAAGAACTCGACGATGTGATTGCGGTCAAGGACAGCCTCGGCAGATCTGCTGCCGATGTGGAGTCAGAACTGGGAAGCAGTGCCCGCGGGCAGGTTCGCGACGCCGGCGTCGACGACGAGACGGCCGACGCCTTCGCCCGGGCCAGCTGGATATTCGTCAGACCGAATCAGCAAACCCGCGAAGCGCTCACCACAGGCGAGGAGATCCCCGGGGCGGAAGCGACCGGCACGGTCATCCTGCGGTCCAACGGCAGAATCGGTATTGCGACCGACGCTCTGACTGTCCAGCTGCAACCGGCGCTCTCGAAGGACGAGGCCGAACTCGAGCTCGAGGCGGCCGGTCTGACGGTGGTCAACAGACTCCGCTTCGCCAAGAACCTGTATGAGGTGCGAGCCACGGCGTGGCAGGACGCCCTCGCCGCCTCCGTCGAACTCCAGGGCAACGACCGCTTCGTCTTCGCCGAGCCTTCGCTCATCGAGCATGTCCCCGGCCGGTTCAGGCCTGCCGGTGCCCAGTACGCGCAGCAATGGCAATGGAGGAACGTCGGCACGAACGGTGGTACGCCGGATGCCGACGTTCATATCGAGTCGGCGTGGGACCGTACCTTCGGAGCCGGGGTCCGGGTCGCCGTCATCGACAACGGCTTCGACGTGGAGCACCCTGACCTCGCTCCCGGGGTGGATCCGTTGTCAGGTTTCCTCGCCGATCATGTGGGAGGGGCAGTCTTCGTCCAAGGCACTGCCGGGATGCCCGACAGCGGTCATGGCACCTTCTGCGTCGGCATGGTCGGGGCCCGGCACAACAACGGGGAGGGTGGTTCGGGAGCGGCCCCCGAGTGCAGCCTGATGCTGCTGGCGTGTCTGCCGGACCAGGTCGGCACGCAGGCGACCCTCGCCCGCGCCGTGGCATACGCGACCGACCCGTCGGTGGAGGTCCCCGCAATCGCCCCGGGGAACGGGGCGGACATCCTGGTCAGCAGCCTGGGCCCGAACGTCGCGGAGTGGGATCTGACCAGCGCTTTGGACCTTGCTCTCAAGTTCGCCGCCACGAAGGGACGTCAGGGCAAGGGACTGGCGATCTTCTGGGCGGCGAGCAATGGCACAAACGTCGACATCGCCAAGGACGAAGTGGTCTCCCATGCGGACGTGATCGCCGTGGTGCGGTCGACCAACCAGGACCTGGAGGACAACGCGGCACGCGGCTCGGAGGTCGAGCTGATCGCCCCGGGCGTCAAAGTTCTCAGCACCACGTCCGGTGGCGGTTACGGAACCAAGACCGGCACCAGCTTCGCTGCTCCGTGCGCGGCCGGATGCGCGGCACTGGCGCTGTCGGCGAACCCTCACCTCACGCGCGATGAACTGCGCGAGGTGATGCACAAGTCTGCCGACCACATCGGAGGACCGGGGGTCCAGTACAACGAGGCCGGTCACAATGACGACTACGGCTTCGGCCGGGTGAACGCCGCCCGGGCCGTCGCGCTCGCCGAAGGACTGAACCCATGAGCGAGGAACCCGCGGTCATCCGCTGTCACGTCGTCGCCGAGAACGCCGGAGCGCTCAGGGAGTTCCTCAAGGAGACACAGCCTGATGTCGGCTGCCGCGCCATCGCGCACCGCACCCCGGCCGGTGTCGAACTGGACCTCTACTTCCGCCAGGACCAACTGGGCGAGGCCAGAGCGTCCGGTTCGGCATCGCTGGTGGACATCACCGAAGTGGAGAACATCACCGAGAGCTGGCGTACCCGGCAGGAAGAGGTCGGCGGCGGTGACCGCTTCGCAGACCGGGACGCCGTCCCCCACGGTCTGGGCAGGAAGGAGTGAGCATGTATCTCAACGTGACCGAGATCGAATCGGCGATCACCAACTTGCACGACGCCCACCCCGGGGCGACAGAGATCATCACTCCGCCCCACCCCACGCACGAGGGCCGGACAGCAAGGCTCTTGCGGGTGGGGACACGACCGGTCGACGAGGTGCCCGCAATCCTGCTGCTGGGCGGGATGCACGCCCGGGAGTGGGTGCCACCCGACGCACTGATCTCGCTGGCAGCGGACCTGCTCGAGGCACACAGCCTGGCCACCGGACTCGGCTATGGAGCATCGGCGTTCACGGCGCCCCAGGTGACGCAGGTCCTGGACAGCCTCAATCTGTTCTTCTTCCCCTGCGTCAACCCTGACGGCCGGGCCTTCAGCCAGACCACTTCCGCGACGTGGCGCAAGAACCGCCGGCCGGCGCCTGCCGGGTCCACGGGTCCCTCATGCGTGGGGGTGGACCTGAACCGGAATTTCGATTTCCTTTGGGATCACACCGCGAAGTTCGCCCCGAACGCGCATGTCCACACGTCAGACAAACCGTGCGATGTACAGGTCTACCGAGGGCCGGCGGCAGCGTCGGAGCCCGAGACCCGCAACGTGGTCTGGGCTCTCGACAACCATCCACAAATCGAGTGGCTGGTCGACGTCCACAGCGCGGTTCCGGTGATCCTGCACAACTGGGGCTGCGACCAGAACCAGTCCGTCACCCCGGCCGACAACTTCCGTAACCCCGATCTCGATGCAGTGCGGGGGCGGCCGGACGACGGCATCGGCGAGTTCATTCCCGAGCAGGACCTGCAGATCGGGGTCGAACTGGCGGAGCAGATGAACGACGCGGTCCGTGCAGTACGTGGGGTCGACTACGGGGTTGATGCAGCGTACGGCCTGTACCCCACCTCGGGGACGAGCGACGACTACGCGTACAGCCGGCACCTGACCGACCCGGCCGCCACGAAGGTGTTCGGCTTCACCATCGAGTGCGGTGACACCTTCCAGCCGGACTTCGGCGAAGCCGAACAGGTCATCCAGGAGGTCTCGGCCGCGTTGGTGGCACTCGCGCTGAAGGCTCCCGAGGTCACTCACAGCGTGTAGCCTGCCCAGAACGCACCTGTCTGGTTTGCCAGAGTTGTTCACCCCCCAGGGAACCGCCGGCAGCTCCGTACAGGTTCGGCCGGCGGCTGCCGCTGACAAGGCGTCAGGCCGGGGTCTGCCGGAACTCCGTAGCGGCTTCAGGGAAAGGGCACGCTCATGACGCATGAGCCGCAGGTGCCGTTCCGGTCCCCCATCGTGGGTGACCTCAACCTGCCGCCGGACGGTGGGGCCACCGAGGGCCCCACCCCGACCGACCCGCAGCAGCGCCTCCCGATGCTGATCGAGCTGAATGTGCTCTATCCCGGGGGCCTGCTGGCGGTCCGCGAGGCCTTCTACCGCCTGTGGGAGCAGTACGCGACGCAGGCCGGCGGATGGTGGCCCGAGGAAGCCACCTCGACGAGCCCCGTCCAGCCCCCCGTTCCCAGGGGTCTCGCACTCATCGCGCCGAAGCTGTACCAGTGCGTCATCTCCCGCGCCGTCCTGCGCGACATGGTGACAACAGACCAGGAACTTGCCGAGCACAGCCACCGGCCGCCGACCATCTTCCGGGTATGGCCGGACTACGTACTTCATCCGCAGATCGATCGTTCCGCTCCCACCGTGAAGGCCAACGCCGCCTGGCACTCCTACGACGCACGCGGCCGCGGAATCGTCTGGGCCGTCATCGACAGCGGAATCGATGCCAGCCACCCGCACTTCTCCCGGCTGGAACTCGCCTCCGCCGGCCGAGGGGAGGATCCACTGCAAGGGCCGGCCAGCCAACTGCACCGCGACTTCAGCTTCCTCGTGAACCCCGCAGACCCGGCGCAGCCTGACGCCCAGGCTCAACTGCAGCCCCTGGTGGACGCCAGCGGGCACGGTACACACGTCGCCGGCATCATTTCGGGTTGCACGCCCGAGGGCATGACGCCGCGTGTCGCGGAGTCGAAGGAGCCGGTGAACGGCGGATATGTTCAACGGGCCCATGTGGGCAAGCTGTCCGGGATGGCGCCCGCATGCGAGTTGGTGAGCATCAAGGTCATGCGGCTCAGCCGGCAGGGCACGTGGATCACGTCGTCCAGCGCGGTCATCCGCGCTCTTACGTACCTGCGAACCGAAGTCAACGTGGACCCTGGGGTTCTGCGCGTACACGGGGTCAACATGAGCCTGGGCTCCGAGTGGAAACCCGACCAGTACGCCGCAGGCCAGTCACCGCTGTGCCAGGCGGTGAATCAGCTTGTCGCCTCCGGCGTGGTGGTGGTCGTCTCCGCCGGCAATTTCGGTGCCCGTACCGCAGGAGACTCGTCCAACACCTCCGCCGTCATGGGCTCGATCACCGAACCAGCACATGCCGAAGACTGCATCGCGGTCGGATCCACGCACCGGGACGCGCCTCATGCCTTCGGCGTCACCTGGACATCGGGCAAGGGGCCAACGCTCGATGGGCGAATGAAACCGGACGTCGTGGCGCCCGGCGAGTGGATCGCCTCTGCCGCCAGCGGCACGATCCGGGCGGCGGCCGGACTGGACCCGGCCACCGGAGCGTCTAGCCCAGCCAGCTCGCTGACCTACGCCGAGCAGTCCGGCACCTCGATGGCGGCGCCACACGTCTCCGGCATCATCGCAGCCTTCCTCTCCGCCCGCCCGGAATTCATCGGCCGGCCCCGACAGGTCAAGCGCCTGCTCACCGACAGCGCCACCGACCTCGGCCGGGAACGGTATGCACAAGGGGCAGGCCTGGTCGACCTGATGCGCATGCTCGCGAATGTCTGACGAAAGGGAAGCGGACATGACACGACTGGCGACGAACGAGCCGGCGTGGGACCTCGAATTCGAAGAGAACGGCCGGCTGACGGCACCTGCCGCACGAGACTTCCTCGATCAGGTGATCGCCGAAGGCGTCGACGACCTCTTCCTGTTCAGCCACGGATGGGGAACATCGAAGGACAGCGCCCGCACGCTGTACAACACGATGTTCCCGATGATCCGGGATGCTGCGACCGGCACGGCAGGCATCGGCAGGATCGGGTTCGCCGGCATCTACTGGCCTTCCCTGTGGTTCCCGCCCACACAGGCAACCCCTCCGCCGGCGGATGCCGCGACGCAGGCCGAGAACGGCGCTGTGGTGGATCTCAGCGCCGGTACAGCAGCACTCTCCGGGACCGAGATCGCCAAGTCCCTCCAGCCGGGCTTCGCCGACCCCACGCAGCAGCAGACAGTGACGGAGATCGGCCGGCTCATCGACCAGGGGGAAAACGCAGTCGGCTCGAACGAGCCCGACGCGCACAAAGAGGAACGGCTGCGACAGATCCACCAACTGCTGACGTCTCTCGTACCGCCATCACCCGATGGCGAGTTCGAGGACTCGGGCGAGACCGCTCTGCTCCTGACAACCGACCCCAAGACGGCATACCAAGCTGCCGCCGAGGCATTTGGCAGCGCACCACCGGGCTCCGCGACGCAAGGCATCGGCGACTGGTTCAGCCACGCCCTCAACGGCGCGAAGGACGCCATGCGCGTCCTGTCATACACGGTCATGAAGGCTCGCGCCGGCGACATCGGCCGCAGCGGGCTGGGACCACTGCTCGAGGCCCTGCACAGCCGGTCATCCTTGGTGCGGGTCCACCTGATCGGCCACAGCTTCGGCGCCCGGCTGGTCTCCTTCGCCCTGTCCGGCATCAGCTCAGCCGCAAGCAGCCCGGTCGCGTCACTGCTGCTCCTCCAAGGTGCCTTCTCCCACTGGTCGTTCGCGCAGAAGAAGGACAACCCCTTCGGCAGCGCCGGCGCCCTCAACGCCTTCGCGGACCGGGTACACGGCCCCCTGGTGGCCACCTTCAGCGTCTTCGACTGGGCCGTAGGCGTGTGGTACCCGAAGGCTTCCTTCCTGGCCCAGGAGGACGCGCAGGCCAAGACGGCGGGACGCTGGGGCGGCATGGGCTCCGACGGATACCAGGCAGTGCACCCATCGGAAGACCTGGTGATGCCGGCCAACGGCAACATGAACGTCCAATTCACTCCCGGAACCTTCTACCGGGTCAACGCCGCCAGCGTCATCAACCACGTACAAGGAGAGCCCTTCTCCGGCGCGCACTCAGACATTCGCAAGATCCCGGTAGCGGCGCTCGCTGCAGAAGTCGCCGCAGCACACGCATAGATGTCCAAGCCGCAGGACATCGTGCGGTCGCGTCCCCTGCCGGACGGCTCGGCCCCGTCGACGGTGACCGTACAGCAGGACGCGGCCGGCCGCTGGTTGGTCTCCCCGCTGTGCGACGACCCCACCACGAAGCCGCTCCCGGCAGCGGATCAGGCCGTCGAGGCGAAAGACGACGGATCCAACCGGGCCACAGCCCGGCGCAAGGTCGCCCGGGATCCATGCCCGGATCACCGACGTGCGCGAGAACGCTCGTGATCGAGGACCTGAGCAAGCCACGTGATCGCGATCGACCGCTTCTCCCCCTCCACCCGAACCGCCAGGGTGTGGTGGCCCGCTGCACCGCTCGAACGCGTCATGCGCGAACTCGGACGCACCAGAGCGGTCTGCGGCAAAAGAGGTGGTCACCACGAAGCGGCCTTCGGGACCGCGACGTCGTAGCCCCCGGCCCCGAACCGGTGCCGGGTCACCGACTTCACCCACGTCACCCCGCTCGTCGGCGTCGTCCACCTCGCCTTCGTCGTGGACACCTTCACACACCGCGCCGGGGGGCCCGCGCGTGGCGTGGCCCGAAACGGCGAAGCCGACTCGACAGATCCAGGACCCGGCCGGCGGCCGTCCTGACGGATCGTGCGTATTCCTCCCGTGCAATCCGCAGGCATCTCCGCCGGCCCGGCATCCGTGCCGTCATCCCGCAACCCGCCGACCAGGTCGGACACCGCCTGCGGCGAGGCCATGCAGGAGGCCGCCCACCGGGTCTCGATGCCAAGACGTACAAGCAGCGCAACGCTGTTGAGCGGTGCATCAACCGCCCCAAGCAATGGCGTGGTTTGACGATGGGCACCGACAAGCTCGCCCTTGCCCACCAGGCGGCCCTGCACCTGGCGGCCGTCCTGATCCGGGCCCGACGCCGAGCCGTAACGACCAGCCCACGGCGCTGCCCCGGCGCCTGGTCCGCGTAGCTGCACCTCAAAACGGAGATTCGTCGGGCGGTCTCGCAACCTCAACGACGTCAGGAGACGCATGATGCTGAAGGGTCACAATCAGCGGGCAGCGGTGGCAGGCATCTTCGCCCTGCTCCTGCCACCAGCGGCAACGAGGCCGCAGTCGACAAGCCGGCAAGCCACCGGCATCCGGCGGCAAAATACGTGTGATCCTCTGGGCCAGGCTGCATCGGGCACCGTCGAAGTGACGACAACTGCTTCCTGCGCAAGGGGCGCCGATACGGAAGACCTCAGCGGGCTCGACCGGCTGGGCCAGATCCGTTACCTCTGGGGTCACGGGGACCATCTGGTCCAGATAGCGCACATGCGGCTCATGGGCCGTTCCAGCCACCACGCCGAACACCACGGCCCCGGACATGTCCGGCTGCGCGCTGGGGCAGTAAAGATCCTGGTCCTTGTTGCGGTCTTCCGCGGCATGCTCCTCAGAAGGCATGTCTATCCTCCATCAGCAGGGGGCGGGGCACTTCCCTCGCTCTGCGATTCACGCCAGGGTTCACCCCAATTGAATGCGATGCCGACTGTGGTGAGGCCAAGGCCAGGGATCGAAAGCGATCTATTGGGGTCCGAAGCGCGTTCATCCAGAGCCCTGATGACGCCGGCAAGTGCCGCCTGCGTCAACTCATCCACGCTCACCCGGGGAACCTCGCTCATCGTTCTGCTGGGGTCCGAATCGCGTTCGTCCAAAGCCCTGATGACGCCGGCAAGTGCCGCCTGCGTCAACTCATCCACGCTCACCCGGGGAACCTCGCTCATCGTTTCTCTCCCTGAAGAAATGGATTGAAAGCCGAGCACGTGCGCGGCCATGACGTGCCTGCGCTACCCTCCGCCGTGCCTCCAAGCTCTCCGGGCAGCGGCCTCAAGCCGTCTTCCCCGAGCATTCACAGCCCCCGTTCCGGCGACGTGGGCCTTGCATGAAACAGGCGTCGCGCAAGGGTTGCCCATGCATCAATCGCACATCGTCGCCGCAGGACGCGGCTGCCGGTACGGAGGTGGGAGAGAAGGCGAGCAGGAAGCCGCCCGGATCCGGCACATCACCCTGTCCACGCTCACCCACACCTTCCTCAAAGCCCGTCACACGATCTCGTCGAGGTGTCCTGGCCGGGACACAACGCCGGGCCTGGCAGTGGTGGAGATCGCCGCTGCCGACGACGCGACCGCGTTCACCCTCCAGATGCGGGCGAACCGTGTGCTGCCGGCCGCCCGGCGGATCCGTAGGAGCCTCAGGACAGACTGCCCCGGCACATCGTCCCGGGGGCCGGGGTGCGGCCCGTGCGGAGGTATTGGTCGACCGTCTCCGTGACGCAGCGGTTCTGCGGATATGTGCCGTGGCCCTCCTCCTGGGCCGTCAGGAGGACGCCGACGCCGTCGCCCAGGGCGCCGGCCATGCGGCGGGCGCCGGAATAGGGGGTGGTCGGGTCGCCGGTGCCGCCGACCACCAGGACGGGGGCCGCGCCGTCGGCGTTCACCTGGAGCGTGGCGCGCTCGCCGTCGAACGGCCAGTCGTAGCAGAGGTACACGCCGGTGGACCAGGCCGCGCCGAAGACGGGTGAGGCGGCCTTGATGCGGGCCTCGTCCCGGTCGAGGCGTTCGAAACCGGGGCGCAGGCTGGAGTCCGCGCAGGTGATCGCGGTCTGGGCGGCGCGGCTGTTGTCGGGCGGGGTCGCCGCGCGGTCGGCGGAGCCGATGCCGTCCGCGCCCTTGCTCAGCAAACGGCCGTCGTTGTGGTCGATCAGCGCGGTGAGGGCCTTGGCGAGCGGCCCCCAGCCGTCCGTGCCGAGGTCGAGATGGTCGCTGACGGCGTACGCGAGGTCGTCGGCGTCGAGGTTTTTTCCGGCGCCTGCCGGGGCGGGCTTCTTCTCCAGGCGGTCCGCGAGGCGCGCCATGCGCCGCGCGGCCTCCTCGGGCCCGTCGCCGGTCGGGCAGTGGCGGATACGGGCCGCGCAGTGCGCGGCGAACCGGTCGAACGCCGCCTGGACCGCCTTGACCTGCGACACCTGCTTCTCGTCGAGGTCCTCGGTCGGATCGACGGGCGCTTCGAGGACGAGCCGTCCGACGTGCGAGGGATACAGGTGGGCGTAGACCGCGCCGAGCGCCGTTCCGTACGAGACGCCGAAGTAGTGCAGCCGCTCGTCGCCCAGGAGGTAGCGCATCAGGTCGAGGTCGCGCGCGGTGTGCAAGGTGCCGACGTACGGCAGGAGCGGCCCGGAGTGCTCGGCGCAGGCGTCGGCCCCGTCGTAGCCGGTGTCGTCCGCGGTCTTCCCGCAGCGCACGGGGATGGTCGCGCCGACGCCGCGCGGGTCGAAGGAGACCAGGTCGTAGCGGTCCAGGAGCGGCTTGTACTGGTTGAGGAATTCGGGCAGTCCGCTCACGCCGGACACGCCGGGGCCGCCGAAGTTGAGGACGAGCGAGCCGATGCGCCGGGCGTTCGGGCCGGTGGCCTTGCGGCGGATCAGGGCGACGTCGATCGTCTGGCCGTCCGGTTTCCGGTAGTCGAGGGGGGCCTTCATGGTGGCGCAGTCGTAGCCCGCGCGCGCGGTGGGCGGCGAGGCGCAGCTGGACCAGTCAAGGTGCTGGCCGGTGGTGAGCGCGGTGGGCAGACCGGCGGGCGGGTTGTCCGCGGTGAACTCCGTACGCGACTGCGCCCTTTGGCCGGGAGCGTCATGCTGGAGCCAGGCGCCGACCGCCCCGATCACGGTGAGGACGACTCCGGCGATGATGCACACGCCGGCCAAGAGGCCCGGTCTGCGGCTTCGTATCGGATGTGCGTCACTCACCGAAATCCCCGCGCTCCCACCCCTGGACGCCCGCCCCGTGCCCGCACTCCCGTATGCCCGTATCCGTGATCGTCCGAGCGTCGAATGCGTGCAGGATACAAGCCGGTTCCGCCAGCACGGCCGGACACCCGGCGTGCGATGTCCGGGGCGGCAGGGGTGTTGCGGTTCAGTGAGGAACGGGATCCGTTCGCGCCGGCCCAGTTCATCTCGCTGCGGATCGCCCCTGAAGGCGCGTACGGGCGCCGCGGCATCGAGGCTGCCACCAGGTGGCTGCGCGAGACGGGCAACACTGAGCTGCGGGTGCCGTACGTGTTTCACGGCCCCTGAGGGGGCGCCGTCTGCGGGTATCCGCTGGGGCGGTGGCTGGCGGAGTTCGGCGCTCCTACGGCGCCAACACCCTTGGAGCCCGGCGCCTGGTGGAGCTCGAGGCGCTCGGGATGGCCAGGTCCGCCTGGGGCACCGCCTGGGCTGACGGCCTTGCCGTCGCGAAGGACTGCGCCGCCGTCCAGGGCCACTTCCTCCCGCCTACGAACGCCGTCCGGGGTGCCGGGGGCGGTGGCGGTCTGGTTATCGGGACCTGGGCCAAGAACCAGCGCGCCGCAGCCAGAAGGACCCGTGAGAACGCCGAAGGGCGCTGCCGGGAAGCAGCGCCCGTCTGTTCCAGTACGAAGCCCCACCCGTAGGCCGCGGTAGGCAGGCCGCCACGGGTCCTGCCTGGCTCCGCTGGTATCCGGTCTTTCCCCGCGCACTCTTCGTGCTCACTGTTGCCTCCCGAGCCAGGTTGGGCATTCGGATGAGCGATCTGCAGGCGACGTGGGTGCCTCTGACCGGCGGGAAACATCGCCCGTGGACGGACTTGTGAGTCTTGTGCGCGAGCGATAGCAAGAAGAACGCGGCGCCCCAGGCGATGGCTGGGGCGCCGCGCTGTGTGACCGACTCTCGTTGTGCTCGACGCTTTGGGAGGCTGTGTCACAACCTCTTTCCGCTGGCTCGCGAAGAGCCGAATCCTTGGGCGCTCAGACGCACCGGTCACACAGGGTTTCGCGCCGCAGAGCGGACCGAGACCACGCCACCCCCGGCACAGGCGCCCACCGGCCGCGGTGCGCCCGGTGCGGCGGCGGACCGTACGGCGACTGCCAGGCCGGCCGCTCGGTCCGGCCCGAACGGCCCACGCTTCGGCGCCGTACGGCCGGGCCATGGAGCAGGTCGGCTGCCAGGCCGGGGTCGTTGTCGTGCAGCAGGCTGTGGAGCTCGGGTGGTACGGAACGCACGTTCATCCGCTCCGGGACAGTGACCTTGGTGGGGTCCCCGGACCCGGTGCGCAGCGCGAGGAGCCAGGCGTCGGGGAACTTGTGGTGCGCGGTGGCGCGGAGTTTGCCGTTCGCCCGGAAGCGGCCGGGGGCGCGCCTGTGGCAAGGGCGGAGAACTGTCGGCAGGCAGGTGGGCGCGACCGCCCAGATTTTGGACACAGAGATACACCGGTTCCAGTGAGAAGACCGCAGCGAAAAGGAGTGCGGCGCACACGTGCGTCGCACGACGGATCAGCGCTCGAGGGATCTCACTTGGTGTACAACGGCACGTCCTTGAGTGGGTGACTGCGGGCGGGAGAACGGTAGCGGCACACGAGGGTTCGGTTCCACGGGTTTTCGGGCGGGTGACGAACAGCGGCTCGGCGAGCGCGTCGTCCCGGCACTGCCCGGTGCGGCTGGCGGACAGGCGGAGGCCGGACTGGCCAGGGTGGCGGATTGCCGGCTGGTGTTCTGCCCGACTGTCGTTGAGCTCTGCGCCGTCCCCAGTACGCCAACGGCAACCAGCAGAAGCTCAAGGCGACCATCGGCATGGATGTCACTGCCGGCTCCCCCAACATCAACATCAAGTACTCCGAGGTCGATGCCTTCTACTCCAACGTGCGTTTCGGCTACGCCGGCCCTGTGGCGGGCAAACACCAGGGCACCGTGTTCACCCAAGGCCGCGTCGGGCTCGTGATGAGCCAGAAGGACCCCGAGGTCAACGAGAGCACCCTGCACATCTGAGACGCCCAGAAGCACCCGAGCGCACCTTCCCCTCCTTCCCCGGCAGGACCGCAAGGACAACCGCAAGGGCGGCCTGCGCATCGACGACATGTACACCCTCAGCCGCGTGCTCGACGGTCACCCCTTCTATGTGAAGATCACCAACTAGCCCAGCAGAAAGGCCTCTTGCCATGGCGCTTCTTGCCCAGTACAGCGTCTGCGCCACTCCCGGCCGCCGTATCGTCGAGGTCTACGACACCGACGCCTGCCTCGGCGACGAAGCCGCCATGGACGCCGCGGAGTCGCAGGTGGTGGCCGGCAACGGCTACCACCTGTACCTGATGAGCCTTCAGCCCGACATCACCGTCCAGGTGGCCATCCGCATCTGGGGTACCCCGCCCGCCCCGCCCGCCGACGCCGAAGGCCACACCCCCATCACGCTCGAATCCGAGACCGGCGTCCTCGTCGTCAACCAGCTCGAGCGCGGTCCCGCCGGTGAAATGCCCCTGCCCCGCCCCGGCGTCTACGAAGGCCACGCCTGGTGGGCCGGCCGCCAAGGGGCCGCCGACTACTACGACACCTTCCTCGCCCAGGACACCGAGGACTGGAGCACCGACAAGATCCGGCAGTACTTCGAGCAGTGCCCCGCCGACGAACGCTACGTCCTCGACCTCGCGTACACCCGCGAGCCCGAACCCGAACCCGACGAAGACGAGGACCAGGACGAGGAGTTCTGACGGCCTCCCGCGGCGGGAGGGGTGGTGCACTCGTCCGCGCAGTAAAAATAAGCTGCCCGCCCTGCGGCCACCGAGAGCACGAACGAAGCAGCACTCCAGCCGTTGCCGGTCACCAGCTGCAGAACATCGAGCACACCCCCGCATCGATCCGGGCTCCGCCAGACCGTCAGCGCATAGCGCTCGGCGTTCCTTCACATGCCCTGCCTGCGTGACGGGCTGGCCCGCACGGGCGCGGTCGCCGACACCTTCGAGACCGCCGCCACCTGGGACCGGATCCCCGTACTCATCGACGCTGTACGCACCGAGGCCGGCGCCGCCGCCCTGGAGGCCACCGGACACCGGGCACCGGGCACGGGGCACGGGGCAACCGTCAAACTGCCGTCTGACCCACGTCTGCCCCGACTGCGCCGCCCGCTACTTCACCGTGGCCGTGGCCGGCCGCCCCGGCGACGACGTCCAGGTCTGGGACGGCAACAAAGCCGCCGCGAACGACGTCCTGCACCGCCACCGCGCCACGATCACACCGTGGGCCGCGACCACCGCCCCGCCTACGCCCTCCAGCACTGCGAACCCTTCGCACTGGCGCTGCGAGCCGCCAACAACAGCCCCGGCCCGCATCACATCCCCACCCGGATGTCCTGCTCGCCTGACAGGCCGGTCCGCGGAAAGCGAGCCCCCGGGTGCCTGATCAGGCGGAGGCGAAAGCCTCCTCGGGGACATCGTCGAGGACGAATCCGTTGTCGAGCCGGACGCGGACCGTGGCATGGAGCATCCGCCGCTGGTAGGCGACCCACTGCTCTTCCAAGGCCCCCACCTGCTCCTCCAGCTGCTTTCTGCTCGCCGGCGGCATCTGGTGGCCGAAGTCGTCGAGGAGCGACTTGAGGCGCAGGTACTCACGAACCTCGTGGCTCTGCTGCCGGTGATGCTCGTCCACACGCTCGACGATGCCCTCGATGCCCGCTGCCAGGGCCACAGAGGCGGCGAAGGCACCCGTCTCCTCCAGGGGCTCACCGGCTGGGCTCACCGACCCGGCCAGCCGAAGATCCGCCGCCAGCCGCACCCGTTGGCCCACGTTCAGCGTCATCGATCCTTCGTCTTCCTCATCGGCCACCGGCGATCCGGTACACGTGGCGACGCCAGACGTACCGGGCAGGACAGGATCATCCCACCCTCACCTCCGGCCCGGCACGGTCAAAACCCCCACCGACCCCCGCCCGCACAACAACCGCACCACGGGCGAACAGAAGCCCGAAGACGGTCTGCCGGACGGTGGCAAGAACGGCTCGCAGAACACCGACGCCGACGGTGAAAAGCAACCTCCGTCCCGCCTCGGTGTCGATCGACAACGCTCCTCAAGCACTGTCGCCATACACCCAGTCCCTCCTCTACCACCGCAAAGCCGAGGCACTGTCGCGCGACGGTGACCACCCAACGGCCGGAACGGCTCTCAACCGTGCCGCGTTCCTCTGGGAGCGCGGCGCGGCGGAGGAACACCCGGACTGGCTCGACTGGTTCGCTTCTACAGCGGCGACGCCGATGTTGGTGACGTACTCGGAGCGCAGGCGCAGGGGTCACCTCGTGTTGTCTGTCAGCACAAGCACGATTGAGTGCAGGATCTCGGCCTTGTCGGGACTTTGGATCTGTTGGGTGATAAGCCGTGCGCGATCTGGATCAGCCACTGCGACTGACCTGGCGACAGCGGCCCGTACTCTCACCACGGCATACCTGTCGGTAAGGGCGTTCGCGATGCGTTCCGCTCGGTCGGGGTCAGTGGCGGCCACCGCTTTCCCCAAGGCAACCAGCACGCTCTCTTTGACGGACTTGTCGGATATCGCGTAGGCGATGCGTTCGGCTCGGTCGGGGGCGAAGGTGTATGCCGCGGTGACCACTGCGATCAGCGCCCGGGGAATCCTGGCCCTGGTCGCGGTCTGTTCCGCCTGGTCGATCAGATTGCCGGCACGTTCGGGATCTTCGGCGGCAACCGCTGAGGCCACGGCGGTCAGCGCCGTCACTTGCACGTGCTTGTCGGTGATGGTGTTGGCGATGCGTTCGGCTCGGTCGGGGTCAGTGGCGGCCACCGCCGCGGCCGCGGCGCTGAGCGCCGGCCATCTGTAGTGCTTGTCCGTGATGGTGTTGGCGATGCGTTCGGCTCGGTCGGGGTCGGTGGCGGCCACGGCTTTTGCCGCCGCGGCCAGTACGCCTTCACGGGAGGGCTTGTGCGGTGTCGCGTGGGCGAT
Organism: Streptomyces siamensis; assembly: GCF_039543605.1. NCBI lineage: Bacteria > Bacillati > Actinomycetota > Actinomycetes > Kitasatosporales > Streptomycetaceae > Streptomyces > Streptomyces siamensis. The sequence goes on along the minus strand of NZ_BAABKB010000039.1, from coordinate 26,153 downwards.
GCGTTCGGCTCGGTGGGGATCCTTGGCGGCCAGCGCGGCTACCACGGTGCTGAGAGATCCGGCCAGGTTTGCGGCCGCCACGATCTCCATGGACAGGACCGTCGGCCACCTGGTGTATGTGCGGATCATGTCGGTGGCGATGCGTTCGGCTCGGTCGAGGTCAGAGGCGCTCAGCGCTGCGGCCACGGCGCTGAGCGCCGGCCATCTGTAGTGCTTGTCGGTGATGGTGTTGGCGATGCGTTCGGCTCGGTCGGGGTCAGTGGCGGCCACCGCCGCGGCCACGGCGCTGAGCGCCGGCCATCTGTAGTGCTTGTCCGTGATGGTGTTGGCGATGCGTTCGGCTCGGTCGGGGTCAGAGGCGGCCACCGCCGCGGCCACGGCGCTGAGCGCCGGCCATCTGTAGTGCTTGTCGGCGATGATGGTCGCGAGGTGTTCGGCCCGATCGGGGTCAGAGGCCGCCACCGCCGCGGCCACGGCGCTGAGCGCCGGCCATCTGTAGTGCTTCTCCGTGATGGTGTTGGCGATGCGTTCGGCTCGGTCGGGGTCAGAGGCGGCCACCACCTTGGCCAGAGCAGTCAGGGCGTATCCCTCGTTGGTCGTGCCATCTGCCCTGCGGGCGATACGTTCGGCTCGGTCGGGGTCAAAAGGGGCTACCGCGGTTGCCACGGCGGTCAGTGCCTTCCCCGGATTCTCATCAGCCGTGCTCGCGGCCTGCTCTGCCTGGTCGATCAGGCGTCCTGTGCGCTCGGATCCGTCATTGCCGGCTGCCGCTACCAGCGCCACCCGTGTCAGCGACCGGGCTCTCCACATTCCGTCGCTGATGGTGTTGGCGATGCCTTTGGCGTGTACCAGGCGCTCGGCCATATCCGTGCCGGACAGACCTTCAGGCTCTGCGGTGCCGGCCACCGCCGGTGTGTCGTGCGACAAGGGTGCTGAGTGGACGTTGCGCACCAGCCCGAGCAGGTCGGCGTTGTTCACGCCGCATCGCTGCGGTACCGGCAGGCCCTCGGCACGCAGTTGGGTGTGCAGGTGCCGGTAGATGTCTCGGAGACTGATCATCGCCCCGGCCGCCGGGCTGCCGGCGTTCAGCAGGGCCAGCAGCCGCTCGGTGAACGCGGTGTGCCGCTCTCCGGGCAGGATCAACGCCGTTCGATTGCCTGGGGCCGAAGTCAACGTGTAAGCCCCCGAGACCTCGAGCTCGCCGAGCACCGTCTCGTCCTCATCGGCAAGCGTGTCTCCGATCGCTCGCCCGCTGAAGCAGCTGTCGAGGATCACCACTCGATTCGTGGCCCTGCTTTCCAGACACGCATCGCGTATCGCCTCGAACGGCAGCGCGGTGAAGGCCAACTGGTCCGGTCGGGTTGCGGCCAGGCTCAAATACAACTCCCGGCGCCTGGGGCTGAGCAGCCCGTGTCCGCTGTAGTAGAACAGCAGCAGGTCCTCGGCCTCTTCGGCGGCACGCACCAGCACGTCGCCGACCTGCGCCACGCCGGCTGCTGGAGGAACCGGTACGCAGTGGAAGGGACTGAAGCCACCGAGCTTTTCATCGGTGAGTACCCGAGCCAGATCGCTGATGTTGTTGGCGATCACCGGTACGTCCGGCAGACGAGGGTCGTCGTAGTGGGAGGGCCCGACCAACACGATCCTCGAGCGGGCGGGTTCGACCGCTCGCTGGCTCATTCCTCCTTCCCGAGTGCCTCTCGCAGCAGCGCCTCGACGTCACTCACGCGTTTGGCATCGATTTCAACCGTCCGCCCATCGGGTCTGCCGTCGACCTTGATCCGTACGTCTGAGCGGCGTGGCAGTGCGAGAAACGCCTTGAGTGATGCGGCCAGCACGCTCAACACTCCGCCACTGCCCACAGCGACCACCAAAGCATTGGCCATCGAGCCGAGTTCGCCCGGCGCCGGTGCCGTGTTTCCGCTGACCAGACCTCTGAGCTCGGGCTCGTGACCGAGCCAGTCGGACAGCTCCGCAAGCCCTTCGTCCGGCTCCTCTGACTCGACCACCAGCCACATGGCAGGCATCGTCCCTCCCGCTCCATTGACGTGTGATCAGTATGGCTTCTTCGTCGGCCGTGTAGGCCCGTTCCCTATTCAGCCGTCCATTCGTCGTGCGGCAGCGCACGAGCCCCGACGCCCCTGACAGGCAGCGAGGTCACGCGGCGAAGCAGACGCCCCGCGCGAGCGGGGAGCAGCATGGTTTTCCTCGGCCCCGCCGGGCAGGCCGTCCAGCAGCGGTGGACGGCTGCGGTGCTGACGGTGTCCTTCGAGGACCTCCCGCCCGTCTCCCTGAATCCCCACGGTTCCGGGACAGCGGTGGGGCCCAGCCTGTGGTCTGCCACGGCCGGACGGCACGTGGCGGTCGACTCGAACGCGATGCGCACGCAGCCGACAATCCTGGACCGCGACCGGACATGACCGCCCGGGCGGGACAGCCGGTGCGCCGGGCGTTTCCCGGAGCACAGCGCACAGCGCGCCGGCGGCGCCGACGCGCAGCGCAGGACATCGGCCGGTGATCCCTCGAGGCGCGCCGTCGCCCCGCCCTCACGTGGAAAGGCGTCAGGGCGGGGCGGCGGCGCGCAGAGGCTGATCGCCGGCTGGCAGCCGCGGCCCGATCCGGGGGGGGGCTGAGCCGCACCGATGCCGTCAGATGACCGGTGGGCGCGGACAGTTGTCGGCGGGATGTCGGCGGTGTCTGTGGTGGGGGTTTGCGCCGTGGTCCGGGGCAGGGTTATCGGATCGTGATGCTGGTACGGCCTTCGTGGTCGGCCGTTTGGTACGGGGTGGCTGCTGGTGTGGCCGTACGTGTGGCGCCGCGGAAAGGCCGGCGCCGCGATGCACGGAAGGAGCGATGCGGTGACGGTGCATGCGGATGCAGGTGGCGCGGACCGGCTGGCGCTGGCGGTGCTGGCGCAGTACCGGATGGCGACGACGGAGCAGATGCATACGGTGATCGCACCCGGGGTGCGCATCGAGCAGACACGGCGCAGGCTCGCCAAACTGCGCGATGAGGGGCTGGTCGAGCGGATCACACTGCCGCAGGCCGGGCGGACCAGGGTGTGGTTCGTGACCCAGTACGGGGCGCAGATCGCGTCCGAGTGGCCGGAGTTGCGGGGCCGGCAGCCGTCGAGGACGGTGTCGGACCCGACGGCCGCACGGTTGAAGGTGGGGCACGCGTTGACGGTGACCGAGACCGGGCTCGCGTTCGTGCGGGACACGCGGCGCCGCGGCGAGGTGTGCCGGCCGCTGGACTGGATCCCCGAGGTCCACCACTTTCTCGGCGGCGGTGAGGCCGTCATCCCCGACGCGTTGCTGTACTACCAGGGCGGGAGCCGCAACGGTGGGCGCGGTTCGATGATGCGGGCCTTCATCGAGGTCGACCGGGCGACCATGGGCCCGGAACGGCTGAGTGCGAAGATCGGTGCGTATGAACGGCTCTACCAGTACACGCCGGTGCCGTTCGGCCGGGCCCGGCAGGGCCTGGGCCAGGAACCGGCGCGGGAGAACTGGCGGGACCGCTACCCGCTCTTCCCGCGGCTGCTGTTCGTCCTGGACGGCACCGGACCCGCCGGGCTCGACAACCGCATCCGCGCCTTACGTGCCGCCTACGGGGAACTGACGCAGCCCGGCTTCATACGGGACGTCACCATCCTGGCCGTCCCGCTGACCGACCTGCTCGAGCACGGGCCGTCCGCGCCCGTGTGGCGGCCCGTGCAGGACCCCGGCCGGCGGGTGAGCTGGATGGACTCCTACCGCCCGCCAACGGCCCCCGAGGAGGCCGAGGAGGCCGAAACACCCACGGCACCGGCCGGTGCCAGAGGTTGGGGGGCACCATCCGGCGCGTGAGCGCGACCACGACAGGTCACAGCAGTGCGCAAACGCGCGGCTCACCGCCCCGCCAGCACGGTGGGCGCGGTGGATCCAGGGCAGTTGACGGTCTGGCCTTCGCCGACAGCACTGGCTCCGGCCGCTGGGGCGCGCCTCGGTCCGCTGCCCGTGTCGGCGGCCGCGTGCTGCTGGGCCTGCCAGGTAGAGGCTCAGGTGGAGGCCGCAGTCACGGGCAGTGAAGGCGATCTGCGCAAGCGGTCCTCTCCTGCCTGGCGGTGACTCCAGACCCGCTCAGCGCATCTCCCCGCCGGCAGGACGCCACAACTGGCGGTATCGCGCAACGCGGGGCCATGACGGCCGGCCAGAGGGATCACGCGCGCTGCTGGTTCGAGCAAGTCCCGAGCGCAGTCACCGGTTCCGGTGCATGCCGGATGGAAGTTGTCCCGCTTCTCGTGTCCGGCCTCAGCAGCCGCAGTCCACAAGCCTCAGCTGCGCATGATGATGCAACGCAGGCCTTGCTGCTCCAGGTCGTACCAACCGCCCCGCCCAAAAAGGCCGGTGACCACCGCGAGGTCCTCAGCCGTCACGGCGATACTGCGGTGGCCGGCCGACTGACGCTGCGCCAACGGTGTCGTCACCACCCAGACTCCTCCCGGCACCAGCAAGCGCCGCACCCGCCGAGCAACCGCAGCCTTGTCCGTCTTGACTTCCTCCCCCACCTAAAGGTGCGGGGTTCCAGCGGTTGCCCGTTGGGGTTCCTGCTTCACAGACGACCGCCCCGTCCGGGAGGAGTCCCGTTGAGGTCTTACACCGTCTCCACAGGCAGACGCCGCCAGCCCGGCGGCCAGGATATTGCGTGCCGCGTTCACGTCGCGGTCATGCACGGTGCCGCACTCGCAACGCCACTCGCGGACGTTCAGCGGCAGCCTTTCACGGACCGTGCCGCAAGCCCCGCACAACTTGCTGGACGGGAACCAGCGGTCGCTCACCACGAGTTGACGACCGTACCAGGCGCACTTGTACTCCAGCATGGAGCGCAATTGCGTCCACGAGGCGTCCGAGATGGCGCGTGCGAGCTTGCGGTTCTTGAGCAGGTTGCGGACGGTGAGGTCCTCGATCACGACCGTTTGATTCTCACGGACGAGACGAGTCGACAGTTTGTGGAGGAAGTCCCGGCGGCGGTCGGCGATCCGGGCGTGGACCTTGGCGACCTTTCGGCGGGCCTTGTCCCGGTTGTTCGAGCCCTTGGTTTTGCGGGACAGCGCCCGCTGAGCCTTGGCGAGCCGGGCCCGGTCACGGCGCTCATGCCGCGGATTGGTGACCTTCTCCCCGGTGGACAGGGTCACCAGCGACGTGATCCCGGCATCGATACCGACCGCCTCATCCGTGGCCGACGCGGGAGCGATGGTGTCCTCGCACAGCAGCGACACGAACCAGCGCCCAGCGCTGTCTCGGGAGACGGTCACCGTGCTCGGCACCGCCCCCATCGGGAGCGGGCGCGACCAGCGGATGTCCAGCGGCGCCGTCATCTTCGCGAGCGTCAGGCGCCCGTCACGCCACGCGAAGGCGGAGCGGGTGTACTCCGCGCTCGCCCGGGACTTCTTCCGGCTCTTGAACCGCGGGTACTGGGCCCGTTTGGCGAAGAAGTTCCCGAACGCCGCCTGAAGGTGACGCAGCGCTTGCTGCAGCGGGACGCAGGACACCTCGTTCAGGAAAGCGAGCTCCTCGCTCTTCTTCCACTCAGTGAGCGCGGCAGAGGACTGGACGTAGGAGATGCGGCGCTGCTCGACGTTCCAGGCACGGCTGCGCTCCTCCAGCGCCCGGTTGTAGACCAGACGGACACAGCCGAACGTCCGCGACAGCTCCGCCGCCTGCCCATCCGTCGGATAGAAGCGGTACTTGAACGCCCGCCTCACCTGCTGCGCCACGCCACACAATCTATCAATTCAGTTGTGAGCGGCGGGTGTTGATCGGCGGCTTCAAACGCCGAATCGCCCTGCCGGCGACTCGGCTTTCCCTGTCCTGCTCCGCAGGAGTCCGTTTCCTCCCCGGCCTGAAGGCCGGGTATCCACAGAGGAATCCGGATGAACGCCAGGACCAGACGCATCGTGATCAAGTCGAACGAGCCGGGCGCCAGGGTGCGCTGCACGGCCTCGTCGTCCTCGAAGTCCACGCAATGAGCCGTAAGGCCTGGCTCGAGGCCGCTGTAGCGGTCGCGGACCGCGGCGACGGACGACTGCGCCCAGTCCACGGCCACCGTCCGATACCCCAGACCAGCCAGGCCGGCCGCGTAACCGCCCAGACCGCACCCCACGTCCAGCGCTCGCTGTCTCGACACGGGGCGGACGTGCCCGGCCAGCAGGGTCAGCTCCCTGGCATCGGCACGACGGAAACCACGGCCCTCGGCAAACAGCTCTTCCCAATGAGCCACCGGCACCGGTGACGTGTCATCCGTTTCAGTGGTGGCGCCAGTCGTGGTGCCGACGACGCTCACGCTGCATTCCCTGGACAGGTCATGCACGCGTACTGCCCCTGCCGCACGGCCCGGATACGCCACCGGGCCGACCCATTGCCCCAACCGGCGCCTGACCGCCCACCACAAGCCCTGTCGGGTAGCGGAGCAGGCCCCGCACAGCCGCCGGCCCGGCGAGCGGGGCGCTGCACGGCACGCTCTGCGGTGCCAGACCGGCCCGTGGCAGCGGTGGGGGCCGAAGGTGGCGTACAGCTGCCGTCCCTGGCCCGGCGCCGTGGCGCCCTGCGTTCCCGGTTGCGCGCCGGCCCTGCCCGGCGCTCGAGCGCGGAGGCGGCGCCGACGCGCAACGGGAGACGACGCCGGCCGCTCCCCCTCAGCGCACCCACCACCCGCCCGCCCCGCCCTGCCCTTTCTTTTCTCTTCTTTCTCTTTCTCTTTCTCTTTCTGGAGCAGGGTGCGGGGGTGTGCTGAGGGGGATGTCGGGCACCGCGGCCACCCGGAGAAGGCCTGGTGAGCTGCAGACATGCGGACGGACGCCTGGTGAGGGCGAACAGATGCCGGCGGGGATGTGGGAGGGGTTTACGGCGGGAGTACCGGCCCGGTCCGGAGCCGGGTTACCGCTGTGCGAGCCCGTCCGGCCTGGTGACCGACAGAACAGTTCGGGGGTGCCGGCCGGCCTGCCCGTATGGGAAGGCCAACGTGGTGACAGCCGATGCAGACAGCGCGGAGCAGGCACCGGCTGGGGCGGGGCGCGATGGCAACGACAGGGCAGACGCATACCGTGACCGCACCCAAGACGCGCACCCAGCCCACCCGGCGCAGGCCGGCCGTGGCGCGGAAGGAGGGCCTGCCTGGTAGACCGGATCGCGCTGCCGCAGGCCGGGCGGACCCTGGCCTGGTTCGCCACCCAGTTCAGGGAACAAATGACTGCGCCGTGGCCCAAGTTGAGCAACCGGCAGCCGCCACGCCTGGTTGGCCGGCCTACGACGGCGCGGTCGCCGGACGGCCACCGCTCACCCCCTGCACAAAATGGTGGGGGCCGGCCCGATGACAGCCTCGGCTCCGCCCACGGCGATGGTCCGAGCGCCGGCGGCACTCGGACCACAGCCCGCATTCCCGCGTCGACGCTTCAAGGCTGCCAGAAAACTCAGCCTCAACCGGTGGACCGGACCACGGCCTTTGCCAGGGAACTCAGCCTCAATCGGTGGACCGGACCACAGCCTGGTGTACCCGCACCACGGGTGGCCGAGCCCCGACCACACCCCCCCACCGCAGCAGGTCACAGGATTGCGCAGCCACCCGGCCGAAACCTGCGCAACCGGCGAGAGCTGACTGCGCATCATGCGCAGCCGACCACTGGGTCCCCCTGCGCATCCCCGCGCCATTGCGCACAGCCACAGACTTCCCGATGGGTATGCGCAATGAGCCCAGGGCGCGCATGCGCAGTCGGCTGCGACCAGCCTCTATCCGCCAGCCCAACCACCACCTGCGCACTCCTGCGATCCATCATGGTCGCCCTGGTCGCTCCTGGTCAGGGGATGGTGCGCAGGTCTGCTCAGTGGGTTTTGGCGGCAGACAGCGATCAGTGCGCAAACGTCTGACTGACCGCATGGTCCCCCTCCCCCAGCCCGGCTGCGCACCGCTGTGACCTGCTGTGGTCGGGCCTCTCAAAGGATCGCGGTTCGGGCCGCATCCACCATGGTCCGGTCCCGGCCGGTGCAGGCACCGGTGCCGTGCAGCCTTGGCGTGGTCGGTGAGTGGTGTGGGGCCCAGAGAACCCATTGCGCAGGTTCAAGCCCTGCAGAATCGCCCATGCCGCGACCTGCGCAATGCTGTGACCTGCATGGTCCGGCCTGTGGTCCGGCTCGTGGTACGGCTGGTGGCCAGGGCTGCAACACCCCTGCTCCGAGGGGTGGCCCAGGCACCGCGCTCTTCGTGTAGCCGACTCCATCGCGCGCGCCGCGACGCACCACAGCCCCCACCACCCCCCGGACCACGGCCCCCACCACCCCCCGGACCACAACCACCAAGACCCCCACCACTGCTGGTCACGGCATTGCGCATCTCACCAGGCCGAAGCATGCACAACGGCACGGCTCTTGCGCACCGGCTGAAGCCGGCTGCACCCGCCGCACTGCGCAGCCTGCGCATACCGGATCGTCCCGGTGCGCATCTGCCTTCCACGCGGGGTCAGGCGCCGGCCGGGCGGAAGACGGACCGCACCATCGAATTGTGCCCCGCCGTGCACCGCCGGCTGCGGCCGTGCCATCGCCCCCGACACCGGCCGGGCGCGCGGTATTCCCCTCAGGGAGCGATGGTTGCCCGGCCGCGGAACAAGCAGCTCGTGTTGGGTGTCAGGTGCCGAGGGCCTCAAGCACGCGGTCTGTTTCTGACAGGTCTGCCAGTACATCGTCGGCGTCCCGCAGTTCGTCGGCCGCGGTGCGGCCCGTCGCGACGGCGACCACCCGAACGCCTGTCTCCAGACCGCCAGCGACATCGGCCGGCGTGTCCCCGATGAAGACCACGCTCTTCGGGTCTGCGCCGGCGCGCGTCAGGGCGGCGCGCAGGAGTTCCGGCCGTGTCTCCCCGTCTTCCGCGTAGGCGCCTTCTTTCAGCAAGACGGGCTGCTCGACGGGTTGCCCACCGGATTCTTCCGCCACGCTCCACTCATGCCGAACACCTCAGGCAGGCGCGGACTTCGCGGCCGCTGCGCGTCTGGTGGACCTCGGTCGACTGGGCGAGGTACTGGACGATGGTGGTGCCGCGGCCGTGTTCGTCGGGGGCGATGTCGGGGCGACGGCGCTCCACGGCCATGCCGGAGTCAGTGACCACGATGTGCAGAGTGCCGTGGTCGAGGACGAGCAGCAGGGTCATGCGCTCGCGCCCGTACTGGGCCGCGTTGGCGGCGAGTTCGTCGACGATGAGCACGGCGGAGTCCCGCTCGCTTGCGGGCACGTTCCAGGTCTCCAGCAGATCGGCCGCGAAGTGGCGGGCGGCGGAGACGTGCGCCTCCTGCGCGGGCAGGGTGAGCAGCGCCTGGTGGCGGCAGGACTGGCCGAGCAGTGAACTCGGGCGGAGGGAATCGGTCACAAACATGGTCTTCTGTCTCTTCTGTGGAGGTGCGGAGGCCGGAACGGGGGGCCGCGAACAACCTCGGGGAGGTTGGTGGGCCGGATCCTGCGTGGGCGCGCTCATTCAGTTCCACGGGCGACGGATACCGAACGGTTCGAGTTATTCACACCTTTTGCCCGACTTTTTTCGGCTCACGTCGATACCGACGGCCGGGCTCAGCCCACTCGCCTCTGCCAGAGCTCGATCGATGCCGTACTCGGCCGGGCAGGGCGCCGGCAGCTCGGTCCCCTCGCCCGATCGTCGGCGCACTCACGCATCAAGTCGGCTGAGGAACAGGCCGGTTCATGGGAGCCGGCGGCGAGGGTGACCAGCTCCCAAAACCGTCGGCGCGCCGCGATAAGGACCTGGGCGCCGGCTTGGGGCTCCTCCAGGCGGAGGCTGAGGTGGATACCGTCGGCCCCCGCATGGCCGCGCCCGCCCATGTCCGCAGTCGGCGCCCGAGGGATCCCGGCGCCGGGTGGCCGGCCTGACACTGCCGAGGCCGCGTGATGGGAGCGGCAGCCCCGCGACCGAGCCGCAGAACTGCCCCGGCGCCGACCCGGTCCCCTGATGACAGGCTGTTCTAACGAAGCAGCCGCAGCACTCGACCGGCCCGGGGACGTGCGGTTCCACAGCGGCCGGATCGCGCGGATGGCCCCTTGCCCCCGCCCCTCGAACCGCTGGTCGTACACCCGGACGGCCTTCACCTCGATCAGCCCGGCCGCGATGGTGCCCTTCCGGCCGGTGGCAGCCGCTGCGACCAGCCGCCGTCTGCGCGGACGGGGTGTCGATCAGCCCCTCGGCCGCAGAGGCGCCGGTGTCGGCCTCCGGGGCCGCCGCCCTCGTCTGCCGGGCGCTCTTGTCGGGCGGTCTCGCGGATCCCGGAGCCGTACGGCGTGGTGACGTCGGCCGGTTACGCCTTACGCCCGGATGGTGACCAGCTTCTGACCGTCGCCTGCGTGGATCTCAAAGTGCTCGATGGCTCCCGGGGACATGGCAACCGCCCCTGGGATCGTGGTGCCGGGAGGGTACTCGCCTGCCCGCCAGGTGGCGACGTCCGTCCTGGCGCCGCCGGGCCCGACCGCCTGCAGCCGGCAGGTGATTCCAGCGGGCGCGCCCTTGGCGGAGACCTGCAGGACACTGCCCCAGACAGAGGGGGAGACCTTCACCGAGGCGGAGACGCCGGTGGTGGGGTCGCTTCCGGAGAAGGTGCGCCAGGCGGTCGGCGCGGTCGGCCCGGGCGGCGTCGCCTGACTGCCCACGGTTCCGACAGCCGCCAGCCATGTGCCGCCGACCGCTGCCGCGATGAACGTCAGGGAGGCGGCGGCACCGGCCAGTTGCAGACGCCAGGTCCTTCGGCGCCGGGCCGCGGCCTGCTGCAGCAGCCTCTCCAGCACACCGGCCCGTGATGCCTGTGGTGCCTGCGGTACCACAGGCACGGCGGGCCGTGGGGGCGAGGAGCCTTGCGCGCTCTCGGCTGCCCGTGCCACCAGCCGGTCGGCCAGGTCCCCGTCCGCCGTCGGCGCCGTCCGGCCCGCGACTTCGGCAGCGGTCACCGTCGCCAGCAATGCGGGCAGTCCCGCCAGCCGGGAGTGTTCGGCTCGGCACTCATCGCATTTTGCGAGGTGGACGCGCACCTGTTCCATTTCCGCCGAGGGCAGCGTCCCCAGGACGTATCCTCCCAGCGCCAGCCTGAGGGCGTCGTGCTCCGCACTCATGGTCGCCACCTCCTGCACGCCGCGGTCATGGCTCGATTCCCCGTTCCTGCAGCGCCAGTCGCAGGGCGTGGAGGGCGTAGTACGTGCGTGACTTCACGGTGCCCAGCGGGATGCCCAGCACCTGTGCGGCCTCCACCATGGTCCGGCCCCTGTAGTAGGTCTCCAGCAGCACCGCGCGGTGGTCCGGGGACAGTGTCCGGACGGCGTCGGCAACCGCCCAGCTCTGCAGTGCCTGCTCGATCTCGTCCTCGCCCGGTGTCTGCTCGGCGGCTCGCTCCAGCACGTCGCCGCCGACCTCGGCCGGCCTGGCCTGCCGGGCCCGGTGGGCGTCGATGACCAGATGCCGGGCGACCGTACACAGCCATGCCCGGGCCGGGCCGCGTGCGGGGTCGAACGCGGCGGGATGCTGCCACGCTCTCAGCAGCGTCTCCTGCACCACATCCTCCGCCCATTGCCGATCTCCTGAGGTCAGTCGCAGCACGTAGTGGAACAGGGGCCCTGCGTGCTCGGCGTAAAGGGTCCGCAGCAGCTCCTCATCCGCGGTCGAAAGGGTCCCTTTACCAGAGACACGGTGCGCGGAGCGATCCGGATCGGTCCTTGGACCACGTTTTCGGGGACTCCAGGACATAAGACGATCATCGCGCATATGTACTGCTTTGTCCTCTAACGCACGGCGCGATGCGGGTGACGCTCCGCGAGCGCCGCGGGCGGCACTCCGTGCCAGGCCTCACGGCACCGCCAGGATCGTGCGCGCTCGGCGCCCGGGGGAGACGGGGCGATCCGGGGGCGATGCCAAGAACTCCCATAAAAAGTGCATATAGGTCGAACCGTGGGGGCCCTGTCGCCCGTGGAGCCAGACGAGAGCCAACCTACGCGCACTTGCGCATCGATTCCCCACGCGACAAAGGACGGATCAGAGGTGACGGAGATACACCACGCGACGCACGCGCTCCTGGCGCCGGCCACGCTCGCCCCACCCCCGCGCATCGAAGCCGGCGCCACCGCGCAGCCCCGGCCCGTGCCCAGCGCACACCACGGCGACCGCTCTGCGCAGCGCTCGACGTGTACAGCGGCCGAGAGCCGCGCAACCACCAGGGCAGAACTCCACCCGGCCCAGGGTGCGCACGACCCGTACGGGCACAGCCTGGCCTTGGACGAGTCACTCGCGCCCCCTCCCCCGCATGGGGAACTGCCGTACGCCGCCTGCACCTTCGCGGCACGCAAGGGCGGATGCGCAGCGCGGGGCACGTCGAGGCGAGCGGCCGGCATGCAGTATCACTGCCCGTTCGCCGGGGCCGCGAGGGGCCTGCGGCCATGAACACGGCATCCACCACACATCCCTGCGGTTGCCTACGCCTGCCCGGCGCAGTCCCCGCCTCCGCCTGATCAGTGAGGAACGGACAACCATGTACCTGAACTTTCGTACCGCCGGCCGGCGATCACGGGCCACGGCCGGGCTGGCCGTCGCCACCGTCGCCACCGCCGCCACCGCCGGCGCGCTGGGCCTCGTCAGCTCATCCGGCCCCTCCTCGCATTCCTCGTCCACCGCAGCCGCCGTCATCACACCCGGTCCGGGTCAGCACCGGACGGCCGGGATGCCCGGTGCCACAGGGCCGGGGAACACGGCGGGCTCCGCTCCGGGCGCCTCGCCGATGCCCAGCATGAGCATGCCCATGAGTCCCTCGGCCACCGGCGCGCCGGCCTCCGCGGTGGCCGAGAACGCCGTAGCGATCAGGAACTTCGCATTCTCCCCGGCCACGCTGAAGGTCAAAGCGGGCACGACGGTGACCTGGACCAATCAGGACACGGACGCTCACACCGTCACCAGTGCCAAATCGGGCGGCCCGCTGCATTCCGCCGCCCTGGCCCTCCATGCCACCTACCGCTACACGTTCACCAAGCCGGGCACCTACGCCTACCTCTGCACCATCCATCCGTTCATGACCGCCACTGTGGAGGTGACCTGATGACCGACTGCTACGACAGTCACGACGCAGCACCGGCCGACGACACCGGTCGGCCCCCTACGGAACACGGCATGACGAGGCGTCAACTGCTGCGGCACGCAGGGTGGTTCGGCGGCGCGGTGGTGCTGACCGTGGCCAGCGGAGAGGTGATCAGCCACATCGCGGACTCCCGGGACACCCATGCCGAAACCACCGCCCAGGCCGGCGCAGCGGGAAGCGGCGCGCTGCGGTTCGTGCAGGTCTCCGACAGCCATATCGGGTTCCAGGGCCCGGCGAACATGGACGTGGCCGGCTCCTTCACCGAAGCGATCAACCAGGTCAACTCACTCGGATTCAGACCGGACTTCGTCATGCACAGCGGGGACCTCACCCACCTGTCCACACCCGGGCAGTTCGACCAGGTCAAGCAGATGATGGCCGCAATGAAGACGGACCGAGTCTTCACCGTCCCCGGCGAGCACGACTCCATCGGCGATGCGGGCCGTGCCTACCGGCGGACCTTCGGCATGGGCACGCTCGGCGACGGCTGGTACAGCTTCGACACCCACGGCGTGCACTTCATCGCCCTGGTCAACACCCTGAGCCTGGAAAAGCTCGGCCACCTCGGAGGCGACCAGATCGACTTCGTTCGCAAGGACATCGCCCCACTGTCGTCGGACACCCCCATCGTGGTCTTCAGCCACATCCCGCTGTTCGCCATGTATCCGCAGTGGGGCTGGAGCACCGACGACGCCCTCAAGGTCATCGCCCTCCTGCGCCGTTTTTCCTCCGTCACCTGCCTCAACGGGCACGTCCACCAGCTGTTCACCAAGACAGAGGGCAACATCACCTTCCACTCCGCCACCACCACCGCCTACCCCCTGCCCAAACCGGGCCGTGCCCCCGCCCCCACCCCGCAGGTCGTCCCCGCCCGGCAGCTCAAAGGCGCACTCGGCATCCGCAGCGTCGGCTACCGCCAAGGCGACCGCGAACTGGCCATCACGGATCAGAGGCTGGCATGAACGCCCGAAGACTCCTCGCCCCGCCCTGCGGCCGGCGACCGCCGCAACCCTCGCCACCGGCGAATACATCCACGCCCAGCTCTACGTCGACGAGTACCGCTTCGTCCACATCATCGGCCCCCCGTTCCTCCTCCAGGCCGCCGCTTCCTTCGCCCTCGCCACCCTGCTGCTGACGGGGACACCACCCCTGCTACTGACGGCCGCCGCGGCAGGCATCGCGCTCGGCGCCCTCGGCGACTTCACCGCCTCGCGCACCGTAGGCGTGTTCGGAATCGCCGAGCACGGTCTGCAACCTGCCCCACAAGCCCTCCTCAGCCTCCTCGCCGAAACCGGCACGGTGCTGCTCCTCGCGATCTGGCAGATGACCCTGATCAGACAACACCGCACCGCCCGACCACCCCTCAGGCCCCCCAACCAAAACCGGGCCACCACCCGCACACCAGCCGACTGAAGTGCTGGTCGACGGACTCGACGAGATCCCCGACACGGACACCCGTAGTGCCCTGATGGCCAAGCCGGCCAACGTCTCCGCCCGCAGCGAAGGGCCGTACCGGTTCGTCGCAGCAACCCAACCCCTGCCGGCACAGGAAGTCAGCAAGCCCGGCGAGCGGTCCGCTCGCCGTGGTGGAGATACCGAACTCGTCGCTGAGTCAGCGGCCGCATTCTGCGGCGGTGGGCGCGGTGCGGAAGCTGGCAAGCCAGGCCTGGTAGGCCTCGGCGAAGCCCTCGGCAGCATCGTCGTGACTCTCTTCCCGCGCTGATCGCCCGGGCTCCGCGGGCGAGGCCTGCATCACCGACCATGACGGTGCCCTGTTCGGCTGGGACGGCTTCCCGCTTCGGCCGCGCCTGGCGCCGCAAGGCACCCGTCGAATCCCTGATGCCCCTGCGCCTCGCCCGCTACGGCGTCCCCCTCGCCGAAACAGCCTCGAACACTACCGCCCTTGAAATCCTCGCCGACGGCGGTCGCACCACACGCATCCGCAACACCGCCCGGACCAACCTGACGCAGCACAGGCGGCACTGAGCTGCGAGTCACGGACTGCGGGCCTGCATCGGTGCGGTGATCAGTGTCTTGGGTAGCCTGCCCGCCATGATGATTCGTGCAGTGGTCTTCGACGTCGGCGAGTGTCTGGTCGATGAGAGCACTGAGTACGGCGCATGGGCCGACTGGCTCGGAGTGCCCCGTCATACCTTCCATGCCATGTTCGGTGCTGTCATCGCCCAGGGGCGGGACTACCGGGACGTCTTCCAGGAATTCAGGCCAGGCTTTGACCTCTACAAGGAGCGGGAGCGGCGGGCCAAGGTGGGAAAGGCTGAGACGTTCGGTGAGGACGATCTGTACCCGGACGTGCGTCCGGCGCTCGCCCAGCTGCGGGCGGACGGCCTGTGGCTGGGCATCGCGGGGAACCAGACGGTTCGGGCCGGCCGGATCCTGCGCGAGCTGTTCGCATCGGAGGTGGATCTGATCGGTACCTCTGACGACTGGGGCGCGAGCAAGCCGGACCGTCAGTTCTTCGACCGGGTGGCGCAGGCGGTGCCCTTCGGCGTCGAGGAGATCCTGTATGTCGGGGACCGCGTCGACAACGACCTGCGCCCGGCAGTCGCCGCTGGGATGCCCACCGCGCTCGTGCGCCGCGGCCCGTGGGCCACGATCCAGTGGGCCAGCGAGGAAGCGGAGAAGCTCCCCACGTTCAGGATCGAGAGCCTCATCGAACTGTCACCGCTTATTGCACAGTTCAACGAGCGAGAGCACTGACCGTCGTCGACCATCCGTACAGCCGGTCGTCGAGCTCGCGCACACACCGCTCGTGCTGGTGTGGTGCCAGCGCCCGCCGCACTTCTCGCACGCGGTCCATGCCCATGGCGTACCAGGTCCGCTCAAGCTGATCGAGGGCACGGACCGCGTACCCGCACGCGGCGTCCGGGTCACCGGCCTTGGCCTCGATGGCGGCGAGATCGCCGAGGAGGACGGTGGACTGCTTCTCCTCGCTCGCATCGAGGGCGTCGAGCACACCGAGGAGAGTTGCCCGAGCCTGTGGCAGGTGGCCCGCCGTCAACTGAGTGTTGCCCTTGAACGCAGCGAGTCGCACACTGCTGAACCAGTCGAACCACGGTGGCGTCCCGTGCTCGCTGCCTGCTGCAAGCAAGTCTTCCGCGTGTCCGATCAGATGCAGTGCCGTCCGTGTCTGGCCGCACCGGGTCTCGCATTCGGCCTCGACCGCGTCCAGCCATGCCAGCATCGGCGCCGACGCCGGGCCACGGCGCGCATAGGTACGGGCGGCGACCATCCGCTCAAGAGCTGCCTCGCGGTCCCCTGCCCATCCGGGGATGAACGCCGTATGGGCAAGAATCGCCGATCCGAGCAGCGCATCGTCGGCCTCCCCCGCGGCCTGGAGTGCGCGAAGCAGCGTCTGTTGGGCACGGTCTGCCTCCCGCAGGTCGAAGAACTCGATCCGCCCGGCGAGGAGCCATGTCTCGGCGAGCGCGGCAGCGGTGCGGGCCCTGGTCTGGCCGACCGTCTCAGACATGAGGGCACAGCCGAGTGTGGCGTGCGCGAGCGCCGAGGGGTGCAGCGTGGATGGAGCGACGGACCAGTACAGGCGCCGGTGCGAGCGGGTGACCGCCTCGAAGTCCTCGGCCACGCTGGGCGGTTGCATCGCACCAGCAGCCTGCGTGGGAACGGTGGACAGGCCGACGGCGGCGGTAGCCGGGAGCACGCTGCGCCGTCCGCGGTCGGATGCTCCGCCGGCCGGTGTGAAGCCGAGTGATTCGAGATCCTGGCCGAGAAGGCGCATGAGTGTCTGTGCCACCTCGGGCTGTGGCGACGGGGGCGCCTCGGATTCCCAGCGCCGTACTTGCCTGACGCCCACGCCGAGCGCGTCTGCAAGCGCCTGTTGCGAGTTGTAACCGGCTGCGAGCCGGGCGGACTTGAGGCGGATGTTACCCGCGGTCCGTACCACTTCCACACCTCCGCATCGACTGCTACCAACAGTGACACTTAGGCCCTGATGTTTGCCATACATCACCCGGAAAAGCCAACAGAAGTCCTCTTAGCGTCCATAAGAAGACCTCTTGAAGTCCTCGGCTGACAGGGTTTCAAGGGCCCATTCTTGTAGGCGCCTGATCACTCCACGACCGATGCCAAGGGGACACGATGCCGCCGACACGCTTACCGATCAGCGCAGGACGCCGCCTCCGAGGATCCGGCCAGAGGCGGGATGCCATCCGCCGTGCCCTGCAGTACGGCTTGCGACGGGGCGATGACGGACCTGAGCCCAAGGTGGACGTGCAACTGGTGTCTTACGGCGACTCCTTGAACCGGTTGCGGGAGGAGCGGTGAGTGAACTGCTTCCATCTGAGGGAGCCGTACAGGCTGTCGACATCACCGCAATGCGTCGGGCTGCCGCCGGCACCCTGCGCGGACAGCTCCCCCTCGGTATCGAAAGCCCGGCCGAACTGATCCTGCAGCTGCGCACATACATGGAGGTCCTCGCCCCGGAGGTCGAGCGAGCAGCCGCCGGCTTGCCCCGCGACGATGTGCCGCGGTACTGCGCTCTCGCCTGCGTCGGTGAAGCACGGGGCAAACTGCGCGCACAGCCAGGCACGGGCCCGGGCCGGGACGCGGCACACGCGCGCAGGCTTGCTCGTTCCCTGATCGCGCTGTGCGATCACTATGCCGCTCTCACCGGGCAGGCGATGTGCCTTGCCTGCGACCGCGAGATCCACACCACCGACGGCGCCGTCTCCTACGACCAGGTGAGCAACTCCGGCGGAGGACTCACCGGCCGCGTGCACAGCGACTGCGTCAACGCGCCACGCCCCCGCCGTTGACCGGACGGCCGCCCCTGGCGCACGGGCCTCACACAGGCAACAGGGGCACGTTCGCCCCCCATTCCCGTCCAGCCAGTGTCCTGGATGACGTCGGCTGAATGGTCCCCACTTGAAAGCGCACAACCGAGCACAGGAACCAGGGATTCTCCCGTGAACCCGGCAGCAAAACGCAAGGCTGTTCCCCCCGATGGCACTCCCGACGAGTTCTTAGGCGACGGGCACCCTGTCGGCACGACCGTGGCCCTCCCACCTCAACAGGACGAGGAGCAGCAGGTCCGAGGCGCCGTGCCTGTCCTGGCCGCGCAACTGGACGATGAGCCTCGGTACACGTGGGGCACCAGGCTCACAGCGAGTGCGCATGCGGGTCCCAACGCCCGCCTGCGGGTGAGGACTCGGCTCACCGTGGCCCGCTGGTCCGGGAACGTCGATGCAGCAGCCCGGGTGGCCGATACCCCGCCCCGCTGCCCGAGGCTGTCCCCCGCGACAATCCGTGCCATCGACCACCACCCATTCCCGGACCCTGTCACTGCACCGAGGTCTTCAGCAGCAGACCCCGGCTCAGGCTCCGTCCCCGCACAGTGCCACCTTCTTCACCTCCGGCTCGTCCACCAGACCACCCACAGCGTCCTGCCGATATCGCACAGGTATCGGTATCCCGCGCCTCGTCGAGAGTTCAAGCTTCGTGGGCGTACGCAACCAGAACTGACCGTCGCGATCAGAGAACTCCGCACCTATGACATAGATGAACCGCGTGGATCGCTGAAATATCCACGAAGGCTGGTTCTCCAGATCTCCTTTAGGGAAAATATCCTTCTCAATCTGCTTCGACGAGTAGATGAGTTCCGTGCACGGCCCAAGTCGATGTGTATTCAGCAAGAACACGACCGGCTCCGGATTCAAGATGCGAGTGGGCCCCGGCGGAACCGCGAACCGTCGCACCACCACTACGTGGACGAACGCCAACTGCAAGTTCGGCGCTGGGTCAGCAGAACGGTTCTGGACATGCAGCTTCCAATGGTCTCCGTCGTACTCGGGCCAATACGACACAGCCGTCGCCTGCGCACGCTTCTCTCTCTCACCGTCCTCTCGCGACTGCTGAAGCTGATCCTTCGCGGCCTGCTGACTCCAGTACGTCGCAACTGCCTGAGCCCACAAGCCTCCCACCGCCGCCAGAGCGCCAAGCGCCGTACCAACGACCGTGATGATGTGCGCCCACTTGGCCCTTCGCAGCCGAAGCCAACCCCTGCGCAGCCTCGAAGACTCCCCCGAATCAAAATCCGCGTCCGCGTCCGGCTCCGGGTCCGCGTCCGCGGACGCGTCGGGCTCGGGTGACTCATCCTCCTCCCGAACCCGCGCCCTCACCCGCACCGGCGCAGTGCGCCGCCGCGCCAGCCGCAACCGCACCACCCGACGCTCTGGATCATCAGCCATGCATCCCCCTCCCCCTGCGCAGACACTCCCCAACCCCCCACAGCTCCAACATCCCCAAAAAACGACCACCGCCCGCGGACAATCAGACAGACCACCCCGGCAGGACCGAAATCCAGCCGCAGCCGCGCGGCCTGCCGAAGACCCAACTCGGCGGTCGGATCGCGCAGTGCATGGAGGAGCTGTTCCAGGAGCGGCTGGTCCAGCGTGGTGCCGCGGTGGTCCACTGCGCTGCCGGCGGTCAGGGAGGCCCGATAGGCGTCGAGCTGCTGGTCGGTGAGGTGTCGCAGGCACCCGGTATGGGGGTCGACGGAACGGCCCGTGCAGCCGAACGGGGCGCCCCGACAGTCTGTCTGCGGTACGGCCACTCGGGCTCACGGGGTCGTCATCGTCACGCACGGCTGGTGATCTTGTATGTGTTCCTGCTCTCTGCCGCCCGGTGCAGGGGCCGGGCCGGCAGCGTTGCGGTGCGCGCGCGGGGCCGGTCCTACGATCGCCGCGGTCAGGAATCCCGCCTGGGCACTCCGCTTCGCATCGCCCCGATCGACGAGATGTCGTTCGCAGGGGCGACGACCCGGCTCGCGGAGGCGGCCGCCTGCGGTTGCGGTGCCAGCTTTCCGGGCATGCACGGCACAGATCCGAGCTGGGGAGGGGGCTCTTGGATGCCGACCGGCACGGTCAAGTGGTTCAACGCCGAAAAGGGCTTCGGCTTCATCGCCGTCGACGACGGCCCCGACGTCTTCGTGCACTACAGCGCGATTCAGATGGAGGGCTTCTCCGCCCTGGAGGAAGGCCAGCGGGTTGAGTTCGAGATCTCGCAAGGCCAGAAGGGGCCGCAGGCACGGTCGCTGGCCCTCGTGGATTCCATGGCGACGACGTCCAGACTGGAGCCGCGATCCCGCCCGGCAGGGCGTGATGCACGTCGGGGGCGTCCGTTATCCGCTGATGAATCCCTGGGCGGCCGCCGCGCTGGTGCAGCCGAGTCGGCATCCAGGCCATCCGACGTCCAGGATCCGGCAGGTGGCTCCCCCACCGTGCTCGAACACACCGAACTCGGCGTCCCGTCCGAAGCGCCCGGACGGCTGCTGCACGACCTGTACGTCAGGCTGCCGGATGGCTTGGTCCTCCAGATCAACGATCTTTCGGCCGATCTGGCTGTCGGACGCATCGCGGACCTCATAACGACCGACTCCACCCCCTCCGACAGGCCTGCTGTCGTGGACCATGTCGGGCCCGAGGGCATAGTGAGACGGCTCGATCCCGAACTGTCGCTGGGCGAACAGGGAGTCGGGGACGGCGACTGGCTGCACGTCGCTGTCCAGGCCACGGCAGGCGAAGGCGTCGCCCTTCCCGTTCGCGGTCAACAGACCCATCAGCCGGGGCAGTACCGGCCCAAGCCCGTCATGCCGGCGGTCCCACGGGGTGACCTCTACGACGACATCGCTGCCGCGGCGGGCACCGTCCACGATCCCGCGAGCCGCTTCAGCATGCTGCTCCAGCTCCACGACAAAGCCCCTGAGACACACCGCCCTTCAGTGCTGCACGACGCCGTGTTGGCCGCGGGCGCCATCGCCGACGAACGCGGCCGCGCGAGCGCGCTGGAGGACGTGCTCCGTCGACTCCCGGATCGTGATCCTCCACCCGACGTCACGACGCCCACGCCACCTACTCATGCGGAAGGACGGCGGCCCATTGCCACGTTCAGGCGCTGGCTCGGTCATGTCCTGGGCCTGGAGCCGTTGCGGGACGACGGCCCCGGCCCTGAGCAGACAGTGGAAACGGACTGGGAAGCGGTGGAGCGCGACCTGGACAAGGTGCTCCTGCGCATGGGGCCACCGCCCGCGACACCGGCCAGTGGGGCAGAGCTGTGACCACGGACGAGACCGCCGCCGCCCGGATCGGTGTCTACGAATCCATGGCTCCTTGGGAACGCGCCGCCCAGTGGGAGCAGGCGGCGCCCGAGACCGCCAAAGGCATCATCCAGCTCGTGAACAACGAGCAGTTGCACCGGCACCGCATCGCCAGGATCGAGATGGCACGCCAGGTGGTCAGCGTGCTGCTCGGCTTCGGGACGGTGATCGCGATGGTCGTTGTCGCCTGGCATTACGCGGATGTGGGGGAACCCGTCGCGGGAGCATCGTTCGCCGGAGCCGGGATGGTCTCGACCGCCGCGATCTTCGTCACCGGCAAGCGGCCCGCATCTGCGCGACGTAGGCGGTGAAGGCAGCCCCCGGTTGGACGGTACGGCGTGTCCCTCCGCCGCGGGCGTCGTTGAAGGGGCGGCGCGCACAGCATCCCCCGGCAGTTGCGCGGTCTTGAGGGCCCGAGCCGCCTGCCCGGCTCGGGCCCTCACGGTTTCCGTGCGCAGCGGGGGTGGTCGGGGTGATCAGGGTGGTGGCCTGCAGTGCTGCCTGGTCTCGTACGGGAGGTCGCGCCCCTGTCGCCTTCGGCGTAGGCGAACACGACTTCCCGCTCGGCCGGATTCAGGCCTCGCAGCACGGTGTTGAGACCCTCGTCCTCGAAAACTCCGCCCGTGGTGTGGGCGAGCAGGTCGACGTCGGCGGCGATCAGGTCGTACAGCGACAGCTCCTCGCCCAGCTGGGCGTCCAGGGACAGCACGCGGCCGTGGCGCGTGCGCCGCCGCCACACCGGCACAAGCTGCCGGTGCAGCGTGCGGGCCTTCGCCCGCAAAGCGCCCAAGGCATGGTGGAGACAGGCGCCCAGTGCGAAGCAGCGGGTCTCACCAGTCCCCCAGAAGCTCTGTCGCCGTTGCCTCTGCCCATCGCACGCTGAGCGGCAGCGCGAGGACGTCACGGGTGACGTCAGCAAAGGGCTTCATCCCCAGCAGACCGGCGTCTCCTACGCCGTCCGGCATGGCGAGCTGCCCAGACGCCGCCCGACATCGCTTTCACCAAGTCGGGCTGCGAGGACCGGTCCGCGAAGTTGACATACAGGCCCTCCGGCCCGTCGTGCCCCAGTCGAATGCCGTCGTCGGTTTTGGTGACGATCGCCACCATCAGGCCGAGTTCCAAAATCATTGTCGAATACCCCCTCACCGTCACTCCGGGCACTCCCCCGTCGCCCTGTGCGTACCCGCCGTGGCGGTGGGGGCAGGTACGGCCGGCGCAGGGCCGCGGTGCCTGTTGCGTTGTTGAATGGTTCGGCGGACTTGTTCAGCCGCGAGGCGTTTCGTCTTGCGGCGGACACGTTCACCAAACGCGTTCGGGTCGGTGGCACCGACGGCGGCCGCAGCCTCCGTCCAGGTGGTGCCCTCGCCCTCGGCGTAGGCGAACACAACCTGCCGCTCGGTCGGCCTCAGAGCACGCAGGACTGCGTTGAGCCGCTCGTCCTCGTAGACTCCGTCCGGCTCCCTGTGCAGTAGGTCGACGTCGGCGGCGACCAGGTCGTGCAGTGAAAGCCCGTCGCCCAGTGCGGCATCCAGGGAGAGGAGTCGGCCATGGCGGGTTCGGCGGCGCCACAGCGGTACCAGCTGCCGGTGCAGGGTCCGGGCTTCTGCCCGTAGGGCTCCGAGGGCAGTGGAGGGCAGGTAACCGGTCTGCACAAGGGGGGCGCACCAATCGCCGTCCAGGGCCGTGGAGACGGCTTCGCGCCACCGTGTGCTGCGAGGAACCGTCAGTACCTTGCAGCCGAAGGTATCGATGGTCTCGTTCGGCCAGTGCGTGCTCCCGCGGCAGAGCAGTGCTTCGACGAGCTCTGGCCGGGGAAATCGGGTTCCGTGCATCGGTGGGCGGGCGAGCCTGTCGACTGCCTGGACTCCGTCCTTGGTGACGTTGATTTCGAGGCCGAAGTCTCCGACCGGGTCGGTGGGCTCCGGGATCGTGTAGGCGTCGAACACAGCGTTGCTCCCTTAGCGAAGTGGGACGTTCACCTCTCGGTCCCGGGCTTTGGGGTCACCGGCAATAAATCTTGGAGACTTTCCTGTCCATGTCTTCCTCCCAAGGCCGCCTTGGGAGGCTGGCCGCCACAACCTCGGCAGCAGCGACGACGAAAGTGCGTGGCTCGGCGAGGCAGACATCAGGGTCATGAGGCATTGAGAGAACGGCCGTGGCTTCTCATCTGGGTCGGGCGGTTCGCCTCTTACCACCATGATGACGGGCTCCCTGGTTCACGACCGCCGGTGTCGGAAGCATGCATGGTCAGCCCACAACCCGTAGTGCGTGTCTCTTTGATGGGTCGGCCAGTTGATCGGGCGTGCCCGTCCGATTGGTGATCACGGCCAGGACAACAGCGCCCAGGGGGAAGGCAATGACGGTCGGACGACGCCACCAGCAGCACTCGCGACCAGGGCTCGAGAGATGTGAGGCCGAACGCCTGACGCCCCCGGGCCCGGGTGCTACAACGGACGTGGCGGGAACGGGGGGGGTAGCCGTGAGTAGAGCGTCGTGGCCGATCCTGCGCAGAAACATCCGCGCCCTGGTGGCCGCGGCGGGCGCGGCTGCACTGCTGGCGGCCTGCGCCAGCGAAACCCACGACCGGACGAACCGAGATGAGGCGGGTGCCAAGGCCGCGAGCCCGGCACACCGCACGACGCCCACCCCGCAGAAACAGTACGAGTGGCCGGCGGACCCAGCCGCCGTCAACCCGTGCGCGCTCGTGAAGCAGGCGGACGTGCAATCGCTCCTGGGCAGCAGTCCGGACAAAGCATCCCGGTTCCAAAAGGACGTCAGCGGCTACGGGCACGTCAATCACTGCGACTTCAGGCACGGGGACGACCTCGTCGAGGTCGCCGTAGACCAGGACACGGCGCACACCCCCACCTCTTCCGAGTTTCAGTCGTTGTATGAGCCACGGACGACCGCCGCCGGGGACCGGGCGCTGAAGGTAGAGAGCCTCGGACCGCCCACTGGTGCCATGCTCACAGCCAACGACACTTTGAACCTGGAGACCGTCGTCTACACAGAAGACTCCTGGCTGCTCACGGTGCAGGTCGTCCGACACTCCCTGCCGAACACCTCAGACCTTCTGCCCCAAGCAAGGAAGCTGCTGGGCACCGCCCTCGCCCGGTACAGCAAGACTCCATAGCCAGAGCGTCAGGGCGTCCAGACAAACTCCCACCACGACAGAGCAACAATCACTCAACACGCATCCTGCACAACGAAGGTGACACGGCCTGATCACCACGGCCCGCCACCTGACCGCCGACGTGTGAAGAACGACCGCCTCAACCACGCTGGTGTCTCTGTGCCTTCGCCGCACTGACCGCGTCGCCCAGAGCCAAGGACCACTGCCGCCAGCGACGCGACAGGCACAGCGACTGGCACGCCACTGACCTCCGCAATCCAGGGAAGTACTCCGGCGGCCCCGTCAGGCGGCCCCCCTGCGCCGCCAGCACGAAGCCCTCACCGTGCCGCCTGCTGCCAGTTCCGACCTGGCCGAGGCCGCGACGCAAACGCGGCTCGCACCCCGGGCCGGCCCTGCCTCCCCGTCTGCGGCAGTCGGTCGGCGATGAGTTCTGCGCCGAGATCGCCAAGGACATACAAGACGGCGCCCGCGACCTGCTCCATCCTGCGCATCAGCGACGGCACCGCCCGCCACCGCTCCACCGAGCGCTGCATCCTGCGCCACCTCGCCCGCTTCAACCACTCCCAGACAACACCCACCACGCTCGTCGGCCTCTACAGCGGACCCGGGCCCACGCGGCACCGGCAACCCAGGCGCCCTGCCCGCCGCGGTACCGCAGCCGAATCAAGCGGCTCAGCCGGCGAGCGGCCCGAACGGCAGTCCAGTCCGGGCGGCCGGGTACAGCGGTGGCCGGCGACCGCGTAGGCCACCGCGCGGACGGTCTTGCACTGGACTGCGGTGGGGAAGCGGGTTCGCGCCGAACCCTCCCCCATCATTGATTCTCCGCTATCATTGAAAGAAATAAATGATCATAATCGAGTAACGGTTTACGGACTGATACGGTAAGTGGGGTGACCATGAGTGCGGACCTGACCGACACCCTCGAGGCCGACCACGTCGAGGCAGAACCCCTCGACCGGCTCGGCTTCCTGCTCGCCCGGCACGGCGCCATCGCCTTCACCCGGATTGAGCACGCCTTCAAGCTGTGCGGACTGACCCCCCGCCAGGGCGCGACGCTGGTCCTGCTGGGCAAGTCGGGACACCTGAGCCAGAAGGGCATGGCCGAGGTCCTGGAGGTGGATCCCAGCATTCTGTGCGGGATCCTCAACGACCTCGAGAACACCCACCTCGTCGAGCGCCGGCGTGATCCGGCCGACCGGCGCCGCCACATCGTGGCGCTCACCGACGAGGGCAGCCGCGTCCTGGACGAGGCCCAGGACGCCATCACCGCCGTGGAGAAGGAGCTCTTCGCCGACTTCACCCCCGAGGAGCTCTCGACCCTGAGCAACCTCCTCGTCCGGGTCAGGACGTCCAAGAGCGACTCCGTCTGCACCTGACCGACCCGCCACCAGGCAACTCGGGGCCACGGGCATTCCCGTGGCCCTTTGCCGTGCCCACCCCCTTGCGGGGATCTGCGGCAGCCCGGGCAGCTTCGTTTCGGTGAGTCGACAGTCACACCCGCTCATTCATTGACGCCACTCAACGATCTGTTAGCGTCAATGCATGACGTTGGTCGGCCGTACCGGCCACGAGCCCCTCGGCCCGACGCGTCGATCGTTCACCGCCCGCACCACAGAGCGGGCGAAGCAAGGAGACAGAACCATGAAGAAGCTGATGACCCGCGTCGCTCTCGCAGCCGCCACCGTGACCATGACCGGCGTCGCCGTCACCGGCACCGCCTCGGCAGCCACCCTGCCCGCGGCTCAGCACAA
>NZ_BAABKB010000038.1:0-33751 GCF_039543605.1 Streptomyces siamensis | reverse complement strand
CGGCACCGATCGTGCCGGGCCCACGGGCGGCCCCTGTGTGTTCCGCGGCCCCGGGCACGCCAGGATCACGCCTCCATGTCGCCGAAGTGGTCCCAGCCACCCTTGTTCGTCCAGGGCGCCCCGTCCACGGTGACCTGAGGGAGCGCCGACGGGTTGAGGACCTCGCCGATCACCTTCCAGCGGGCGGGCAGCTTCACGTCCGGCGGGAACGTCGCCACTATCGCGTGGTCCTCTCCGCCGCTCAGCACCCACTGGAGGGGGTCGACGCCGACGGCCTGCCCGATGTCGTTCATCTGGGAGGGGATGTCGATGTCGCCGGAGCGGATGTCGATGCGCACCTTGCTGGCCTCGGCGATGTGCCCGAGGTCGGCGATCAGGCCGTCGCTGACGTCGCACATCGAGGTGGCGCCGAGTCCGGCCGCCGCGGGACCCGCGTGGTACGGCGGTTCGGGGCGCCGGTGGGCCTCCACGAAGGCGCGCGGCGAGCGGAACCCCCTCGAGAGCACCGCGTACCCGGCCGCCGACCAGCCCAGCCAGCCCGTCACCGCGACGACGTCGCCGGGCTGTGCGCCGGCGCGGGTGACCGGCTCGTGGTTGCGCAGATCGCCGAGCGCGGTGATCGCGACGGTGATGGTGTCACCGCGTACGACGTCACCGCCGACCACGGCCGCGCCCGCCACCTGGCACTCGTCGCGCAGTCCGTCCATCAGCTCGGACGGCCAGGTCGCCGGAAGTTCCGCCGGCACCACCAGGCCGAGGAGCAGCGCGGTCGGTACGGCGCCCATCGCCGCGATGTCCGCGAGGTTCTGCGCGGCCGCCTTGCGTCCCACGTCGTACGCCGTGGACCAGTCACGGCGGAAGTGCCGTCCCTCCAGCAGGATGTCGGTGCTCGCCACGACCCTGCGGTCCGGCGCGGCCACCACCGCGGCGTCGTCGCCGGGACCGACCCGGACGGCCGGGGTGGTGGTGAGACGCGAGGTGAGCTCTCGAATGAGCCCGAACTCCCCCAACTCGCCCACGGTGCCCTTCATGATCGCACTGCTCCCTCTCTCGCTGCCCGTGCCCGGTCGCGAGCCGTCTCCGTACTCGGTACGGTCGAGTTGACCGTCAACTTGTGCAGTCCGCCCACCCCGGCGCGCAAGCCCCAGTCACCGTGGGTCTCCCCGCGGCGAGCGGCGACGCGATACCGTGGCGTTCCTTTTCCCCACATGATCCTCGTGGCCGCCCTGGAGGTTCCGTGGTACAGGCGTACATCCTGATCCAGACGGAGGTCGGCAAAGCGTCGACCGTCGCCGAGACGATCAGCAAGATCCCGGGGGTGATCCAGGCAGAGGACGTGACAGGACCGTACGACGTCATCGTGCGCGCCCAAGCCGATACCGTCGACGAACTCGGCCGCATGGTGGTCGCGAAGGTCCAGCAAGTGGACGGCATCACCCGTACCTTGACCTGCCCGGTCGTGCACCTGTAGCCCCCGTCTACCCTTGGCCGGTGAACTTCTTCCGTCACCGGCGTTCCGCTGTCCTCGGACTGCCCGCCCTGGCCCTGCTGATCACGATCGCGGGCTGCTCCTCAGCAGACGACGGTGACTCCGTCGCGGTTCCGAGTCCGGACACGAAGGTCACCGAGCTGTGTCAGAACCTGGACAAGGCGCTGCCGCGGAAGGTGGACGGCCTCGGCCGCCAGGACCCCGAGCCCCGGTCCGCGCTGACCGCGGGCTGGGGAAGCCCGGCGATCATACTGCGCTGCGGTGTGGAGCGGCCCGCGAAGATGACCGACCCCAAGGTGGCGCTCGGCGACGACCCGAAGGCCGTCGGCGGCCGAGTGAACGGCGTCGACTGGCTGATGGAGAAGCGGGACGACGGATCGACCCGCTTCACCACCGCACAACGCCGTGCCTACGTCGAGGTGACCGTGCCGGAGGGACGGGACACCTCGGGGATGCTCGTCGACGTCGCCGCCTCCATCAAGAAGGCGATCCCCAAGGGGATCGCCGACTGACCCGGACCTCGTCCGGAACGCGTACTCAGCGCAGGCCGGTGGGCCTGCGCAGCGCCGCCTGCACCAGGCGGTCGACCAGCTCCGGGTAGCTGACCCCGGTCTCCTGCCACATGCGCGGGTACATGGAGATGGGCGTGAACCCGGGCATCGTGTTGATCTCGTTGATCACGAACTCGCCGTCCTCGGTGAGGAAGAAGTCCGCGCGGACCAGGCCCTCGCAGGAGGCCGCCTCGAAGGCCTCGACGGCCAGCCGCCGCACCTCGGCCGTCTGCTCCTCGGTGAGCGGCGCCGGGACGATGCCGTCGGCCGAATCGATGTACTTGGCCTCGAAGTCGTAGAACGCGTGCGACTGGACGGGCGGGATCTCCGCCGGGACCGAGGCGCGCGGGCCGTCCTCGAACTCCAGGACGCCGCACTCGATCTCGCGGCCGCGCAGCAGCGCCTCCACGATGATCTTCGGGTCGTGGCGCTGGGCCTCGGCGATCGCCTCGTCGAGGCCGGAGAGGTCGTCCACCTTCGTGATGCCGAACGAGGAGCCCGCGCGCGCGGGCTTCACGAACAGCGGCCAGCCGTGCTCGCCCGCGAAGTCGATGATCTTCTTGCGGGCGGCCGACTCGTCGCGCTCCCACTCGCGGGGCCGGATCACCACGTACGGGCCCACCTTCAGGCCGAACGAGGTGAACACCCGCTTCATGTAGTCCTTGTCCTGGCCGAC
Organism: Streptomyces siamensis; assembly: GCF_039543605.1. Lineage (NCBI taxonomy): Bacteria > Bacillati > Actinomycetota > Actinomycetes > Kitasatosporales > Streptomycetaceae > Streptomyces > Streptomyces siamensis. The sequence continues at coordinate 31,035 of NZ_BAABKB010000038.1, read as the reverse complement.
GGCGGACGCGAGCACGCCCGAACCGACGTAGGGCACCCCCGAGAGCTCCAGGAGACCCTGGAGGGTGCCGTCCTCGCCGTACGGGCCGTGCAGCATGGGGAAGACGACGTCGACCTCGCCGAGGGCCTTGGGGACCGATCCCGGCTCGCTGTAGACCACTTCGCGGTTGGCGGGGTCTACGGGGAGCACCACGCCGCCCTCGCTCGACTCGGCGAGCTGCTCGACGCTGGGCTGCTTGCGGTCGACGATCGCCATGCGTTCCGGCTCGTCCGCGGTGAGCGCCCAACGGCCGTCCTGGGTGATGCCGATCGGCAGTACGTCGTACTTCGTACGGTCGATGGCGCTCAGAACGGCGCCGGCGGTCACCACGGAGATCCCGTGTTCGGAGCTGCGGCCGCCGAAGACGACGGCCACGCGCGGCTTGCGAGGCGGCTGCTCAGGGCTCTGGGGGAGGTTCTCGGTGCTCATATCGCGTTGAGAGTACCCGTTGGTAGTGCGGTGAGTCAGCGCCCCACGACGGCCGTTGCTCAGCGTCGTGCGGACCGTCGCTCAGCGTCGCACGAACGGCCGCGGGCGACCGCCTGCCGGGCCGTTCCCGGCGTCGTCGGCCGGGCCGTTCAGCGGCGTTCGGGCTTCGCGCTGCGCGACATCAGCTCCTTGAGCGCGACCACCGGCGGCTTGCCCTCGTGGACGATGCTGACGACCGTCTCCGTGATGGGCATGTCGACGCCGTGCCTGCGGGCCAGATCCAGCACGGACTCGCAGGACTTGACGCCCTCGGCGGTCTGCCTGGTGACCGCGATGGTCTCCTGGAGCGTCATGCCTCTGCCCAGGTTGATGCCGAAGGTGTGGTTGCGCGACAGCGGCGAGGAGCAGGTGGCGGCGAGGTCGCCGAGGCCCGCGAGGCCGGAGAACGTCATGGGGTCGGCGCCCATGACGAGCCCGAGGCGGGTGGTCTCGGCGAGGCCGCGGGTGATCAGCGAGCCCTTGGCGTTGTCCCCGAGGCCCATGCCGTCGGCGATGCCCACGGCGAGACCGATCACGTTCTTGACCGCGCCCCCGAGTTCGCAGCCCACCACATCCGTGTTGGTGTAGGGGCGGAAGTACGGCGTATGGCACGCGGCCTGGAGGCGCGTGGCCACCGACTCGTCACGGCAGGCGACCACGGCGGCGGCCGGCATCCGCTGGGCGATCTCCTTGGCGAGGTTGGGCCCGGTGACCACGGCGACGCGGTCGGACGAGACCTTGGCGACCTCCTCGACGACCTCGCTCATCCGCTTCACCGTGCCGAGTTCGACGCCCTTCATGAGCGAGACGAGCACGGTGTCCGGGGCGAGCAGCGGAACCCACTCGGCCAGGTTGCCGCGCAGCGTCTGCGAGGGCACGGCGAGCACGGTGAAGTCCGCGCCGCGCGCCGCCTCGGCCGGGTCCGTGGTGGCCCGCAGGTTCTCCGGGAGTTCGATGCCCGGCAGGTAGTCCGGGTTCATGCGCGTGGAGTTGACCGCGTCGGCGAGATCGGCACGGCGCGCCCACAGGGTGACGTCGCACCCGGCGTCGGCGAGCACCATGCCGAAGGCCGTCCCCCACGATCCGGTCCCGAAGACGGCCGCCTTGACCGGACTGCTCACGTGCCCTGCCCCTCTTCCTGCTGTACCTTCGCCCGCTCCGCCTCCACGGCCCTGCGGCGCTGCGCGATACGCACCTCGCGCGGGTCGTAGGGCTTCTCGGGGGCCTTCGCGCCGCGGATCTCCTCCAGCAGCGCGGTGATGGCGGCCATGATGACCTCGGTGGCCTCCTTGAGGAGCTCCGGGCTCATCTCCCTGTCGTAGAAGCGCGAGAGGTCCACGGGCGGGCCCGCGAGCACGTGGTGGGTCTTGCGCGGAAGGAGGTTGGGCTTCTTGGCGTACGGCGGCAGCAGTTCGTTGGCGCCCCACTGGGCGACCGGGATCACCGGGCACTTGGTCTGCAGGGCGACCCGGGCGGCGCCGGTCTTGCCGGTCATCGGCCAGCCGTCGGGGTCACGGGTGAGGGTGCCCTCGGGATAGAAGGCCACGCACTCACCGCGCTCCACGGCGTCGATCGCGGCCCGGAAGGCGCTCAGGGCGTCCGTGCTCTCGCGGTAGACGGGGATCTGTCCGGTGCCGCGCATGGCGGCCCCCACGAATCCCTTCTTGAAAAGGCCGGCCTTCGCGAGGAAACGAGGAACGCGCCCGGTGTTGTACTGATAGTGCGCATACGCGAACGGGTCGACGTGCGAATTGTGGTTCACCGCAGTGATAAATCCGCCCTCGGCCGGAATGTTCTCCATTCCACGCCAGTCCCGCTTGATCAGAACCACCAGCGGTGGTTTGCAGAGGACCGCTGCGAAGCGGTACCAGAAGCCGATTCTGCGGCGGGGCACGCGGACACCTTCCTCTAGGGCCTGGGGGGCCGCACAAGTGTCGCCCCAGGCCGCCTGTCTGTCGAGAACACCGTACGCCCCGACATCCGTACCGCCAGGGCCGCCGGGTCACAATGGGGACGCGACTAGGGAGGGTGGAGCGTTCGTGCGGTGGACTGTGGTCGTACCCCTCAAACCCTTGGCGCGGGCCAAGAGCAGGCTGGCGGACACCGCCGCGGACGGGTTGCGCCCCGGCCTCGCGCTCGCCTTCGCACAGGACACCGTGGCAGCCGTGCTGGCCTGCGCGGCCGTGCTGGATGTGGCGGTCGTCACGGACGACGTGCTGGCCGGACGGGAGCTGGCCGCCCTCGGCGCCCGCGTCGTCCCGGACGAGCCGGGCGGCGGACTGAACGCCGCCCTGGCCCACGCGACGGCCGTCGTCCGCTCCCGGAGTCCGGAAAGTCCCGTCGCCGCGCTGAACGCCGATCTGCCCGCGCTGCGCCCCACGGAATTGGCCCGGGTGCTCGACACCGCCGCCGAATTCCCCCGCTCTTTTCTCCCCGATGCGGCCGCAATCGGTACGACTCTGCTGGCCGCCTCCCCGGGCCGGGAATTGCTTCCCGCATTCGGCACCGATTCCCGTGCCCGTCATCGCGCCTCGGGCGCCGTGGAAATCGGCCTCGACGCGGTGGACTCCGTACGCCAGGACGTGGACACCGGCGCGGACCTGCGGGCCGCGCTGGCCCTCGGAGTCGGCCCGCGCACCGCGGCGGTGGCGGCGCATCTCCTGCTTCCCGGGCCGCCGGGCCGCTGACGGCCGGGCGGCGTCGGCTCCGCTCCCCCACGGCGCTCCGCGGGACCGCGCCCGCTCCGCCCTGTCGCCGGTGCCGATCCCGGTGCCGCGGGCCGGTGGATAGGCTTCCCCCATGCAGGCGACCGCGTACACGTACGACCCCGAGACCCACAGCGGCCAGGTGCTGCTCGACGACGGCACTCCGGTGCCCTTCGACGGGCCGGCGTTCGAGGCGGGCGGGCTCAGGCTGCTGCGCCCCGGGCAGCGCGTACGCATCGAGACCGAGGGCGAGGGCGAGGCCCGCCGGATCACCCTGATCACCCTGCAGACGTTCTGAGCAGGACGCGGACATGCCGCGGGCCGGGCTCCCCTGGGGAGCCCGGCCCGGCGCGTGAGGTGCCCTGCGCCGCTGCTACTTGCGGGCGGTGGCCTTCTTGGCGGTGGTCTTGCGGGCCGTCGACTTCTTGGCCGGGGCCTTCTTGGCCGTCGCCTTCTTCGCCGGGGCCTTCTTCGCCGTCGCCTTCTTGGCGGTGGTCTTCTTCGCCGTGGTCTTCTTCGCGGCCGCCGTGGTCTTCTTGGCGGTGGCCTTCTTCGCCGTGGTCTTCTTCGCGGCGGCGGCGGTGGTCTTCTTCGCCGCGGTCTTCTTCACGGCAGCCGTGGTCTTCTTGGCCGTCGCCTTCTTGGCGGTGGCCTTCTTGGCCGCGGCCTTCTTGACCGTCGCCGTGGCGCCACCGGTCAGGCTGCCCTTGGGCGCCTTCTTGACGGCCACCTCGCCACCGCGCGGGAGCTTCTTCGAGCCGCTGACCAGGTCCTTGAAGCCCTGGCCCGCACGGAAACGCGGTACGGAGGTCTTCTTGACCCGGACGCGCTCACCCGTCTGCGGGTTGCGGGCGTAACGGGCCGGGCGGTCGACCTTCTCGAAGGAACCGAAGCCGGTGACCGAGACCCGGTCCCCGCCGACAACTGCACGGACGATCGCGTCCAGTACGGCGTCGACCGCGTCGGCGGCCTGCTGACGCCCGCCGACCTTGTCGGCAATCGCTTCTACGAGCTGCGCCTTGTTCACGTCTTCCCCTTCGGAGACATTGCCCGAACGAATGCGTTCAAGCTTTTTCGCACGTTAGGCAGATATATACCGCAAATCAAACACGAAACGGGCTAATCACCCTTGTGCCGCAACGAACTCGGACCGGCGCGGAGTTCCTCAGCGTTCCTCTTCGAGGAATCGACCCTCGTCGAGGTCGTCGGTGAACCGCTCCAGTCGCCTTGTCGCGTCGGCGAGATCGTGCTTGGCCACGGCCGTAATGACCAGCAGCTTCCGGGTCAGCGCCATCCGTACGCCCTCCGGGACTTGCAGTGCGCGCACTCTTGTGTGCGCTTCCTTGAGTTGGGCCGCGACTGCCACGTAGAGCTCGAGTTGGCCGTCGTGTTCCATGCACAGATTGTGCCATCTGGGGCGAGTTGTCGCCTGCTCAGGGGGCAACTGCCGCCCCTCGAGCGGGTCCTGGGCGGCTCGCCACGGCTCGGCAGCGGAATGCGGGTACCCAGGCAATCTCCGCTGTAACCAAGGGAGTTGAGGCACTTTCCTGGGGTGTTGGGGGGCCGTTCGGGGGCAGACACAGCTGTACCCCCAACCGTCCACGATTGGGGGTACAGAGGGGTGTTGCGGTGGCCGAAATCAGCCGTGGGCCGGGCCCGTGGGACCGGGCCTCAGACGTGCAGCGTCTTCGGCTTGTACGACGGCCGCTTGGCCTCGTACGCGGCGATGTCGCTCTCGTTCTGGAGGGTGATGGAGATGTCGTCCAGGCCGTTCAGCAGCCGCCAGCGGGCGTTCTCGTCGAGCTCGAAGGCGGCGGTGATGCCCTCGGCGCGCACCTCGCGGGCCTCCAGGTCGACCGTGACCTCGGCCTCGGGGTCCTGCTCGGTCAGCTCCCACAGCGCGTCCACGATCTTCTGCTCCAGAACCACCGTGAGCAGGCCGTTCTTGAGCGAGTTGCCGCGGAAGATGTCCGCGAACCGCGAGGAGATGACGGCCTTGAAGCCGTAGTTCTGCAGGGCCCAGACGGCGTGCTCGCGCGACGAGCCGGTGCCGAAGTCGGGGCCCGCCACCAGGACCGTGGCGCCCCGGCGCTCGGGCCGGTTGAGGACGAAGGACGAGTCCTTGCGCCAGGCCTCGAACAGCCCGTCCTCGAAGCCGTCCCTGGTCACCTTCTTGAGCCAGTGGGCCGGGATGATCTGGTCGGTGTCCACGTTGCTGCGGCGCAGCGGTACGGCCCGGCCGGTGTGCGTGGTGAATGCTTCCATGACTTCTCAGACTCCAGCGGGCGTACGGGCGGCGGACGCGTCGGACAGGTCGGCCGGGGAGGCCAGGTGGCCCAGCACGGCGGTGGCGGCGGCGACCTGCGGCGAGACCAGGTGCGTACGGCCGCCCTTGCCCTGCCTGCCCTCGAAGTTGCGGTTGGAGGTGGACGCGGAGCGCTCACCGGGGGCCAGCTGGTCGGGGTTCATGCCCAGGCACATCGAGCAGCCCGCGTGCCGCCATTCGGCGCCGGCCTCCTTGAAGACCACGTCCAGGCCCTCGGAGACGGCCTGCAGACCGACCCGCGCGGAACCCGGGACCACCAGCATCCGTACGCCGTCGGCGACTTTGCGGCCCTCGACGATCGCGGCGGCGGCGCGCAGGTCCTCGATGCGGCCGTTGGTGCAGGAACCTACGAAGACGGTGTCGACCTTGATGTCACGCAGCGGCTGACCGGCGTCCAACCCCATGTACTCCAGGGCCTTTTCGGCGGCCAGGCGCTCCGAAGCGTCCTCGTACGAAGCAGGGTCGGGGACGGACGCCGAAAGCGGCGCGCCCTGGCCGGGGTTGGTGCCCCAGGTGACGAACGGCGACAGGGAGGCGGCGTCGATGACGACCTCCTCGTCGAATTCCGCGTCGTCGTCCGACTTCAGGGTCTTCCAGTAGGCGACCGCGGCGTCCCAGTCCTCGCCCTCGGGCGCGTGGGCGCGGCCCTCGAGGTAGGCGAAGGTGGTCTCGTCGGGGGCGATCATGCCCGCACGGGCACCGGCCTCGATCGACATGTTGCAGATGGTCATCCGGGCTTCCATCGACAGCTTCTCGATGGCGGAGCCGCGGTACTCCAGGATGTAGCCCTGACCGCCGCCCGTACCGATCTTGGCGATGATCGCCAGGATCAGGTCCTTGGCGGTGACGCCCTCGGGCAGCTCGCCGTCGACGGTGATGGCCATCGTCTTCGGGCGGGCCAGCGGCAGCGTCTGCGTGGCCAGCACGTGCTCGACCTGCGAGGTGCCGATGCCGAACGCCAGCGCGCCGAAGGCACCGTGCGTGGAGGTGTGGGAGTCACCGCAGACCACGGTGGTGCCCGGCTGGGTCAGGCCCAGCTGCGGCCCCACCACGTGGACGACGCCCTGCTCGACGTCGCCCAGCGAGTGCAGTCGTACGCCGAACTCGGCGCAGTTCTTGCGCAGCGTCTCCAGCTGGGCCCGGGAGACCGGGTCCGCGATGGGCTTGTCGATGTCGAGGGTCGGGGTGTTGTGATCCTCGGTGGCGATGGTGAGGTCGAGGCGGCGCACGGGACGCCCGGCCTGGCGGAGGCCGTCGAAGGCCTGCGGGCTGGTCACCTCGTGCAGCAGGTGCAGATCGATGAAGAGGAGGTCGGGCTCGCCCTCGGCGCGCCGGACGACGTGGTCGTCCCAGACCTTCTCCGCGAGTGTCCTACCCATCGCTTTCCCTCCGGCCGGCCTGTGTGGCGCCGGCCCAACTAGAGATTTCCGGGGCGGCAACGTCCGTACCCCTCGTACCGGACGTCGTCCGCCGGGCCCGTTGGTCCGCGGGCCGCTGTGTCTACAAGGGTGGCGCGTTCCACGGAAAATTGAACTTGCGTTTCACAGAGTGAGACGCGAGTATCGTTGCATGGACAACAGTAGCGGCGTCGGCGTTCTGGACAAGGCAGCCCTTGTCCTGAGCGCTCTGGAGTCCGGTCCGGCCACCCTCGCGGGCCTGGTCGCGGCGACCGGACTGGCACGACCCACGGCACATCGCCTCGCCGTGGCACTTGAACACCACCGCATGGTGGCGCGCGACATGCAGGGCCGTTTCATTCTCGGTCCCCGCCTCGCCGAGCTGGCCGCGGCCGCCGGCGAGGACCGTCTCCTCGCGACGGCGGGCCCGGTGCTCACGCACCTGCGGGACATCACGGGCGAGAGCGCGCAGCTCTACCGGCGCCAGGGCGACATGCGCATCTGCGTCGCCGCGGCCGAGCGGCTGTCCGGCCTGCGGGACACGGTCCCGGTCGGTTCCACGCTGACGATGAAGGCCGGCTCCTCGGCCCAGATCCTGATGGCCTGGGAGGAGCCGGAGCGGCTGCACCGCGGCCTCCAGGGCGCCCGCTTCACGGCGACGGCGCTGTCGGGCGTGCGGCGCCGCGGCTGGGCCCAGTCGATCGGCGAGCGTGAGCCGGGCGTCGCGTCCGTCTCCGCGCCGGTCCGCGGCCCCTCGAACCGCGTCGTGGCCGCCGTCTCGGTCTCCGGGCCGATCGAGCGCCTCACCCGCCATCCGGGCCGTATGCACGCCCAGGCGGTCATCGACGCCGCCGCCCGCCTCTCCGAGGCCCTGCGCCGCACGGGCTGACCTTCCGGGTACGACAGCCGGGGAGGGCCTGCCTCAACGCCGCGGCAGACCCTCCCCGTTTCCCCCGTCCCCCCTGGTCCGTGCCCGGGTCACCCGGCCTTCTCGGCCGGCTCGGCCCCTTCGGCCGCCCCGGACGAGCGGTACGCGTACCGGTCCGCGGCCCGCCGCCCCCGCTTCTCGACCGGCAGCACCCCGTGCGCGGCCGCCAGCCCGAAGGCCGGCATGTCCGCATAGATGGACTCGTGCGAGCCCTCCGGCACGACGTACGCCTCGTGCCAGCGCCCCACGTGCCGACGCAGCTTTCCGGCCCGGTCCATGCGGTTGATGGTCGCCCACGCCTTGTGGTGCAACATGTCGGGCGAGGTCGCGTAGGCGTAGAGCTTCTCCTTCGACTCCCAGTACTGGACCACGTAGTACGTCCGCGGCGAGGCGGTCAGCAGGACGTGGCCCAGCAGCCCCCGGCTGCTGTCGCGAGCAAGCTCCCCCAGCATGCGTTTCATCGACAGCATGACCGGCAGCCACTGGTGCACCGCCCAGAAGTGGTTGATGCGCATGCCGATCAGCAGGACCACCGCATCGCCCTCGACGGCCGCAGTACTGAGGCCCGGAAACGGCTTTGCGAACATGGCGTCCCCCTGATTCCAGAATTGGATATCGGCACTATCCTTCTGTGCAGTGATTGGATAGTGGCACTTCCCTAGGAGAGGCGCAAGAGGATGCGGCTGGCCGAGTTGAGCGAGCGCAGCGGTGTGCCCATCGCGACGATCAAGTACTACCTGCGCGAGGGACTGTTGGCGCCGGGCCGCCAGATCAACGCGAGGACCTCCGAGTACGACGAGGAACATCTGCGCCGGCTGCGGCTCGTGCGGGCGATGATCCAGGTGGGCCGGGTACCGGTGGCGAAGGTGCGCGAGGTGCTCGGACACGTGGACGACGACTCCCTGGGCCGGACGATCCGCCTCGGCGCGGCAATATGGGCGCTCCCGCAGGTTCCGGAGCCGGACGAGGACGACGAGTTCGTCCAGGCCGCAGAGCAGGAGGTCATCACACTCCTGGACCGGCTCGGCTGGGAGAACACCAAGCGGCTCACGACCATCTCCTCCGCGTATCGCTCACTGGTGGTGGCGATGGCCGCGCTCCGCCGGATCGGCTACGACTGGGAGGCCGAACTGCTGGAGCCGTACGCCGAGTTGATGCACCGGGCAGCCGTTCTCGACCTGAACCTGCTGGAGACACAACCGTCGGAGGCGGAGCAGATCGAGTTCGCGGTCCTGGGGGCGATCCTCATCGAGCCGGTGCTGCAGGCGCTGCACCGGCTGGCCCAGGAGGAGGAGACGACGCGGCGGTACGGCTTCGAGTAGCCGGCGCCGGGCACGACGAAGGCCCTCCGCCGAAGCGAAGGGCCTTGTGTGGTACCCCCGACCGGATTCGAACCGGCGCTACCGCCTTGAGAGGGCGGCGTGCTAGGCCGCTACACAACGGGGGCGAGGATCTTGCGTTTCCGCAGATCCGAGCTGGTCTACCAGGACTCGNGTACCCCCGACCGGATTCGAACCGGCGCTACCGCCTTGAGAGGGCGGCGTGCTAGGCCGCTACACAACGGGGGCCCTAGCGATCCTGCATGAGAGTCAGCGGGTGCGACCCGGACTGCCTCCCTTGGGAAGGATCTGTACCCCCGACCGGATTCGAACCGGCGCTACTGCCTTGAGAGGGCAGCGTGCTAGGCCGCTACACAACGGGGGCTTTGCGGAGTCGATCTCCGCGGTTGCAGATGAGCTCTGCGAGCTGGCCTACCTGGACTCGAACCAAGACTAACTGAACCAGAATCAGTCGTGCTGCCAATTACACCATAGGCCACTGGAACGCAAGCCCCGGAGGGGTTCTTGTTCTAGTTCGCTCCTCCGGTTCCCGGCCTTTCGGCCCGCTCCCCGGCGGCGCAGGAAGAACATTACCTGAAGGTGGACGGCGCTCCAAAACGGGTATCCGCGCCGAGGATCGCGGGCAGTTCGGCGAGCGAGGCGATGCGGCGCGGACCGGGTGCCGCGCCGTCCACCGCGGTGTGCGCGCCACCACGGTCGATCCAGACGGAGAGCAGGCCGGCGTCGGCGGCGCCCCGGCCGTCGATCTCCGGGTGGTCGCCGACATAGGCGACACGGTGCGGGGGCAGCACGAGCGCGTCGCAGGCCGCGTGGAAGGCCGCCGCGGCGGGCTTGGATACGCCCAGCTCGGCCGCGCACAGGACCGTCTCGAAGCGGTCGCGCACGCCGAGGACACGCAGCTTGCGGTCCTGGCTCTGCAGGCTGGAGTTGGAGAGGACCGCGTGCCGGTGGCTGGCGGCGAGGGCGTCCAGGGCGGGCACCACGTCGGGGAAGAGGGCCCACGAGGCTTCGTAGTGCGCCACGTAGCGCTGGAACCACGCGTCGGCTTCGGCGTCGCTCAGCCGTTCCCCCAGAAAGACCCTCACCCGTTCGCGCCGCTGCCCCTCCCAGTCCGACTCCCCCGCGGAGAACCTGGCCCACTGCTGGTCGGTGACCTCACGCCAGCGTGCGAGTGCCTGATCGACGGACTCGTAGGCTCCCAGGAGACCCTCGGCGTCCAGGTGCGCGCGCATTCCGGCCCGGTCCGCGGCCGTGTAGTCGAAGATCGTGTCGTCGACGTCCCAGACCACGGCCTCGATATCCATGGTCCGACCGTAACGCGCGGCCCGCCCGCCCGTCCCGCACTCGCGCGACGAACACCGCGTCCTGGATGTGACGAGGAAAACGAGGAAATCGAGGAAAACGAGGAAAACACGGACAAGGGGGCGGCGTCCGGTCCGGACGCCGCCCCCTTGTCCGGGACGGACCGCTACAGCTTCGCCAGCGCGGCGTCGATGCGGGCCAGCGTCTTCTCCTTGCCCAGGATCTCCAGGGACTCGAAGAGCGGGAGGCCGACCGTGCGGCCGGTGACGGCGACACGGACCGGGGCCTGCGCCTTGCCGAGCTTGAGACCGTGCTCCTCACCGGCGGCCAGGACGGCCTCCTTGAGGGACTCCGGGTCGGTCCAGTCGGCGCCGGCGAGCTTCTCGCGCGCGGTGCGCAGCAGCGCGTCCGACCCCTCCTTCATCGCCTTCGCCCAGGACGCCTCGTCGGAGACCGGCTCCGACAGGAACAGGAAGTCGACGTTCTCCGTGATCTCGGAGAGGACCTTGAGGCGGGACTGCGCGTGCGGCGCGATCGCCTGCCACTTCGACTCGTCGAAGTCCTCGGGCGCCCAGGGCGCGAAAGGTGCCCGCAGCCAGGGGGCGCAGCGCTCGGTGAAGTCCTTCACGTCGAGCATGCGGATGTGGTCGGCGTTGATGGCCTCGGCCTTCTTCAGGTCGAAGCGGGCCGGGTTGGGGTTGACGTCCGCGACGTCGAAGGCGGCGACCATCTCCCCGATCGTGAAGATGTCGCGGTCCGCCGAGAGCGACCAGCCCAGGAGGGAGAGGTAGTTGAGCAGACCCTCGGGGAGGAAACCGCGCTCCCGGTAGAGGTTGAGGGAGGACTGCGGGTCCCGCTTGGAGAGCTTCTTGTTGCCCTCGCCCATGACGTACGGCAGGTGGCCGAAGGCCGGGGTCTCCTTGGCGATGCCCAGCTCGGTGAGCGCCTTGTAGAGGGCGATCTGGCGGGGGGTGGAGGAGAGCAGGTCCTCGCCGCGCAGGACGTGGGTGATCTCCATCAGCGCGTCGTCGACCGGGTTCACCAGGGTGTAGAGCGGCGCGCCGTTCGCACGGACGATGCCGTAGTCCGGCACGTTCTCCGGGAGGTACGTGATCTCGCCGCGGACCAGGTCGGTGAAGGTGATCGTCTCGTCCGGCATGCGGAAACGGACGATGGGCGCGCGGCCCTCGGCCTTGTAGGCCTCGGTCTGCTCGGCGCTCAGGTCACGGCAGTGGCCGTCGTAGCCGGAGGGCTTGCCGGCGGCGCGGGCGGCCTCGCGGCGGGCGTCGAGCTCCTCGGTGGAGCAGTAGCAGTAGTAGGCGTGCCCGGCGTCCAGGAGCTTCTGCGCGACGTCCTTGTAGATGTCCATGCGCTGCGACTGGCGGTACGGCGTGTGCGGGCCGCCGACCTCGGGGCCCTCGTCCCAGTCGAAGCCCAGCCAGCGCATCGCGTCGAGCAGCTGGTCGTACGACTCCTCGGAGTCGCGGGCCGCGTCGGTGTCCTCGATGCGGAAGACCAGGGTGCCTTCGTTGTGCCGGGCGAACGCCCAGTTGAACAGGGCGGTGCGGACCAGGCCCACGTGGGGGTTGCCGGTCGGGGAGGGACAGAAACGTACGCGGACGTTCGCGTTAGCCACGCTTGATCACCTTGTTGGTGAGAGTGCCGATGCCTTCGATGGTGACGGCGACCTCGTCGCCGACGTTCAGGGGGCCGACCCCAGCCGGGGTGCCGGTGAGGATCACGTCGCCGGGGAGCAGCGTCATGGCCTCGGTGATGTTGACGATCAGGTCCTCGACGGAGTGGATCATCTCGCTGGTGCGGCCGAGCTGGCGCTGCTGCCCGTTGACCGTGAGCTGGATCGTCAGGTCGCTCGGGTCCAGGTCGGTCTCGACCCAGGGGCCGAGCGGGCAGGAGGTGTCGAAGCCCTTGGCCCGCGCCCACTGCTTCTCGCGCTTCTGGACGTCACGGGCGGTGATGTCGTTGGCGCAGGTGTAGCCGAGGACGACGTCCTTGACGCGTTCGCGCGGGACCTCGCGGCACATGCGGCCGATGACGACCGCGAGCTCGGCCTCGTGGTGCAGCTCGTTCGAGAAGGAGGGGTACTGGATCTCGTCGCCGGGGCCGATCACCGAGGTCGACGGCTTGAAGAAGGCGAACGGGGCGTCGGGCACCTCGTTGCCGAGCTCCTTGGCGTGCTCCGCGTAGTTGCGGCCGAAGGCCACGACCTTGTTGGGGAGCACGGGCGGCAGCAGCCTGACCTTGCTCAGCGGGACCTTCGTACCGGAGAGCTCGAAGTCCGCGAACGGGATGCCCCTGATGATGTCGAGGACGAGCTCGTCCGGCTTGTCGCCCTCGACCGCGCCGAAAGCGACGTTGCCGTCGATGGAGAATCTGGCGATGCGCACGGGATCCTTGCGCCCCTCACTGAGCTGGCTGGAGTCTGACGCTCCAGGCTAACGCGGGGAGGGCCCCGCGCCTCGCGCATATACGCGGGCGCACCGGGTGGTACGTACGTGGCCGCGCCCCCGGACGTCGTACGCACTGCCGGCGGCCGGGCGGGCCTTCCGGGGGTGCGCTGCGGGACACCCCCGGCGTACGGGCCGGTGCACGGAGGCGGGGCGGCCGGCGCGAGGATCCGTGCGGGCTCGTGTTGAGCGGCCGGCCGCCCGTGTGCGTACTACTGGGCGACGGAGGCCGCGACCGGGGCTTCCATCAGGACGGTGCGGCGCGGGTTGGCGGTCTGGGTGGGAAGATCGACCGAGTGCTCCGGCTGGTCCGGCGTCTGCAGCGCGTCGGCGTCCTCGAGGTGCGCCAGCGTCGTGCGTCGCGGGTTGGCTATGTTGCGGAACATCATCGTCGTCTTCACCGGTGTACTCGACCTTGTCGTGAGGGGCGCCGGGCGGGCTCAAAAGCCCCCATTCCGGCGCGGGTTGTCGGATTCGCCATCCCTGTAAAGCGCCAGGCTAAACATGCAATTCCCCGGCGAAGCCGCGAAGAGGCCATGATCGCCATGTGAGTTTCCTCACTTACTAGCAGGCAAACCGGTCAATTCAGACCCCCAACTCGGCCTGGCGAAACGGACATTGCTCCATTGAAGCAAACATTCCGCTCCTGATCATGGCGACTGGGACACCCGACGCACGCCAACACCTCGTGGGCATACGCCCTTTATGTACGAGATCACTTTCTACGTCTCGTGACGCTGCACTCACAAGGTGTCACGGAGGTCACAGCCTGGCGCTCGGGCCTTGTTGGAGATCCTGCACTGTGCTGGAATTCCACGGACCGCCGCGGGATCGAACCGGCGCGCAGGGGCGCAACGCAGCGCCGATTGGCGGCGGTAAGGGGGAACCTGCGCCGGTCACTCACGACCACCAGGGGGCGCATCTGCGCCCTTGAACGACGCCGACACCGTCCCGCCGTATCACCGGTGGGACGCCTGGTCCAGAGGTTGCGACGCTAGTGCAGGGACGTTTCAAGAGGGATGGCAGCGCTTCGGCGGAGCCGGAGCCGCACGGCGGGACCGACCGCGGTTCCTCGCCCCAGCACGCCCAGAACCAGGGACCGGCAGAGCTCGGCGGCAGCGGTGACTCCGCTCGCCCCGGCGCGAAGGCCAAGGCTCCCGCCACACCGGCCGCGAAGCCGAAGGGCCCGACCGGCCCCGGCTCACGCGTAGCCCTGCGCAACTGGCGCATCTCGACGCGACTGGTCTCGCTGCTCGCGCTCCCCGTGGTCGCCGCGACCTCGCTGGGTGCGCTGCGCATCAACCAGTCGATGGACGACATCCAGCAGCTCGACAACATGAAGCTGCTGACCGACATGACCAAGCAGGCGACCGAGCTCGCCGCCGCGCTCCAGAAGGAGCGCGACCAGTCGGCCGGCCCGCTGGCGCACGGCGCCCCGGCCACCGACTACACGGTCAAGGGCGTCCGCGACGCCACGGATGTCGCCAAGAAGCACTTCCTCGAAGGCACGCAGGAGATCGACGACGCCACGGCGAAGGGACAGCTGTCCGGCGTCCGTGACAGCCTCGTCGGTATCGCGGGCGAGCTGAACAAGCTGAGCAGCATCCGCAGCGACGCCTACAACGACCCGAAGAACTCGACGCAGACGGTCGAGGCCTACCACCGCCTCGTCACCCAGCTGCTCGCGCTCTCGCAGGACATGGCCGAGGCGACCAGCAACCCGGAGATGATCCAGCGCACCCGCGCGCTGTCCGCCTTCTCCTCCGCCAAAGAGTACGCCTCCGTCCAGCGCGCCGTCATCGCCGCCGCGCTGCCCGAGACCAAGTCCACCTTCGGCACGCTGTCCGAGAACGACCGGCAGTACGCGCTCTCCGCCCAGGAGAGCCAGGAGTCGGAGATCAGCGGCTTCAAGAACATCTACGGCAACGGCGTCACCGAGCTCCTCAAGCCCGTCGAGGGCGACAACCCGACCATCCGGTCCGCCGACCAGTACGCCAAGCGCGTGCTCGGCGGCCCGGACGGTCTCAAGACGCAGAGCAAGCGCTCGTACAAGGACTGGGTCGACGACGACACCTCCAAGATCCAGAACATGTCGACCATCGAGACCACGCTGCTCGGTCAGATGGAGCAGAAGGCCCGTGAGCTGCGCAACGAGTCCGAGAGCGAAGCGATCATCTCGGGTGCGCTGATCCTCCTCGTGCTCGGTGTCTCGCTCGTCGGCGCCTTCGTGGTGGCCCGGTCCATGATCCGTTCGCTGCGCCGCCTGCAGGACACCGCGACCAAGGTCGCCCAGGACCGCCTGCCCGAGCTGGTCAAGCAGCTGTCCGAGTCCGACCCGCAGGACGTCGACACGTCCGTCGAGTCGGTCGGTGTGCACTCCCGGGACGAGATCGGCCAGGTGGCCGCGGCCTTCGACGACGTGCACCGCGAGGCGGTCCGCCTCGCCGCCGAGCAGGCCCTTCTGCGGGGCAACGTCAACGCGATGTTCACCAACCTCTCGCGCCGCTCCCAGGGCCTCATCCAGCGCCAGCTGTCGCTGATCTCCGAGCTCGAGTCCCGCGAGGCCGACCCGGACCAGCTGTCGTCGCTGTTCAAGCTCGACCACCTCGCGACCCGCATGCGCCGTAACGGCGAGAACCTCCTCGTCCTCGCGGGTGAAGAGCCCGGCCGCCGCTGGACCCGCCCGGTCCCGCTGGTCGACGTGCTCCGCGCCGCCGCGTCCGAGGTGGAGCAGTACGAGCGCATCGAACTGGCCGCCGTGCCGACCACCGAGGTCGCCGGCCGCGTCGTCAACGACCTCGTGCACCTCCTCGCAGAGCTGCTCGAGAACGCGACCTCGTTCTCCTCGCCGCAGACCAAGGTCAAGGTCACCGGTCACGCGCTGCCCGACGGCCGCGTGCTGATCGAGATCCACGACACCGGCATCGGCCTCTCCCCCGAGGACCTCGCGGCGATCAACGAGCGGCTCGCCTCGCCGCCCACCGTGGACGTCTCGGTGTCCCGCCGCATGGGTCTGTTCGTGGTCGGTCGTCTGTCGCAGCGCCACGGCATCCGCATCCAGCTCCGCCCGTCCGACTCCGGTGGTACGACCGCGCTGGTCATGCTGCCCGTCGACGTCGCCCAGGGCGCCAAGAAGCCCACTCCGGGCAAGCCCGGCCAGGGCGCCCCGGGCGGTGGCGGTCCCGCCGCCGCGCAGGCGGCCGCCGGTGTCGCCGCGGCCCGCCGCGGCAACGGCTCGCAGGGTGGCCCCTCGCTCGGTGCCGGTGCTCCCGCAGCCGGCGGTGGCCGCCTCGGCGCCCCGCCGCAGCGTGGACAGGTCGGCTCGGGGCAGGGCCCGCGGGCCGCGCTGCCGGGCAGCAACCAGGGCGGTCGTCCGGGCGCTGCGGGTGGAGCGCGCGGTCAGCAGGGTCCGGCTTCCGGTCAGCAGGGCAGGCCGGCTCCGGCCGGTGCCGGCGCCGGTGGCTTCGGACAGGGCATGCAGGGTGCGCCGCAGGGTCTTCAGGCGGCCGGGCCCGGTTCCGCTCAGGGCTTCGGTGACGCCTCCCGCCAGGGCGGCGGCTTCGGCGACGCGCCCGGTGCCCGTCAGGGTGGAGCCGGTGCGCGCCAGGGCGGCTTCGGTGACAGCGGCCCCGCGGCCGCGCCGACGCAGCAGCAGCCGACGGGCGGCAAGTCCGGACGCCGCAGGCCGCAGCTTCCCGGCCGCGGTGGTGCGCGTGCCGAGCTGCCCGGTGGCGACCAGCAGCCCCGTGTGCCGAGCTGGAGCGACGAGAACGCGCAGCCGCCGGTGCCGCGCGCTTCCCTCGACGCCCCGCGTGGTCACGAGGAGCCCGACAGCACCTCGCGCATGCCGCGGATCGACGACCGTCAGGGTCCGGGCTCCACGTCCGAGTTCGCCCGTCCCGACTTCGACGCCCCGCGCCCCGGCGCCGGTGCGCCGCAGCACTCCGGGCAGAACACCGGTCAGTTCGTCCGTCCCGACGTCTTCAACGCGTCTCAGCAGGCCCCCGCGCAGCAGAGCCCGTCGTCCACGGGCCAGTTCGCGGTGCCGGGTTACGGCAACGGCCAGGACCCGTCCTCCACCGGTCAGTTCGCCCGGCCGGGTTACGGCAACGCTCAGGACCCCTCGTCCACCGGTCAGTTCGCCCGACCGGGTTACGGCAACGCCCAGGACCCCTCGTCCACCGGCCAGTTCGCGGTCCCCGGTTACGGCAACGGTCAGGACCCGTCCTCCACCGGCCAGTTCGAGCGGCCCGGCGCCCCCCAGCGCCCGCAGCCGCAGCAGCGGGCCCCCCGTCAGCAGGAGCCCGAGGCGCTGCCGCCGGCGCCCGGCCCCGGTGACGGACGTACGCCGCTGTACGACACGCTGGAGACCAACTGGTTCCACGGTCAGGCGAACGGCGCCCACTCCCAGGGCGTCCAGAACAACGGCTCCCAGGGTTCGCCGCAGGCTGCGCAGCAGCCGCAGGCTCCCTCGGCTCCGCAGCGTCCGGCTGCCGCACCGGCCGCTGCCTCGTGGCGCACCTCGCCGAACGACGACCTCGTCCGGCAGGCAGAACGCGTCCGTCAACCGTCGGCGGGCGGGGTCACCACCTCCGGCCTGCCGCGCCGCGTCCCGCGGGCGAACCTCGTCGCGGGTACGGCACAGCAGCAATCGCACCAAAGCGGTCCGCAGGTCTCGCGTGCGCCCGATGACGTACGCGGCCGGCTGACCAATCTCCGTCGGGGCATCCAGCAGGGTCGCCAGGCCGGTACCGGCCAGACCGGCAGCTTCCCCAGCCCCACTCACCAGCAGGAGCGTTAGTTGAGCCCGATGAGCCAGGCGGCACAGAACCTCAACTGGTTGATCACCAACTTCGTGGACAACACCCCCGGGGTGTCCCACACCGTCGTCGTGTCCGCCGACGGACTCCTTCTGGCGCTGTCCGAAGGTTTTCCCCGCGATCGCGCGGACCAGCTCGCGGCCGTCG
Organism: Streptomyces siamensis; assembly: GCF_039543605.1. Classification (NCBI taxonomy): domain Bacteria; kingdom Bacillati; phylum Actinomycetota; class Actinomycetes; order Kitasatosporales; family Streptomycetaceae; genus Streptomyces; species Streptomyces siamensis. The sequence continues at coordinate 13,098 of NZ_BAABKB010000038.1, read as the reverse complement.
CGTCCGGTCTCACCTCGCTGACGGCCGGGGCCTCCCGGATCTTCGAGGGCGGCACCGTGGCGCAGACGGTCGTGGAGATGGAACGCGGTTTTCTTTTCCTGATGTCCATCTCGGACGGATCGTCCCTGGCGGTCCTCTCCCACCCGGAGTGCGACATCGGTCTCGTCGGCTACGAGATGGCGCTGCTCGTCGACCGCGCGGGCGCAGTGCTCACGCCGGACCTGCGCGCCGAGCTACAGGGAAGTCTGCTCCACTGACGGCCCTGGGTTCTACCCACAGCACGAAATCACCGTCCGGCCGACACAATCCCCCCACCGGCCCCAACAGACGGCACGACTGACCGACTTGCTGTCCAGCCCGGAGGATTCATGACCCCGCCCACCGCCTCTCATGATCCGTACGCGCAGCCGTACGAGGATGAGGGCGACCAGCCGCTGGTACGTCCGTACGCGATGACCGGCGGCCGGACCCGGCCGCGGTACCAACTCGCCATCGAGGCGCTGATCAGCACCACGGCCGACCCGGCACAGCTGATGGGTCTGCTCCCCGAGCATCAGCGGATCTGCCACCTCTGCCGTGAGGTGAAGTCGGTGGCCGAGGTGTCGGCCCTCCTGTCCATGCCGCTCGGTGTGGCCAGGATCCTCGTCGCGGACCTCGCGGAGGCCGGACTCGTCGCCATTCACCAGCCGGGCGGCGACGAGAACAACGGCGGCGCGCCGGACGTGACTTTGCTCGAAAGGGTGCTCAGTGGACTTCGCAAGCTCTGACGGAGGCCGGGCGACCACCTCCGCGAAGATCGTGGTGGCGGGTGGCTTCGGCGTCGGCAAGACCACGTTCGTGGGTGCCGTCTCGGAGATCAACCCGCTGCGCACGGAGGCCGTCATGACGTCCGCTTCCGCGGGCATCGACGACCTGACCCACACCGGGGACAAGACCACCACCACGGTGGCCATGGACTTCGGCCGCATCACCCTGGACCAGGACCTGATCCTGTACCTCTTCGGTACGCCGGGCCAGGACCGCTTCTGGTTCATGTGGGACGACCTGGTCCGCGGCGCCATCGGTGCGGTGGTCCTGGTGGACACCCGCCGTCTCGCCGACTGCTTCCCCGCGGTCGACTACTTCGAGAACAGCGGTCTGCCGTTCGTCATCGCCCTCAACGGCTTCGACGGACACCAGCCGTACAACCCCGAAGAGGTGCGCGAGGCGCTCCAGATCGGACCGGACGCCCCGATCATCACGACGGACGCCCGGCACCGTGCGGATGCGAAGAGCGCGCTGATCACGCTGGTCGAGCACGCCCTCATGGCTCGCCTGCGATAGCACCCAAGTGCGAGGCTCTGTACGGAAGTTGTCGTAGACACATTGGAGCCGGCTGTGTCGTTTGACACGGTCGGCCACAGTGTTCATAACGTTTCGACAGAGAATTTCACAGACGCAGACACGCATCGCGGTCGCCCGGTACCGCTGCGCTCACAAAAGCCCCGCCATTTGGCGGGGCTCGCTCTTTATGACCGTTTTATCTGGGGCCTACGCCACTCGGAATCGTCGATTCCGAGTGTTTGGAAGGGCGCCGCCTGACGTGCTGGAATGCGCTGAACTGCCCAGTAGTCAAGGGCGCTGGACATACCGCGGCACAACGTAGGTGCCGACGCCGAGAGGTTGTTGGTCGAGTGAGGCGAAGCAAGAACGGTCCCGAGCCGTCGGCACGGGGCAACTTCACCCCGCCGCCGCGCGGAGCGGCGCCCGCACAAGTGCCCGTTCAGGAGCCCACGGCGGCGCCCGCTCCGAGCGGCGGCCGTCTCTCCCCGCGCAACTGGCGTGTGCCCACCAGGCTGAACGCGATCCTGCTCATACCCGTGGTGGTCGGCCTCGTCATGGGCGGCTTCCAGGTGAAGAGCTCGATCAACACCTGGCAGGAGGCCCAGGACGCCGAGAAGACGGCCCGTCTGGTGCAGGCCGCGCTGAACTACGGCGACAAGCTGTTCGAGGAGCGCGACATCACCGCCCAGCCCCTGCTGGGCGGTGCCGGCCAGAACGACCCGACGGTCGTCAAGGCCCGTAGGGCCACCGACGAGGCCGCCGACGTCTTCGACGAGGCCGCCCAGAACATGCCGAAGACGGCGGGTCTCGAGCGCCGTCTCCAGGTCTTCCGCAAGGTCGAGCCCGGTCTGGACTCCCTGCGCAAGATCGCCTACTCCTCCAGGACCGAGGGGGTGAAGACCGAAGAGGGCTACCTCCAGATCCAGCACCCGCTGATGGAGTTCGCCAACGAGCTCGGTCTGGGCACCGGAAACATCACCAGCTACGGCCGTACGGTCTACGCGATCTCGCTGTCCAAGGCCGCGCTGTCGCTGGAGCGGTCCATCGGTATGCACATGCTGGTCAAGCCCGGTCCGGGCAAGGGCAGCCTCGCCTCCCAGCGCGTCGCCCTCTCCTCCTACGCCTACCTCGAAGGCATCGCCGTCGAGGAGTACCTCGGTGGTGGCACCCAGGCCGACTCCGACAAGCTCGACGCGGCCCAGGCCCAGATCAAGACCGACCTCACGGCCAAGGCGAAGGAGGCCGGCGCGGCCGCCGCCGCCAAGGGCCAGACCTACACCCCGCCGCCGTCGAAGCCCACTGACATGGTCGCCCTGCTGGCGGGCCTGAAGTCCCCGTCGCAGACCGAGCTCGACCGTGTGGCCGCCCAGGGTGTCACCGCGCAGAACTGGTGGGTCGTGAACACGGCCAAGTACGACGCCTACCGCCAGATCGAGTCGGACCTCGCCGACAAGGCCGTGGCCGAGGCCGCGGACATCTCCGCGAGCGCCAAGACCGACGCCATCATCACCGGTGCCGTCGTCGTGGTCGCCCTGCTCGCCGCGTTCATCCTGGCCGGCATGGTGGCGCGCCAGATGAGCCGCTCGATGCGCCAGCTGCGCAACGCGGCCTTCGGTGTCGCCGAGCAGCGCCTGCCGATGCTGGTCGACCAGCTCTCGCGCACCGACCCGGGCCGCGTCGACACCCGGGTCCAGCCCATCCCGATCACCACGACGGACGAGATCGGCGAAGTCGCCCGCGCCTTCGACCAGGTCCACCGCGAGGCCGTCCGGCTCGCCGCCGAGCAGGCCCTCCTGCGGGGCAACATCAACGCGATCTTCACCAACCTGTCGCGCCGCAACCAGTCGCTGATCGAGGGCCAGCTGACCCTGATCACCGACCTGGAGAACAACGAGGCCGACCCGGACCAGCTGGAGAACCTCTTCCGCCTGGACCACCTCGCGACCCGTATGCGCCGCAACGGCGAGAACCTCCTGGTCCTCGCGGGCGAGGAGCCCGGCCGCCGCTGGGACCAGCCGGTCCCGCTGGTCGACGTGCTGCGCGCCGCCTCCTCCGAGGTGGAGCAGTACGAGCGCATCGAGCTCTCCGGCGTCCCGGAGGCCGAGATCCACGGCCGCGCCGTGACCGACCTCGTGCACCTGCTCGCCGAGCTCCTGGAGAACGCCACCACGTTCTCCTCGCCGCAGACCAAGGTCCGCGTCACCGCGACCCGTCTGCCGGACGGCCGGATCATGGTCGAGATCCACGACAAGGGAATCGGCCTCACCGCCGAGGACTTCGCGGACATCAACCACAAGCTGGCCAACCCGCCGACCGTGGACGCCGCGATCTCGCAGCGCATGGGCCTGTTCGTGGTCGGCCGGCTGTCCGACCGGCACGGCATCCGCGTCCAGCTGCGCCCCTCGGGCGAGCAGGCCGGCACCACCTCGCTGGTCATGCTCCCCGACGCGATCACCCATGGTGGTGGTGGCGAGCAGCAGCCGATGCGCGACGAGTTCACCGTGTCCCAGATCATCCCCGAGCAGCAGTCGTTCCAGGGTGAGGACTTCGGCAGCCAGCAGCCGCTGCGCACGGCCGCCGAACTCGGCTTCGACGACAGCCGCTACGAGGTCCCGGACGACATCCGCGACCTGGACCCCGTGGGCCGCTCGCTGATGCGCGAGGAGCGCCGCGCCGCCCTGGAGGCACAGGCTCAGGGACACGAGGCCATCGAGGCGCCGCAGGGCTACCAGGCGGACTTCGCGGAGCGTTCCGCGTTCGACAACGGCGCTCCGTCCTACGACGACGGTCAGGGCGCGTACGACGAGCAGCAGGCCCGGTACGACCAGCAGACGGCGTACGAGGACCCGCAGCAGGCGGCGTATGACGAGACGTACTTCCCGTCCAACGGTGGCTACCCCGAGCCCGCGTATGCGGAGCCGGGCCAGGACGCCCGTGCTGGAGTCCAGGGTTCCGCCCCGGAGACGTTCTCCGCTTTCGAGGAGCCGTCCTACCAGGACGACTGGCCGCAGCAGGACGCGTACGCGGGCGGGTACCGATCCGGCTACGCTCCGGAAACGGAATCCTCGCAGGCCGCTGACGTGAGTGAGCAGGACCGCGTAGGCTTCACCCGTCCGGGACCGGCCCCCTCGGGCGGCCACCAGCTGACCGACGCCGGGCTGCCGCGCCGTGGCGCCTCTTCGGGTGCCAACGGCAACGGCCAGCGCCCCGCGGAGCAGCGGGAGCAGGCGGCGCCTGCGCCCAACGCTCCGACCTCGGACGGCAACGGCGAGTGGCGCTCGTCCAACGACGACCGCTGGCAGCAGGCGGCACAGCTCCGCAAGCCCAAGGCGGGCGGGGTCACCTCCTCCGGCCTGCCGCGGCGGGTGCCCAAGGCCAACCTGGTCGAGGGAACCGCGGAATCGACCCCACAGGGCGGCCCCCAGGTCTCCCGCGCACCCGAGGACGTCCGGGGCAGGCTGAGCAACCTGCGCCGTGGCGTGGAGCGGGGACGCAATGCAAACAGTGACACGAACGGCCAGGGCTTCGGTCCTGACAGCACCTACAACCAGGAGCGTTAGTGTGAGCCCGATGAGCCAGGCGGCACAGAACCTGAACTGGTTGATCACCAACTTCGTGGACAACACCCCCGGGGTGTCCCACACGGTGGTGGTCTCCGCCGACGGACTCCTTCTGGCGATGTCCGAAGGCTTTCCCCGTGACCGCGCCGACCAGCTGGCGGCCGTCGCGTCCGGTCTGACCTCGTTGACCGCGGGAGCCTCCCGCATCTTCGAGGGCGGCCATGTGAACCAGACAGTTGTGGAGATGGAGCGGGGATTCCTCTTCATCATGTCCGTTTCTGATGGTTCCTCGCTCGCGGTCCTTGCACACCCGGAGGCGGACATCGGCCTCATTGGGTACGAGATGGCCCTTCTGGTGGACCGTGCAGGCACGGTCCTGACCCCGGATCTCCGAGCAGAGCTCCAGGGGAGCCTTCTCAACTAGCAGACAGACGGTGCGTTTTGGCGTCCCGGGGCCGTAAGGTTTCGGGACGCGGTCCCACAGCGTTGGGTGCCCGGCACAGTCGGAGGAGGAGAAAGTGGCAACACCCCCAGGCGGTTCGTCTTCGGGTAACTGGTCGTACGGCCCCGGTCAGGGGCAAGGCGGCCAGGGTGACGGTTCGCAGAACCCGAACCGGTACAACTTCCCCTCCGCGCCCAGCCACCGGCGACAGCCGTACGCGCCCCAGGGCCCCCAGGGTCCTGGTCCGTCGCCGTACGACCAGCCGCCGGCGCCGCGCATCCAGCCCGTGCAGCCGCAGCGGCGCTCGCCCGAGCCGTCGCCGGCCGGCGCGTCGAACAATCCGCTGGTGCGCCCGTACGCCATGACGGGCGGCCGCACCAGGCCCCGCTACCAGCTCGCCATCGAGGCGCTGGTGCACACCACCGCGCAGCCGCACCAGATGCAGGGCCAGTTGCCCGAGCATCAGCGGATCTGCAATCTCTGCCGAGAGATCAAGTCGGTGGCCGAGGTCTCGGCCCTCCTGACGATCCCCCTCGGCGTGGCCAGGATCCTCGTCGCCGACTTGGCGGAGGCGGGACTGGTCGCCATCCATCAGCCCGGCGGCGACGAAAACGCCGGTGGCCAGCCAGACGTGACTTTGCTCGAAAGGGTGCTCAGTGGACTTCGCAAGCTCTAGCGGAGGGCCTTCCCGCTCCACCACGTCCGCGAAGATCGTGGTGGCGGGCGGCTTCGGCGTGGGCAAGACCACGTTCGTCGGCGCCGTCTCGGAGATCAACCCGCTGCGCACCGAGGCCGTCATGACGTCCGCTTCCGCGGGCATCGACGACCTCACGCACACCGGAGACAAGACGACGACCACCGTCGCCATGGACTTCGGCCGCATCACCCTGGACCAGGACCTGATCCTCTACCTGTTCGGCACCCCCGGCCAGGACCGCTTCTGGTTCATGTGGGACGACCTGGTCCGCGGCGCCATCGGCGCGATCGTCCTGGTCGACACCCGCCGTCTCGCCGACTGCTTCCCCGCGGTCGACTACTTCGAGAACAGCGGTCTGCCGTTCGTCATCGCCCTCAACGGCTTCGACGGCAACCAGCCGTACAACCCGGACGAGGTCCGTGAGGCGCTCCAGATCGGCCCGGACACCCCGATCATCACGACGGACGCCCGCCACCGCGCGGACGCCAAGTCGGCGCTGATCACGCTCGTGGAGCACGCGCTGATGGCGCGGCTGCGCTAGCGCGGACACCGCACACGCCCGAGAACGGCCCCCGCGCCTCCTGTTGGAGGCGCGGGGGCCGTTTCGTACGCCTCCCCGGGACTCTCTTCGGCAGAGCTGCTCCGGGAACGCCGAGGCCCCGCTCTCCCGGGGGAGGCGGGGCCCTGCGTCGGCCCGGGCGGGCCCGGGGCTCAGTGCCAGCTGTGCGGAGCGCGGAAGCCGGGCTCGCGCTCCAGGCGGCGCCAGCCTGCCTTGGCGCGGCCGCGGTGGGTCGGGGCGGTGTCCGGCTGGGCGGCGGCGCGGGCCAGGAGGATGGCCGTGATGGCGGCGACTTCCTCGGGCTCGGCATGGCCCTTCTCGACGCGAATGTCCGGGGTGCTCATAGGTTCAGTCTCCGTGAGAGAGGTTTCCGCGGGGGTACCGCGGAGGATCCGCTGGGTTACTGCGGGGGGTTGCCGTGCTTGCGCGACGGCAGGTCCGCGTGCTTGGTCTGCAGCATCGCGAGCGACTTGATCAGCACCTCGCGGGTCTCCGCCGGGTCGATGACATCGTCGACCAGGCCCCGCTCCGCCGCGTAGTACGGGTGCATCAGCTCGGCCTTGTACTCCTTGACCATGCGGACGCGCATGGCCTCGGGGTCGGCGGCGTCGGCGATCTGACGGCGGAAGATGACGTTCGCGGCACCTTCCGCACCCATCACGGCGATCTCGTTCGTCGGCCAGGCGAAGGTGAGGTCGGCCCCGATGGACTGGCTGTCCATGACGATGTAGGCACCTCCGTACGCCTTGCGCAGGATCAGCGAGATCCTCGGGACCGTCGCGTTGCAGTACGCGTACAGCAGCTTCGCGCCGTGCCGGATGATCCCGCCGTGCTCCTGGTCGACACCGGGGAGGAACCCCGGTACGTCCAGCAGTGTGACGATCGGAATATTGAAAGCGTCACACATCTGGACAAAGCGCGCAGCTTTTTCGGATGCCTCGATGTCCAGGACGCCGGCGAGGGTCTGCGGCTGGTTGGCGATGATGCCGACGACCTGGCCGTCGAGGCGGGCCAGCGCGCAGATGATGTTGCGGGCCCAGCGCTCGTGGACCTCCAGGTAGTCGCCGTCGTCGACGAGTTCCTCGATGACCTTCGCCATGTCGTACGGGCGGTTGCCGTCGGCGGGGACCAGGTCGAGCAGGACGTCCGAGCGGCGGTCCGCCGGGTCCTCGCAGGACACCCGCGGCGGGTTCTCCCGGTTGTTCTGCGGGAGGAGCGAGAGGAGGTAGCGCACCTCGGCGATGCACGTCTCCTCGTCGTCGTAGGCGAAGTGGCAGACACCGCTCGTCTCGGCGTGCACGTCGGCGCCGCCCAGGCCGTTCTGGGTGATCTCCTCGCCCGTCACCGCCTTGACCACGTCCGGGCCCGTGATGAACATCTGCGACGTCTCGCGGACCATGAACACGAAGTCCGTGAGGGCGGGGCTGTAGGCCGCGCCGCCCGCGCACGGGCCGAGCATGACCGAGATCTGCGGGATGACACCCGAGGCCTTGGTGTTGCGCTGGAAGATGCCGCCGTAGCCGGCGAGGGCGGAGACGCCCTCCTGGATCCGGGCGCCCGCGCCGTCGTTCAGGGAGACCAGCGGCGCACCGGCCGCGATGGCCATGTCCATGATCTTGTGGATCTTCGTGGCGTGGGCCTCGCCCAGCGCGCCGCCGAAGATGCGGAAGTCATGGGCGTAGACGAAGACCGTGCGACCCTCCACCGTGCCCCAGCCGGTGATGACACCGTCCGTGTACGGCTTCTTGGCCTCCAGGCCGAAGCCGCTCGCCCGGTGCCGGCGCAGCTGCTCGACCTCCTGGAACGAGCCCGCGTCCAGCAGCAGCTCGATGCGCTCCCGGGCGGTCAGCTTGCCCTTGGCGTGCTGCGCCTCGGTCGCCTTCTCGCTGGGACCCCGCAGCGCCTCCGCACGGATCGCGTGCAGTTCGGCCACGCGCCCGCGCGCGTCCGTGGGTTCGCCTGTGGCGCTCGTGGAGTCTGTCGGGCCGGCCTCGTCCAAAACGGTCATGTAGTGACCTTACGAAGCCCGGCAAGGAAAGCGAGCCGTCGACTCCGTACAGTCTCCGGCCCGTTTTACTGGTAGCCCTGAACAGAACCGCGACCCCATGCAGGCGATCTGACTGCTCAGAGGGCCTCCGGCTTGTAGAGGTCACACAAAGCCGTCAGCTGAGAGCCACCTCACATTCCTGTGTGGCGCATGCCATCGACGGAGTGACACGGACCCTCAGTCGGCGGCCTGTGGCGAGCACCTCGACCGACGGATCGACCCTGAGGACCGCGCGCACCGGCCGGTCCCAGACGACCTCCAGCGGCTCCCCCGTACGGGGTGGTTCGCTGACAGAGAGCGTAGCGGTGTGTCCACGGCGGCGGACCAGGACGCAGGCGCCTGCCGTGACGCTCAGCGGGCCCGCGCTGCCCGCCTGCCAGAAGTTCGCCGCCGTGAGCCCCAGGGAGGGCACGTGGACCGCCTGTCGGCGGGTGTCGTTGGCGAGGACGCGCAGCCAGTCACGATCGGCGGCCCGGGCGGCAACGGCGGCGCGCGAGGCACCCGGCATCAGGACGTAGGCGTAGCCGGCTCCCACCGGGTCCGTGCCGTGATCCAGCCAGAGCGTCTGCCAGCGCCGGGTACGCCGCTCGGCGGTGCTGGTGGTGTTGATGTCCGACCAGGCGCCGGTGCGGTCCTCGCGCAGGGTGCGCAGGGCCGTCGTACCGGCCGGGCCGGGGAAGACCCACCCGCCGTGGCCTTCGAGGTGGGCCCAGCCGCGCCGGACGGTGAGCGTCTCGGTGCCGCCCTCCCCCAGGCTGCGGTTGTCCACCACCGTCTCCACGGGCACCCCGTCGGCGGCCGTGATGCCGGCGCCGAGGCAGACGATGCAGTCGACGGCGCAGAACCACGACTTGCGGGCCTCCAGGGTGGAGCCGAGTCCCTTCAGATGCTGTCCGAGGGCCGCGCAGGTACCGTCCGTCGCCCCGCCCACCCAGCGCGCCGCGGGTCGGGGCGCACCCCACTCGCCGCCCTCGCGGTCGGCGAGCCGCTTGGTGGACACGGTCGTTCCGGGCAGCCGGTACCAGTCGACCGTGGGCCAGAACCAGTCCGTGTACTGGTCCGCGTGCCCTTCGGCCCACCACAGCGTCATGCCGGCTCCGGTGTGCCAGCCGCGCGGGTTCTCGCCGTTCCCGCACTCGTAGTGCGCGATCCGTTCGGAGGCCATCGAGACTGCGGCGGTGAAGCCGGGTCCGCGGTGCACGGCACGGTCCATCGCGGGGAACAGACGGGGGCCGACGGGTTCGGGCGCGGGCGGGGCGGCCGAGCCGGCGACGGCGTGCAACCGCGCGAGGTCGGCGACCCCGAACTGGGGTGCCGTGAGGATCGGGCTCACCGGGTCCCGGGCGATCCACCCCTTGATCAGACCGTGCCAGCGCTGTCGCTCGGCGGGGCTCGCGCCCTGGGCGAGCAGCGCGATCGCGGCGATCAGCGCCTGCCCGTGGAAGTGGTCGCTGCGCAGGACGTGCTGGTCGTCGCTCTTCAGGTAACCCCGGCTGATGGCCCGCCCGTTGACGGTGTCCATCACCAGTCCGTCGTGGATGAGGGGCGCGAAGGCGTGCTCGACGGAGTCCAGGACGATCTGCCGGTTCGGGTCCGTCACCTCCCACCTCGATCCGACGAGCAGCGCGAAGAGCCGGCCGAGTCCGTCGAGCAGGACCTGGCCGTAGGTTCCCGAGTACGCGACCTGGACGTGCTGCACGAAGGAGCCGTCCTCGTACAGCCCGTCCCCGGACGTCACGTACGGGAAGACGGGTGAGAGCGCGTCCCGGGCCAGTGCGATCTTGTCGGGGGCCCGGCCAAGGACGCCGCGCAGCGCCACGGACCGGCACAGGTCGACACGGTTGGCGCCGGTGGAGGTGCCGGAGTAGTCGCGGAGCATCTCGTCCGGGACGAAGTGGTCCACGGCCGCGCAGGCGGCCGCCCGGTGTGAGTCGGTGAGGTCCTCGTCGAGGGCGGCGACGATGTCCATGAGCAGCCGGGGGCTGCCTATCTGCCACTCCCACCAGTTGCCGTACCGGGTGGTGGACGGGTTGTAGACCGTCGCGGAGAGGTGGTCGAGGCCGCGGATCACCTCCGCGAGGAGGTTCTCGTCGCCGGCCGACCCCGTGCCCTCCTGGAGGTAGGCCTGGGTCATCGTCCACAGCCTGGAGTAGCTCGCGGTGATGCCGGCGGGCGGGTCGAAGGGGTGGTCCGGCCAGAGGGACACGGCCGTCGGGACCATGGACTCCGCGAAGCCGCGGGCGAGTTCGCCGGTGCGGCGCAGCCGGGAGGCGTAGGGCTCGGCCGTGGGGTCGTAGCCGGTGCCGAGCGCGATGCCCAGCCAGCGCCGGCGGAGCAGCGCGTACTCGTCGTCCGCCGGGGCGGCGCCCGCCGGGGGTGCGGCGGCCGCCAGGAGGGCGGCCGCCAGCAGGAACGTACGGCGGCTGGCCGTCATGCCTAGCAGCCGCCGCAGTTGTAGTAGAGGACGTCCCAGTGGTTGCCCTCTTCGGCGTAGATGTTGCCGGAGCCGGACTTGTACTGCGGGGCGCCGTCGCCGCGCAGCCCGATGTAGGTGAAGTTGTTCTTGATGTACGCGGTGACGCAGGTGTTCTTGCCGTAGTCGAGCTTGTAGCCGTTCCAGTGCGAGTACGTGCCGCTCGCGTGGCCGGTCTCGGTGCCACCGGTGATGTTGAGCGCGCAGCCGCTGGCCCCCTTGAGTGTCTGGGCGCCCTGCGCGGTGGCGAGGTTGAGCTGCTCGAAGGACGTACATGTGGGGTTGTTCCGGTCGGAGCAGCCACCCGACGAGGACCAGGTGATGCCGGACGAGCGGAACATCGACGTCGCCGTGGCGTGGCTGATCTTGGTGACGGCGAAGGCGTCGGTGGAGGTGCCGATGACGGCCACGCCCGGGGCGACGACGAGGGCGAGGGCGGTCAGGACGGAGCGGAGCTTCATGGGGAACCTTCCTGCGGACGACCGTGCTTCCTGTGGGGCGGTTGTGCAGGCGGTGCAGGTGCAGGGAGATGGTGCCCGAGGTCTACGCGCGTTCGCCAGAGGGCGTCCGGACCTGTCTGTGCGGGAGGACCGAACTGCACCGGATCGCCCCGTCTCCGGCGGCCGGAGCACGCCGCCTCGGGCCCTCGCCTCCGGCACCGGAGTCCCTGCCACGGGTCGGCCGCGAGCACCCTCGCCGGGCCGGCCGCGAGCACCCTCGCCAGGCCCGTCGGAGCACCCGCGCCAGGTGGCCGGATCACCCTCCTCCGGAAGGCGGAGGGACATGACACGCCGTAACGTCGTAGACACGTCGCGGATGATGTTGAAACTTGAACGGAATACGTCTACGGTGCTTCTTGTTCCCCTCGTTGAAGATTCAACAGATTGCACGCGGCTTCCGACCGAATCCGCGACCCCGTCCCCCTAAGGAGCACGTCATGGGCATCTTCGGCCGCAAGAACACCGACGACACCACCTCGGCCGCCCCGGCGTCCACCGCCGTCAGCGCCGACCTCGCCGCGCTGACCGGCGAGTACACGATCGACCCGTCGCACTCGTCGATCGGCTTCGTGGCGCGCCACGCGATGGTCACGAACGTGAAGGGCTCGTTCCTCGACTTCACGGGTTCGCTGCACCTGGACGGCAGCGACCCGTCCAAGTCCACGGCGAGCCTCGACATCAAGATGGACAGCATCGACACCGGGTCCGCCGACCGTGACGGCCACCTGAAGAGCTCCGACTTCTTCAAGACGGACGAGTTCCCGACGATGACCTTCCGCTCCACCAAGGCGGAGGCCCTGGGCGGCGACGACTACCGGATCACGGGCGACCTGCAGATCCTCGGCACGACCAAGGAGATCTCCATCGACCTGGAGTTCAACGGTGCCGCGAAGGACCCGTTCGGCAACGAGCGCGTGGGCTTCGAGGGCAAGTCCGAGCTCCTGCGCTCCGAGTGGGGCCTCACCTGGAACGCGGCGCTGGAGACCGGCGGCGTCCTCGTCTCCGACAAGATCAAGCTGAACTTCGACATCTCGGCCATCCGGAACGCCGGCTGAGCGCCTTCCGTCCGCCGCACCGGGCCGCACCGCCCGGCCCACCGCACCCGTCGCGGCACATCCGGAGCGCCCGCTCTTCTCGCACGAGAAGGACGGGCGCTCCGGCATGTCCGGGGGGGTTCCCTGTGAGCCGGCCGGGAATCGATGAGGGCACTGGTGGATCCGCCTGGGCACCAAGGACTCGGACACCTCGCTGACCGTCTCCGCCGACCTCGCCGCCGCGCTGGACGGCCTGGGCGACGACGTCGACCACCTCTCCCACTGGGACGAGGGACACGGCTCGAACGCGGACCCGGGCGACTTCATCGCGTGGATCGCCCGGATGACGGGGCACGGGAAGCGCTCCGGGAAGTAGCGCGCCCACGGCCGCGGTCCTCCCGGGCACGAACGGCCGCGACGCCGAGCCCCGCCGCTGCGCAGGGTCCGGCGTCGCGGCGGGGCT
>NZ_BAABKB010000037.1:0-106006 GCF_039543605.1 Streptomyces siamensis | reverse complement strand
GAGATCCCGGGATCTCCACGCCTCGCCGTCGTACGCTCATCCCCGCCGGATGCCGGCCGGGGGTCTCACAGGCACGTGCGGACGAGCCATTCGTCGTAGTTGAAGGTGTCCTTGGCCGGGTCCGGCGCCGAGGCGGGCCTCTCCTCGACCGTGTCCTCCAGGCGGATGCGCTCCGGCAGTGCGCCGAAGCGTGCGCGGCGAGCCGCTTCGGCGACGGTGTCCGCGGCCACTTCCTTGCGTGACATGTGCTCTCCTCGACCGGGCCCCGGCGGGCCCATCCGGGCGGACGGGGCGGCCGCCGTGAACGGTTTGCTCGCAGCCGGCGGGACGTCGGCGGCATCCTCCATCGTTGCTCAGGAGGGTCCGCCCGCGATACCGCTTGAACTGGTGACGATGCTCGCAGTCTCGCCGTCACCTGTCAAGATGGTGACGGATTGAAGGTGCGCCGAGCCGTCGGACCACTTCGTGTCCAGCGGCGGGATCAAGCCGTGCCGACGCCGTGCAGCAGGGTGTCGACGACATGGTCGGCCGCCTGGGCGTCACTGAGGTGCGGCAGCTGCTGTGAGGCCAGATGCATCAGCTGTGGCAGCAGAGAGCTCGCCCATCCCGCGGGCAGGCCGGAGCGGAGCAGTCCCTCGTCGGTGGCGCGTTCCAGGAAGGCGTCGACCTCCCGGATCACGCGGTTGCGGCGCGCGCGGATGGACTCCTCGGCGCGCATCCGGGTCAGTTCGACGGGCCACTTGCGGTTGACCGTGATGATCCCCTCCACGTACCGGTGCAGCGCCACGGTGACGGGGGCCTCACGCAGTCGGGCGGCCTCGACGGCCTCTTCGATGGCGTTGAGGCGGGCCTCGTAGATGGCGGCCAGGAGGGCTTCGCGCGAGGCGAAGCGCCGGTAGACGGTCCGGCGGTCCACGCCGGCCTCCGTGGCGATGGCCGCGATGCTCGCGGCCGGATCGGCCGCGAGCATGCGCGCGCCGGTCGTCAGGACGGTTTCCAGATTGCGTGCTGCGTCGGCTCTCACTCCCTCAGTTTAGACGTCGACGTGACTCCTCTGTCACATACTGGCGCATGGATGTAGCTGTCATTGATGTAAGTGCTACGGTGTAGTGACATTTAAGGCTCGAGAGAGTCCATCGAACTCATGCAGAGGGATCCCAGATGATCACGTACGACCAGCTCTTCGTCGGAGGTTCATGGGTCGCGCCGAGCAGTGCGGAGCTGCTCGACATCCAGTCCCCGCACGACCGGACCGTGATCGGCCGTGCGGCTCAGGCCCAGCCCGCCGACGTGGACCGCGCGGTGGCGGCCGCCCGTGCCGCTTTCGACGCCGGCCCCTGGCCGCGTACGGCACCCGCGGACCGCATCGCCGTCCTGCGGCGGTACAACGCGCTGCGCGAGGCCCATGCGGAGAAGATCGCCGAGCTCATCTCCGCGGAGAACGGTTCGGCCCGGTGGTTCACGCTCGCCGGTCAGCCCGGGCTCTCGCGGCAGGCCAACGCCTACTTCAAGGCAGCGGAGGAACTGGACTGGGAGGAGGCACTCGCTCCCGGCGACCCCGCCTCGCCCGTGCGCAGCCTGCTGCGCCGCGAAGCCGTCGGTGTCGTCGCCGCCGTCATTCCGTGGAACTCGCCGTTCTCCGCCGCCAACGCCAAGATCATCCCCGCGCTCCTCGCGGGCAACACGGTCGTCCTCAAGGTCTCCCCGGAGAACTCCCTGAGCATGGGGTTCCTGGCCGAACTGCTCCAGCAGGCGGGCCTGCCCGAAGGCGTGATCAGCGTGCTTCCCGCCGACCGCGAGACCAGTGAGTACCTGGTGTCGCACCGCGACGTGGACAAGATCGCGTTCACCGGCTCGACGCGCGCCGGCCGCAGGATCGCGTCGATCGGGGGCGAGCAGCTCAAGCGGGTCAGCCTGGAACTGGGCGGCAAGTCCGCCGCCGTCATCCTGCCCGACGCCGACCTGGACAAGGCGGTCCAGGGGCTGAAGTTCGCCTCCCTCCTCAACAACGGCGAGTCCTGCATCGCGCACACCCGCATCCTCGCGCCGCGCGGCCGCTACGAGGAGGTCGTCGCCGCCCTCAAGGATCTCGTGGAGTCCCTGAAGGTCGGCGACCCGGGCGACCCCGAGACGTTCATCGGCCCGATGGTGCGCCGCGATCAGCAGCAGCGCGTGCGCGACTACATCGAGCTCGGCATCCGGGAAGGTGCCCGGCTCGTCACCGGCGGCCCCCAGGTCCCGGCCGGACTGGAGGGCGGCAACTACGTCACCCCGACCGTGTTCGCCGACGTCGACAACACGATGCGGATCGCGCAGGAGGAGATCTTCGGCCCCGTCCTCGTGGTCATCGCCTACGACGACGAGGACGAGGCCGTCCGCATCGCCAACGACTCCGAGTACGGCCTGTCGGGCGGCGTGTGGTCGGCGGACGAGGCGCACGCCCTCGATGTCGCCCGTCGCATCCGGACCGGCACCGTCACCGTGAACGGCGCGTCCATCGGCTTCGACGGGCCGTTCGGCGGCTTCAAGGCCAGCGGGATCGGCCGCGAGTACGGGGCCGTCGGACTGGCCCAGTACATCGAGTACAAGACCGTCACCGTGTGACGGCCCGCTCGGAGGTGAGGGGCGCGCCGATGTCCAAGAGGCGGACACCCCCGGCAATACGGTGTCCAGTACATCTAATGTGCCGGGTGGTGTTCCGAGCGCCGGAGGGAGTCCAGGCATGGCCGAGACGACGGCAGGGCGAACGTCCGAGGACCGGGGCGTCGTCGTCGCCCTGGAGGGCGTCGGCGTCCGCCGCCACACGAACGGGCAGACGATCCTCTCGGAGGTCGACTGGACCGTACGCGCCGGAGAGCACTGGGCGCTGCTCGGTGCCAACGGCGCCGGCAAGACGACACTGCTGAAGCTGCTCGGCGCCCTGATGCACCCCACGACCGGCGGCGTCGAAGTACTGGGTTGCCGCCTCGGCCGGGTCGACGTACGCGAACTGCGCACCCGCATCGGCCATGTGAGCTCGGCTCAGGCCGTGCCGAAGGACGTCGACGCCCGCACCGTCGTCCTCACCGGGCACAGCGGCACGGTCCAGCCGCTGTGGCGCACGTACGACGACGAGGTGCGCGGCCGTGCCGAGGCGCTCCTCGCGGAACTCGGGGTCAAGGAGCTCGCCCACCGGCCCTACGCGGTGTGCTCCGGCGGGCAGCGGGCGCGCATCCTGATCGCCAGGGCGCTGATGCCCGCACCGCCCCTGCTGCTGCTCGACGAGCCGTTCAACGCGCTGGACCTGCCCTCGCGCGAGGATCTCGTCGAGGCGATGCAGCGGCTGGCCGAAAGCCGTCCGGACCTGGCCACCGTGACGGTCACTCACCATCTGGAGGAGCTGTTCCCCGCGGTCGGTCACGCGCTGCTCCTGCGCGAGGGCCGGATCCTGGCGGGCGGCCCGGTCGGCGGCGTACTGACCGCGCCGTGGATGACGGCCTGCTTCGGCCGTCCCGTCCGGGTGGTCCGGCACGACGGCCGCTGGGCCGCGTATTCGGGCAGCCTCACAGGGGAACGTGCCGACATCGGGGCCGAGGCGACCTCGTGAGCGAGGTGGCGCCGTGAGCGAGGCGACCTCACGAGCGCCTCGATGTCACCCCGGCGGGCGTCAAATCGGATAATTGGCATATCTGGCGTATTTTGGAGCTCATTGGCAGGGGATTCCCGTGGTGCCCTCACACGGCCGGTCGTCCCCGCTGACGGCGGTGCCCCCACCGGCAGAGCTCCGAAAGTGAGACCACAGCCATGGACTTGAAACTCGAAGTCGTCGTACTGCCCGTCTCCGACGTCGACCGGGCCAAGGACTTCTACACGCGTCAGCTGGGCGGTCGCCTCGACGCGGACCTGCCCGTCAAGGACGGCTACCGGGTCGTGCAGGTGACGCCTCCGGGCTCCGCGTGCTCCGTCATCTTCGGCGAGGGCATCACCGACGCGGAACCCGGCTCGGCCCAGGGGCTCTACCTGATCGTCTCCGACATCGAGAAGGCCCATGAGGAACTCACCGGCCGCGGCGTGGAGGTGACCGGCCCCTTCCACGACGACACCGGGATCTTCCACCAGGCGGGCGAGACCGGCCGGGTGCCCGGGGCGGCCCCCGAGCGGGCCAGCTACGGGTCCTTCGCCTCGTTCACCGACCCCGACGGCAACGGCTGGGTCCTCCAGGAGATCACGGAGCGGCTGCCCGGCCGGTGACCGCGGCTCCCGGCTGCGGCCTCTCCCACCCCTGATCTCGGGTCGGCGAGGCCGCCGCATTCCGTCCGGCGGGTAGCCCGCTCCGAAGAGATTTATGATGGTTCGGCCGTTCTTCGGTCATCGATGGGCGCAGCCATGATGCGTACGCGTACGGCGCTGCTGTGCACCGCCGCCCTGGTCGCCGCGACACTCCCGGCCCCGGCCGCAGCGGTGACCGCGGCCGCCGCCGGGCGGTCCTCCTGCGTCAACTCCCCGGAGCCGTCGCAGGGCAGGGCTCGTCAGGTCCTGGACGTCGCCGAACGGGCCGAACGCGACCTGGACCTGAACTCCGTCGTCCTGAGCGTGACTTCGGGCGGCAAGGACATCGTCACCAAGGCTGTCGGGGAGTCCATGACCGGCGTGCCGGCACGGCCCGACATGCGCTTCCGGTCCGGCTCGGTGGGCATCGCCTACATGGCCACCGTCCTGCTGCAACTCGTCGACGAGGGCAAGGTCCGCCTCGACGAGCCGGTGTCGCGATGGCTGCCCCGAGTACCGCACGGCGACAGGATCACCCTCCGGATGCTGGGCAGCAGCACCTCGGGCCTGCACGACTACGTGACCGACCCCAAGTTCGTCGCCGCGCTCGAAGCGGCTCCGTTCCGCCACTGGACACCCCAGCAGCTCCTCGACTACTCCACCGGCCACCCGCTGTGGTACGAGCCGGGCACCAACTGGAGCTACTCGCACGCCAATTTCGTCCTGCTCGGAGCCGCGCTGGAGAAGATCACCGGGACCCGGCTCGACAGACTGCTCGACGAGCGCGTCATGGGCCCCCTCGGGCTCCACGAGACCAGCAACAGCTTCACCCCCGACATCGCCACCCCGGTCCTGCACGCCTTCACCTCCGAGCGCGGCCTCTATGAGGAGTCCACCTTCTGGAATCCGTCATGGACCACGGCCCCCGGCGCCGTCATCACCTCCGACATCTGCGACCTGGCCCGTTCCGCGAAGGCCATCGGGACGGGCGAACTGCTCTCCCGCGGCGGCTTCCGGACCCAGCTCGACCCGGGGACCGTGGGCCTCGGCCGTGCCACGTCCGGCTGTCCCGCCACCGTCTGCGTCGCGATGACCGAAGCGCATCACTTCGGATTCGGGGTGATCGTGCTGAACGGCTGGATCATGCAGAACCCCTCGTTCTCCGGCTACGCCGCCGTCCAGGCGTATCTGCCGGAGCAGCAGCTGTCCATCGCCGTGTCCACGACCGAGGGGCCCAAGACGCCGGCCGACAAGAACACCGCCCAGGTCGTGGCCGAACGCATCGCCGCGGTCCTGGCCCCCGATCATCCGCTGGCCACCGGTTGAGGCGACCGGGCGACGGACCCCGACCGCCACCACGTCAGCGCAGCGCCGCGTCGAGCTCCGCCAGCCGGCTCGCCACCGGGCCCAGGGAGAGCAGGCCGCTGCCCGCCGCCTCCTCGGCGGCCGCCGGCAGCAGGTGCGCCCGCGCCCGCTCCATCACGCCCCGGTCGCCCACGGCGACGGCGGCCCGCGCCACGAGGCACCACAGGGCTTCGAACATCAGGTCACGCGGCGGTGAGGCCAGGCACCGCAGTGCCTCGCACGCCTCCTCGGCACGCTCCTCGTCCACCAGGAGCGCGGGACGCACCCAGGGCTCGTACGGACCCAGGTCCACGTCACCGTCCCCCGCGAGGGGCATTCCGTGCCGCACCCGCACGCTCATCAGCGCCAGCGGCAGCAGACCGCGGCTCAGGCCGGGCATCCCGGCCCCGCGCAGCGACTCGGCCGCCCGCCGGTAGGCGTCCAGGGCGGCATCCGGCGGCTCCGTCGCCGCGACCGTCAGCGCGCGGAACCAGGTGGTGAAGACCGACACCAGCGGCAGCTCGTGCCGTGCGGACAGCTCGTCCGCCGCGTCCGCGTGACGGCCGGCCCCGGCCAGGTCCGCCCGCGCACACCGTGACTGGAGGCGGATCAGATGCCCCAGCACCTCGTACCTGACCAGATCGTGCCGTGACGAGAGCGCCACGAGCTCCGCCCCCACCTCGTCGCGTCGCGCCGCCAGTCCGGCTCGCTGGAACGACTGCATGAACACGCCGTTCAACGCGAAGGCGAGCAGGGACGGATCCCCGAGACGCCGCGCGATCTCCTCCGCCTGCCGGGCCGCCCGCACGGGCCACGCGCGCTCACCCGACGCCGGTTCCTCCGGCGGCAGCGTGCCCCGCGATTCCACGGCGACCGTCGCCAGCAGTCGGCATCGCGCGCCCTCGTGTCCCTCCGCGGGCAGCGACCGCAGGGTCCGCTCCGCCGCTCCCACCAGCCGTCGAGCCTGCTCCGGGTCGTCGGAACGCGTCCAGATCGCCGGTACGTCGTAGACGCCGATGACCCGTGCCGTCAGCTCGGGGTCACCCAGCTGTTCCGCGGCCGCCACCGCCGCGGCCCGGTGCTGCCGCGCCGCCTCCAGGCCGCCCCCGCCCGTGACGGCGAGGTCCCGCATCAGCCCCGCCGTCGACTCCAGTCTGGTCCGTGCCCGTGCCGCCACGGCAGTCTCGTAGGCCGCCGTGGCCCGCGCCCACACCCCGTCCACGGTCTGTGCCGCGTCCGGGTCCAGATGATCCGCGTGCCGCAGCACGTCCTCCTCCAGCCGGCGCAGCCGAGGCCCCGGGTCCACGCCCAGATGCTCGCGCAGCATGCCGCGCGCCCGCCGCAGCACGGTCAGCGCGTCGGCCTGACGGCCGGAGCGGTAGAGCGCCAGCGCCAGCAGACGCCACGCCTCCTCCCGCCACGGATGCTCCGTGACGTGCGCGTCCAGGTCGGGCACCGCCTCGGCCGCCGCCCCCAGGGTGATGCGCGCCTGCGCCATGCGCTCGACGGCGTGGAGTCGCAGTTCGGTGAGCCGGGAGCGCTCGGCGCGCAGCCAGCGTTCGTCGCCGAAGTCCGCGAAGGCGGGGCCGCGCCACCAGGTGAGCGCCTCGGCGAGCAGGTCCGCCACCTGCGCGGGCCCGGCGTCGTCCAGGCCGTCCATCACCTGCTCGAACCGCCAGGCGTCGACGTCGTCCTTCGCCGCCCGCAGCGCGTAACCGGGTCCCTCCGTGACCAGCAGCCGGGGCGGGGTTCTGGGCGCCCGGTCCGGTTCGACGGCACGCCGCAGGTCGCCGACGAACGTACGCACCGTGCCCACCGCGTCGGCCGGGGGGTCCTCCCACAGGTCCTCCACCAGCCGGGAAACGGGCACCACCCGTCGGCGGGCGACGATCAGCCGGGCCAGGACCGCGCGGTGCCGCGGTCCTCTGAGCGGCAGCGGGTCACCGGTCTCGTCGCAGGCGGTCACCGCCCCGAGCACCCCGAACCGTACCCTCACCGCCGCTGCCCGTCCCTTCCACCTGCCGCTTCTCCACGCGTCGACCCGTCCAACCTACAAGCGTTCATCCGTTGCTGATCCGCGCCCCGCAGCCTGGAACCCGTCAGCCGCCGGGGACCACCTCACGGCGGCAGGAACGGCGATCGCCAACGGACCGAGGAGAAGCGCCATGACACACACCATGACCGGATTCGACCACCAACGCGTGCGGGTGGACGACGGAGTGGAACTGCACGTCGCGGTGGGCGGGAGCGGCCCGCCGGTCGTGCTGCTGCACGGTTTCCCGCAGACCCACCTGATGTGGCGGCACGTCGCCGCGGACCTCGCCGCCGACCACACGGTCATCTGCCCCGACCTGCGCGGCTACGGCGACAGCGACAAACCGCGGGAGGAGAGCCCGGACACCTACGCGAAGCGCACCATGGCGGACGACGTCGTCACGCTGGCCCGCGCCCTCGGCCACGAACGCTTCGCCCTCGCTGGCCACGACCGCGGTGCTCTCGTCGCGTTCCGGGCCGGACTCGACCACCCCGACGTCGTCACCCACCTGGCCTGTCTGGACGTCCTGCCGACCGTGGACATGTGGGAGGCGCTCCACGGCACGTCGGCGGCCGTGGGCTTCCACCTCTACCTGATGGCCCAGCCGGCCGGCTTGCCCGAGCGGATGATCGAGGCCAGTGCCGACGCCTTCTTCGGCCACTTCCTCGACGCCTGGATCAAGGCGCCCGACGCCCTGCCGGCCGGCGTTCGCGACGTCTACCTGGAGGCGTGCCGTGGCGCCGTCCCGTCCATCGTCGCCGACTACCGCGCCTCGGCGGGCATCGACGTCGAGCACGACAAGGCGGACCGCGCGAGCGGGAGGCAACTCACCATGCCGGTGTCGGTGCTTCAGCAGGACTGGGGCGCGGCCCTCGGGTACGAGGCCGCCGCACTGTGGGGCGCCTGGGCCGCGGACCTGCGGCACTCCACCGTGTCGTGCGGTCACTTCATGGCCGAGGAAGCACCCGGCGACATCGCGAAGGCCCTGCGGGACCTGATGGCCCGCTGACCCGGGCCCGGGCCGGCTCGCGCGGAAGCCCGGGCGCGCATGCGGAAAGGGCCCGCACGCATCCCGGAACCGGTGGCCGCTCCGGTTCGCGCACGACCAGAATGGGCAAGTCGGTTCGGCCGCAGCCGAGTTGCGGCCGAACCGGTCGTACCGAGGATGCCGGCCGCAGTACCTCGCGGACCCGGGGACCGATTCGTCGTCGGCCCCGGCCGCGAGGTGTGGCGGTGAGTTTCTACGAGGAGGACCTGCGTGACGCACGCACTGGCTCGACTGGCCGTCGCCGGATCACTGATCACCGCCGTCTCGGCGCTGGCCCCCGCCGCCCAGGCGACGCCTGCGGGCCCCGGGGTCACCGGCCGGGTCGTCTCACAGACCACGGTCGGCGGCACCGACTACATCCTGCGGGAGGTGACCATACCGCCCGGCCAGGCGACCGGATGGCACTATCACGACGGCGTCCTCTACGGGTACGTCAGGCAGGGAACCCTGTCCCATTTCGACGCGACGTGCACGTCGGACGGTGTCTACCCCAGAGGCAGCGCGCTGAAGGAGCCGGCGGGCCCCGGCAACGTGCACATCGGCAGGAACCTGGGAACCACCGACGTCGTCCTCGAAGTCCTCTACGTCCTGCCGCACGGCGCCCCCTTCTCGGAGGACGCGGCGAACCCCGGGTGCGACTTCCAATAGCCCTGCCCGGACGGTCCGTTCCCCCGTCGGGGGGCAGCCCCGCGCTCCGGCGCGGACGGTGCGCGTCGGCGTGGCGCGGTGGGTGTGCCGGGCAGGGGCTCAGCGTCGGTGGCCTTCGGGCGCGGGGCCGGGCTCGGCGGGGGAGACGGCGGAATCTTCGGAATCGGCGGAATCGTTGGAGAGAAGACGGCGCAGCCAGCGCAGTCTCGCCGCGCGCGCCTCGCGAGAGACGGCGGCCTGCGGAGCGGCGAAGTCGAATCCGTGGAAGCCCCCGGGCCACACGTGCAGTTCGGCCACTCCGCCGGCCTGCCAG
Source organism: Streptomyces siamensis (assembly GCF_039543605.1). Classification (NCBI taxonomy): domain Bacteria; kingdom Bacillati; phylum Actinomycetota; class Actinomycetes; order Kitasatosporales; family Streptomycetaceae; genus Streptomyces; species Streptomyces siamensis. The sequence goes on along the minus strand of NZ_BAABKB010000037.1, from coordinate 96,370 downwards.
ATGCGCGAGGCGTGGGCGACCACCTCGTCGCGGAACGTCTCCGCCGAACCCACGTCCAGGAAAGCCGGGGGAAGGCCGGAAAGATCCTCCGCCCGTGCCGGAGCCGCGTAGCCGGGCACGTCGTCGCTGCCGTGCAGACCGCCCAGGAAGTGCCGCCAGGCGGTGCCGTTGGACTCCCTGTCCCAGATTCCCCGCCCCTCCATCTGACGGGCGGAGGGACTGTCGTTGCGGTCGTCGAGCATCGGGCAGAGAAGCACCTGCCCCAGTGGCCGCGGGCCCCCGCGGTCCCGGGTGAACAGACACAGGGCCGCGGCGAGCCCGCCGCCTCCACTGACTCCGGTCACGACGATGCGCCCGGGATCGATCGCGATGTCCTCGGCATGCCCGGCGAGCCACTCCAGCGCTGCGAAGCAGTCGTCGAGGGCCGCCGGGTACGGGTGCTCCGGTGCCAGCCGGTACTCCACGGACACCACGGCGAGTCCGAGTTCCGCCGCCCACGGCAGGAGCGAGTCCACCCCGAGGCGACTGCTGCCCATGATCAAGCCGCCGCCGTGCAGATGGAGCAGCACCGGAAGAGCTCCTCGGGCGCCCGACGGGCGGCACACGAGGAGGCGGACGCCGGGCGCGCCGACCGGTCCCGGGACGGTCCGTTCCTCGACGTGGAAGGCGCCGTCGCGGGCGAGGTCCTCGTTCGTGGGCATCAGGGGAACCTGCTCGGCACGCAGCGCGACCAGCTCGCCCGGTGACAGCGCGCTGTTCATGTGCTGTGCCAGCGCGTCGGCCAGGCCTTCGAGCTCGCCGTCGAACGGCGGGGGGTTCAGTTCCACGGGCCATCCAGTCGGAATCGGGAGACGGTCCCGCTCCATGTCACGCACGAGGCGGGCTTCGATGCCGTGTGCCCTCCGCAACGCCTCCGCATGCGCACACACGCAACCGACCACACCCATAGGCGAGCGTGCTCTTGTGGGTTCCGCCCCCATATCCGGCTCCTGTGGGCGGACTTAACCTCCCGGACACCCATCCACCGTGACTCACACTCGACGGAGTGCCCATGAGAGCGTCGCCAGCTGCCCTGTTCCGCCGGCTGATCGTCCTGTTGTCGCTCGTCGCAGCGGTCCTCGTGCTGCCCACGGCGACCGACGCCGCCGCCGCGCCCGCTCCGGTGCCGGGGGACCTGAGGCCCTACGACGTCGACGCCGTGTACAGCGCGGGAGTCTCCTCCGGCGGATACATGGCCACTCAGCTCCATGTGGCGTACTCCGGAACGTTCAAGGGGTCTGCGGTCTTCGCCGCGGGGCCGTACGACTGCGCGCAGAACGACCTGAACAAGGCCCTGAACGCCTGCATGGACACCCTTCAGGACCTCCAGCTCGACAAGCTGGAACAGACGACGCGGGACTGGTCGGCGCAAGGCCTCGTCGACCCCGTGGCCAACCTGTCGGGCGACCCCGTCTACGTGTTCAGCGGCTCCGGCGACACGACCGTCAAGCGCCCGGTGGCCGACGCGCTCGCCGCCTACTACGGCCGGTTCGGTGCCCAGGTCCGCTACGACAGCAGCACCACCGCGGGACACGCCTGGATCAGCCCGCTCGGCCCGAACTCCTGCACCGTCACGCAGAGTCCGTGGATCAACAACTGCGGGTTCGACGCCGAGCGCGACCTGCTCGGCCATCTGCTCGGCTCCGTCGCCGCCCCGAGCGGCAGCCCCGGCGGCACCCTCACCCAGTTCGACCAGAACAAGTACGCGCCGGGCGGCGCCGCCAAGGCCGTCTCGATGGACGACAAGGGCTTCGTCTACGTACCGACGGCCTGCGCGGGCGGCGCGGCCTGCAAGCTGGTCGTGGCCCTGCACGGCTGCAAGCAGGGCTACTCGTACCAGGGCTTCGGCAGCCAGTTCATCGACAAGGCGTACCTCGACGAGTACGCCGACACGAACAACCTCATCGTCCTGTATCCGCAGGCCGTCGCGACGACCACACTGGACAACCCCAACGGCTGCTGGAACTGGTGGGGTTACCTCGGAGACTCCGCCTACGCACGGCACGGCGGGAAGCAGATCGAGACGATCATGGCGATGGTGAAGGCGCTCACCGGCAGCACCCCGCCACCGGCGCAGAACTCGGTGACGGCAGCGAGCGTCGACGCCCAGGACGGCTACGTGAAGGCCGCCGCGGACGGTTCGGGCGCGGCCGTCGGCACGCTGGAGGGCACGTACGGTCTCGCCGTCGGCCGCGGCAGCGACGGCAAGCACAACCGGACGGTGCTGTCCTTCGACACCTCGCAGATCCCCGCCGGCAAGCAGATCACCCGTGCGTACGTGACGCTCACCAGGAGCAGCGGCGCCGGGGACCCCTGGTCCAGTCCCGCGGGCAACCGGCTGCTCGTCGACGTGAACAGGGGCTGCCTCGGCGGATGTTCCGTCGAGGCCTCGGACTGGGCGGCCGCCGCCACCGCGTCCGGCGCCGCCGTCGTCGGATCCTTCTCGTCCGGCAGCAGGTCCTCCACCGACCTGTCGGCGGCGGGGCTCGCCGCGATCGACCGGACGGGCACCACCCAGGTGCGCCTCCGCTTCGAATCGAACCCCGCCTCGACCGCGTACCTCTTCGTCAACAAGGACACCCGGGCGACACTGACCGTCGAGTACCAGTAGCGACAGACCCGCGGGAGACGGGTTTCCCGTGGCCGGCGAACTCTCCGCCGGTCACGGGAAGGTCAGTTCGGCCGCTCGGCTGCGAGCGAGCCGATCATGCGAACGGCGTCGCGCAGCCCGTAGGGACGCAGTAGCCCGGGTTCGGTCCGCCGGTCCCAACCGGGCCCGCACAACAGCACCGTGGTGTGGGTCCGGGCACCTTGAACTCCCCACCGTTCGGCGGCGATGTGACGTGCCAGCGGGAGGCTCGCGGTGGAGCGGGACTGGGACCACAGGACCACGGCGAGAGGACTCACGCGATGGACGGCCGCGAGGAACGCCTCCGCCGGGACGTCGCCGCCCAGCATCAGGGCGGCCGCGCCCTGCTCCGCGAGGGCGGCGCCGAGTGCCTCGATCGGCAGGGTGTGCGGCTCGCCCGGGAGACACCCGAGGAGGACGGGGGAGACATCCTGGAGGGCTTCCCGGGCCGCGGCCGCGGTCACATACGCATGGCGCAGGGTGGCGGAGACGTGCCAGGACAACAGGTGCTCGACCTCGACATGACGGTCGTCCGAAGCCTGCCACTTGCGTCCGACCGCGTGCAGGGCGGGCATCATCACCTCTTCCCAGGCCATGGCCAGGCCGTGGGCGCGTACGGCGCCGGTCAGGTGCCGCTGCACGGCCGCGCCGTCCAGCCGGACGGCGGCGGAGGCCAGACCCCGGCATTCCCTGCGCGCGTCCCCGGCGAGCGGTTCGCCGTCAAGGGCCTCGTCCTCGGGAGGCGGGGTGCGCGCGGAGGCCGTGACCGCGCGCCCGTCCGTCGCCACGGGGGACGGGCCGAGCGGGTCGGCCGCCGGTGTGCCGTGGGCACGGGCATGTCTCTTGGCCGTGCGGGCGGCCTCCGCGGGCGGCACGCCCGCCGTCGTCAGCCGACACATCTCCTGCATCATGCGGACGTCGTCCGGGGACCAGCGACGATGCCGTCCGTCCGCCCGCACGGCCGGACCCAGTCCGTACCGGCGGTCCCAGGACCGCAGCGTCATGGGGGACACACCCAGTTTGCGCGCCAGGAATCCGGTCGTCACACCCGCGTCGGCGGGTTCCGCCGCCTGGTGGGCGTTCACCTCCATGGCGAGTCCCCTCAGTTCAGCCGGACGCCGGAACCGAAGTGCTGGTCCAGGGCCTGGGGCAGCTGTCGGGACACTTCGTTGCCGATCCGCTCGAACTCCCGCTTCAGCAGGGGGCCGGCCGCCCGGACCCAGCCGTGGAAATCGATGCGGGCCCGGTAGACGAGCAGCGTCCGCTCGCCCCGGCCCTCGAAGAGCATGTCGTCCGTCGACGTCGCGGTCCTGTTGCGCCCCACGAAGGTCAGACGATCGTGCTGGTGCCGCACGAGCCGGTAGCGCAGTTCGGTGCGACGGCCGCGGAATTGCGACACGTTGAGCCACTCGGCGCCTTTGGTGACCGGGCCGCTCCCGATCCGCTCGCAGCTGACGGTGCCGGGATCCCAGGCCACGGCGTGGGAGAAGTCCGCGAGCCAGCGCACGACATCGGGCAGCGGATGGCCAAGGAGGACGGCGCGCTCGACTCGGACCATGGGCCTCTTCCCTCTCGGACACACGGCGGACATCGCCGGTACGGGTGGACACCCTCCCTTCGGCGTGGGCCACCACCGTGGATGCAGGTGTCACCCGGGAGGAGGCATCGGGACCCATCTCGCAGGAAGCACCCTGCGACAGCTTATCGATGCAGACTCGATGCAAGTTGTATCGATGCATTCCTGCGCCGCATGGTGGGAGCGTGACGTCGCCCGGAGCGACCGGTGCATCCCGGTATCCGGGGACGGCACGGCGAACGCACGGTCCGCCACTTCCACCGGGAGAAACGCCCGTCCCGCGAGGAGACGGTCTTCCACGGCGCGAGGAGCAGTCGTCATGTCCACCATCCAGACCCGCGAGCACTCCCGCGACGACCTGTCGCTGTGGGCGCCGGTGGAGGAGTCACTCGCCGACGAGCAGCTCGCCGAAGGATTCAGGCGAGGGGACGAAGCCTGTCTGACGGCCATGTACCAGCGATGGGGCTCGCTGGTGTACACACTCGCGAGGCGATCCCTGGGCGACGCGCGCGAGGCCGAGGACGTCACCCAGGTGGTGTTCCTGGCGGCCTGGCGCGGCCGCGGCGGCTACTCGCCCCAACGCGGTGCGCTGTCGGCCTGGCTGGTGGGCATCACCCGGCGCAAGATCGCCGACGCGCTCTCGGCCCGTACCCGGCGCTCCGAACTCGTCGCGGCGGCCGGCGCGAAGCTGTCGCTGGACACCCAGGACGGCCCACCCCAGCCGGACGCCGTGGTGGACCGCGTCGTCATAGGCGTCGAACTGGCCCGACTGCCCGCACCGCAGCGACGCGTGCTCAGCCTCGCCTTCTACGACGATCTCACGCAGACCCAGATCGCTCGGCTCACCGGCTGGCCGCTCGGCACGGTCAAGAGCCACGCCCGGCGTGGGCTGCATCGGCTCGCCCGCAGGCTTCAGGACGCCGATCGGGGGCTTCGAGCAGCCGACAGCACCTGTGCCCACGGGTGACCACCCGTAGTACCGACGCACCATCGATGCGACCTGTGTCGGCGGTCATGGGCGGCCGTCCCGCGGCAGGTGCATCCGATGGGGTCGCGTCTCGGCGAAGAGAGTATGTCGTCCGCAGTCCGCGCCGTGTGCACGACGGCGCCGATCGCCCGCGGAGGTGTGACCGATGAGCGATCCCCGGCAGACCCCCCACCTGCATCCCGCCGACCTGGCGCACGACGCCCTCGACGGCGGGGAGGCGGCACGCCCGTCGGACGCACGCCACCTCGCCGCATGCGCGCCGTGCCGGAGCCGGTTCGCGGAATTCCGGCGCGTCGTGGCCGCGGGCAGGAGCTCACGCCCGTACGACCCTCTGCACGCTCCACCACCCCGCGTCTGGCAGGCCATCCGCACGCAGGCGCGCGCCGGTCGTCCGGCGCCGCACCGTGCGACGGCCCGACGGCCGTTCCCCGGCACGAAAGGACAGGGCAATGCCCACCGATGAAGCGGACGTCGTCGTGGTCGGCGCCGGCCTGGCGGGACTCGCGTGTGCGAGCGACCTGAGCGCCGCCGGGATGAAGGTGCGCGTCCTCGAAGCCTCGGACGGGGTCGGCGGCCGGATGCGCTCCGACCGCGTCGACGGTTTCGTGGTGGACCGGGGGTTCCAGGTGTTCAACACGGCCTACCCACAGGTCAAACGACGTCTGGAGCTCCGCCCGCTGCGACTGCGCCCCTTCACACCGGGATTCCTCGCGCACACCGGCCGGGGACGCATCCGCTTCAGCGACCCCAGCCGTCGGCCCCGGCACGCCGCGGGACTGGTGTCCGGGCACGGCGCCGGTACACGCGACCTGCTCGCCCTGGGCAGGCTGTCGGTCCGCGACGCGCTCGTGCCGGCAGGCGCGTTGAAACGCGGCAAGGAGCACACGACCCGGCACGCCCTCAACGCCAGTGGCCTGTCCGGGACGTTCGTCGAGGACGCCCTGCGGCCGTTCCTGTCGGGTGTCTTCCTGGAGGACGAACTGGAGACGTCCAGCCGGGTCTTCCACCTCGTGTGGCGCAGCATGCTGCGCGGCACGTTGTGCCTGCCGGCCGCGGGTGTCGGCGCCGTCCCGGACCAGTTGGCGGCCTCGCTGCCGCCGGGCACCCTCCGCCTCGGCCACCCTGTGCAACGCCTCACCGACGACGGGGTGCTGGGTGTCGACGGCACCGAGACCGCCGCCCGTGCCGTCGTGGTGGCGACGGGGCCCGGCCCGGCCGCCCGGCTGCTGCCCGGCCTGCCGGTCCCGGCCTACCGCACCGTTACGTCGTACTACCACGCGGCCCCGAAGTCACCGCTCACCGAGCCGACCCTGATGACCGACGCGCGGCGCCGGTTCGTCAACACGTGTGTCCTCAGCGAAGTGGTGCCCGGCTACGCGCCCCGAGGAGCCGCCCTGGTCGTCACATCCGTCCTCGGCGAGGACCTGCCGGGCCGCGAGGACGCGGTGCGCGAGGCGTTGGCCGAGGCGTACGACACCGACACGGCGGAGTGGAGCCGGGTGGCGGTCCGCACGATCGCGGACGCCCTGCCCGCGATGCCGCCCCCGCAGCCGCTCACCCGCACGACCCGTGTCGGCTCCGGCCGTTATGTGTGCGGTGACCACCGGGCCACCGGCTCCGTGCAGGGCGCTCTGGCCTCCGGCGGCCGGGCGGCGCGCGCGGTGCTGCGCCACTCGGGCCGATAACCGGACCGGGCCACGGCCGAGCGGGGCTCGGACCGCACCGGCGAGGGCGGACGGCCGCACGGCACGACCCGGCGTCGACGCGCTGGCGAGGCGTGCCGCGCCGGTCCGGGGGACACGAAGAGCGCGAAGGACGCCACGGACGGCACGGGCGCGAAGGACGTCAGGGACGGCACGGGCGCGAAGGACGCCACGGGCGCCACGGGCGCGAAGGACGTCATGGGTGCCATGAGCGCGACACTCAGGCGGTCGGCCCGGCACGTCCTTCCACCGGAACGGCGGCGCTGCCGTCGGCCGACGGAACTGTCACGGCGCACCGATCCGCCCGGTGCCGGGCTCAAGAGGCAGCCGCAGGGCCCGGACCGCGAACGAGACGGCGTGGTACCACCCGCAGATCAGAACCACTTCGAGTGCCGCGTCCTCGCCCGCGACCGCGACCAGTGACGCCCAGGTCCGGTCGCAGAGGTCGTACGTCCGGTGGAGCTCGTCGACCGCCTCCAGCACGGCCCGGTCGTCCGCGTCCCAGCAGTCGTCGGCCGGCATTCCGGAGGCCAGCGACGCGAGTTGCTCCGCGTCGAGACCCGCCTTCCCGGCGAACGCGGCCACGTGGACGCCCCATTCGTAGTCGGCGCCGCACAGCGCGGTCGTCCGGTCGATGACCAGCTCGCGGCGGCGGACGGTGAGGGCGGAGAGCCGCGAGAAGTAGTAGCGGCCCCAGCCCGCGACACCGCGGGCGAGTTCGGGGCGCCGGGCCCAGACCCGGAACAACTGGATCGGCGGCCCGAGGAGGTCGAGCGCCGCCGCGGTCTCCTCGTCGTAAGGCGGCGCGAGGGGTTCGATACGCGAGTGCTTCGAATTCAGAGGCATGACGGGATGCTAGTGTCGGCGCTTCGGAAAGGGAAGCAGATGACGCGACCGACCCCGCTGCCCGGCCGACGGGTCCGCGGCTCACACACCGGGCGCCCGATCATGGCGCTGCTCGATCTCCTGGGGCGGCGCTGGGTGCTGCGCGTCCTGTGGGAGCTGCGGGACGGCTCCGCGCCGACCTTCCGGCAGCTCCAGCAGCGTTGCGACGGGGTGTCGTCAAGTGTCCTGGCGGACAGGCTCCGTGAGCTCGCGGAGGCGGACCTCGTCGAGCACACGGGCGAGGGCTATGTGCTCACCGGACAGGGCACGGCCCTGCTCGAACGACTCGCGCCGCTCGACGCCTGGGCCGCGGACTGGCGCCCCAGGCCGACGCACGACTGAGCCCCGGCGGACATCGGCATCGATGGCGGTGTGCCGGTGTGCCGGTGTGTGCCTGGGTCGAGGACGCGCTGTCGCGCCCGCCAACTCCCGTGCTCCGCAAGGCGACATGATGTGCGAGACTCGATGATCGTCAGCACCCCAGGTCACCTCGCGCGACGGAGTCCGCCATGACGACCGGCACCCCCAGCCCCCAGCAGATCGACACGAGCAAGGCGCACCCCGCGAGGGTGTACGACTGGCTCCTGGGCGGCAAGGACAACTACCCCGTCGACGAGGCGGTGGCCGAGAAGCTCCCGGCCGAGGCACGCGACGCGGCCCGGCAGAACCGCGAGTTCATGCACCGGGCCGCCGCCTGGCTCGCCGGAGAGGGCATCGACCAGTTCCTCGACATCGGCACGGGCATCCCCACCGAGCCCAACCTCCACCAGATAGTCCAGCGACTCGCGCCGACCGCGAAGGTCGTCTACACGGACAACGACCCGATCGTGCTGCGGCACGCGGAGGCCCTGCTGGTCAGCCGCCCGGAGGGGGCCACCGACTACATCCAGGCGGACGTCCGCAAGCCGCGCGAGATACTCGAACACGCCCGGGGCGTACTCGACTTCGGGCGCCCCATCGCCCTGTCCCTGATCGCGCTGATGCACTTCATCCCCGACGACCAGGACCCGTACGGCATCGTGAGCGATCTGCTCGCCGCCCTGCCGCCCGGCAGCCACCTGGTGCTCTCCCACGCGGCGTCGGATCTCTACCCGGAGCTCGCTGAGCAGGTCACCGCCGAGTACGCGAAGGGCGGCATCCGGCTCGGCTTCCGCACCCGCCCCGAGGTCGACCGGTTCTTCGACGGCCTGGACCTCGTCGACCCGGGCCTGGTGACGGCCCCGGAGTGGTTCAAGAGCACCCCGTCGCCGTCGCCCGAGGGGAGCGGCATCTACGCCGGCGTGGCGCGCGTCCGCTGAGGGTCGCCGCTCCGCGCGCATCACGACGAACGCGCGCGCACGGCCATGAGCGCGTGCGCACGGCCAGGAACAGGCGCGCACCGCGACGAGCGGGGCGCGCGGAGGGGCCCGGCCCGACCCGTCGCGGCCTCAACAGGACTCCAGGTCGGAGTTGTTCACCCCCGAGAAGGTCCGGCGGCGAGGTCTGGGAGACTGAGACCCTGTGACCACACATTCCGATCTTGCTCGCCGTATCCATGCCGTCTCCCACCTGACCGGGCAGTTCACTCTGCGCTCGGGCCGCACCGCGGCGGAGTACTTCGACAAATACCGCTTCGAGGGCGACCCGGTACTCCTCGACGAGACGGCCCGCGCGATGGCCTCCCTGGTGCCGGCCGGCACCGAGGTGCTGGCCGGGCTGGAGATGGGCGGTATCCCCGTCGTCACCGCACTGGGCCGGCACACGGGACTGCCGTGCGCGTTCGTCCGCAAGCAGGCCAAGCCGTACGGCACTTGCCGTCTCGCCGAGGGCGCGGAGGTGGCCGGGCGCAAGGTGCTGGTGGTCGAGGACGTCGTCACCAGCGGCGGACAGATCGTGCTGTCGACCGCCGACCTGCGAGCCCTGGGCGCGGAGGTCGGCGCGGCTCTGTGCGTGATCGACCGCGAGCAGGGCGGGACCGATGCCCTCGCCGCCGAGGACATCGAGCTCATCTCCCTGCTGACCGCCACCGATCTGCGGGACGCCGTCTCCGACTGCCCGTGAGACGAGCCGCGTTCTCAGCCGCCGTCAGGGTCCGGCGCGCCGCGGCCGAGCACGGCCCGGAGCGCGGCCTCGATCTCGAAGCGGGCGTCGGGATCGGCGAGGGCGTCACCGAACAGACGGTGGACCTGGTGGAGACGCTGACGGGCGGTCTGGGGATGGATCCCCAGGCGCGCGGCGATCTCCGGCGCGGTGCCGTGCGGGGTCTGGAGGCAGGCCAGCAGAGTGGAGGCGAGCCGGTCGCGCTGCTTGAGGGTGAGGGACGCCAGGGGCTTGAGCCGGCGGGCGGCCATCAGACGTACCAGCGCGGGATCCGCCAGAAGGAGCAGCTCGGCGAGGGAGGGTGCGGTGACCGGCGGAGCGCCCGGCGCCGGCACGGCGCCCGCTTTGCGCAGGGTGCGGGCCCAGCGCAAGGAGTCCGCGGCCTGGGACGGGGGTACGGCGGGGCCGACGACGGCTCCGGTCTCCCGCAGCAGATGCTGAAGGCGCGGGTCGGCGAAGAGGAGATGCGGGGTCGGGACGACCAGGCAGGGGGAGGTCCCCTCGAGATCGGCGAGTACCGGCTCGGGCAGGCGGTGCCGGCGGAACGACGTCGACGGGCCGTCAGGGGACGCTGATGCGGCGCGACTCGGCACCGTCGTGTCCCATGCCCCGGCCCCGGAAAGGGGCGCGAAGGTCGCGGGAGGTGTTCCGCGGCCGGGCTCGGGCATGGGGCCGAGCGCGACGGCGGCGACCATGTCGGGCAGGGGCCAGTCGGCGTCGGCGGCCGCACGGCGCAGGGTCTCGAGGTCGGGACTGCTGCCACCGGTGAGCAGGATCAGGAGGCGGTGCCGGCGGCGCCCCGCGGTCCCCGCGGCGTCCGCCTGGGCGTCCGCGTAGGCCTGGACCGAGACCGCGGCGATCTCGTCGATGTGCGTGAAGACGGCATCGGCCAGCAGGGCGACCGCCTCGGTGCCGAGGGCCAGCCGACGGGCGACGCGCGCGTACCGGCGCCAGGCGACACGCGCGCCGAGCCGGTAGGCGGCCTGGAGCGCGTCGAGGCTGCGGCCCTCGACCAGTTCTCCGCGCCCGAGCGCGCGGTAGACGGGGGTACGGGCGGCCTCCAGGGGGCCGCCCGCCGCGGTCACCCGGTCGGCGAATTCCGCGAGAGCGGTTTCCACGCCCTGCTGGATCGAGGCCCCGAATTGCCCGGACAGTGGACGGGAGAACTGGGGAATCTGAGATCTGATCTCGTGAATTATTTCTGCCGCGACCGTGCGGTTCTCTTTCTGGAGTTCGGCGCCGAGACGTCGCGGAAGAGAGACCCACGGTCCACCGCGCGGCTCCCCGCCGGTGCTGGGTCCCGCCCTGGCCGCGGCCCTCCCGGTCGTTGTCATCCTGCGGATTATGAGCCTAAGTTACCGGCGGGTCAAGAGATTTGGCAAAGATCAACTAACACTGTTAGTTGACCTGTCCTCAGGGGTTTACCGCAGCTCGTCAGCTTGGTCGTCCCCGAAGCGCGCACTTGAGTGAGTGGTTTCCCGGCCCTTGTACTTCAGAGGTGATACCGCCCTGAGTGACCGGACCGCGTATCCGCGGCGTCCGTTGCCAGCCATTCCGGCCTCTCCTACTTTCGCTTCCGACCGCACCGCAATTCCAGAACATGGGACGGTACTGGAAATGAGAAGCAAGGCATTCCGCAGTGCCCTGGTCGCTGTGACCGCGGCGACCGGACTCTTCGCCGCGAGCAGCGGCACAGGCTATGCGGCAGCTGATCCTCAGGACGTCGAATACAGCTTCGCCGCCGGGTTCCTGAAAGGCTTTTTCAAGGCCGGTGAGGCGCCCCCCGGCGCGAACGACTGGAACTGCCGGCCGACCGCCCGGCACCCCGAACCGGTCGTCCTGGTGCACGGCACGCTGGAGAACATGAACGACATCTGGCGCGGAGCGTCCCCGCTGCTCGCCAACAACGGTTACTGCGTCTTCGCGTTCAACCACGGCGGATCCTCTCCCACCGCCCCGGTCCAGGCCGTCGGCCACATGGCCGACAGCGCAGGCGCCCTCGCGGCGTTCGTGGACCGGGTCCGGGCGGCGACGGGCGCCGCCGAGGTGGACATCGTGGGCCACTCGCAGGGCGGCGGACCCGTACCCCGCTACTACCTGAAGAACTTCCCCGGTGCCGCGGGCAAGGTGGACAAGCTCATCGGCATCAACCCGTCCAACCACGGCACCACGCTGGACGGACTGACCGAGCTCGGGCGCGCACTGCACGCGCTGGAACCGATCAACGACCTGCTGGACGACGACTACCCCTCGCTCGTGGAGCAGGAGGTCGGCTCGGACTTCAACCGCCGGCTCGACGCGGGCGGGGACACGGTGCCCGGCGTCGACTACACAGTCGTCGCGACCAGGTTCGACGAGGTCGTCACCCCGTACACCAACGCGTATCTGACCGCCGGTCCCGGCGCGTCGGTGAAGAACATCGAAGTCCAGGACACCTGCCTCCTGGACGGCACGGATCACCTGGAGGCGCCCTACGATCCGGTCACCCTGACACACGTCCTCAACGCGCTCGACCCGTCGCACCCCCGCAAGGTGCCGTGCCAGGTCGTTCTGCCCCTGACCGGCCCGGTCGTCCCGACGGACTGACATCACGGGCCTGTTCACACGCCGGCCCGCCCCCCCCGCGGACACTGTGCGAGGCATCGAGGCGAGGCCGCCTCGCACAGTGCGGCGGGCCCTGCCGTGGAGAGCCGGCAGGGCCCGCCGCCTTGCGGGGAGGTCAGGCCGTGTGGAGCGTCAGACCGTACCGGTTGAGGATCTCGTTGACGGGCTGGAACCAGGTCTCGCCCCCGCTGGAGCAGTTGCCCCAGCCGCCGGAGGTGACCCCTTGGGCCTGGTCACCGCTGATGAACGAGCCCCCGGAGTCGCCGGGTTCGGCGCATACGTTGGTCTTGGTCATCTGATGGACCGCCCCCTGGCTGTAGTTGACGGTCTCGTTCTTGGCGAGCACCGTGCCGCAGTGCCAGTGCGAGGTCGATCCCGAGCGGCAGATGGAGGCGCCGACGGGGGCCTCCGCCGAACCGCGCACGAGCTGGTCGGAGACCGTTCCCCAGCCGAGGACGACGGGGACCGTCCACCAGCCGCTGCCGACGTTGACCCAGGCGTAGTCGTTGTCCGGGAACGACGAGCCCTGGAAGTTGCCGATGTAGGACCTGTCCCAGCCGCTGACACCGGCGCCGGGCTGTCCGCAGTGCCCCGCGGTGACGAACCCGCCGTACACGGAGAAGCCGATGGAGCAGCGGACGTTGCCGGTGTAGTACGGGTCGCCGCCCACCGTTCCTGCCGCGAGGGTCCGTGGGGCGCCCGCGGTCTGCTCGACGGTGACGGGGCCGGCCTTGCGAGCCTTTGCGAGGAAGCGCTGGACATCGTTGTCAGCCCACGTGCTCCGGGCGACGTTCACGATCACGGTGCCGGCCCTCGGGTCGACGTGCCAGCTGCCGACGCCCGCCGGTGCGGACAGCTCGTCGATGCGTGCTTTGGCGGCGTCGAGCTGCCGAGCGGTGTGCGCCACGGTGCGGACCGTCGCTCCGGTGGCCTGTATCGCCCGTCGTGTCGCGGGGGACGCGTCGGAGGTGACGCCGACGGTCAGCCGACCGTCGGTGGCGTCGAACCAGGAGCCGCCGAAGGAGGTCTGAGCGGCTCGACGGGCCTTCGGTTCCGCGGCGGTGGCGCGCTGCTCGGCGGCCAGCCGTGCGGTGGCCTCGGTCTTCGACAGGTGCAGATCCCGCTGCATGGCCGAGAGGAGGGCGGCGGAGGCGGGGGCCTCGGCCGACCGGCCGCGTATCGGGGAGTCGCTCGCCGAGGCGGGCAGGGTGCCCGTGGTGACGCAGGTGCCGAGCGTGAGCAGTGCGGCGAGGCCTGCGAGCGTGGAGGTGGTGCGTCTCATGGGGGTTGCCCTTCGTCGTTCCATCTGGGTGGGGGTGGAACAGAGCCCTGAGAGCGCTCTCAGTCTGGTGCCGCGGCAGAGCCAAATGGGTGATCATGGACAGGTCCATGCCAATGCGAGGCTCAATTGTCCCGGAGCTGACACTGTGTGATCTCCACCCTTCGGGCGCGGGGCCGTACGGATCACGGGCGGGACTCTGCCGGTTCGCCCCGAACCCCAGGCAGTGCGTCCGCGCCGGACCGGGCATGGGCGTCCGCGGCGGACCGGGCATGGCCGTTCGCGGCGGACCGGGCAAGGGCGCACGGACGGGTTCGCCCGGCGCGCGGTCGCGCAGACGCCGCGTGGCGTTCAGCTCTGGCGCGGGTTCGGCTTCAGGACGGCGAACACCGCCTGGCTCGGGTCCGCCAGCCAGGCGATCCGCCCGACCTCCGGGACGTCCGCGGCCGGCATGAGGACCGCACCGCCGTTCTCCCGCACCGCGGCGACGGTGGCGTCGGCGTCGGCCACCGCGAAGTACGGGACCCAGCGGGCCTCCTCCTGATCCGACCGGAGCGGGGCCACGCCGCCGAAGGCCCCGTCCTGCTGGTCGCCGTCCCGGATGCTCAACACCCGGTAGGTCATGCCGGGCGCCTGCATCTCCAGGGAGCGCCAGCCGAACAACCCGTCGTAGAAGCGGATCGCGGCTACCGGGTCGCCCACGTGCAGCTCGACCCACACCAGGGTGTCGTCCTCGGACGTCGTCTCCAAGCCGCCCGTGCCGGGTTGCAGCACGGCGAACTCCGCGCCCTGGGGATCGGTGAACTGGGCGAACGACGCCTCACCCATGTGCGCAGGCTCGACCCGCACGGTCCCGCCGCCGGTGACCACGTCACGGGCGGTGGCCTGGACGTCGTCGCTGTGGAAGTACGTCGTCCAGGCGGGCCGTGCTCCCTCCTCGGTCAGTCGCCCGAGTGCGCCGACGGTCCTGCCACCCTTCTGGAAGAACCCGTAACCGCCCGCGTCGGGACCGGCCGACACGTACTGCCACCCGAACACCGACGCGTAGAAGGCCGCGGCCGTGTCCGTGTCCGGGCTGCCGAGGTCGATCCAGTTGGGCGAGCCGGTGCGGAAGTCGGTGCCGAGCATGTCGTGCCTCCTGCGGTGCCGGGTGCGGACCTGGTCACTATGCCGCCTCGGCGGGCGCTGTCCGGCGTACCTGTCGCGATGTCCCGGGGGAGTTCACCCGGGCGGGACCGTGCGGGTGCGGATCACGCAGGGCGGCCCTGGGGGTGACCGTCGTGGTGGGCCGCGAGGTGGCGGCGATGGTGCACCGGGGCACGCTGGATGACCAGGAGGGCGGCGTCGTCGGTGGGGCGGTGGCCGACGTGGTCGACGAGGTCCTCGTGGATGCGTTGCAGAAGGGCTTCGGGGTGCTCGGTGGCGAAGGCCGCGACCCGCTCGGCCAGCGGATAGAAGGCCCCGCTCGGGGAGCGGGCCTCGATGACGCCGTCGGTGTAGAGGACGAGGGTGTCGCCGGTTCCCAGCTCGAAGGGTTCGGGGTGGTGGCTGGTGGCCGGCAGTTCGCACATGCCGAGGGGCGGCACCGGACTGCGCGCGTGCAGGACCGTGACCGCTCCGTCCTGGAGCAACAGGGGAGGCGGATGACCGCAGTTGATCAGCATGGGCTGGGGGCCGTCGTCGGGGATGTCGAGGACGAGAGCGGTGATGAAGTGTTCGCCGGGGTCGAGCGCGTTGTCGGCGACCTCGTCCATGCCCCGGCAGACGCTCACTTCGAGTGCGGAGGTCAGTTCGGGCAGGGTCGCATAGCGGTGGGCGCCCTCGCGGAAGGCGCCCAGCAGCACGGACGCCTCGGCGATGGAGGCGAGGCCCTTTCCGCGGACGTCGCCGATGATGACGCGGGTGGCGGAGCCGGCGGCGCGGGTGACCGCGAACAGGTCGCCGCCGATGCGCGCTTCGTCCTCGGCCGCGAGGTACAGCCACGCCACGCGCAGGGGGCCGACGCGGCGGGGCGGCGGCCGCAGGAGGACGCGTTGCGCGGTCTCGGCCACCGAGCGTGCCCGGCTCAGCTGCCGAGCGCGGCGTTCGCGCAGGAAGCAGACGAGGACGACCAGGGCGGAGAGCACGGTCAGGGCGATGATCTGCGCGATGTGGTTCGCCGTCATCAGGCCTCCGTGGAGGGCGGCGATGACGATCTGCGCGATCACCGCGAGCGCTCCGACGAGGGCGGTGACTTTCGGTCCGGCGAGCGAGGCGGTGAGGGCCGGTGCGATGACCAGCAGCGGACCGAGGTGGATGTCGGTGGGGGAGTGGACGTCCACAACCGTGATGACGACGATCAGGGCGAGGGGAATCGACACCCACCCGCGGCCCGGCGGCTGATCGGCGAGGTGGTCCACTGACACGCGCCGGATGTCCACACGCCCATTTTGCCCCGAATTAACCGGACTGTCGCCCGTCGTCAAGGAGGGTGGCACCTGCGGCGGGGGCGGTCGCGGGCCCGGGAGGGCGTGGTGTGCGCGACGGGGGGCCGGTTCTCCGGGGGCTCTGGCGGCGACGGTCCGGCGAGGCGATGTCGGGTGGCCGGATGTGGCCTGTGACACGCCCGTGACAGTCGGCGGACGTGGTGATGACGTCGCCGAGTCAGTCTTTTTGAACCAGGACAAAACGCCTTAATCGGGCATTTGTCTACTGCTTCCGAGGGTGTGGGCAGTGACGACCCGGCCGACCCGTCGACAGAGAAGGACATCCCCATGAACCCCGCCCTCACCGCCCCGATCTCCACCCCCACCGCCCCGACCACCCCGTCCGTCCCGTCCGCCGAGAANACTGGCCCCGCGCGAACGCGAGACCCTGCGACATATCGCCGCCGGCTGCACCTACCTGCAGGCGGCACGCCAGATGGGACTGTCCAAGCACACGGTCGACGCCTACCTGCGCCGGATCCGCGCCAAGCTCAACATCACCACCACCGCCGAGATGACCCGACTGGCCATCTCCCTCGGCCTGTGACGGCCGCGCGGCCGAGCCGCGGAGAGAGAATCGGAGTATGGCCTTCCGTTTCCGCGGCGGACGGGCAATCCCCAGGCGCGGGCGGACCGTATATACGGATGTGACGAGATTCAGGTTCCCGGTGGGCCGTCTTCCGGACGAAGCACTGTTGTCCGGGCTGGCCGGCGGTGATCCGGAGCTCGCGGTCACCTTCGTACGAAGGTTCCAGCACACGGTCTTCGGTGTCGCCATCGCCGTCACGGGTGATCCGCAGCTCGCCGAGGACATCGCTCAGCAGACGTTCGAGCGGGCGTGGCGCCACGCGCAGATGTACGACGCGCGTCGCGGTTCGGTGAAGACCTGGCTGACGGCCATCGCCCACAACCTCGCCATCGACGCCGTCCGGTCGCGACGGCTGGAGCCGGTGGCGCCCGAGGATCTCGAAGCGATCCTCGACGTGGTCAGCGACACTCCGGAGCAGCACGCGCTGGCCGACGAGGCCTCCGCCCGACTGCGCGCGGCCGTCGCGCAGCTGCCGCCCGAGCAGGGCCGTGCCCTGGTGATGGCGGGCATCTACGGCATGACCGCCCAGCAGGTCGCCGACTCGGAGAAGATCCCGCTGGGCACCGCGAAGACGCGCATAAGGACAGCGATGGGCAAGCTGCGCACGACGCTTGCGTCTCCGAAACGAGGCGACCATGTCCAGTGAAGTGACCTGCGAGAAGGTGCGGGAGGTCGGCGCCGAACTGGCGCTTGGCGTGCTGCCCGGCCGGGAGCGGGCCGGCGCGGTCGCCCACCTCGACGAGTGCGCGGGCTGCCGGGAGTACGTCGAGCAGCTCACCCTCGTGGGGGACGGCCTCATCGGGCTGCTTCCGGGCAGCGAACCCCCGGTCGGGTTCGAGGCCCGGGTGGCGCAGTCGCTGACGCAGGAGAAGCCCGTGCGCGAGGCCCGCTGGCACGGGGCCCACCTGCGCGGGCCGACGGCACGCGAGGCGGCGCACGAGACGTCCGTGCATGAGACGTCCGTGCCCGAGACCTCGGCGCGCGAGAGGACACCGCGCGAGAGGACACCGCGCGAGAGGGCACCGCGCGAGACGCACCCGCGTCCCGGCGCGTACTCGGCCGGGCGCAGGGGCAGGCGCGGACGGATGCGTCCTCGGGTCGCCGCCGTCGCGGCCGCGGTTCTCGTCGCGGTCGGTTTCGGCGGCTGGGCCGCCGGTACGGCCATCGAGAACGTCGTGGCCGGACCCGCCGCCACGTCCGCCGGCACCGACAAGGAAATGCTCTCCGGCGACCTGATCTCGACCGTCGCCCGGAACAAGCCCAGCGGCGAGGTCTACGCACACACCGACCCCGAGGGCTGGGTCTACATGACCGTCGACCTCGCCGGGGCGGGCAACCCCTTCAGCGGCAAGATCGTCTGCCTGTTGGAGCACAAGGACGGCAGTACGGTTCGCGTGGGCACCTTCACCTTGCGCGACGGCCGTGGATCCTGGGGGAGCCAGGCCCGAGTCGACCCCTCGGCGGTCTCCGGCGCCCGGGTCGCGACGCCCGACGGCACCGTGCTCGCGTCGGCACACCTCGGCGCCGGCGACGTGGGGGGCGGCCAGGAGTCGTCCGCAGGCTCCGTAGCGAGCCACCTGGAGTAGCGAGCCACCTGGAGTGATCCGCGGGTTCGGCCGGCAAGCGCACGGCGGAGCGGACCGCCTCCCCCGGTCACCGGTCCGCTCGGCCCGCCTTCGCCGGTCGTGGTCACATCTCTTCCCGCGACACGTTCGTCGGGCAGGCCCTCACACCTGTTGCGTCGGGCAGGCCCTCATACGTGTTTCGACAGGTCTCGCCCGGCGCCCGACAGGTCTCGTTCGGCAGGTGCCGGCTCGTGGGCCGTCCTGCGCGGCAGCCTGGGCACGGCGCCGTATGCGGTCCTGTTGCCGAGCCAGACGAGGAAGGCCAGGACGAAGAGTCCCTCGACAAGCACGGACAGGGGGCCGTAGGGCGCTTCCCAACCGGGCTCGTAATAGCCGCCCGGCAGGCCGACGGTGCGCGACAGCACGAAGCCGACGATCATGCCGAGGCTGACGAGCGCCCCGGTCAGCCAGGCGATCAGCGCTCGCTTCATCAGGATCAGTGCCACGGCCACGCCGAGCATGACGGCACTGCCCACGGCGAACAGGACGCCGATGTAGAACATCTCCTCCAGATGGTCGGGGACGAGGATCGTGTGCAGCACCGTGTTGGCGACGGCACAGCACACGCCCAGCCCCCGCAAGACCGCTTCGGCAGCGTTGTGGGGCGTCATGGCGACTCCAGGTGTTCATGGGCACGGGCAGGGCCCACGGGGGAAAGGCGTCCCGGCCGGGAGATCGCCGCGCGGTACGGTGCGGACCAGAGCGCGGCACGGGCCGGATCGCGGGCGGGCACCGGCCGGCCGGGACGCATCCGCGCGCCGGGCGCCGCCGTGGGACACCCCGCGCCGATCACCACGCGGAGCCCGGCGTCGCGGAGCTGTCGTCTCGGAGGGATCGCCTCCTGTCAATGCATACGGACAACAGCCCTGTAGGGATTGCACGACTCGGCGACGACCGGACGGTGGGAGGTCTCGAACCGCCCGAAGCCGGACCTGCCGGCAGCCGCGGACCGAGCCCCTTCGCACGGCCGTCCCCCTTCTCGTACATGTGTCCGGCGCCTCAACGTGCGTTTCCCGCATCCGAGATGAGCCTTCGGGGTTGCTGCTCGAAGCAGGCGGGCGATTGGCTATCGTGACGGCATGTCCGCCCCTGAACTGATCCGCATCGTCTCCCGCGACTCGCCCATGGCCCTGGCACAGGTGGAACGCGTGCGCGCCGAACTGGCCGTGCTCCACCCCGCGATCCGCACCGAGGTCGTGCCGGTGAAGACCACCGGCGACAAGTGGATGGGGGATCTCGCCCAGGTCGAGGGGAAGGGCGCCTTCACCAAGGAAGTCGATGCCGCGCTGCTGGACGGACAGGCGGACCTCGCGGTGCACTGCGTCAAGGACGTACCCGCCGACCGCCCGCTCCCGGCGGGCACGGTCTTCGCCGCCTTCCTCCGGCGCGACGACATCCGCGACGCGCTCGTGCACCCGGACGGCCTCACCCTCGACGAAATGCCCGCCGGCACCCGTATCGGAACCTCGTCGGTGCGGCGCGTCGCCCAACTCGCCGCGTCCTACCCCCACCTGGAGTGCGTCCCGATGCGCGGCAACGCCAACCGCCGCCTGGACAAGCTCGCCGCGGGTGACGCCGACGCGCTCCTGCTGGCCGTCTCCGGGCTCGAACGCATCGACCGTGAGGACGTGATCACCGAGATCCTCCCGACCGACGTGATGATGCCCCCGATCGGTGCCGGGATCCTCGCACTCCAGTGCCGGGAGGGCGACACCGAACTGATCGACACCGTCAGCGCCCTCGGCCACCCCGACACGCACCGGGAGGCGACCGCCGAGCGGATGTTCCTCCATGTGCTCCAGGGACACTGCAACTCGCCCATCGCCGGGTACGCCAAGGCCGAGCGCAACGGCGATCTG
This sequence comes from Streptomyces siamensis, assembly GCF_039543605.1. Classification (NCBI taxonomy): domain Bacteria; kingdom Bacillati; phylum Actinomycetota; class Actinomycetes; order Kitasatosporales; family Streptomycetaceae; genus Streptomyces; species Streptomyces siamensis. The sequence continues at coordinate 76,050 of NZ_BAABKB010000037.1, read as the reverse complement.
TCCCTGCGCGCCTGCGTGTTCACGCCCGACGGCAAGACCGTCCTCAACGCCCACGAATGGGCAGGGCCCCTCGACCCGGCCACGCTCGGCACCGCGGTCGCCGTCGCCCTGCTCCGCCAGGGTGCCCGCGAACTGATCGACTCCATCGCCCACTGAACCGACTCCGTCGCCCACCGGTCTGACTCTGTCGGCCACCGGTCCGACGCCGCACGAGGCCGGCGCGAGTGCGTCCGGCGCGGCGGGCGGAACGCCACGCCGGACCGCCCGGCGCCGGCCCGCCCGCCGCGCCGCGCAGGCCGGCGTGGGGCTACCTCAGGGCTCTCAACAGACCGCCGATCTCCCTGAATCCGCGTCGCTCGGCGTGTTCCCGGGCGGTCACGCCGTCACCGTCGGGCAGGTCCGGCGTGGCGCCCGCCGTGACGAGCAGCTCCACGATCTCCTGGTGCGCGCGCCCGCCGTCGCCGAGGATCACGGCCTCCAACAGGGCCGTCCAGCCGAGGCGGTTGACGTGGTCGACGTCGATGTCGGTCTCCCGCAGGACGGCGCGTACGTAGTCCACGTGACCGCGTTCCGCCGCCGGGATGAGGGCGATGCCACCGAAGCGGTTCCGCAGTTTCAGGTCGGGGCCCGCCGGGAGCAGGGCGCGCATCATGCCGACGCTGCCGGTCACCCCGGTGACCAGCCAAGGGCTGTCGTCGCGGTCGTCCTGGGCGTTCGGGTCCGCGCCCGCCGCGAGGAGCACCTCCGCGGCGGTGACGTGGTCGCCGAGCGCGGCGAGGAGGAGTGGGGTACGGCGGTGTTCGTCGCGGGTCTCGGGGTCGGCGCCCGCGGCCGGCGCGGCCCGCACGGAGTCGGCGTCGCCCTGCCCGGCGGAGTCGAGCAGGGCGCGTCGCTGCGTGTTCATGGTGGCTGTGCTCCCTTTCCTGCACCTGCGGGCGAACCGGCAGGGTCCACGGATCCCTTCGGACGAGCCGCCCGGGTCACTCGGACCCCCGCGGCGTGAGCCGGCACGGGCTCGTGCCGCAGGGGTCATCATGCGCCGGAGGGCGGCTCGGTCACCGGATCAGTGGCCCAGCGCCGCCGCGCCCGCCGCCGCGAACTTCTCGTCCAGATCGCCGGACGGCGCACCGGCGACACCGATCCCGGCGACCGGGGCACCCTTGGCGGCCACGGGCACGCCACCCCCGAGGAACAGGGTGCCGGGGATGTCCTTCAGATTCGGAGCCTGCTCAAGACGCTTGGCGAGCTCGGACGTGGGCGCGTTCCAGGAGACGGCCGTGTACGCCTTGCGCTGCGCGGACTCGTACGACTGCGGGCCCGCGCCGTCGCCGCGCAGGGTGACGACGGTGTTGCCGTTGCGGTCGACGACCGCGACCGTGATCTTCTGGTTCTCCCGCTCGGCGGCGTCGAGCGCGGCCCGCGCGGCCTTGGTGGCGGCGTCGACCGTGAGGTGGGTGGACGTGGTGGTGCTGCCGCTCTTCACGTTCGCCACGGGAGCGGCCGCGGGGGAGGCGGGCGCCGAGGCGTTCGCGGAGACCGTGCCGAACGTGCCGGCGGCGACCGCCGCGATCACGGCACCGCCGGTGGCGATGCGGGCACGGCGGGAGAGCTTCTTCATGAGGTCGACTCCTGGTGTCGGAGGGCAATCGCTTCTTCCGCTCTCCAGCCTGGTGCCGTACGCGGTCCGGTCCGGTCGGCGTTCCGGCTGGTGACCGGCCGCCGACCGGCCGACGGCCGGGTCAGCCGATCGGATGACCCCGGGGTCGCCGAGACTGGTGACAATGGGAGTGTTTGACCTGGCAGGAGCGGTGGAGGAGGTGGATGACGTGGACCCGGAGGCGGACCGCAGGGACGACACCGGCGCGGGCGCTGACCCGCCGCGCGCCGCGTCATCGCGAACGGACCGACGGCGGACACCGTCCACGCGGACGGGCCCGGACCAGGCGCCCTCCACGCGGACGGGCCGGGACTGGGCGTCCTCCACGCGGACGGGCCCGGACCAGGCGCCCTCCACGCGGGCGGGCCGGGACTCGGCGTCCTCCACGCGGGCGGGGGGCCGCGATCAGACGTCCTCCGAGCGGGCGGGCCAGGGCAGCGCGTCCTCCACGCGGACGGGCCGGGACTCCGCGTCCTCCACGCGGACGGGCCCGGACCAGGCGTCCTCCACGCGGGCGGGCCGGGACTCGGCGTCCTCCAAGCGCACGGGGGGCCGCGACCACGCGTCCTTCGCGCGAGCAGGCCGGGACCACACGGCGTACGCCCGAACAGGCCGGGACCTTGGGGCGTACGCGCACCCGGACCCGACGTACGACGCGGACGGCCCCTGGCTCGGCGCCGTGATGCACGTGGCGTTCTTCCTGCTGCTCGGCGGCGCGCTCGCCAGGTTCCTGCTGCGCCACCCCGGCGAGCCCCGCACCCCGTGGATCATCGCGTTGTCCGTCGTCCTGGCCCTGCTCTACGCGATCCCCTCCTCCGGAACCGCCGCGGCGACGGGGCGCTGGGCGCCGCTTGGCCGGGACACCGGCCCGGGCGACGAGGGCGCGCGGCCCACCGCACTGTGGCTCGGCCGGCTCGCCGTGGTCGTCGCGGTGTGGATGGTCCTCGTGGTGCTCGCGCCCAGCTTCGCTTGGTGCGCGGTGCCGCTCTTCTACACCGGGCTGCGCATGCTGCCGACCAGACCCGCACTCGTGCTGGTCGCCGTGCTCACGGTGTTCGTCGTCGCCGCGCAGCTCCGTCTCGCGGGCCGCTTCGATCCGAATCTGCTGCTCGCGCCGCCCGCCGTCGCCGCGATCGCGACCGCCGTCTTCCTCCAGATGGAGCGGCAGACCGCCCGCCAGCGCGCCCTCATCGACGATCTGATCCGCACCCGCCGTGAACTGGCCGCGTCCGAGCGCCGAGGAGGGACCCTCGCCGAGCGGCAGAGGCTGTCGATGGAGATCCACGACACGCTCGCCCAGGGGCTGTCGAGCCAGCAGATGCTGCTCCAGGCCGCGGAACGGCTCTGGGAGTCCGACCCGGCGAGGGCACGCGCGCACGTGCGGACGGCCGAGGCCGTCACCCAGCACAACCTCGACGAGGCGCGCCGCTTCGTGCACGACCTGGCCCCGGCCGACCTCGCCCGCGGCGGCGGCCTCGACGACGCGCTGCGCGCGCTGGCCGCCCGTGAGTCCGGTGAGCGGCTCACCGTCCGCGTCCACGTGGACGACGGCAGTCGCGCGCCCCGCCTTCCGGAGCGGGTCCGGTCCGCCCTGCTGCGCATCGCCCAGGGCGCCCTGGCCAACGTACGGGAGCACTCCGGTGCGCGTACGGCCACGCTCACCCTCACGCTCCTGGAGGACCAGGTCGTCCTCGACGTCGCCGACGACGGTCACGGCTTCGCACCCGAGGACGCGTCCGTGTCCGCCCCCGGCGTCCGGGGCCACGGGCTGCCCGCGATGCGTGCGCGGGCCGGCCAGCTCGGTGGCACCCTCACGGTCGAATCCGCCCCCGGCGAGGGCACCGTCCTGTCCGCCGCGATCCCCCTGGAGCCGCCCCGATGAACGGCGCGCACGACGCCTCCCGCCCCGTCCGCATCCTGCTCTGCGACGACCACGCCGTCGTACGGGCCGGTCTGCTCGCCCTGCTCGGCAGCGCCCCGGACATCGAGGTCGTCGGCGAGGCGGGCACGGGTGAGGAGGCGCTCGCCCTGACGACGAAGCTCGATCCGGACGTGGTGCTGATGGACCTCCAGCTCGGCGACGGGATCGACGGGGTCGAGACCACCCGTCGTCTCACGGCCGTTCCTGGTGACCGCCCGCACGTCCTCGTCCTCACCACGTACGACACCGACGCCGACATCACCCGCGCCATCGAGGCGGGGGCGACGGGCTATCTGCTGAAGGCCGAGCGGCCGGAGGAACTGTTCGCCGCCATCCAGGCCGCCGCGCAGGGCCGTACGACGCTCTCGGCTCCGGTCGCCAGCCGGGTGATGGCCAACATGCGCAGCCCGCGCCCCACCCTCACCGACCGTGAGCGGGACATCCTCGCGCAACTCGCGCAGGGCCTCGCCAACCGGGAGATCGCGAAGGCCCTCTTCATCAGCGAGGCGACGGTGAAGACGCACCTCGGCCGGATCTACGACAAGCTCGGCGTCGACACGCGGGCCGGCGCCGTGGCCGTGGCGAAGGAACAACGCCTGCTGCCCTGAGGCCGTCACCGGTGGCCTGCCGACGGCGAGGCCTCGAGCGAGGCCGTCACCGGTGGCCTGCCGACGGCGAGTTTTCAAGCCCCGTCACGCGACCGGGCCCGACCCCCGTCACGGGGCCGCAGGACGGGTCGTCACGGGGGTCGGGCCCCGGGCTGTCGGTCCCGGACCATAGGTTGGGGGCGTGACGACCACCGCATCGCAAGAAGCTTTCCTCCAGGCCTTCCACGCCGAGCGTCCGGCGGTGACCGCCGAGGCGTTCGGGCGCGGCCGTGCTCCGGACGGCCGGTCCAGTTACGAGATCCTGTGCGACCGGGTCGCCGACAGCGGGCGCGTGCTGGACCTCGGCTGCGGCGACGGCCTGCTCCTGGAACTGCTGGCCCGGAGCGACGGCAGGCGACTCGCCGGGGTGGACCTGTCGCCCGAATCGCTGGCGCTCGCCCGACGGCGGCCGGCCCTGTCCGGCGCGCGGCTGGAGGAAGGCCGGGCCCAGGCCCTTCCGTTTCCCGACGACAGCTTCGACGCCTGTGTCTCCCACATGGCGCTGATGCTCATGGCCGAGATCGAACAGGTCGCGGCGGAGGTGGCCCGAGTGCTCTCGCCGCGAGGTGTGCTGGCCTGTGTGGTGGGAGGCGGCGCGGTCGGTGGCGAGGCGTACGAACGATTCGTCGGGCTGTTGCGCTCCACGATGCAGAAGCTGCCGCCCTCGCGGCACATCCCGGCACTGGGAGACAGAAGGACTCGCACGCGCGAGGGTCTCGACGACGTCCTCGGGGCGGCGGGCTTCGCCCCCGTGGAATGGGACACCTTCGCCATCGACCTGAGCGGCCCGGTGGAGCAGGTGTGGGAGACGGTGTCGGGCCTCTACGACCTCGGCCCGCTGGACCACACCACGGTGGAGCGTCTGCGCGAGGACTTCCTCACCGAGGCGGCGGAGTTGACGACGCCTCAGGGGATCGTCCCCTGCGCCTTCACGATGCACCTCGCGACGGCGCGACTGCGCTAGGGGCCGGCCGGGCACGGGCGGTGCGGTGGCCGACGTGGTGTACCTGCGTCGGCGCGCGGGCGGGCGTGAGCGCGTCCGTGTACGAGCGGGTGTGCGTGCCTGGGTGTGTGCGCGGGCGGGTGCGCGTGTGTCGGTGTGCCTGAGCCGTTGTGCGGGAGTGCCTCGGCGGGTGCGCGTGCGTCGGCGGGTGTGCATGGTGCGGCGCCTGTTGACCTTCACCTTGGGGCAGGTCACACCATGGGTGGGGCCGGGCGACCTGCCCGGCAGGAGGAGGAGAGGGCATGGGGCTGCTGACCATCGGGGCGTTCTCGAAGGCGTCCCGGCTGTCGCCGAAGGCGCTGCGTCTCTACGACGAGTTGGGCCTGCTGCCCCCCGCTCGCGTCGACCCGGTCACCGGCTACCGGCTCTACGACCCGGAGCAACTGGACCGTGCCCGCACCGTCGCCTGGCTGCGGCGCCTGGGAATGCCGCTGGCCCGCATCCGGCATGTGTGCACGCTGGAGCCGGCAGCGGCGGCGCAGGAGATCCGCGCGTTCTGGGCGCAGGTCGAGGCCGACACCGCCGCACGGCGCGATCTGGCCACCTTCCTCGTCGAGCACCTGTCCAGGAAGGACCCCACCATGACACCGACCGCAGGCACCCTCGCAATCCGCTGCGCCGCCCTCTCAGACGCGGGACTGGTCCGCGCCGGCAACCAGGACACCGCGTACGCCGGACCCCGTCTGCTCGCCGTCGCCGACGGATTCGGCAGCGCGGGGGCGCCGGCCGGCGCGGCCGCCGTCGACGCGTTCAAGCACCTCGAAACCGGCGGCATCCCCGCGGACAGCCTCCTCGCCGTGCTCGAGGACGCGGTCGAACAGGCCCGGCAGGCCGTGCACGAGGTGGCCGGCTCCTCGCCCGAAGGGGTCGGCACCACGCTCACCGCGATGCTCTGGACCGGGTCGCAGCTGGCGCTCGTCCACATCGGTGACACCCGTGCCCATGTCCTGCGCGACGGCGAGCTGTTCCAGATCACCCACGACCACACCGTCGTGCAGTCCATGGTCGACGAGGGCCGCATCAGCGCGGAGGAGGCCGTCTCCCATCCCCAACGGTCTTTGCTCATAAGGGCCTTGGGGAAGGGCGCCGACGGCACCCCCGACATGCGCCTGCACGACGTGCGGTCGGGGGACCGCTATCTCCTCTGCTCCGACGGACTGTCGACGGTCGTCGACGCCGCGGAGGTCCGCCGGGTGGTCACCACGGTCGCGGACCCGGAGCAGGCGGTGCGCGAGCTCGTGGCCCTCGCCAACCGCTCCGGCGGTCCCGACAACGTCAGTTGTGTGATCGCGGACGTGTCGGAGGTGCCGCTGTAGGAGTGTCGCGGCCGGTCCGGGCACGGCCTGTCGCCCCGTGCGCGGCGGGCAACGGTCCTGTCCCTCCTCGGTGTTCAGAGCTTGCTCGCCTCGGCGTTCCGCTCCGGCGTGGCCGTCGGCTGCCCGGTGCCGGAGGCGGGGCGCAGGATGCCGGCCGTGACGGCGCCGACCACGCACAGGGCGACCGGCAGGAGGAGAACCACGTCGAGCGGGGCGAGGTGGGTGAGCGGTCCGATGACGGCGGGCCCGGCGAGCATGCCGAGGTAGCCGAGACCCGCCACCCGGGACACGTTCGTCGCGGCCGTCTCGGGATCGGTGTGTCCGGCGGCGCTGAACAGCTGGGGGACACAGCCTGACAGGCCGATCCCGAACAGGGCCCAGCCGGCCAGAGCCAGGGGCACCCACGGTGCCAGAGCCGCCGTGCCGAGGCCGACGGCGGCGACACCGGCTCCGCGGCGCAGGACGGCGACCGCTCCGACGCGGGCGGCGATCCGGTCGGTCAGCAGACGTCCCACGGTCATCGCGGTCGCGAAGGCCCCGTAGGCGAGGGCCGCGGTGGAGGCGGGGGCGTCGAGGACGTCCCGCAGGTGCAGCGCGGACCAGTCGTTGGCCACCCCTTCGCAGAGCATCAGCATCAGGGCGAGCGCGGCCAGTGCCCAGACACGGGGCGGGGTCCGCCGTCGTGCCGACCCTCCGGCAGGGGTGGCGGCGTCCTGTGCGGGCGAGGTGCGCAGCAGGGCGGGAGCGGCGAGCAGGCCGGTCGTCAGCCCGAGCGCGGCGACCACGCCCAGGGTGGCGGCCGGGGAGACGCCCTCGCCGAGGGTGCGCGCGCCGAGGAGCGCGGCCAGCACGCCGCCGATCGAGAAGACCGCGTGGAAGGCGGACATGACGGGGCGCCCGTAGGCGCGTTCCACGTGGACGGCGTGGGCGTTCATCGCGACGTCCAGGCAGCCGTTGCCGAAGCCGAGGGCCAGCAGGGCGCCGCCGAGCGCGAGGGGGCCGCTCGCCAGTCCGGGCAGGGCCAGCGCGGCGCTGCACAGCGCCGCCCCGGCGGGTACGGCGATGCGGGCGCCGAGGCGGTCGGTGAGCGGACCGACCAGCTGCATCCCGGCGAACGCGCCGGCGCCGAGCAACAGCAGCAGCCAGCCGAGCACGGTGTGGCTGATACCGGCCCGGTGCTCGATCACCGGGATGTGCACGATCCACATGCCCATGACGAAGCCGTTCAAGCCGAAGTAGAAGAAGGTGGCCCAGCGGGCGAACCGAAGCGAGCGTGGCATGCAGCGAACATACAGAACACTTTCTTTGTTCGTAAACTCCCATCTCGAACATGTATGATGTTCAATAGGGCTCATGAGCAGCGAACGACTGAGGCAGATCACGGATGCCGTGCGTGGGGCGGGCCGTATGGGCGTGGCCGAGCTGGCCGAGCTGACCGGGGCGTCGGAGATGACCGTCCGCCGCGATCTGGAGGTCCTGGCCGCGCAGGGGGTCCTGGAGCGCTACCGCGGAGGGGCCCGCACGCTGCTGCTGCGCGGCCAGGAGCCGCCGTTCGCGTTGCGCGCCGCCGAGGGCCAGGAGACCAAGCGGCGCATCGCCGAAGAGGTCTGCCGTCTGATCTCCGACGGCGAGTCGGTCGTCCTCGACAGCGGCACCACCTGCCTGGAGGTCGCCCGGGTCCTCCACGACCGCCGTGTCACCGTGATGCCGCTGTCCCTGCACGCCGTCAACGCCCTGACCGGCGGCGCGGAGGTGACCCTCCTGGTCCCCGGCGGCCAGCCGCGCCCCGGCGAACTGGCCCTGACCGGCCCGCTGACCGAGGCCTCGCTGGCCGCGCTGCGCTTCGACACCGCCGTCATCGGCTGCTGCGGCCTCACCGCGGCCGACGGCCTGACCGCCTACGACCTGGCCGATGCCGCGACGAAGCGCGCGGCGATCGGCTCGGCCCGTCGCGTGATCGCGGTCGCGGACGCCCCCAAGCTGACCCGTACGGCCCTGGCCTTCGTCGCCCCCGCCTCCGCGCTGCACGCGATCGTCACGGACACCTCGGCCCCCGACGAACCCACTGCGGCCCTGGCCGCGGCGGGCGCCGTCATCCGGAAGGTGTGACCCCATGGCGGACACCGTGCTCTTCGATCTCTTCGGCGTCATCGCCCGCACCCAGTCGCCCGAGGACCGCGAGCGAGTCCTACGGGCGGCGGACCTGTCCGAGGCGCACTCCGCGGACCGCTTCTGGGACGCCTACTGGTCGCTGCGCCCCGACTACGACAGCGGACGCGCCGACGGGCGGCAGTACTGGCGGCAGGTGGCCGAGGCACTGGACACCCGCTTCGACGCGCGGCGCACCGACGCACTCGTCGCCGCCGACATCGCCGGGTGGGACGGCGTCGACCCCGACATGACCGACCTCGTCCGGGAACTCTCCGCCGCGGGCCGCGACATCGCGCTCCTCTCCAACATCCCCGCGGAACTCGCCGACCACTACGAGCGCCACCACGGCTGGCTCGGACACTTCCGGCTGCGCGCCTTCTCCTGCCGCATCGGCCACGCCAAGCCCGACCCGGCCGCCTTCCGGTGGTGCGTCGACGCGCTGGGGACCGAGCCCCGGAACATCCTCTTCGTGGACGACCGCCCCGAGAACGTACGGGCCGCCGAAGACCTCGGCATACAAGGCCACCTCTTCACCGGCGTCGCCCCGCTCAGGACCGTACTGACCGCCAACGTCCTGGGTGGCGGGGAGGTTTGACCGTCCGCCGACGCCTCCCCCGGCGGACTCACCTCATGGCCGCGCCCCATGGGCGGGCGGACGCCACCGCCCGTCGCCCGCCCCTGAGCAGCCTGACTCGGCCTCCAGGCGGGTTGCCCCACCGCCGGTCCGTACCGACGCGCTCGGCGGACGGGAGAGGAAAGCAGGGGCCGAAGGGGCGCGCGTTCGGCCCGGGGGGACGATCCTGTATGCGGGGCGGTCCGGGCTCCGGAAGCCGTGGTCCGGGCGCCGTCCCGCAGGCGACCAGCACCGTGACCGCACTGTCCCGGTCTCGTCCGGGGATGGGAGGAGCGCGTGAGCGAGCGCACGAGCGAGGCGCCGTCCGAGAGGGGCGACGGCGGGCGGACGGATCCACTCGTCCAGCTGTCCCTGGCACAGCTGAGAGCGCGCACCAGCATGAAGTGGCGTACGCACCCCGAGGACGTGCTGCCGCTCTGGGTGGCCGAGATGGACGTCCCGCTCGCGCCGCCCGTCGTCGACGCGCTGCGCACGGCCATCGACCTGGGTGACACCGGATACCCCCACGGAACCGCCTACGCCGAGGCGCTCGCGGCCTTCGCCGGCAAGCGCTGGCAGTGGGACGACCTTCGCATCGAGAACACGACCGTCGTGCCCGACGTCATGCTGGGCATCGTCGAGGTGCTCCGCCTGATCACCGGTCCCGGCGACGCCGTAGTGGTGTGCTCACCGGTGTACCCGCCCTTCTACGCGTTCGTCTCCCACGACGCGCGTCACATCGTCGAAGCACCCCTCGGCCCCGGCCTGCGCATCGACCTCGGCGCCCTGGAAGACGCGTTCGTACGGGCCCGGCGGCACGGCAGGCGTGCGGCCTTCCTCATGAGCAACCCGCACAACCCCACCGGCACCGTCCACACGCGCGAGGAACTCGAAGCGGTCGCCGAGCTGGCGCGCCGGCACGGCGTACGGGTGGTGTCCGACGAGATCCACGGACCTCTGGCGCTGCCCGGAGCCAGCTTCACCCCCTTCCTGACGGTGCCCGGCGCCGAGAACGCCTTCGCCCTGACCTCCGCCTCCAAGGCCTGGAACCTCGCGGGCCTCAAGGCCGCCCTCGCCGTCGCCGGCACGGAAGCCGCCGACGATCTGCACCGCATGCCCGAAGAGGTCGGCCACGGCCCCAGCCACCTCGGAGTCATCGCCCACACCGCGGCGTTCCGCGACGGCGGCGAGTGGCTCGACGACCTGCTGACCGGACTCGACGCCAACCGCGCTCTGTTGGGACGGCTCGTCGACGAACACCTCCCCGGGGTGCGGTATCTGCCGCCCCAGGGCACCTATCTCGCCTGGCTGGACTGCACACACCTGGACCTGCACACCGACCACCACTGCGCCGACGGCCCGGGCGTGGTCGGCGACGTGGCCGGACCGGCGAAGATGTTCCTCGACGAGGCCCGGGTCGCCCTCAGCTCCGGACACGTCTTCGGCACCGGCGGCGCGGGCTGCGTACGTCTCAACTTCGCCACCTCGCCCACGGTCCTGCGCGAAGCGCTCACCAGAATGGGACGCGCTGTGGCCGGACGGTGAGGCACCCGCAGCGACGCCGAAGGCCGGTGACCGCCACCGCGGTCACCGGCGCCCGTCACGTGTCGCCAGCCACGCGACCCCCTGCACCGTCGCGGTCGTCGCCGCCGCCAGACCCAGACCGCGCAGCACGGTCCCGCGCACCTCACCGTCCGTCAGCGGCACGCCCGCCGCGCGCATCCGGCGCGCCGCCCACAGGGCGTACGGGATCACCACCGTGGGAGCCGTGGCCACGCCTGGTGTGTAGCGGCCCAGGACGGCGGCCGACACCAGGTGCGTGACCCCGTGCAGGCCGAAACCCGTGACCGCCGTGCGGAAGAAGCGGCTCCGGCCGCCGGTGCGGGAGCCCGCGGCCGAGGCCGCCGCCACGACGCAGCCCATCAGCCCGATCGCGACGCCGACCCGGCGCTGTGGCATCCCGGAGAAGCGGGCCATCGTGGCGAGTTCCTCGGCGTCGTTCAGCATCCACGCGGCCAGCAGGCCCCAGGTCACGGTGGCCGTGCCGGGCGCGGGGGCGGGGACAGCGGCGGGTGCGGGGGTCTCGGTACGCATCGATCAGGCCTCTCCGACGGAAAGAATGCAACGCAACGTTGCGTTGCATTCGTAGCGTACGATGCCTCCATGAGTGACACCAGGGGACCCCGCGCCGCGACCGCCATCTTCGAGGCCACCCTCGGACTGCTGGCCGAGCGCGGGTACGACGGCCTCACCATCGAGGCCGTCGCCCGACAGGCCGGCGTCAACAAGACGACCATCTACCGCTGGTGGCCCTCGAAGCCCGCACTGCTGCGCGCCACCGTGCTGCACGCCCGCGCGCTCGACATCGACGTGCCCGACACCGGAAGCCTGCGCGGCGACCTCGTCGCGCTCGTCGAGCAGGTCGTCGCGCTGCTCACCGGGCCGCACGCCGAACCGGTCGTCCGCGCCCTGGCCGGTGGGTCGGGGCAGCCGGAACTGGCCGAGCTCACCCGGGACCTCTTCGCCGACCGCTTCGCCAGAGAGCGACCGATCTTCGAACGCGCCCGCGCCCGCGGCGAGTTGCCCGCGACGGACCCCAAGCTGCTGGTCGACCTCCTGGCCGGCGCGGTCTGGGTCAGGGTGCTGTTGCGCCGCGAGGCGGTGCCGGACGGCTTCGCGGCCGAGGCCGTCGACGCGGTGATCCGCTAGGCGGCCTCGCCGCACGCTCGTGTGCACCTGCCGGCGGCGGGGCACGCGCGCCGGGCCGGGTCGGTCCTGTCGCAGCGGTACGACGCCGAGCTCGGCGATGTGGACGTGTCGCGGCGCGCAGACGGAGAAGGCGACGGCCTCGACAAGGATGTCGACATGAAGGGGGAGCAGGCGTCGTCGGGCACGGCCTGACTCGCCGGGGTTCGCCGAGCAACACGCCTCCCGGGCAGTCGAGTTGGGTCGAGCGTGCGGGTGCGTGTCGGTGACGCCCGAAGGCGGTACATTCCGCGCAGTAGGCGCACCGAGGGGGGGTGCGCCGGGGGCGGGGGTGTGTGATGCGTGCACGTGCGGCGGCCTTGACCGTCGCCGTTCTGTTGTGCGGTGCCGTGATCGGCGCGGCGGTGGCCCTGGTCGCGACGGGAGCGCGGGGGACGCCAGGGGCGACAACGTGCGCGCTGCTGTGGGGTGTCGGACTGATCGTCGCCTTTCTGGCGGGCTTCGCCGTACGTGGCCGTGTCTCGCGATGGGCCGACGCGCCGGACACCACCGGAGACACGACCGGCGGGAACGCCCCGCTGGACGCGGTGGACGCGGTGGACGCGGTGGACGCGGTGGACGCGGTGGACGCGGCGGACGCGGTGGAAGCGGCGGACGCGGTGGAAGCGGCGGAGAAGGCGAGGGCGGCTCCGAAGTCCGCCGAGCCCTCATGGCGCGGCACCACCGCCCGGTCCGCGCTCGCGTTCGTCGTGTGCCTCTGCCTCGTCGGCGGGCTCTGGGCCCTCTGGCCCGGCGACGAGCCGGACCGGCGGCCGACGGCGAAGGCCTCGGCCGGCGCGGAGCCGCCCGCGAAACCGACCGTCGCCTGGCACGTCGCGGCCACCGGCGACCGCTACGACGAGGGGCCCGGTGCCTGGGGACTGGGCGACACCGTGGTGCAGGGGCGGGTCGACGGGCTGTCCGCGTACGGGGTGCGCGACGGCGCCGTGCGCTGGTCGGTGCCGGCGCCCGCCCGGGAGGCCGTCTGCGCGATGAGCCCTGGTGCCGCCCAGGGCGTCGGCCTCATCGCGTACGGAAAGCACGACAAGCCGTGCGCGACCCTCGTGGCCGTGCGCACCTCCGACGGTCGGAAGCTGTGGACGCGGCACCTCAAGGGCGACGGACTCACCGCGGGCGGCCTCGGCTCGGGCGGCTCCACCGCCGTCACCGCGGAGGACGACGCCCTGCGGGCGCGTTCCGCCGAGACCGGCACGGAGCGCTGGCACCGATCCCTGGCGCAGGGCTGCGAGCCCCGGGCCGCGGACGCCGATGCCGCACGCACCCTCTTTGTCGAACAGTGCGGTTCGGGCGCGCGGTTGATCGCACTCGACACCCGCACCGGAAGGGAACAGTGGACCAGGCGCCTGCCCGTCGAGTCGAAGACCGCGGCCGCCGTGGTCTCCGTGACACCGGCGGTTCTCGCGGTGTCGGAGGACGACCGGCGCGGCACCCGGGCCCTGCTCGGCTTCGACGAGCGGGGCGCGCCGACCGCGACCGTGCCGCTGAGCGGGCCCGACGGGGACGTCGTCGTGCCCAAGGGCATACCCGCGGGCACCGGCAGGGAGGGCCGTCCCCTCGTGTACGGCGATCTGCTGCTGACTTTGACCGAGCGCAAGGAACTGGTGCCTGACGTGGTGGTCGCCCACTCCCTGAAGGATGGGCACAAGGTGTGGGAGTACCGGACCGAGGGAGTCTCCACGGACGCGCTGGCCCGTGAAGCGGACGGTCGCATCGCAGTCCTGATCTCCACCGTGGACGGTGGACAGATCGTCCTGCTCGACGGTTCCGGTGCCGAGCACGGGCGGATCGAGCCGACCCACGCCGAGGACGCGGCTCTCTCCATCCGTCCCGAGTTGATCCCCGTGAGGGGCGGTCATGTCGTCGTCAATCACATGTCGATGAGCGGCGAGCCGGCCGTCTTCTCTCTGCGCTGACCCGGAAGCGGGGCGGTCCGACAAGGACCGCTCGGACGGCCTCGCCGGTGGGCTCCGGCGTCCGCACCGGCACGCTCGGGTGGACTCGCCGCGCCGCAGCGAGCACGCGGCCGGGCCGCTCCGGCGGCCGCACAGGACCGCGCCGACGACCCGGTCCGAGGCCGCTCATCTGGCGGGTGCGCTCCGAAGAGGTCCCCGGCACGGTCCGACGGCCGGGTCGTAGGCCGCCCACCCGGCAGGCACGCTCCGACGAAGTCACCGGCACGCACCGACCGTCCGCCGGCACGCACCGGCGAGCCCGCCGCACCGCGCCGACCACACGGCCCGGGACGCGCCGCAGAGTTCGGGGAGCGCTCTCTCGACGATGGATGGTTCTGCCGCGTGAACCAGGAGTCAAGTGATGCGACCGAAATTTCGCCTCCCGTCGCCGGTCGAATGTCGATCGGCGCTGCTGGAGGCCGAGACGGGCGCGCTCCACGGCGGTGATCCTTCGACCGAACCTCTTGACACTCTCATGTCACGGCGCCAACACTCCAGTCGATGGGAGAGCGCTCTCTCGCCCCAACCCCCACCTCCCATCCAGGAGTTCGCCATGCCACGGAGATCGAAGATCCTCTCAGGGACGCTGGTCGCGGGCGCGTTACTGCTGACGACGCTCGGCCTGGGCGGTGTCGCGATGAGCGCCGGTCCGCCGGCGCAGGACAGCGGGCAGACAACGTCGTCGGCGGCCGGACACGCGGGCCACACCATGGCCGTGTCGACCGCCTCCTCGACCGAGGACCCGGACGGCGACGGCTACATACCGGCGAACCCGCCGGTCACCGGCGTCACCCCGTCCACACAGAATCCGCCCCACCGGTACTTCCACGAATTCCAGGCCAACTGCTCGGTGAGCCACACCAAGCCGGACGACCCCATCGTCTATCCGCAGCAGCCCGGCAAGTCCCACGACCACACCTTCATGGGCAACACCACGACGAACGCCGCCAGCACCACGGCCTCCCTCGCGGCCGGCACCACCACCTGCAAGGCGCCCGGCGACAAGTCGGGCTACTGGATGCCGACGCTCTACGACGGCGACCAGCCGGTGCTGCCGGTCGGCCCGCAGGTGATCTATTACAAGGCGGGTGTCACCGACTACACGAGCGTGCGGCCCTTCCCGAAGGGCCTGCGGTACGTCGTGGGCAGCCCGATGCAGACCGCCGACGAGTTCCGCCACCACCCCGGCTTCGTCGAGGGCTGGGAATGCGGGGACAGTTTCTTCAACGTCGACTTCCCCACGAACTGCCCCGACCGCGCTGACGTGCAGCTCAACATCCGCTTCCAGGCCCCCAGTTGCTGGGACGGCAAGTACCTGGACACGCCGGACCACAAGAGCCACATGGCCTACCCGGTGGTCAAGCCCGGCACCAACGACAACGTCTGCCCCGCCGATCACCCGGTGGCGCTGCCGATGATCGAGTTCAAGATGGCCTTCCCCGTCAACGGCGACCTCTCCCGGGTCAGGCTGGCCAGTGGACCGAGCTACTCGTTCCACTACGACTTCTTCAACGCCTGGGACGACGCCACCCTCAAGGCGCTGGTCGACCACTGTGTGGTCGGCGGCCTGCAGTGCAACGCGCGCGGGTACGACGAGACGCACCCGGAGGCGGGCGCTGCGCTCGACGAGAACTACCGGCTTCCCTGAACACTCCCGCCGACAGAACACCCCGCGGACTTCCTCCGCGACGTCTGTCGCCGAGAAAGTCCGCCGGGTCCCCCCTTCAGAACCGGGCGGCCCTGCCGCCACCGTCCCCGCCGCGGCCGGGCCGCCCCTCCACCCGCACACCGGAGCAACCACCATGAACCCACCGCCCCGCACTCGTGCGCGCCGCCTCGCGGCGCCCCTCACCGCAGGCGTCCTGACCGTCGGCGCACTCACCGCCCTGCCCGCCGCACCGGCCCACGCCGCAGGCAGCGTCGTCAAGGTGACCGGCAGCCAGGGCAATTGGCAGCTGACCGTGGACGGGCAGCCCTACCAGGTCAAAGGACTGACCTGGGGCCCGGCGGTCGCCGACGCGGGCAAGTACCTGCCGGACCTGAAGTCCATGGGCGTCAACACCATCCGCACCTGGGGCACCGACGCCTCCAGCAAACCCCTCCTCGACGCGGCCGCGGCGAACGGCATCAAGGTCGTCGCCGGATTCTGGCTCCAGCCCGGCGGGGGACCGGGCAGCGGTGGCTGCGTCGACTACGTGACCGACACGGCGTACAAGAACCAGATGCTCGAAGAGTTCCCCAAGTGGGTCCAGACGTACAAGGACAACCCCGGCGTGCTCATGTGGAACGTCGGCAACGAGTCGGTGCTCGGGCTCCAGAACTGCTACACGGGCGACGAACTGGAAAGACAGCGCGACGCCTACACCACCCTCGTCAACGACATCACGAAGAGGATCCACACCGTCGACCCGAACCACCCGGTCACCTCCACCGACGCGTGGGTCGGCGCCTGGCCCTACTACAAGAAGAACGCGCCCGATCTCGACCTGTACGCCGTCAACTCCTACAACGCGGTCTGTGACATCAAGTCCGCATGGGCGCAGGGCGGTTACACCAAGCCGTACATCGTGACCGAGACCGGCCCCGCGGGGGAGTGGGAGGTGCCGGACGACGCCAACGGCGTGCCGCAGGAGCCCACCGACCAGGCCAAGGCCGCCGGGTACACGAAGGCCTGGGGCTGCGTCACCGGGCACAGGGGTGTCGCCCTGGGGGCCACGATGTTCCACTACGGCACGGAGTACGACTTCGGCGGCATCTGGTTCAACCTGTTGCCCGTCGGCCAGAAGCGACTGTCGTACTACGCGGTGAAGCGCGCCTACGGAGGGGACACCGCCCACGACAACACCCCGCCGGTCGTCGCCGACCTGACCGTCGAGGGCGACCCGGGCAAGGTGCAGGCGGGCCGTGACCTAACGCTCGCCGTCAAGGCGACCGATCCCGACGGTGACCAGGTCTCGTACGAGGTCCTCAGCAACAGCATGTACATCGACCAGAGCAAGAACCTGACCCCGCTCGCCTCCACGGCCCTCGGCGGCGGCCGCCTCAGGGTCACCGCACCCGACCGTCCCGGTGTCTGGAAGATCTACGTCAAGGCGACCGACGGCAAGGGCAACGTCGGTGTGGAGACGCGCTCGATCAGGGTCGTCCCGCCCACGGTGGACGGCACGAACGTCGCCCGGAACAAGCCGGCCACCGCCTCCTCCTACCAGGCGAGTTACGGCGACTGTCCCTGCACACCGGCCGACGCCGTGGACGCGGACCCCACGACACGCTGGGCGAGCGACTGGAGCGACCCGCAGTGGCTCCGGGTCGACCTCGGCACGCGCACGTCGTTCAAGCACGTGCAGTTGGTCTGGGAGGCCTCCTACGCCAAGACGTACACCGTCCAGACGTCCGACGACGGACAGAACTGGCAGACCGTGAAGACGGTGACGGCCGGCAACGGCGGCGTCGACGACTTCGACGTCAGCGGAACCGGCCGCTACGTCCGGATCAACGGCACGGAGCGCGGCACCGGCTGGGGCTACTCGCTCTACGAGTTCGGCGTCTACAACTGACCGGTTCACACGAGGGGGTGGGAATGACCGACGAGGAACTCGACCGGCTTCTCGACAAACTGACCCTGCGGGCCAAGGTCCGGCTGCTCACCGGCGCCACCACCTGGCGCACGCACGCCGAACCGGCCGTCGGGCTGCGGCAGATGGTGCTGTCGGACGGTCCGGCGGGCGTACGCGGAGAGACCTGGGACGAGCGGCACACCTCTGTACTGCTGCCCTCGGCCTCCGCGCTCGCCGCCTCCTGGGACGACGAACTGGTCGAGGAACTCGGCGGCCTCCTCGCCTCCGAGGCGCGGCGCAAGGGCGTGGACGTGGTCCTTGCGCCGAACCTCAACCTGCATCGCAGCCCGCTCGGCGGGCGCCATTTCGAATGCTTCTCCGAGGACCCGGAACTCACCGGCCGCATCGGCGCGGCGCTGGTGCGGGGCATCCAGGCCCGCGGAGTCGCCGCCGCCGCCAAGCACTTCGTCGCGAACGACTCCGAGACCGAGCGGCTGACCGTCGACGTGCGGGCCGGCCGGCGCACCCTGCGGGAGGTCTACCTCGCTCCCTTCGAGGCCGCCGTCGCCGCCGGGGTCCGGCTGGTGATGGCCGGGTACAACAGCGTCAACGGCACCACCCTGACCGCGCATCCGCTGCTGGCCGAGCTCTTGAAGAGCGAATGGGGCTTCGACGGAGTCGTCGTGTCCGACTGGGGAGCCGCGCGGGGCACCGAGGGCACCGCCCGGGCCGGCCTGGACCTGGTGATGCCGGGCCCTGACGGCGCTTGGGGCGACGCCCTGGTGCGTGCGGTCGACGAGGGCACGGTCGCCGAGTCCGTCGTCGACGACAAGGTGCGCCGACTGCTGCGGCTGGCCGCCCGCTGCGGCGCGCTCGGGGAGGCGCCGCCCCCGCGCCGGACGTCGTCTGTGGCGAGTGGCGCACGGGAGCTGGCCCGACGAGCCGTCGCGGCCGGCGCGGTTCTGCTGGCCAACCGGGACGTGCTGCCCCTGGACCCCGCCCGCCTGGCGACGGTGGCCGTCATCGGCGCACATGCCGCCCGGACCCGTACCCAGGGCGGTGGCAGCGCCGGCGTCTTCCCGCAGGACGAGGTCTGTGTCCTCGACGGGATCAGAAGCAGCCTGCGCGGCCGGGCCGAGGTCGTCCACGTGCCCGGACCGGTGCTCGACGAGCCTCCCGCCCCCTTGGACACGGTCCTGTGCACGCACCCGCGTTCCGGCCTGCCCGGGGTCATGCTGCGTGTGCTCGACGCGGACGGCCGTGAGCTGTACGCCGAACACCGGCGTACCGGGCGCCAGTTGGAACCCACCCTGGTCCCCGGCGCGCACACGGTGGAGATCAGCGCACGACTGCACCCTCGGACCTCGGGAGCCTGGACGCTGAGTGTCGCGGGATTCGGGCGGATCAGCCTTCGCGTCGACGACCGCCCCCTGCTGGACGGCGACTTCGTGAAGGACACCGACGACCCGGCGATCGTTCATGTGAACCCGCCCGCACGGCTCACCACCGCCCCGCTGACCCGCGGCACCGCCCCGCTGCTCGTCGCACGACGCGAACTCGCCCCCGGCACCGGCAGGGCGACGGTCGTGGGAGCCGCCCCGCCCGCCACCGCTGCCGCGCAGGCCCTGGCCGCGGCCGAGAGGGCCGCACGCGCGGCGGACGTGGCCGTCGTGGTCGTCGGCACCACCGAGCACGGCGAGTCGGAGGGACGGGACCGCGCGGAACTCGCCCTGGGGCCCGCACAGGACGCCCTCGTCCGTGCCGTGGCCCGGGCCAACCCGCGCACGGTGGCCCTCGTCAACAGCGGCGGCCCCGTCGAAATGCCCTGGCGCGCGGAGGTCGGCGCCGTCCTGCTCACCTGGTTCACCGGACAGGAAGGGGGCGGCGGCCTGGCCGATGTGCTGTTCGGGCGGTCCGAGCCCGGCGGACGCCTGCCCACCACCTGGGCCGCCGAACTCGCCGACGCGCCCGTCACCCGGGTCCGGCCCGCCGACGGCCGCCTCGAGTACGACGAAGGACTGCACATCGGCCACCGGGGCTGGCTGCGCACCGGACGTACCCCGGCCTACTGGTTCGGGCACGGACTCGGCTACACGACCTGGGCCTACGAGGAGATCGCCGCTCCGGCCGAAGTCCCCGGCGGCGGCTTCACGGTGCGGGTGCGGGTGCGCAACACGGGCGGGCGGACCGGCCGCGAGGTCGTCCAGGTGTACCTCGCCCGCCCGGACGCCGCCGTGGAGTATCCGCAGCGGTGGCTGGCGGGATACACGGCGGTCCGTGCCCGGCCCGGGGAAGCCGTCACGGTCCCCGTGCGGGTACCGGCGCGGAGCCTGCGGCACTGGGACGAGGACGCGGGTGTCTGGCGGGTCGAGCCCGGGGCCTGCCAGGTCCTGGCCGGACGCTCGGCGGGCGACCTGCCCCTGTGCACGGAGGTCACGGTGTGCGCGGAGGGAGGGCCCGGCCTGCTGGGAGAGCGCTCTATGCCGTGACCGCACCGTGCCGTTAGGGTGCGGCCATGAGCAGACGCGTCCCGACGCTGGAGGACGTCGCCCGTGAGGCGGGCGTGTCCCGCGCGACCGTGTCCCGGGTGGTCAACGGCGTGCGCAACGTGGATCCGGCGATCCGGGACACGGTGCGCCAGGCCATCGACCGCACCGGTTACGCACCCAACAGGGCGGCCCGCGCGCTGGTCACCCGGCGCGCCGAGACCGTCGCACTGGTGGTGTCCGGTGCGGGCGACCACTCCGCCGAGAGTCAGAACGCCTTCGCCACAAGGGTGTTCGCGGACCCCTTCTTCGGGCGGGTGGTCGGCGGTGTCGTGGGATTCCTCCGGCCCAGGTCCATGCACCCGGTGCTGATGTTCGCCGAGTCGGACGAGGCCAGGGACGAGGTGCTGACGTATCTGCGACAGGGCCGGGCCGACGGGGCGCTCGTGGTGTCCACACACCCCGACGACCCGCTGCCCGCGCTCCTGTCCGAGGCGGCACTGCCCGCGGTGCTGTTCGCCCGCCCCGCGAGACCGGTGCCGCTCAGTTACGTGGATCTGGCGCACTGGGAGGGCGGACGCCTCGCGGCGGAGCACCTGGTGGCGCGCGGCTGCCGGCGACCGGCCACCGTCTGCGGTCCGCTGGGGGTCTTCGCGAGTCGGGAGCGCCTCGCGGGATTCCGTGACACGCTCGCCCGGCACGGCCACCCCTGTGTGCCGGTCGTCGAAGGCGGCTTCACCCTCGGCAGCGGCAGCACGGCCATGGCGCGCCTGTTGTCCGAACACCCGGAAGTGGACGGTGTGTTCGCCGCCAACGACCTCATGGCACAGGGCGCGTGCCAGGTCCTGAGGGAGCAGGGACGGCGGGTGCCCGACGACGTCGCGGTCGTGGGCTTCGACGACTCCAGTGTCGCCGTCACCAGCCATCCCCGGCTCACCACCGTCCGCCAGCCCGTGGAACGGATGGGCGCGGAGATGGCCCGCCTCCTGGACGAACACATCCGCGGCGTACGGACCGAGGCCACGGCGGTCGGCTTCGACCCGGAGCTGATCGTCCGCGAATCGGCCTGAGCCTTCGCCTTCGGCGCCAGGACCGGCTCCGCCGGACCGGTGGACCGTGTCTCAGGAGCCCTGCGCGGACTGCCCCAGGATCTCCCCGAGCACCTGATCGGGGCCGCGGACCACCGACTCCAGAGCCACCTGGTCGTACCGGTCGTCCCCGAGCAGCGAACGGGCCGTGCGCTCGTACCGCACGCGCACGGGCCCCAGTTCGGGCGTCCCGCGCTGTGGATGACCGACCGCGCTCCAGTACGTCTCACCGGTGGCGTACGCCGCGACCGCCGGCTCCCCGGCGCCCTGCGCGGCCAGCGCGGCGGCGAGGACGTCCAGCCCGAGCGCCAGACCGAAGCTGTCCCCGATACGGCGCTTGCCCTCCAGCATGGAGCGGGCGTGCACCACGGCGTCCCGCGCCCGGTCCTCGAAGAGCGCGATGACGGCGAGCTGGTAGTCGGCGTACGAGCGGGTCCACCACTCGCCCCGGGCCAGCGAGTGGCGGCGCAGGGATTCCGCCTCGTCGCGGGCCTGGTCCAGGAAGCCCTGCCCGGTCAGCGCGAACACCCGGGCCAGGCGGCACAGCACCGCGGACGCGGTGTCCGGGGTGCCGCCCCCCACGCGGGCGAAGGCCTGATCGATCTGGTGCGCGGCAATCAGCGGCCGGCCGCCGAGCAGGTGCGTCAGCCCCAACAGGTACGCCGACCGCAGGATGCCGTCGGTGTCCTCCCACCGTTCGGCCTCCTGGCGGCACACGTCCGCCAGGCCGTGGGCCCGGCCGGCCTCGCCGCGCAGCACCAGGGTGACGCCCAGCGCCCACAGCGCGCGGATCCGGGTCGGGCCCGGCTCCTTGCACTGCGACAGCGCGTCCTCCAGATAGTCGGTGGCCTCACGGAGATGCCCGCAGCAGCTCCAGAAGAAGCCGAGACGTCCGCCGAGGTCGAGGGCGGCCTTGGGCCGCGTGTCGAGCAGATGGTCCAGCGCGGCGCACAGGTCGGCGTGTGCGGCGTGGATCCAGCGGTAGGCGTGGATCTGGCCGGGACCGAACCAGGCGGCGTCCGCGGCGCGCACCCGGTCCCGGAAGTACTGGGCGTGGCGGTCCAGCGCCTCGGCCGACTCGCCCAGTTCGTCCAGCCACATGCGGCCGTACTCGCGGACGGTGTCGAGCATCCGATGGCGCTCACCGTCGCGCTTCACGACTGATTTGCGCTCCAGCCCTTCGAGCGCCCGCACCGCCTCCTCGGGGGCGAGCGGGCCGCCGCCGCACACCGCCACCACGGTGCCGGCGTCCACCGCGCCGCGGAACACCGACAGACGCGCCCACAGCAGCCGCTCGGCGGGCTCGCACAGTTCGTGGCTCCATCCGATCGCGGTGCGCAGGACGCGATGATGCGGCGGGCCGAACCCTCGCGCGCCGTGCAGGTCGAGGCGGGCGCGCAGGACCCGTTCGATCTGGTCGATGTCCCGGTGGGCGAGGTGTCCGGCGGCCAGTTCGATCGCGAGCGGCACGCCCTCCAGGGCGTGGCACAGGCGGGCAGCCGTCACCAGGCCCTCCGGGCCGTTCAGCGGTGTGCCGGCGGCCGCCGCGCGTTCGCACAGCAGCCGCACCGCGTCGGTCGCGACGGGCAGCGGTTCCACGGTGACGTGATGCTCGTCCGCCAGTCCCAGGCGTTCCCGGGACGTGGTCAGCACGGTCAGGCGCGGGCACGCCTCCAGGAGGTGGGTGACGAGCGCGCGACAGCCGTTCAGCAGGCCCTCGCAGGAATCGAGGACGAGGACCAGGTCCCGGTCGCCCACCCACGCACTCAGTGTGTCGAGCGGTGTGGCCGCGGTGTGGTCGGCGAAGTCCAGCGCGTCGGCGATCACGGGGACCAGCAGGCGGTCGTCCCGCAGTTGCCAGAGATCCGCCCAGGCCACCGTACGGCCGTCGTGGCGCGCCCGGTCCGCGGCGTGCAGCGCGAGACGGCTCTTGCCGACCCCGCCGGGCCCCGTCAGCGTGACCATCCGGTCCCTGGCCAAGGCGTCGGCCAGATGGGCCAGTTCGCTGCCGCGGCCGACGAATCCCGTGGGTACCTCGGGCAGGTTGCTCAACACCCCACCAGTCTTGCGTCCCGGTGAGTCCCGACGGGCCGGTTCCGCCGAGATGGCGTCGCCGCGCGGGACCCGGCCCCTTCCTCCGCACGGCTCGCCCGGGCGGGACTCCACCCGCGGTTCCGTGGCGGAAAGCCGGTGACCGCCGGGCCGCGACACCGTCGTCCGGCCGTCCGACCTGCGCCGCGGCTCACTCACGGAACGTCACCCCATCGAGGCACGGCGCGAACCGGACCCGCAGTACGCGCCGGTCCGCCGTCTCCCGCCGACCACGCGCCGTCTTCGTGGCTGTTGCTCACTTTCGGGTGAGGGCTCGTGCGGGGGAGGCGTGGCCTGCCTGCCGGGGAGGCGTGGATCGCCTTTGCCGGTGGGGAATCCGGCCCGGCAGGGCATCAAAATGGGTCATTCGGCGCATAGATGGACGTTACATCCGAGTATCACGAGCATGTGCGGGATCCGTAACAGGCCTCGTGCCGGAGCCGCGGTCCGGTGCGTCGGCTGGAGGGTGTGGATGCGCGGCCGCCCGGCCGCCACTTGCACAACACACCGTGCCGGCCTGCGGCTTTGCTGCCGTGGCTGCCGGCGGGGGTGTGCTCTCATCCTGTGAAGGGGGACACCTAGTGTCCGTTTCTGCTTCCTCGATCGCCCGCCGTCTGACCGGCGCCACGGCCGTCGCCGCGGCCCTCGTGGGCGCGGTGGCACTGCCCGCCGTCGCCGCCGGCCACCACCCGGGCGACCGGAGCGACCGTGTGATCATCAGCGCCGTCCAGTACGACGCGCCCGGCTGGGACAACCGTTCCATCCGCTCCCTGAACAAGGAATGGGTGGAGATCACCAACACCGGCCGGCACGACGTGAACCTGGACGGCTGGACGCTGTCGAACGAGGACGGTCGTACGTACACCTTCCGCCACTTCCGGCTGGACGGCCGCGCCACGGTGCGCGTCCACACCGGAATCGGCCGGGACAGCTCGCGCGACGTGTACCAGGACCGCCGTGACCACGTGTGGGACAACCACGACGGGACGGCCACGCTCCGCACCGACCGCGGCCGCTTCGTCGACGAGGCCTCCTGGGGTGACAACCGCCGCCACCACGGCGACCGCCGCTACGACGAGTCCCGTCACGAGGGCCGTCGTGACCACGACGGCCGCCGCTGACGGACCCGCACATGCCGATATCCGCGGAACTCTGCGTCCGGCATGACCTGACCGGCGGCGCACCGCACCCTGTCGGCGGTGCGCCGTCGCTCCGCTCACCAGCCACGGCCCGTGCCACAAGGCACGGGCCGCGGTGGTACTCCGAGGACGGCGGAACGTGATCCGGACGCCCGCTGTTCGCGGTCACCGTTGCGGCTGCCGGGGCTCGAAGAACGGTCGAGCAGGCGCCCCGCACCCGACGACGGACTTCTCGCGTGGCGGCCGGCGGCCGACGGCCCGGACCGGCGTCAGTCGCGCCGGTGCCCGTGCCCGTGGTCGTCGTCCCTGTCGTGGTCGTCGTCGCCGGAACGATGGCGGTCGCCGCCCGATCGGTGCCGGTCGTCGTCGACCCGCTTGGACACGACCGCGCCGGTCCGCGCGTCGACGCCGATCTCGTGCTCCAGACCCGCGGAGTCGACGACGTCGACGTGCCACCCGACGGTGCCGCCCTCGTGGTCGTCGAGTTCGGCCGAGACCGCCGTACCGTCGACGGCGCCGAGCGCCGCGTCCACCGCGCGGCCCAGATCGGCCCCGGCGGTCCGGGCCCGCGTGTCGTCGTCCCGGTCCCGGTCGACACCGATCCCCAGGATCCTTCCGTCGCCGGCGTCGACGGTGACGTCGCGCTCCACGCCGGCGGCGTCGACGACCTCGACCTTCCAGACCGTCCGGCCCGCGTGACCGCCGAGTTCGACCTCGGTGACGGTACCCGCGACGGACTTGGCGGCCACCTCGGCGGCGAACTTGAGATCGACGTCGGTGCCGTCCACGACGACGCGGTGGTGACCCGAGTCGTCCCGCCCTTCGTCCGTACGGCCGTTGTCGTCGTGGTGCGACGCGAGCGTGCCGCCCGCGGTCGTACGGGTGCCGTCGTGCCGGTCGTCGGCGACCGCCACCGCGGTCGCCGCGGCGCCGCCGCCGAGGAGGGCGGTGGCCGCGAGCGCGGCGGCCAGCATGCGGTGACGCCCTGTCAGGGGGCGCTTGAGAGCCTTCATCGTGGGGTGGTCCCTTCCTGGCGTCTGCGGCTCGGCGGCAGCGGAGCCGACGAGTCGGCCTGACGTGCACCACCATGGACGGGAGACCCTGAAGCCAGGCTGAAGCATCCTGAAGATCACTTCAGGTGGGGTCTGAGACGCTGTGACCATGCGCCTGCTGATCGTGGAGGACGAGAGACGTCTCGCCATGGCCCTCGCCCGCGGCCTGGCGGCCGAGGGCTTCGCCGTCGACACGGCCCACGACGGCGTCACCGGGCTCCGTCTGGCACAGGAGCGCGACTACGACCTGATCGTGCTGGACATCATGCTGCCCGGCCTGAACGGGTACCGGATCTGTGCCCAGTTGCGCGCCGCGGGCGACGACACGCCGATCCTGATGCTCACCGCCAAGGACGGCGAGTACGACGAGGCCGAGGGCCTGGACACCGGCGCGGACGACTACCTCACCAAGCCGTTCTCCTACGTCGTGCTCCAGGCCCGTGTCCGCGCGTTGCTGCGCCGCCGCACGCGCGGTGGCGCCCCGGTGCTGCGGATCGGCGACCTGACGGTCGATCCCGACGGCAGGCGCGTCGACCGCTCCGGGACCGAAGTGGTGCTGACGGCCAAGGAGTTCGCGGTGCTGGAGCACCTCGCCCTGCACGCCGGGCAGGTGGTGTCGAAAGCCGACATCCTCGGTGGCGTATGGGACTTCGCGTACGACGGCGACCCCAACATCGTCGAGGTCTACGTGAGCGCGCTGCGCCGCAAGATCGACCTGCCCTTCGGACGGCGGTCCATAAGGACGGTCCGCGGGGCCGGGTACCGGCTGGAGGCCGACGGCGGTCGCGATGTCTAGGCCGTTCTCCTCGGTCCGGGCCCGGGCCGCGCTGGCCGCCACCCTCGTCGTGTGCGTCGCACTGATCGCGGCGGGCACGGCGGTCGTCGCCGTCCTGCGGCACAACCTCACGGACCGTGCGGGGCTGGAGTCCGAGGTCAGGGCGCGCACCGTGGCCGGCGCCCAGGCCGCGCTGAACGGTGACTTCGGCGGACTGGACCTGCCCGACGACGATGACGACCTCGTCCAGGTCGTCGACTCCGCGGGCCGGGTACTGTCCGCGAGCGACGACCTGGACGGGCGTGCTGCCGTCGCCGACTACGCCCCGGCCGCCGCCGACACGCCCCTGAGCACCGCGTCCGACGGCAGTGGCGACGATCACGGAGGCGACAACCACGGCCGCCGCAGCCACGGAGGCGACGGCCGTGACGACGACAGCGGGGACGACGAGGACATCAGCCCACCGCGCGGCAAGGTCGGCACGGACGTGGACCACAGGACACTGAGGGTCACGGTGGACGGCGAAGCCCACGACTACACCTTCGCCGCGGTGCAGGGCACCACCTACGGCGGCCGGACCTACACGGTGTACGCCGGCACCTCCCTCGAGGACCAGCAGGCCACGCTCGCCCAGGTGTCCCGGGCCATGCTGACCGGTCTGCCGTTCCTGCTGGTGGTCGTGGCCGGGGTGACATGGCTGGTCACCCGGCGTGCGCTGCGCCCGGTGGAGGGGATCCGCTCGGAGATGGCGGAGATAACGGGCAGCGGGGACCTGGCGCGTCGAGTGCCCCAGCCCCGCTCACGCGACGAGATCGCCCGGCTGGCGAGCACCACCAACGAGACGCTGGCCGCCCTGGAGAAGTCCGTCGAGCGGCAGCACCGCTTCGTCGCCGACGCCTCGCACGAACTGCGCAGCCCCATCGCCAGTCTGCGCACCCAGCTCGAAGTCGCCGATCAGCACCCCGCCCTGCTGAACACCACCGACCTGCTGCACGACGTCGTGCGCCTCCAGGGACTGGCCACCGACCTGCTGCTGCTCGCCCGCCTCGACGCGGGTGAACAGCCGGGCGGCACCGCGGTCGACCTGGCCGTGCTGGTGGCGGAGGACGTCGCCCGGCACGCCCAGTCCGGCCGCATCACCCCCACCCTGAAGATCGAGGACACCTTGCTGTCGGTCCGCGGCAGCGGTGGGCAGCTGTCCCGCGTCCTGGCCAACCTCCTGGACAACGCCCAGCGGCACGCGTCCGCCGCGGTCACCGTCGGCCTGGAGACCGAGGGGGACGTCGTGCTGCTGACCGTCGCGGACGACGGCCACGGCATCGCCCCGGCCGATCGGGAGCGCGTCTTCGAGCGCTTCGTCCGCCTCGACGAGGCCCGTGGCCGCGACGACGGGGGAGCGGGCCTCGGGCTGGCCATCGCCCGTGACGTCGTACACCGGCACGGGGGAACACTGACCGTCACCGACGCACCGGGCGGCGGTGCGGCCTTCGAGGTCCGGCTGCCCCGGGCGGACTGAGGGCGTCTTCGAGCCCCGCATACCCTCGGCGGGTACGTCAGTGCGCCCAGACGCCGGGCCCGCCGCCGCGCCACTCGATCCACTCGGCGGTCTCGACGTCCGAGGCCTCGATGTCCTCCCAACCGGCCCGGCGCAGGAATTCCGCGATGTCGACCAGCGTGTACGCCAGGCCGACGAAGCGTTCGCCGACACGGACCCGACGGCCACCGTCGGGGGCGGGGGCGTAGACGACCGCGGATATCTTCATGCGTCCAGAGTGACGAGGGCTTCCGGCCCGCGCATTCGGGGCCGTGTGACGGCCGGTAATGCCGAACACGGTGACGCGCGGAAGGCTCGCCGTCCGCCTGCCGGGCCCGCGGGATGAACGGCCGTTCGGGTGATCCCTATTTACCCCGAGAGGGCTTGGAAACCAAGGGATACGGGTGCAACGGCCGCTGCCGACACGCTTTGCGACCGATTCGGAGTGGCAATCTCCCAGTGCCCGAACGAGACTGACTTTACGGTTCGTGATCAGAAGCGAACACGGGTCCGCGGCCGACGGCCGATCGGGCTGTTAGCCGTGGCACGAGGACAGTGGCACGAGGACAACAGGCAACCATTTCGTGCCGATGTGGCATCGGCGAGAGAGACGTCCTCCAGGAGGTCAAATGGTGGAGAAGTCCTCCGAGGTCCATATAGCCGGGCCGGACCGGGTCGTTGTCGGCGAACACAGCAGCGCCGACGCGTTGGAGATGGACACCGAGAGTAAATTCGCGGAAGTGCTGGCCCAGGTCACCTGCGTCGAAGACGTTCCGGTCGACGCACACTTCTTCGACGATCTCGGCGCCAATTCTCTGGTGATGGCCCAATTCTGTGCGCGAATCAGGAAGATACCCGGCCTGCCGTCCGCGTCCATGAAGGACATCTATCGGAACCCTTCGATCAGAAGTCTGGCGGCGGCCCTGACAGTGTCGGCTCCCGCGACGGTCGGCGTACACGCTCAGACATCGCAGGCGGTGCGCACCACGCCGGTGCTCCAGCCGATGCCGCATCCGACGAACAAGCTGAACTATTTCCTCTGCGGCACGTTCCAGTTGTCTATTTTCCTGGCGTACTCCGTTGCGTTCGGACTGATAACCGCTCGGGGTTACGCGTGGGTCGCCGCCGGTTCAGGTGTGGTCGACATCTACCTGAGATCGGTCGTGTTCGGGAGTTGCGGTCTCCTGGCCGTGTTCCTTCTTCCGATCGCTGCCAAATGGATTCTCATCGGCCGCTCGAAGCCATGTGAATTCCCCGTCTGGGGCCTGGCCTACATGCGCTTCTGGATCGTGAAGTCGCTGCTCCACAGCAATCCCATCGTCCTCTTGGCCGGAAACCCGCTGTTCGTGTTGTATCTCCGGGCGCTCGGCGCGCGGATCGGCAGCGGGGTCACGATCCTCTCCCACTCCGTACCGGTCTGTGCCGACCTGCTCACGATCGGCTCGGGCAGTGTGATCCGCAAGGATTCGTCCTTCCTCTGCTATCGCGCGCATGCTGGGCGTATCCAGACCGGCCGGGTCACGCTCGGACGCGATGTGTTCGTCGGCGAGAAGACCGTCCTGGACATCGACACCTCGATGGGCGACGGAGCCCAGCTCGGTCACGCCTCCGCACTGCACCGTGGTCAGGCGATCCCGGCCGGTGAGCACCGGCACGGATCGCCGGCACAGCCCACCGACATCGAACACGTGAGGGTCGCCCCGGCGAGCTGCGGTGCCCTGCGACGGACCTGGTTCGGCCTCGTCACCGTGCTCCAGATGTTCTTCCTGTACGTGCCGCTGGGCGTCGGCGGTCTGTACATGCTGTTCATCGAGGTTCCGGAACTCGGCCGGCGACTGGGGCCGGACACGACGGGACTCACGACGTCGGTGCTGGTCACCGATGCCCTGTACCTCTCCGTCGTGGTGTTCTTCGGCTTCGTCGTCCTGGGCCTGATCTGGCTGTACACCGTCCCCCGTGTGCTGAATCTGACCGTCCGGCCCGACAAGGTCTACCCGCTCTACGGCTTCCACTACGCGGCGCACCGGGCCATCGCCCGCATGACGAACATCAAGTTCTTCGGCTGGCTCTTCGGTGACAGTTCGTACGTCGTGCACTACCTGCGCGGTCTCGGATACGACCTGTCCCGCGTCCAGCAGACGGGGTCCAACTTCGGCACCGAGCTGCAGCAGGACAACCCGTATCTGGTGACCGTCGGTACGGGGACGATGGTGGCCGACGGACTGTCGATCGTGAACGCGGACTACTCCAGCACGTCCTTCCGGGTGTCCCGGGCCTCGATCGGACCGCACAACTTCCTCGGGAACAACATCGCCTATCCCGCGGGCGGCAGAACGGGCAAGAACTGCCTGCTCGCGACCAAGGTCCTGATCCCTCTCGACGGTGAGATCCGCGAGGGCGTGGGGCTGCTCGGCTCGCCCTCCTTCGAGATTCCCCGCTCGGTGGAACGCGACGCGCGGTTCGACGACATCAGGACGGGAGACGAACTGCGCCGCCGCCTGTCCGCGAAGAACCGCTACAACCTCCGCTCGATGGCGGTCATGCTGTTCGCGCGCTGGGTGTTCACCTTCGTGCTCACGCTGTTCGCCCTCGCCTCCATCGACTTCTACGGTGTGTTCGGGCACGTGGTGATCGCCGCGTATCTGGCGATCACGCTCGCGTTCACCGCCGGCTACTACATCCTGGTGGAGCGTCTGGCCGGCCGGTTCCGCCGGCTGACACCTCAACTGTGCTCCATCTACGACCCGGTCTTCTGGTGGCACGAGCGCATCTGGAAGGTGCCGGACCAGCACCTGAACATCTTCAACGGAACCCCTTTCAAGAACGTGATCTGGCGGCTCATGGGGGTTCGTATCGGCAAGAGGGTGTTCGACGACGGTTGCTACCTGACGGAGCGGACCCTCGCCACCATCGGCGACGAGTGCACCCTGAACTTCGGCAGCAAGATCCAGTGCCACTCCCAGGAGGACGGCACGTTCAAGTCCGACGTCTCCACCCTCGGTGCCGGCTGCACGCTCGGTGTGGGTGCGCACGTGCACTACGGCGTGACGATGGGGGACGGCGCCGTGCTGGTAGCCGACTCCTTCCTCATGAAGGGCGAAGAAGTCCCGGCGAGGGCGCGGTGGGGCGGAAATCCCGCCGCGGACATGCCGGATCTGTTCGAACAACAGCCCTTCGGCGTCGAAACGCTGACAGCGACGACGCCTTCGGTCAACGGCACTGCGGCGAAGGTGGGTTCATGATGGAGACGCGCGTGGAGTCGGACCGGGAGTTCTGGAGCCGTGTCCTGACCGCCGGTGGTTTCACCGCGGTGCCACGGTGGGCCCGCGAGCCCGTGCAGGGAGTCGCCGAGTACGAGGTGGCCGTGCCGGACGACGTACTGCGGGCCCTGCGTGAGCTGGTGCGGGAGTCCGGAGTGCCGTTGAGCACGGTGCTGCTCGCGGCGCACGCCAAGGTGCTGGCCGCGCTCTCCGGCGAACCCGAGGTGGTGACGGGCTACGTCACGGGTTCGCGGAGCGGACCGCTGCCGTGCCGGCTGACCGTCGGCCCCGGATCCTGGCGCGCGCTGCTGACCGGTGTCCAGCGCGTCGAGGAACAGCTGCTGGCGCACCAGGACTTCCCGATGGCCGAGCTGCGGCGCGAGCTGGGTGTGGCCGGGCCGTCGTACGAGGTCGCCTTCGACGCGGCGGCCTCCGCGAGCGGTCTCGACGACGACACGGCGCTCGGCGTCAGATGGTGCGACCGCGGCGAACGGCTGCTGATGCGGCTGCGGTACCGCACCCAGGTCATCGACGGCGAGTGCGCGGCCCGGATCGGCGGCTATCACCTGACCGTGCTGCGGTCGGTGGCGGCGGACCCCGACGCCGAGCACACGCGGCAGAGTCTGCTGTCCGCCGACGAGGTGCGCGAGCAGCTCGAAGGACTGGCCGGACCTCTCAGGGAGTTGCCCGACGCACGGGCGCACGAGCTGTTCGAGCAGCGGGTACGGGAGCACCCGGAGGCGGTGGCCGTCGTGCACGGCGACCGGGAGTGGACGTACGGCGAGCTCAACGCTCGCGCGAACCGGCTGGCGCGCGCCCTGCTGGAGCGTGGACTCGGGCGCGAGGACGTCGTCGCCGTGGTGACCGAACGCAATCCCGACTGGGCCGCCGCGATCCTCGCGGTCTTCAAGGCGGGCGGCGTGTATCTGCCGATCGAGCCGCACTTCCCGGCCGGTCGCATCCAGGCGACACTGTCGCGGGCCGCCTGCCGGCTCGTGCTGACCGAGACGGGCAGCACCCACACCCTCGACCAGGCGCTCACCGCTCTGCCCGGGGTCGAGAAGCTGCTGATCGAGGACGCGTACGCGCAGCAGCACGCCGACGGCGACGTCGGTGTGGGCGTCGCCGCCGACCAGCTGGCGTACATCTACTTCACCTCCGGCTCCACCGGCGAGCCGAAGGGCGCCATGTGCGAGCACGCGGGCATGCTCAACCATCTCTTCGCGAAGATCGACGACTTGGGGATCGTGCAGGGACGTGTGGTCGCGCAGACCGCCCCGCAGTGCTTCGACATCTCCTTGTGGCAAGTGCTGTCCGCCCTGCTGGTGGGCGGCCGGACACTGCTGGTCGCCCAGGAGGCGATCGTCGACGTGGAGCAGTTCCTCGACACGCTCGTCCGCGACCGGGCCGGAGTGGTGCAGGTCGTGCCCTCCTACCTGGAAGTGGTGGCGTCGTACCTGGAACGGCATCCGCGCGAACTGCCCGACCTGCGCTGTGTGTCGGTGACGGGTGAGGCACTGAAGCGGGAACTGGTCCAGCGCTGGTTCGCGATCCAGCCGGGAATCAAACTGGTCAACGCCTACGGACTGACCGAGACCTCGGACGACACCAACCACGAGGTGATGACCGGGGTGCCCGAACGGGTCCTGCTGGGGCGCGCGGTCAACAACGTGCACGTCCACGTCGTCGACGAGCACCTGGCACTGGTCCCCCTGGGCGCCCCCGGACTCATCGCGTTCTCCGGTGTCTGCGTGGGCCGGGGATACGTCAACGACCCCGAGCGGACCCGCGAGGCCTACCGCGAGAACCCCCACCGGCCGGGTGAACGGCTCTATCTGGGCGGTGACTGGGGGCGCTGGCACCCCGGAGGCAAGCTGGAGTTCCTCGGCCGCCGGGACAACCAGGTCAAGATCCGAGGCTTCCGCATCGAGATCGGCGAGATCGAGAACACGCTGCTGCGGGTGACCGGAGTGCGGGACGGCGCGGTCGTCATCGCCCAGCGGGCCGACGACAGCAAACACCTCGTCGGCTTCTACTCGGGCCGCGAACTGCCCACGGACGAGCTGCGCGAGGCGCTCGCCGCCCAACTGCCGGCCTACATGGTCCCTTCGGCCGTCCACTGGCAGCAGAGTCTGCCACTGACCGCCAACGGCAAGATCGACAGGAAGGCGCTGACCGCGCTCGCCGAACAGACGCCGCCCGCGCAGGGCGACGGCGCGGGAGAGCACGAGGACGCCCCGCTCACTCCGTCCGAGCGGAAACTCGCGGGTGCCTGGGCCGAGTTGCTGGGTGTTCCGGAGTACCGGATCGGCCGGCAGGACCACTTCTTCGACTCCGGCGGCACCTCACTGTCGGCGGTGAAGCTCACCATCGCCCTGGACCGCGCGGTTTCCCTGAAGGACATCACCCGGCACCCGGTGCTCGCCGACCTGGCCGCACTCCTCGACGGCGCCGACCGCCGGCACCCGGAGCTGCTCCAGCCGCTGTCGACACCGACCGGCGTGCCCGAGTGCGCCCTGGTGTGCTTCCCCTACGCGGGTGGCAACGCGGTCAACTACCAGCCGCTGGCGAGCGCGTTGGCAGGCAGCGGCATCGACGGGACGGGCGGTCCGCAGGGATCCGGCCGGCTCGCGGTGTACGCCGTGGACCTCCCCGGACACGACCTGGCCGCCCGGAACGAGCCGTTCGCCCCGATCGACCAGGTGGCGGAGCAGGTCGTCGCCGAGATCACCCGGCGTGGTCTGACCCGCGTCATGCTGTGGGGCCACTCCTCTGGTGCGGCGCCGGCGGTGGAGACCGCCCGCAGGCTCCAGGAGCGCGGCATCGACGTCCCACGGGTGTTCCTCGGCGCACAGCTGCTCGGCTCCGCCGCCGAACGGCGGGCCGCGCTCACCGAACTGACCGGCCGCAGCGACACCGAGATCGCCGCAGGCCTGACGGCGGACGGCGGATACACCGAGCTCGGTGAGCTGAACGCGCAGCACACCGCGCAGATCGGCGCCGCCTACCGGCACGACTACACGTGCGCACACCGCTACTTCGCCGAGGCGCTGGAAACCGCGCCGACCGCGAAGCTGTCCGCGCCGGTCACGGTGGTCGTGGCCGCCGACGATCCGGTCACCGCCGGATACCACGACCGCTACCGCGACTGGCAGCACCTGGCCGAACACGTCGAACTGCACGAACTCGCCGACGGCGGTCACTACTTCCTGCGCATCCGTCCTGCCGAGGCGGCCCAGGCCGTCCTCGGCGCAGCCGAACCACTGGCCTCCCCCTGAAACCCGGCCGGGAGATTCCCCGAGCCGCCGGAGGACCGACCGAAAGGAACCCGAGATGTCGTCCTCACCAATGGCACCACCGCTCGACCTTGACCTGCGGCCGGACAGGCCTCCGGTGCTGCACGTCGAGACGCCCGGTGACGCGCCGAGTTGGGCGACCCAGTACCGCGACGCCCTGCACGCGCAGGTCACCGAGCACGGCGCTCTGATCGTCCGCGGTCTGGCACTGCGGGAGCCCGAGCAGACCGGGGCCGTCTTCCAGGGACTGACCAGCGGTCTGATGACCGAGCGCGAGGCCTTCGCTCCCCGCGAGACGTACCGTCCCGGGGTGTACTCGTCCTCGACCTGGCCGCCCAACCAGCCCATGTGCATGCACCACGAACTGAGCTACACGCTCGAGGTACCGGGCCTGATGCTGTTCGCGTGCCTGACCGCCCCGGAAAGCGGCGGAGCGACGGCGGTGGCCGACGCCGAGCAGATGCTCCAGGCACTGCCCACCGCGCTGAGCGAACGCTTCGAGCGGGAGGGATGGCTGCTGACCCGCAGCTACAACGACGAGATCGGCGCGTCCCTGGAGGAGTCCTTCGGGACCGACGACCGGGCCGCGATCGAGCACTACTGCCACGCGAACGACATCGAGTTCGACTGGCAGCCGGACGGGTCCCTGCACACCCGGCAGCGACGCAGCGCCGTGGTGCGGCACCCGCTCACCGGCCGCCGCTGCTGGTTCAACCAGATCGCCTTCCTCAACGAATGGACGCTGGCCCCAGAGGTCCGCGAGTACCTGGTCGACGTCTACGGCGAGGACGGACTGCCGTTCAACACCCGCTTCGGGGACGGATCTCCGATCGGCGAGGACGTCGTCCAGGTGCTCAACAGCACCTACGAGGCCCACACGCGCCGTGAGCCGTGGCAGGCCGGTGACCTGATGCTCGTGGACAACATCCGCACCGCGCACAGCCGAGAGGCCTACACCGGGGAGCGCCGGGTGCTCGTCGCCATGGCAGAGCCGCGACGCCTCGCTGACAGCGGCCCGACACCGGAGGCGAGCCGGTGATGACCCACCTGTTGTCGCCCGCCGAAGAGCGGGCCACGTCCCACCCGGCCTCGGTGCCGACCTTCGCCGTCATCTCCGGCGCACAGGTGCAGCGGGCACTGGGCGGCCGCGAGAAGCAGATCGTGGACCTCGTCGAGGCCACCTACCGGCTGCACGGCGCCGGTGAATCGGTGAACCCGCCGTCGTACTTCCTGCGCTTCCCC
The DNA here is from genome assembly GCF_039543605.1 of Streptomyces siamensis. Lineage (NCBI taxonomy): Bacteria > Bacillati > Actinomycetota > Actinomycetes > Kitasatosporales > Streptomycetaceae > Streptomyces > Streptomyces siamensis. The sequence goes on along the minus strand of NZ_BAABKB010000037.1, from coordinate 40,504 downwards.
GACCGGCCCGCCTCGCGCATCATCGCGCTGCCGGCCTCCATCGGCGGATCGGTGAACGTCGACGGCCTGAAGTGGATCTCCAGCTTCCCGGCCAACGTGTCGGCCGGGCTGCCCCGCGCCTCGGCGGTCCTGATCCTCAACGACCACGACACGGGCTATCCCTTCGCCTGCATGGAGAGCTCCATCATCAGCGCGACCAGGACGGCGGCGTCCGCCGCGCTGGCGGCCGACTGGCTCAGCCGCACCCGTGGCCGACCGGCCCGTGTCGGGTTCTTCGGCACCGGGCTGATCGCCCGCTACATCCACACCTTCCTGGCCGGCACCGGCTGGACGTTCGACACGATCGGCCTGCACGACCTGTCCGCGGAGAGCACCGCCGGGTTCGCCGGCTACCTGCGAACGACCGGCGCCGCGGGGAAGGCCACCGTCCACGACAGTGCCGAGGAGCTGATCCGCTCCAGCGACCTGGTGGTCTTCGCCACCGTCGCCGGTGAGCCGCATGTCACCGACCCGGGGTGGTTCACGCACAACCCGCTGGTGCTGCACGTGTCCCTGCGCGACCTCGCCCCCGAGATCCTGCTCGGCTCGGCCAACTTCGTCGACGACGTCGAGCACTGTCTCAAGGCGAACACCTCGCCCCACCTGGTGGAACAGCTCACCGGCAACCGCGATTTCCTCGACGGCACTCTCGACGACGTCATGTCCGGACGGCAGGCACCGCCGACCGACCGGCCAGTGATCTTCTCGCCCTTCGGGCTCGGCGTCCTCGACCTGGCCGTCGGCAAGTACGTCTACGACGAAGTAGCCCGGGAGGGTCAGCTCAGCATCATCGACGACTTCTTCCACGACCTGCGCCGACACGGCTGAACCAACCGTCAGCCAAGGCACCAGGAGGCCCACCGTGCCCGTCATAACCGCTCCCTACGCCTTCAACGAGAGCAGGCTCTACGTCGATCTCGAACCGATATTCGGGCGTCGTCTCTACCTGAAGTGCGAGGGCTTCAACTTCGCCGGCTCCATCAAGTTGAAGGCCGCGAACGAGATGGTGGAGAGTGCCGAGCGCGAGGGGGTCTTGAGACCGGACTCGATCCTCATCGAGTCCTCGTCCGGGAACCTCGGCGTGGCGCTCAGCATGATCGCCGCGAGCAAGGGCTACCGGTTCCTGTGCGTGACGGACTCCCGGTGCAACCTGTCGACCAGGCTCCTCATGGAGGCGCTCGGCAGCGAGGTGCACGTCGTGGCCGACCTCGACGCCAACGGCGGCTTCCTCGGCAAGCGGATCGACTACGTCCGAGCGCTGTGCGCGTCCGACGACCGCTACGTGTGGCTCAGCCAGTACACCAATGAGGGCAACTGGCGGGCGCACTTCCGTACGACCGGGCCGGAGATCGCCGAGCACTTCCCCGAGCTCGACGTGCTCTTCATCGGAGCCGGCACCACCGGCACCCTGATGGGCTGCGCGCGCTACTTCCGCGAGTGGAACCGCGAGGTGCGGATCGTCGCGGTGGACAGCGTGGGCTCGGTCGCCTTCGGCGGCCCGCCGGGACGCCGGATGATCCCCGGCCTGGGCATGAGCATGCGCCCGCCGCTGCTCGACGAGTCCTTCGTGGACGAGGTGGTCCGGGTCGAGGAGGCCGACACCATCCGCACCTGTCACCGGCTGGCCAGACGCGGCTTCCTGTTCGGCGGCTCCACGGGGACCGTGGTCAGCGGCGCGATGGACTGGCTGGCCCGGCACGGGTCACGCGACCTCACCACGGTGGCCATCGCCCCGGACCTCGGCGAGCGCTACCTCGACACCATCTACCAGATCAACTGGCTCCAGGATCTGTACGGCGACGACATCCTCGAGACCGAGGGGATCACGCCGCCTTCGGCCGCGGCCGAGTCCGTGACGCGCACGCCGCACCGGCCGAGTTCCTAGCGTTCCGCCGTCGCACGATCCGGGCCCGGCTCACGCCGGGCCGTCCGGGCCGGACGCCCCTTCCTCCGGGAGGGCGGCGTCCGGCCCGGCGTCGTCGAGGAGGACCTTCGGGAGCGCCTGCTCGGCCCAGATCACCTTGCCGTGCGGGGTGTAGCGGGTGCCCCAGCGTTCGGCGATCTGCGACACCAGGAACAGGCCGCGGCCGCCCTCGTCCGTCGTGGCCGCGTAGCGCAGATGCGGTGAGGTGCTGCTGCCGTCGGACACCTCGCAGGTCAGCGTCCTGTCGTGGATGAGACGCACATGGATCGGCTCGGAGGCGTACCGGATGGCATTGGTGATGAGTTCGCTCAGGATGAGCTCCACGCTGAACGCGAGCTCGGCCAGCCCCCACTCCTCGATCTTCTCGGCCACGGCCTCGCGCATCCCCGCGACGGCGGCCGGATCGGCGGGCACGTCCCAGTCGGCGATCCGGTCGGGCGACAGCCCCCGGGTACGCGCGATGAGCAGGGCGACGTCGTCCTTCGGGCGCTTGGGCAGCAGGGCCTCCAGCACCTCCCGGCAGCTCTCCTCGGGCGGCCGCTCGGGGTGCCCCGCGAGCGCCTCGCGCAGCAGTTCCATGCCCACGTCCAGATCGCGCCTGCGGTCCTCGATGAGGCCGTCGGTGTACAGCACGAGCTGGGTGCCGTCGGCGAGCTCCAGCTCCTCGGTCTGGAAGGGCATCCCGCCGAGACCGAGGGGCGGCCCGCCCGGCAGGTCCGGGAAGGTGACCGTCCCGTCGGGGTGGACGAGTGCCGGCGCCAGGTGGCCCGCGCGCGCCATGACGCAGCGGCGCGTCACGGGGTCGTAGATCGCGTACAGACAGGTGGCGCCCACGACGTTCTCGGGGCTTTCCGTACCCGTCTCGTCCTGGTCGATGCGGCCGACCAGGTCGTCCAGATGGCTCAGCAGCTCGTCGGGCGGCAGGTCGAGGGTGGAGAAGTTGTGCACGGCGGTCCGCAGGCGCCCCATCGTGGCGGCGGCGTGCAGGCCGTGGCCGACCACGTCCCCGACGGCCAGCGCCACCCGGCCGCCGGGCAGCGGAATCACGTCGAACCAGTCTCCGCTCACGTTCGCCTGGGCGGGGAGGTAGCGGTAGGCGATGTCGAGGGCGCTCTGTTCGGGCAGGGCCCGCGGCAGCAGGCTGCGCTGGAGCGTGATCGCCATGGCGTGCTCGCGCGTGTAGCGGCGGGCGTTGTCGATGCTCACCGCGGCGCGCGCCACCAGCTCCTCCGCCAGCGACAGCTCCTCCTCGTCGAACGGCTCGTGATCTCCGCAGCGCCAGAAGTTGACCATGCCCAGGACGACGCCGCGTGCCTGGATGGGGGCGGCGATGAGGGTGTGGATGCCGTAGTCGATGATCTTCTGGGCGCGTACGGGGTCCTGCTTCTGCCACCCGTCGGCGGCCGCCAGGTCCGTCACGAGCTCGCTGTGGCCGCTTCCGTAGCTGCGCGCCTGGGGCGTGGACGGTACGAAGTCGATCAGGCGGCCCTTCTCGTAGAGCGGGTGGTCGCTCCGGATGCCCTGCACGGCCGAACGGCGCATGCCCGTCGCAGTGGGGGCCGGTTCCTCGCCGCGGAGCACGGCGTCGGCCAGATCCACGGTGACGAAGTCGGCGAAGCGGGGGACGGCCACCTGTGCCAGCTGCTCGGCGGCGTCCTTCACGTCCAGGGTGGTGCCGATGCAGAGGCCCGCGTCGTACAGCAGCTTCAGACGCTCCCGTGCGGTCTCCGCCCGGCCTGTCACCGCCTGGAGCTCGGTGGAGTCGCGGAGCGTCACCACCGCCCCCTTGGGACCCCCGTCCGGATCCGTCGGGCGCTGGTTGACGGCCAGCAGCCGATCCCCGGCGAAGTGCACCTCGTCGGTGGCCTCGCGCCCGGAGACGAGCAGTTCGACGGTCTCGGGGTCGAGCCCCGGCAGCTCGGCGACGGGCCGTCCCTCGACGTCCGGGGGCAGCTCCAGCAGCCGTCGGGCCTCGTCGTTGGCGAGCAGCAGCCGTCCGTCGTCCGCGACGATGAGCACGCCCTCGCGCACGGAGTGCAGCACCGTGTCGTGGTGGTCGTACATACGGGTCATCTCGTCCGGAGCCAGGCTGTGTGTCTGCCGCCGCAGCCGCCTGCCCACCAGGGCCGTCCCGCCGGTGGCCAGCACGAGCGCGCCGGCTCCGGCGCCCAGGATGATCGGCAGCTGCCGGGCCACCTGGTGGGTCACGTTCTTCACCTTCAGCCCGGCCGAGACGAGGCCGATCACCTTGCCGTCGTCCTCCTTGATGGGGACGGTGGCCTGCACCTCGCGTCCGAGCGGGCCGTTGACACTCTCCGTGTAGACCTTCCCCGCGAGTGACGGCTCGATGGTGCCCACGAACCTCTTCCCGATACGGCTCGGGAGCGGGTGCGTGTAGCGGATGCCCTCCGTGTCCATGACCACGATGAAATCGACGCCGGCGACCTTGCGCGCCGCCTCGGTGAGCGGCTGGAGGATCTTGCTCGGATCCGGGGCGGCGAGCGCCGCCTGCACGCCGGGGGAGTGGGCGAAGGTCTCCGCGACGGCGATCGAACGACGTTTGGCCTCGGCGTTCGTGTCGCGTCCGGACTGCAGGACGAGGGCGAAGACGCTGAAGGCCACGAGCAGCACCACCACGGCCACCTGGAGCAGGAACACCTGCCCGGCTACGCTCCGCGGGCTCCTGCTGACCAGTGACCTCAGTGAGAGGCGTCGAAAACCGGCGAAACGATCCGCCATGTGACCTTTCTAGCACCGGTGATCCCGAGTGGCCATGGCCCGCCCGAGAGTGGATCTTGCCGTGTCGGCCCTCCGGAGCCGTTCGGGGCGTGTGTCGCATGCCCTGTCCCGCCTGCCCGGACAGCGGTTCGGGGGCGGGTTTTCTCCGGGGTGCGGGCGGTCGCTCGCCGTGTCCGGGTGCGCGTCCGTCGGAGATCGACGTCCGCTTTCGACCGATATGATGCCGTTTGTGGTCAAGTTCGGACGGCTGCGGGGCCATCGATCCCCCTACGGCAGCAGGTGGCAAGCTGCCCAGCTGTCACCGGTGATCCTGACGGTCCTCATCACCGGCCTGGCGTTCTCCACACCGAGGGAGATGGCCTTCAGCCGCCTCCTGCCCGCCGCCCCCGCTCTCGCCGCCGCCATGTGGACCGTCGTCCCCACAATCCTGCTGGGCGGGTTCTGCCTCGTGGTGATGATCGTCCTCAGCTTCTTCTACGAAGACCTGGGCACGCAGTACACCTCGGCCGCCATCATCGCGGTCACCCTCGCCGCCGCGTACGCGAGCCATGTCCGACTCCAGCGGGAGGAGATCCTCCTCCAGGTCCGGCTCGTCGCCGACGCGGCCCAGAAGGTGCTCCTGCGCCCCCTGCCGCGCCGCATCGAGGACGTCGAGATCGAGTCCCTGTACCTCGCCGCCCAGGAGCAGTCCCGGATCGGCGGCGACTTCTACGAGGCGGTCGGCACGCCGTACGGGGTGCGGCTGCTCATCGGCGACGTACGGGGCAAGGGGCTGACCGCGGTCGGGGCGGCCTCGGCGGTGATCAGCTGCTTCCGGGAAGCCGCCTACGACGAGTCCGACCTGACGAGCGTGATCCACCGCCTGGAAGCCAGCATCAACCGTCACAGCGCCTCGTTTCCCGGCCAGGACCGGCCTGAACGCTTCGCCACCGCCCTCGTCGCCGAGATCCCCCACGGTGGTGGCCGCGTCCGCCTCCTCAACTGCGGGCACCCGCCGCCACTGCTCGTGCACGGCGGCAAGATCCGCGTGCTGGAGCCCACCATCGCCTCGCCCCCTCTCAACCTCGCGGAGCTCATCGGCCACCACTACTGCGTCGACACGATCGCCCTGGGCGCGGGCGACCAGCTGCTGCTCTACACCGACGGCGTCTCGGAGACCCGGGACCGGACCGGTGCGTTCTTCCCGCTGCCGGACTGGATGCGGGGGCAGATCCTGCAACCGCCCCGCGGACTGCTCGACCGCCTGCACCACGACCTGCTCGACTACAGCGGGGGACGACTCGACGACGACATCGCGGCCCTCGCGGTGCGCTGCCCGAACAAACAGAACCGCGAGCGCCCGGCGTAGGCGGACTCCGGCGTGGGCGCGCCGGGCTCCGGTGCCGCCGTGGGTGTCTCCGTGCGTGCCGGGCGTCGGCGTCACCGCGACTGTGCCCGTCCGTGTGCGGCGCGCGCCGGGCATCGGTCACCGCGAGGGCGCCCTCCGAGTATGTGTGCCGCCTGACGGCGTCACCGCGTGCGCTCTGATGCGTCCGCGCCGACCCGCTGGTCCCGGGAGCGCAGCCGCCGCAGCATCCGGGCATCCTCGAAGCCGACCTCGCGGGCGGCGGCATCCAGCGTCGCCCCGTGCCCCGCCAGGTGCTCGGCCCGCTCCAGCCGCAGCGTCTGCTGATAACGCAGCGGAGTCAGCCCGTTGGTGGCCCGGCCGAACAGACGGGTCAAGGTGCGCTCGCTGACTCCCGCGTACGCGGCCAGGGCCGCCAGCGGCAGGGGCTCGGTGAAACGTCGCTCGATCAGGTCCTGGACCCTGTGCACGGTGTCGTCGAGGTGCGAGCGGTGCCGCAGCATGGCGCTCGCCTGGGGCTCGTCGCCGTTGCGCCGGGCGTAGACGACGATGTCCCGCGCGACCTGGGCCGCGAGCGCGGGACCGTGCCGGACCGCCAGCAGATGCAGGGCGAGATCGATGCCGCTGGCGATGCCCGCGGACGTCACCACGCGGTCGTCCGTGGTGAACAGCACGTCGCGCACGACGGTCGCCCGGGGATACCGGGAGGCCAGTTCGTCCTGCACGTCGTGGTGCGTGGTGCAGCGGCGGCCGTCCAGCAGACCGGCCCTGCCGAGCGCCTCCGCCCCGGCACACACGCTGGCGACGGTGCCGCCCGCGCCGTGGTGGGTGCGCAGCCTCTCCAGCGTCTGCGCGACGGGTTCCGGACCCTGGCACAGGCGGGGAGCCCGCCACCCCGGCACGACGACGAGGTCGTCGGGGTCCAGCTCGGGCCACCGGGTGTCGGCGGCGAGCGGCAGCCCCTGCGCGCTGACCACCTGCTCCCGCTCGGCGACGTACGCGAGGGCGTACGGCTGCCCGAAGTCCGCCGCCGTGCTGAAGACCTGAGCCGGACCGGCCAGGTCCAGGAGGTGGACCCCGGGCAGAAGGACGAAGACGACTCGGCTCACACCACCGATACTTCCAGCTCCGCCTCCAGCTCGGCCACCGAGGCGATGCGCGCGAAGCGGTCGCGGAGGACCGCCTCGGTGCGTTCGATGATCGCGGCGGCGCTCAGGTCGCCGATCGGATTCGTGGCGGTGGCGTCGGTGACGAAGACCATGCGGTACCCGAGGTCGCTGCCCACACGGGTCGTCGTCTCGACGCACTGCTCGGTACGGATCCCGCAGACCCACAGCTCGCCGACCCCGGCCTCGGTCAGCAGTTGCTGGAGGTTGGTCGTCGTGAAGGCGTTGTGCGAGGTCTTGTACAGCACCGCCTCGTCCGCCCGCGGCCCGTCCAGTTCCTCCAGCAGACGCACGTGCCCGGACCGGGGATCGAACACGTCACCGCTTCCCGGCTCGGTGTGCAGCACCCAGAAGACCCGGTCACCCGCGGCCCGGGCCAGGGCGACCAGCCGGTTGACCGGCTCGGCGATCCCGGGGTCGGAGATCTCGTCCCACAACGGGCGGGCACGGAAGGACTCCTGGACATCCACGACTATCAGCGCTCGGTTCATGACATCGATTCTGAGCTGCCCCGACGCGTGAACCCCAGGCCCGATCCAGGCCCGTGCCGGAACGATCCGGTCAGCGCGGACGCCTGCGGAGCCCATCGCCGCGTGGCCGGCCCGGGTCCGTTCGCGGACCGGGCCCGGCGACGCGTCCTCCCGACGGCGAGCGATGCGTCCTCCCGGGGACGGGCCGACGCGGCAGCCAGGAGCGGCGTCACGACTCCGTTGCGCCCGCCGCGTCGTCCGTCCCGGAAGGCAGCCACCAGACGGCCGCCCAGCAGCACGCCCGCACCACGAAAGCTGCCGCCAGCGCCCACCACACGCTGTTCACGTGGACGTCGGACAGCCATGCGACCAGGTACCACACGAGTGTGTCCTGGAGCAGGCCGACGATCGCCAGCAGCGGCAGCAGAAGCCCTTGGCGCGGGTCCTTGGGGGTGGCCCAGATCGCCGTGCTGACGCCCGCGAAGACGACGTACGCGATGACGTAACCGAGCAGCGCGCTCTTGCCGGTCTCGTCGAGCGTGATGCCCGGAAGCGCGGCGGCGAGCGCCACTCCCGGAAGCAGGCCGACCTGTTGTCTTCGTATGTCCTTCATGATCGGGACTTTGGCAGACACCGTCCCGCTCGGGAAGGGGTGCCGACGATCAGCCGTGTACGACCCTGCTCGCCGCCACCCGTGCCCGGATGTGCGGATCGTGAAAGGATTCGGGTCGCAAATCTCCTGATGCTCAAGAGAATTGAGCGGGCGTCAGTAGGGAAGGTTCGAGGTGCCGTCCGGGGGACCTCTGGGCGAAGGGCTGGCACGATCAATTGCCCTTTCCCTAGGATGGTCTGCCTAGCCGGGCCACTTGAAGCTGCTTGGAGCAGGGGGAACGATGCAGGCTGGTAGGCAGTTGTCCACGAAGATCGATGCCACCGTGCCCACGGCCGCACGCATGTACGACCACTACCTGGGCGGCAAGGACAACTACGCGGCCGACCGCGCGGCCTGCGCCGAGCTGGACAAGGTCGTGCCCAGCACGGGTGCACTCGCGCTGAACAACCGGCGTTTCCTCCAGCGGGTGGTCAGGACCCTGGCGGCCGAGCACGGCATCAGGCAGTTCCTCGACCACGGATCCGGCCTGCCGACCCAGGAGAACGTCCACCAGGTCGCCCAGCGCGTCGATCCCGCATCGCGCGTGGTCTACGTGGACAACGACCCCATGGTGCTGGTGCACGGCCGGGCGCTGCTCGACCAGAACGACTGCACCGCGGTCATCCACGCGGACCTGCGGAACACGGACGAGATCTTCGCCCATGCGGACACGCAGCGCCTCATCGACTTCTCGGAGCCGGTGGCCGTGCTGTTCAACTCGGTCTTCCACTGCATCCCCGACAGCGAGACCGACGGCCCGCCCGCCGTGGTCCGTCGGGTGGCCGAACGCCTCGCGCCCGGCAGCTTCATGGTGATGTGTCAACTGGTCAGCGAGGACCCCAAGGTCAGGGAGTTCGTCACCGACTTCATGGCCCAGGTCACCCAGGGGCATTGGGGCAGGGTCCGCCAGGAGAAGGACGTCGCGGCGCTGTTCGACGGCCTCGAGATCCTGGAGCCGGGACTGGTCGAGGTGTCCACGTGGCGACCCGACAGCGAAGTGGCGCCCCGTCAGCTCACGCAGGAATGGGTGGAGTTCGGCGGAGTCGGCCGGCTTCCCTAGGGACTGGGCGCATCGAGCGGGCCGTCCCTCGCCCGGTGCGCCGACGCGACGCCTTCGGGTACGCCCGCACCGCGGCGGACGTACCCATGGCCGTGTTCAGGACGCGGCGTAGCGGTCCGCCGCCGTCTTCTTCAGGAGCGCCAGCGACTCGCGCGGGGTGAGGGCCTCGTCTCCGAGCCGGTCCAGCGCCAGCCGGTACTCCTCGGTCTCGTCCCGGTCCTCCAGGAAGTTCGCGCTCCTGATGTGCTCCAGGTAGACGATGTCGGGCAGGTCGAGACCGCCGAAGCGCAGATAGGTGATGGGGATCGCGGGCGCGGAGGCGTTCGTCACGTCCAACGGCACGATCTGCAGCGTCACATGGGGTCGTTCGGCCATGTCCATCAGATACTCCAGCTGCTCGCGCATGACGTCACGGCTGCCGAGCACACGCAGCAGCACCGACTCGTCGATGACCGCCCACAGCTGCGGGGTGTCCGCGCGATGCAGGAGCTCACGCCTGCGCATACGCATCTCGACCCGGCGCTCCACCTCGCTGGACGGTGCCGTCGGCAGCCCGCGCTCCACAACCGCCCTGGCGTAGGCGGCAGTCTGCAGCAGGCCGGGGACGTACTGGATCTCGAAGGTGCGGATGGCGGCCGCGGCCTCCTGGAGTCCGACCAGCCGGTCGAACCACTCGGGCATCAGACGCTTGTCGTAGCGCTGCCACCACCCGGGCTCGCCTGCGCGCCGTAGCAGTTGCAGAAGGATCGACGTCTCGTGCTCGCCGGTCCTGTACAGGTTCAGCAGGGCCTGGACGTCGCGCTCCGTGGGCGGCCGACGACCTTTGCCGGCCTCGATGCGCGACAGCTTCGCGGGACTGAACCCGATCTCACGGGCGGCCTGGTCCTGCGAGAGGCCCGAGTCCTCGCGGATGCCCGCGAGCTGCACGCCGACCAGCATCTTCAGCAGTGTCGGGGCGGGCTCGGTCCGCTTCAGATAGGGTTCGAGGCGGGAGATGCGAGGCGACTCGGCGGACATCCTGACTCCCAGTAGACCGGCAGACGACGGGGTTCATCATCGCATCCCGAGTCGTACTGCCGCACGCCTCCGGAGAAGTGGGCCACGTGACTCCACTTCACACCAGGTGATCGAACTCCCCGTCCTTCGCACCGGCCAGGAAAGCGGCCAGCTCGGACGGGGTGTACACGAGTGCCGGCCCGTCGGGGTCGCGCGAGTTGCGCAGCGCGATCCCGCCTCCGGCGAGGGAAGCGACCTCGACGCAGTTGCCCTCCGCGTTGCTGTGCCGGCTCTTGACCCAGTCGACGGCCAGTGAACTGGCAGGCACACCGTTTCGCACTGATGGCACCGGACTCTCCTCGCTCACGTTCGATGACGGGCTCGACGCGGCCGCGCTCCGACGGGACCGAACGAGCGTGGCCTGTTTGAGTCGCCACTCGTGCAATTTCCCGTGAAATTGCACGCCGAGCGCTGTCGGAGTGGATAATAGCGGAGGAGTCAACGCCGCTGCAGCCGTGCGTGCCTGACGTTCCATCAGGGAGAATGCCGTGTCGTTACCTGCGCGTTCAGCACCACGCTCCGCCGCTCGGACCGCGTCGGGGGACGGTCCGAACGACGGGTCGCGACCGCTTTTGCGGGGAGTGCAACCTGACGTCGCGGCTCCGTTGCGGCTCGCCGGTCACCGGTCGGCGAGCCGCTTCCCGGGGCCCGCCAGGATGCGTGTCGTCGACGCACAGCAGGGCCTCGTCCACGTGCGGGACTTCACCCGCCGAACCCTCGCCGCATGGGAGTTGGGCGCCTGCGGCGACGAAGCCGTACTCGTCGTCAACGAACTGGCCACCAACGCGCTGCTGCACGCGGCATCGAAGGTCCCCGTCGAGCGCAGGGAGGTGTGGCTCAAGCTCTCGCTTCGGCGCGCTCACCTCGTCTGCGCGGTCACCGATCCGTACGACCGCCCCCCTGTGCACCAGCCCGCGGACGTCGCCCAGGGCGACCACGGCAGAGGCCTCGGGATCGTCGACGCCCTGTCCGAACACTGGGGCTGGACACGCTTCCCCGCGGGCAAGATCGTCTGGGCCATGCTGCGCGCTCCCTGCACACCCGAGGGCACCGAGGCCTGGGGCCCGGCATGAGACCCGCCCAGGCGGCACGGCGGTCGAGCGCGCAGCAGCAGCCCCCTTCTGGAGAAGCAGACATGGAGACACCCCTGAAGAGCCTGAGTCACGTCCCGTGGCGCGAACTGCAGGACTCCACCGGGTCCGCCGCGGAGATCCCCGAATTGCTCAGCGCGATCACCTCGCAGGACGCGGACACGGCCATCGCCGCGCTCGCACGTCTTCGCGACCGCATCTGTCAGTACGGCTTCGTCGTGGACCAGGCGACCGCCGCGACGGTGCCCTTCCTGTGGGAGCTCGCCCAGGACTCCGAGGTCGCCTGCCGCGTACAGATCCTCCAGCTGCTGAAGAACATCGCGGACGCCAGACAATGGGAGAGCACCGCCGTCGCCTATCCCAAGTTGCTCAACCGCCCTGAGAACTACGTAGGTTGGGAGCGCGAGGCCCGTCAGGCGGTCCGCGCCCACCGCGGTGACATCGGAGGTCTCCTCGCCGAGTCGGACGGAGAAGTCGTCCAGGCCACGAAGGAACTGGCCGCCGCGCTGACGGACTGAAGGATCGACTCTGCACATCGTCGATCCCGCAGCGCAACGCGCCCGCATCGCGTCGATCTCGCACGGCAGCGCTTCCCCGCGCCCCATCGATCCCGCACTGGATTGCTCTCCTGCGTCCCCTGCATCCTGCACAACATCGCTTCCCTGCGTCCCATGGACCCCGCAAGGCACCGCTCCTGTTCGTCTCGGGGCGGCTGATTTCGGACAACACCGGAAGGCGGCCGAGGGCGAAAGCGACCCCGGCCGACCAAGCCGCCGGGCGCCTTGCTACGGATCAGCGGTGACAGACTGAGGATCCGAGTGAGGGCGAACGCGTGGCGGACGGGGAGCACCGATGACGGCTCAGGAGAAGACATCCCTCCCTGGTGGGGCGGGCGGGCCCGCACCCGCGCTGGTGACGCACCACGCCCCCGCCGAGGTCCGCACCGCCGTCCTCTTCCTGCACGGCGGCACGGCCCACAGCCGGGCCCGCTCCAGGCCCTGGCACCTGGCCGCGCTCCGGATGAGGCCCTTCATCCGAGCAGCGGCGTCAGCGGTACCCGACGACGTCTTCGTCGGCGAGGTGCGCTACCGCCTCAGGGGATGGAACGAACCCGACGCCGACCCCCTGCGGGACGCACGCAGAGCGTTGAGGGAACTCTCCCGCCTCACCGGGGACGTGCGTGTCGTCCTCGTGGGCCACTCCATGGGCGGTCGCGCGGCCCTGAGAGCGGCCGCGGCCACAGAAGTACGGGGTGTCCTGGCCCTGGCCCCGTGGTGCCCCGACGGCGAGCCGGTGGCCCACCTGCGCGGCAAGGACGTCGTCGTGCTCCACGGCGACCGGGACAAGGTCACCGATCCCGACGCCTCCGTGTCCTTCGTGCACCGGGCCCGCGAGGCGGGCGCCCGGGCCGATGCCGTGGTGATGGCGGGTGGCGACCACGCCATGCTCCGGCCGCGCGGGGCCTGGAACCGGGCCGCGGTCTCGGCCATCACTGCGCTCGCCGCGTCCGGCCCCGGCTCGGCGGGCTGAGCGGGCACCCCTCGCACCCGCCCTTCCGCGAACGCCGGCGGGCGTGGCGGCCCCGTCCGCCGAGCGCAGCAGGCGATGCACACCCGCGGGCGACGCACAGCCGCAGGACGCCCGCCGTCAGGCGGCCGGCACCGCCGTCGGGAGCCGCGACGGCGCCATCGCCCACCGGACCGCCGAGGTCACGGCGCAGCCCAGCGGCCGTACGCACAGGCTGTCCACCACCGGCAGCCTCGGCAGCCGCAGCTCGGCCGCGGCCCAGGAGGGCAGCAGGGACACGGCGTTGGCGGCCAGCACCCCGTACGGAAGACGGACCGCCAGAGGCACGGGTGGGTCGAACAGGAGGAAACGCGCGGCCGACCGCGCCTCCGGAGTGGCGCGCGTCTCCGCACGATAGACGGCCAGACGTGCCTGGAGCTCTGCCAGGCTCGACGGCGGGTCGGGGACACCCAGGGCCGTGGCCACCCGCGCCATGTCCGCGACGTAGGCGTCGCACCCCGTCGAGGACAACGGCCTTACGCCGTAACGCTGGTGAGCACGCAGGAAGCTGTAGGCCTCCGCTGCGTGCACCCAGCCGAGCAGATGCGGGTCCGCGGCGTGATACGTCATTCCCTCGCCGGTGACGCCCCGCACCCTCTCGTGCACCGCCCTGACCCGGTCGCACGCCTCCTGGGCGCTGTCGGCCGTGCCGTACGTGGTGGTCGCGAGGAACGTACTCGTGCGCTGGAGCCTTCCCCAGGGGTCGCCGCGGTAGCCGGAATGGGCGTCGACGGCGGCCATGGCGAGGGGATGGAGCGACTGGAGCAGCAGGGCGGAGAGTCCGCCGATGAACATCGACGCGTCCCCGTGCACCCTGCGGATCGGACGGTCCGGGCCGAACCAGCGCGGGCCGGGAGTGCCGTGGATCCGGGCGCGGTTGCTGGGGCCCTCAGGGCCCGCCACACGGGCGAAGAGGCTGTTCCCCAGCCGCTGCCGCAGGCCGGGCGGTTCCGTGCCGGTGCGTCTCATCGGTGCTGGGCCTCCCGGTCTCGTGGTGCCGGTGCGGCGCCCGGGTCTTCCGCTGCCGACAACGAAAGACCCGGGGGGTAGGGCACATCGTCCCGCCACGGGGCGAGGGCGACGTGCTGCCCGCCGTCTCTTCGGCGTCCCGGCGGCCTTCGGATGCAGCGCTCCCCGTATCGGGCGACGGAGGGCACCTCCTGTGGCAGCAGCATCCACCATGGCTCGAATCCCCGGAAACGCCTACATTGACAGTACCTCTGCCGGGTAGGGCGGCGCGGAGCGCGCCGCGGGGACCGGCTGCCCCCGAGCGAGCAGCCCGAGGAGCGGCGGAGGACGGGACGAGCCATGCAAGAAGCCCAGGGGATGCCGCATCGCGGGGCGACGGCGACCGGGAGCGGCCGGACCTACGGGATCGCCGCCGTGAACTGGCGCGAGTCGGCGGCCTGCCGTTCCGAGGACCCGGAGCTCTTCTTCCCCATCGGCGACGACGGACTGTCGCTGCGCCAGATCGAGCAGGCCCGCGCTGTCTGTCACGGCTGCCCGGTCGTCCGGGCCTGCGGGGACTGGGCGCTGCGCCACGCCGAGTACGACGGGGTGTGGGGCGGGATGTCGGCGGAGGAACGCCGCAGCATGCGCCGCCGTCGAACGGCCGGGAGCGCGCGAAGTCCCGAGGCATGACACCACCGGCGGGCACGGGCCGTGGCCGCCGAAGTGTCCGGCCCGTCCGGGCGCAGGTCCGGTCAATCCTGTCGCGGACGGAGGAACACCTCGTCCTCGTAGCACCAGGCCCAGGTGTCGCCCGGTTCCACGGACCGGGCGAGGGGATGGCCGGTCCGCTCGTGGTGCGCTGTGGCGTGCTGCCCGCGGGAACTGTCGCAGCAGCCGACGTGGCCGCAGGTCAGACACAGCCGAAGGTGCACCCAACGCATGCCCCTGGTGAGGCAGTCCTCGCAACCGGCACCGGGAGAGGCGGGGAGACCGGGCAGATCCTCCGCCACGTGCGCGCAGACTCTGCCCTCCGGCCGTCCGCCGTCCTCGGCGACCACCCATGTGACCATCGGACCTCCCCGGGTCGGTCTGCGTCCGGTCTCCACCTTGGCGCGTCGGCCCGGCGAGCGCACGCGCGGGTCCGGGACGGCGCGCCCCTTCACATGGCACGGCGGACCTGCGCGTGCGCCCCTTCACCTGGCGTGGTTGCCCCGCGGAGGGCCCTTCCGCGGGGCACGGCGGCCCCGGGGAGAGCTCGTCGCGGGCTCTCCCCGGGGCCGCGCCGGGGGACCGGGCGGCGCGGTCGGCGTCAGACCCGGTCTGCGGCGATCAGCAGGTACTGGAAGCTGCCGTTCTTGTACGCGTTGATGAACGTCTCCTCGATGCCGGTGACGAGCTCGTCGGCCTGGCTGCGCAACTCCCAGTAGGGGAGGGCGGCTTGGGTGAGGTCCTCGACGTGCACGGGCACCAGGCGGTTGGCTGCCAGGGCCCGGAAGTACGCCGAGCGGGGGTGGATGTCGCAGATGTAGTGGGCGTTGATGAGGGAGACCTCGCGCGAGGCCCGGCCGTAGGTGTCGTTGTAGCAGCCGGTGATCACGACGTAGCGGCCGCCGCGTCGCAGCAGCCGGGCGTGTTCGGCGAACAGCAGGTCGAGCTCGACGTACATCGTCGACTCGTTGTTCCACGACGCGGCGAACTCCCCGGTCGGGAGGCCGGTGTCGAGCATGTTGGCATGGTGGTAGCGGACCTTGCCGTCGATGCCGCGCTTGCGGGCCTGCGCGTTGGCGAACTCGGCCTGCTTGGCGGAGATCGTGACGCCGTCCGTCCGGCAGCCGTACCGCAGATGGGCCACCACGCTGCCGCCGCCACGCCCGCAACCGGCGTCGAAGACCCGGTCGGTGGGGGTGAGGGGGCCGAGATGGGCGGCGAGGAGTTCGGCCTGGGCGTGCTCCAGGCGGTGCAGTTCGGCGGTGATCCGCTCGTGGCGCCGGACGGGGTCCCGTTCGTCGAGCACGGAGTCGTCGGCTGCGCCGATCCCGTAGTGGTGGTGGTACAGGTCGTCGATCTTGCCGAGTTCGAGGTTGACCGGGTTCTCCTCGGCGTTCCAGTAGTCGGCGACGCGGGACTGGTACGTGGACTGGGTCGGGACCGAGGCTGCCGGGGTGATGTGGGGGGCGGTGGTCAACAGTGACTCCTCGCGATGCTTCTGACGACAGGTCAAGGACGGTGCGGGTGACGGACTGCAGGGGTCGGGGGCGGTCACCAGTAGTTCGGCAGGTGGTAGCGGTGGGTGTTGGTCGCGTGCCATTCGTGGTTGCCGGACACCCATGAGGCGAGACCCTCGGCGTAGCGCTCGACGAGGGGTGAGCCGGCGGACAGGGCGGCGGCCTCCTCCTCGAAGGCCGTCATGATCTCGTTGTGGATGTCGACGGACCTCAGATAGGCGGCCTTCAGCCCGCGGCGGTCGTTGGCGGCGACGACCTGCGGGAGATTGAGGTGCGTGGGATCGTTCGCCAGCTCCTTGGTGAAGGAGTAGAGGTCGTTGACGATCGTGGTGGCGTTGCAGGCGAGCGCCGTGATCCGCTGGATCTCGGGCCGGGCGTAGACGGCCTCGGGCAGTTCGTAACCGTCCACGGCGTCGACGATGGAGAGGCAGGGGCGGAAGTTGTTGAACTGCCGCATCACCAGGTACTCCCACACCCGCGGCACGTACCGGGTCTCCGCCCAGGCGGCCTCGGCGAGATACCCGAGGTGCAGCCGGGCGATGTCGTGCAGGAAACGGTCGGTCTGACTGGGCGTGGCGAAGGCGGCGTACTCCTGGAGCGCCCAGTGGTACGAGCGCCGCGGCCCGTCGGTCTGCATCCCGTCCCTCCACTGCGCCTCCGTCTCGGGGGTGCCGTGGAAGGGGTCGATGGCCGACTGGGCCATGATCAGCCGGCCGCCGAGGCCCCGGGGCGATCCTCCCCTGTCCTCGCAGTAGCAGTCGTCGACGACGTTCTCGGCGAGCAGCAGCTTGCCGGCGGTGGTGAGGCGCTCCAGGTCGACCGCACCCGGGTGCTGGAGCACCACGGCCCGGCCGAACTGGAAGCCCGCGAAGTCCGCGAACCAGGCGTCCGGGAACAGGTCGAGTCCGCGGGCCCAGGCCTCCAGCCTGCGATCCACCTCCTCGACCTTCGCCGGATCGGCGGGTACCGCGGGTCTGTGGTGCAGACCGGGAACGGCCCCGCCGCGCCGGGCTCTGACAGAGCCCGCCAGGTCGGGCGGACCCGGGGGCGTGAACGGGGCGGCGGACACCGGCGGCGCGCTCATCGCGTACCCCTCCTCCTCGCCGATGTCATTCGGCGGTCCGTCCGATCTGGACGTTCTCCAGGAGCCCCGCCGCGTCGGGCACGAGGATCGCCAGCGAGTAGTAGGCGGTGACGAGGTAGTTGATGATCGCGGCGGAGTTGATGCCCATGAACCGCACATTGAGTCCGGGCTGGTACTCCTCGGGGATGCCGGTCTGGTGGAGGCCGATCACTCCCTGGTCCTCCTCCCCGGTGCGCAGAGCGAGGATGCTGGTCGTGTGCTGGGGGCTGATCGGGATCTTGCCGCAGGGAAAGATGGGGACGCCGCGCCAGGCGGGAACCTCGTGGCCGTCGACGTTCGCGGTGCCGGGCACCAGGCCGCGCCGGTTGCACTGCCGGAAGAAGGCCGCGATGGCCTTCGGATGGGCGAGGAAGAGCCGGGTCTTGCGGCGCATGGCCAGCAGGTCGTCGAGGTCGTCCGGGGTGGGCGGGCCGGAGAAGGTGCTGATCCGCTGGCCGTAGTCCGTGTTGTGCAGCAGCCCGAACTCAGGGTTGTTGAGCAGCTCCCACTCCTGACGCTCTCGGATCTCC
Source organism: Streptomyces siamensis (assembly GCF_039543605.1). Classification (NCBI taxonomy): domain Bacteria; kingdom Bacillati; phylum Actinomycetota; class Actinomycetes; order Kitasatosporales; family Streptomycetaceae; genus Streptomyces; species Streptomyces siamensis. The sequence goes on along the minus strand of NZ_BAABKB010000037.1, from coordinate 22,567 downwards.
TCGACGGTGAGCCGGAGTTGCTCCTCGGTCTGGTCCATCGGGTCGTTGTAGAGGTCGGCGACCCGGCTGTGGACCCGTAGCACCGTCTGGGTGAGCGACAACTCGTACTCGCGCGGCGCCAGTTCGTAGTCCACGAACCCGCCCGTCAGGGTCGGCTCGCCCGAGTGTCCGGCCTGGACCGGGACGTCGGCCTCGCCCTTGCGGTTCATCGGCAGCCGCTGCCGCTCCGCGTACGCCGCCAGGTGCGCCGCGAGAGACGGCGCCCGCTCGATGAACTCCCTGACGATGTCCCAGGGCAGTACCAGGACGGTGCCGGCCGTCTCGGCCCGGACCGAACTCAGCCACAGCGGGTCCGGCTGGCCGATGGCCTCGTCGCCCATCTGGTCGCCGTCGGTGACGACCCCGAGGACCTCCTCCTCGCCGTACTTGCCTGAGGTGTAGCGGGTGAACCTCCCATGGGCGACCAGGTACGCCTCCGTGACCGGCTGCCCGGCCTCGAAGAGGACCTGCCCGGCCCGCACCCGCCGGGTCCGGAATCGGGTGGCGATCTCGCCGAGGACAGCGTTGTCGGAGTAGCCGCGCAGGACCGGGAGTTCGGTCAGCGTCTCGGGAATGACCCTGATGTCGTCCCCGCCGTTCTGTTCGAACTGGACCCTGCCCCGGCCGACGCTGAGCTGAAGGCGCCGGTTGACCCGGTAGGCGCCGCCCTTGACGTCCACCCAGGGCAGCATCTTGAGCAGCCATCGTGAAGTGATGGCCTGCATCTGCGGAGCGGACTTGGTGGTCGTGGTGAGCCTGCGCGCCGCGTGGGTGCTCAGACTCGTCAGCTGCTGGTGGTCGTCGGTGTCGGGGCCGGGCTCGTCGGCGGCGGGACCGGTGGCGCTGTCCGGTACGGACACATTCCCTCCTGGGAGGTGAACGAGGGTGAGCGAAGCGGTCGGCGATGCGCGAGGTCCGTCTGCGCACATCCCAGGCAAACAGCTGTGACGGGCTGTGCGGTACGGCGTACGAGGGGCGGTTTGCGCGTTCTGGTGGTGCAAACCCGCCGGATGAGGCAGGTGGCACATGGGGCGGTGATCGCACGCCGTTCACACGCTCCGGGAACGTGTGTGCCGTGGGTGTACGGGCGATCGCCCCACCTGTGGCGGACAGGACCGTCTGGTGCCGGACCGGCGAGTGGTGTCCGTCGGCGGGCTCCGCCGTCGCCGTGGCCCGGCAGCTATCATCCGATTGAAGCTGTTTCACGCCTTCTGTCGATAATGATGTATTCCTTCTGGAGTGGTCGATGGGCCGCAAGCGCCTGACGGGCGACGGCGACGAGCTGCTGGCCAGGCTCGGCTCCCTGACCACCCAGGTGCGCGAACGCGCGGAGTTCCAGCGCTCCCAGGTCGAACTGGCCATCGCCCTGCAACGCGACATGCTGCCCGGCGACATGCCGACCGCCCCCGGGTTCCACCTGGCCGTCGAGTACGCGCCCGCCTGCTACGGCCTCAACGTGGGCGGGGACTGGTACGACGCCTTCAGGCTGCCGGACGGCTGCATCGGCCTGTCCATCGGCGACGTCCAGGGCCACAACATCGAGGCGGCGGCCTTCATGGGCCAGGTCCGGGTCGGTCTGCGGGCGCTGGCCTCCGTCACGGGCGATCCGGGAGAACTCCTCTCCCGGACGAACGAGCTCCTCCTGACCCTCGGCACGGACCTCTTCGCCACCTGCACCTTCGTGCGGCTCGACCCGGCCACCGGAGTGCTGGAGAGCGCGCGGGCCGGACACATCCCCTGCGTCTGGGCCACCGCGGACGGACGGTCCGGCATCGCCGAGGACGAGTGCGGGCCACCGCTCGGCATCCTGGGCGGGACGGACTACCCGGTGACCTGTCAGCGGCTGAGCTCGGGCGGGGTCTTCGTGCTGCTCACCGACGGCGTCGTGGAGGGGCCTTCGATGAACATCGACGAGGGGCTCGACCAGGTGGTCCGCCTCGCGGGCATCGCAGCCGTCGCCGGCATGGGGGCGGGGAGGCTCGCGGAAGCCGTGATCAAAGGGGCCGAGCGCGTCGGCCACGAGGACGACGCGGCCGTACTGGTGCTGGGGCACGACTCGCCGGGGGCGCACAGCCGGCCGTAGTCCGGACCGCGTCCGGGGCTCGTCCTGGGGCGAGCCCCGGTGCCGGGCCGGACCCGTGACTGATCCGGGGCCCGCGCCGCACCCGGCCGCGCCCCCGGGGCCCGGGTCGGACGCGGGACCGCGCCCGGGGCCCGTGCCGCTCTCGACGTTCAGCCATAGGGCCGGACGGCCCGCCCCTCACCTCGCCGACAGGGGCGCGTCGGTGTCTGATGGCTGCTGTGGTGGGTACCGAGCAGCTGTCTCGACCGGTCGGCGCCGGTCTTCAGATGCTTGCGGTCGCCGCCTGCTACTACGGTGCGGGCCGACTGGGACTCCTGCGACACCTCGTCCTCGACGGCGCGGTGTTCACGCCCATCTGGCCGCCCACCGGCGTCGCGGTGGCGGCCCTGCTGATCCTCGGCCTCCGGGTGTGGCCCGGCGTCGCGCTCGGCGCCCTGCTCATCATCCTGTCCGTCACCTCGTTCCGGCCCGACGTGCTCGTCACCGTCGCGGGCAACACCCTCGCCCCGCTCTGCTCCTGCCTCCTGCTGCGCAAGGTGGGCTTCCGCACCGAACTCAGCCGTCTGCGCGACGGCCTCGCGCTCGTGTTCCCAGGAGCCTTCGCCGGGATGCTGGTCAGCGCGACGACCGGGGCCGGCATCCTCGTCCTCGTCGGCAGGCTCGCCGCGGACTCGTTCTGGCCGGTGTGGCTGACCTGGTGGGTGGGCGACGCGATGGGCGTCCTGATCGTCACCCCGGTCCTGCTCATGCTGTCCCGCGTCCGCCCGCCGCTGCGGCCCGCGCGCTGGAAGGAGGCCGCGGTCCTGATACTCATCGCCCTCGGTCTCGTCCCGTTCGCCACCCTCAGCCCCATCAGCATGCTGTTCCTCCTCTATCCGCTGCTGATCTGGGCGGCACTGCGTTTCCAGCACGGCGGCAGTGTGCTGTGCGCCCTCTTCGCCTCCGTCATGGCCACCGTCGCGGCGACGGAGCGGACCGGTGCGTTCGAGCGTCTGAGCGACATCGAAGTGATGGTCAAACTCCAGGTGTTCAACGGCTCCGCGGCTCTGACCGCGCTGCTCCTGTCGGCCGTGATCACCGAGCAGCGCAGCACCAGGCGCTCGGTGGAGCAGGCCTGCAAGGAACTGGTGGAAGTCCTGGAGCACCTGACCGCCGGGGAGGCTCCCTCCAGACCGCCGCCCATGGAGAAGGACGGCTGAGGGCGCGGGCGTCGACGATCCGGCAGTGGTGCGGCCGCCGTTCCGGCACTGTGCGTCCCGTCGTCACGGCCCGGTGCGACCGCGGAGCCCGGTGGGGAAAGATGAGACCACAAACGAAGAACCACCGATGTGGAGGTGCGGGCACATGCAGCACGAGCGAGCGGGCAGTCCGGCCGGCCCCGAGGACCTCGTCGACGTCGCCCGGTTGGTCACCGCGTACTACGCGCTCCACCCCGACCCGGCGGAGCCAGGCCAGCGGGTCGCCTTCGGAACCTCCGGACACCGCGGATCGTCCCTGGCGACCGCGTTCAACGAGGACCACATCGCCGCGACGAGCCAGGCCATCTGCGAGTACCGCGAGAGCCAGGGCATCGACGGCCCGCTGTTCCTGGGCGCCGACACCCACGCGCTGTCGGAACCCGCGAAGGTCACCGCCCTGGAGGTGTTCGCGGCCAACGACGTGTCGGTCCTCATCGACGACGCCGACGGCTACACGCCCACTCCCGCGGTCTCGCACGCCATCCTCACCCACAACCGCGGACGGTCCTCCGGCCTCGCCGACGGGGTCGTGGTCACCCCCTCCCACAATCCGCCCGCCGACGGAGGCTTCAAGTACAACCCGCCGAACGGCGGCCCGGCGGGCTCCGAGGCGACCTCCTGGATCCAGGACCGCGCCAACGAACTGATCGCCGGCGGCCTCAAGGGCGTACGCCGCATTCCCTACGCCAGGGCGCTGGCCGCCCCCGGCACCGGCCGCCACGACTTCCTCGGCACCTATGTGACCGATCTGCCGCACGTGCTGGACCTGGACGCCGTCCGCGCGGCCGGCGTCCGCATCGGTGCCGACCCGCTCGGCGGGGCCTCGGTCGCGTACTGGGGACGCATCGCCGACCAGCACGGACTCGATCTGACCGTGGTCAACCCGCTCACCGACCCGACCTGGCGGTTCATGACGCTGGACTGGGACGGCAAGATCCGGATGGACTGCTCGTCGCCCTACGCCATGGCCTCGCTGATCGAGCGGCGCGACCGTTTCCAGATCGCCACCGGCAACGACGCGGACGCCGACCGCCACGGCATCGTCACCCCGGACGCCGGGCTCATGAACCCCAACCACTACCTCGCCGCCGCCATCGCCTACCTGTACGCCCATCGGGAGCGGTGGCCCGCCGGGACCGGCATCGGCAAGACACTGGTGTCGTCCGGCATGATCGACCGCGTCGCCGGTGACCTGGGCCGTCAACTGGTCGAGGTGCCCGTGGGCTTCAAGTGGTTCGTGGACGGCCTCGTCGACGGTTCCATCGGTTTCGGCGGTGAGGAGTCGGCGGGCGCTTCCTTCCTGCGCCGCGACGGCTCCGTGTGGACCACCGACAAGGACGGCATCATCCTGGCGCTGCTCGCGTCCGAGATCACGGCGGTGACCGGGATGACGCCGTCGGAGCACTACGCCGCGCTGACGGCGCGGTTCGGCGAGCCGGCGTACGAGCGCATCGACGCCCCGGCGAACCGCGAGGAGAAGGCCCTCCTCGCGAAGCTGTCGCCCGCGCAGATCACCACGGACACCCTGGCCGGAGAGGCGGTCACCGCGGTCCTCACCGAAGCCCCGGGCAACGGCGCGCCCATCGGCGGTATCAAGGTGACCACCGCGAACGCCTGGTTCGCGGCCCGTCCCTCGGGGACCGAGGACGTCTACAAGATCTACGCCGAGTCGTTCCTCGGCACGCAGCACCTCCGACAGGTGCAGGAGGAGGCGAAGGGCGTGGTCTCGGCGGCACTGGGCGGCTGAGCGGGCGCGACGGCGGTGAGCCGCGGGGGAGGGCTGCGGGAGGGCCGCGCATGGCGGCCCCCGCGGCCCTTCCTGTCCTGCCCGACAGAGGTGCGCCGGCACCCGGTGGCGCGGTCCCGCCCCGGGCCGGCGGACGCCGTTCGACGCCTGGCCGGGGTGCTCGGGCAGCGGTGCGCCGGCACCCGGTGGCGTGGTCCCGTCCCGGGCCGGCGGACGCCGTTCGACGCCTGGCCGGGGTGCTCGTCGGACCGGGTCGGAAGGGCCGCTCGTCGGTCGCTGACCTGCTGTGATTTCGCCCACCTCCTCTTGTCGCGGCGAGAAGGGCGTTCCTAGGTTCTGTTCCATGGCCCCACATGACCCCCCACACCCCCACGACCCCAGCGAGGCGGCCGGCCCCCATCAGCCCGGTGCCGGGCGGGACGACGCCCCCGCGCTGGTCGACTTCACCGTCGATCTGACCGCGCAGGAAGTGCTCCGGCAGGCGCAGGTCCTCGCCGCCCTCGGCCCCGACTGGGACCCGATGGAGGCGCTGCGTGGCGAGGAGGCCGCCTACGACCTGCTGTACTCCGGTCTCGACGACGAACAGCAGCGCCTGTACGACGGGCTCGTCGCGGCCGGGGTGCTCCCCGAGCGCGGGGGCGGTCGTGCTGCCGCTTGACCCGCAGGCGGACCGCGGGCGTCGCGCCTGGGTGAGGTGCCCGAACTGCGACGACAGCCGTGGCTGCGCGTCGTGCGAGCAGCAGCGCACGTGCTCCGTCCACTGGCGCTACCTGCTGTCCAGCCGCGGCAGCCTGCTCCACCTCCAGTGCCCGTCGTGCACCCATCTGTGGGTGCACGAGAGCGGCTTCGGCGCCTCCCGGTCCCGTTGGGACCGCATCACCGGCAGACGTCGCGAACGCTGACCGTGCCTCCGATCGGGGGCGCGTTCACCGGCGCGGCGCCGTGGGGGAGCCCGTTTCCGGAACCCGCGCACGGGCGCGTCCACCGATTCGAGGACGCGCGCGGCCCCCTGATGGATCGCGGACCGGCACCTCGGGGTACAAACACTATGCGCACCATCGCGAACACCCACTGCCGAAGGACTGCCGGTCTTGGACTTCCCACACCCAGAAACCCCTGCCCCGCGACGCCAAGGGCGGACATGGACCGTCAGGGTCTCCGGCCACAGCGACCGCACCGCGTCCGTCACCTGCTCCTCACCGTGCGCGATGCCGCCGCGGTCCCGTGACCTGGCCGCACTGCGCCGCTTCGCCGAAGCCCACGTCGCCGCGCACGGCCGGGCGGCCACCGTGCACCCGGACGCCTCCTGCGCCTGTCGCCAGACGCAGTGCGCCTCCCACGAGGACAGCCCGGTGCACTGCGCCGGGGGCGTGCTCCTCGTCCTGCGCCACGACCCGGCCGTCGCCCAGGTGTGGACCCTCATGGAGGTCTGCGCGGCCTGCGCGCCCTTGATGACGCACACCCGCATCGTCGGCCGCGCCGTGCCCCGCACCCGTACTCCGGCCGTGCCGCCCGCGCCGACGGCCGCGGCGGACGCCTCGGTGGGCGCGCCCGCGGTGCCGGGCGGATTCAGCGCCCCGACGGGGCCCGGATTCAACAGCGAGGACGTGTCCTCGGCACCGTCGCGCCGTCGCTCGGGCGGCGGCCGTGGCGGCCCTCGGCAACGGCAGGGCCGCCGCGGGCAGGGCCGGTCCCGGGGCTGAACCCGGCCCTGCCGGACACCCGCTCCCGAGTCAGTCGAGGAGGAGCGGATCGGGCAGGGCGGCCTCGGGACGCATGCGCAGAAGCGTGTGCAGGACCCCCGAGAGACCGGACATCAGGCTGGGGGAGAAGGCCTCGCGGGCCAGGCCGCCCACCGGCCCGCGCTGTTCGAGACCGCTGAGGATCTTGCCGTCGCGGTCGGCCGGGTCGCCGAAGTCCAGGGAGGCGAGGAACTCCCAGAGGCCGAGGTCGCCGTGGCACAGCGTGTGACTCCAGCCGAAGCCCTCCGCCGCCGAGGCGCGCGCGGCGCGGCGGGCCATGTCGAGGTGGGCGGGATCACCCGCGCGCCGGTGGAGATCGAGCATGCCGATGCCGATTCCCGTGCTGCCGTGGCACCAACTGGTGAAGAAGTCCTCCTCGGCGCCGATCCGGACGTCGAGCCAGTTGCCGTGCTCGGGCCGGTAGAGCGACTCCTGATAGGCGAAGGCCCGCTCGGCGAGGCCGGCCCAGCCCCGCCGGTCGGCCGCGGACCCGGCGTCGCTGAGGGAGAGGCGGGCCAGTGCCCAGCCGATGCCGGTCGCTCCATGGGCGAAGCCGCCGATGCCCTCGGGGTTGAGCCGGGTCGTCCACCGGGCGCCGCTCGCGTCGACCGTGGCCAGCCCGATCAGCCGGTGCCCGATGCGGGAGGCGGCGTCGAGCCAGCGGTCCTGCCCGGTCGCCTCGGCCAGATGGAGCAGCGGAACGATTCCGCCCGCCGCGCCGTTGAGCAGGTCCACCTCGACGTCGTCCTCGACCAGCCGGCCCTCCGCGAGCAGCAGCGCTCTCCCGGCGGCCCGCTCCAGCAGCCGGTCCTCACCGAGCACGCGGTGCAGCGCCAGCCACGTCCACACCTGCGACGCGGCCCCGCTGAAGGCGCCGGGCGACGGCGTCGGCGTACGGTCCTCGGTGGCCACCAGCACGCGCAGCGCGCCCTCGAACGTCTCGGCGACGCCCGGCACTTCGTCGGCCCGCCCCGCCTTCGCCTCGGTCAGGTACTCCGCGAGCGTCAGAGCGACCCCGCCCTGACCGGTGTAGAGGTCGGCGGGCAGCACCCTGATGGACCATCCGGCCGGGGTGAAGACGGGGCTGATCCAGGTGACCGTGCCGTCCCGGCCCCGTACCGCCCCGTCGCACAGCCGGCGCACCATGAGGGTGGCCAGGGCGCGCCGGCGCCGCTCCCGGTCCCGTGCGTGCGGGGCATCGGCGGCGGCCTGCACGCGCGGCGGCAGCGAACGCTCGTTGAGGTAGGCGCCCACCAGGGCGTCCTGGATCACCGCCTCCTCCAGCGGCAGGTCGGCGGTGCGCCAGTCCTCGACCGTGGTCCCCACGGCGGCCGCGTCCACGACGAAGTCGAACATCGGCACGTCACCGGCGAGGAGGTCCGCGACCTCGCCGTCGATCGTGGCGCGGTCGGTCGGCGCGCCCGGCAGCACCTCGGCGTTGCGGCGCAGGATGTCCCGGGCGCGTTCGACGGCCGCCGCCTCGTCGTGCAGCGACGCCGGGTGCCAGAGCATCCGGCCGATGTCGACGTACGCCTGCGTCGGCCGCAGGATGCGCCGCGCGTGGGTGCCCTCGAAGCGGCGCAGCAGTCGGTGCGGGACGATCCCGGGCCCGCGCAGGTACGCGGTCATCTCCCGGAATCCGGCCAGGACCCGGTCCCAGTACGTGCTCAGGACCGGGGCGGGGCTCGGATGGTTCCCGGCGCCGGGCATGGCCACCAGGTCCACCTGGAAGCGGGCCGCGGCGGTGCCACCGTCCGCGATCACCGGGTTCGGGATGAGCGGCTGCTGGCCGGGCAGGGCGCCGACCCCGGAGATGTCCACGCCGCCGAGCGCGAAGCCGGTGCCGCGTACGGGCAGCAGGCCGGTGCGCAGCACGGTACGGCGGATGGCCGCCGCGGCGACGTCCACCGCGTCGCCGCGGCCGTCGGGCGGGAAGGGCGCGGGCGCGTCGAAGAGCGTCTCCGCGTCCACGATCACCGGCACCGGGCCCGCCGCGATCATGTTCTCGGCGTGCATGTCGGTACCGCCGGTGAAGCGGAGGACGGCGAGCCAGTGGCCGATGTTGCGGTAGAACGCCGCGAGTTCGGCATCGTCGGCGCAGTAGCGGTGGCGGACGAACTCCGCCCAGCCGTAGCCCTCGCGTGCCAGCGTCCGCGGCACCCGAATGCGTTCGTGCTCCGGCGGAGCGTCGGGGAAGTCCGCGAACAGCTCGTCCAGCAGCGCGCCCAGAGCCACGTCGGTCCCGGACGGCCGGGGCTTGTACATGACGCTGCCACCGGAGAACTCGATCCGGCTGACCGTCAGACCGCCCCGGTGGGTGTCACCCTCTCCGAACGTGACGGCCCGCAGCTTCCCCGCCGGTGTTCCCAGCAGCGGCCGCAGCAACGCGCGGTCCGCGGCCACGCGTTCGGCCAGACCGGCCGTCGCCGCCACCGACGACCGGGCCACCGACGCGATCCGCCGGCCCGCGCACGGGTACCGGTCGGCCAGGCGGTCGAGATAGTCCTCCTCGCAGGCCCGCTCGATGAACACGGCCCACGTCTGCGTGTCCGCGCCGGCGCCCGTCGCGACCTGGGCGACGGGCCCGCCGCCCGCCGTCAGGCGCAGCGCGTGCAGTTCGATCAGGAACAGCCGGGACAGTTTGGCGTGCAAGGACCTGAGCAGGGCGGTGTGACCTGCCTCCAGCACCGTCTCCCGCTCCTCGCGGTCCAGGGCGTCCACGGCGGCCAGCCGCCGGACCAGCTCATCCCGCCAGGGGCGGGCGATGCTCCGTACGGGTTCGACGAACCAGTCCGCTTCGTCCCTGCTCTCCGGCGCCGATCCGCTCACGGTCCACCGTCTCCCTTCCGCCGAACGTCCGCGCCTGTCAGGCGCCTTGAGGGACGTGGGGAACCACCCGACCGGACCGGACCTGTCTGCGGGCGTCGCGGACGGGCGCGCGGTTCCCCACGCTGCTGCTCTCGGACCTCACCCCGCGGGGACGCCTCAAGGCGAGGCGGACTCCGCGGTCGTACCGGTCAAGAAGCGCGCCGGGGAGAAGCTCCTTCGCAGGAAGGCCCTCCGCCGCGGGCTCTCAACGCGCCGCCGCAGGAGGGCGGTCAGCAGCACCAGCTGCCGTGCGATCCGCTCGGGCTGGAACAGAAGCCGTAGAGGGAGTCGCTCGGGTCGGTGAGCGCGGCCTCCGCGGCGGCGCCGCCGACGTACAGCGGACCGGCCGGGTTGAGCTCGCCGTACGCGCTCTCGGCGCCGGACAGCCAGGCGTTGAGCACGGCGGCGGTCTGAACACTGGTCTGGGGCATCAGCGTCCTCCGGACATAGGAATTGGGGCGGATTTGCCCAGCCCTGAGTATCTCCGTGTTCGAACACCCGACAGACTGCTAATCCGGCCAGAGTCCTGCGAGGCCCCTGCGGTGTGCGGCCGCCACCGGGGCGGGTGGGGCGACGGGGCGGGTGAGCCGGGACGGGCGCCCGCCCGGGTGCCCCGCGCCGATGCGCCGGGACGGACGCCCGCCCGAAGGTCCCGCGCCGATGCGTCGGGACGGACGCCCGCCCGAACGTCCCGCGCCGAAGGGCGCCGTCAGCTCGCCCGCCAGTACCCCAGCGCGTGCAGCCGGTCCTTGGGGACGCCCAGCTCCTTGCGGACGTACGACGACAGCGCGCGGGTCGTCCGGGTGTCGCAGGCGATCCAGACGTACGGATGCTCGGCGCCCGTGAGGACGTCGCGCAGTTCGTCCTTCACCCGCTCGACCAGATGGGCGCCGGCGTCCTGGCGGGGCACCCGGCGGACGTCGTGGCGCCCGGGGTCCGTCCGGAACGGCAACGCGTCGTCGCCTCCCTCGAACCAGATGGTGGCCGGCACCGAACCGATCCCGGTGAGCAGGGAGTTGATGGCCGGCAGCGAGGCCGGGTCACCGATCGCGACCACGTGCGAGGGCGCGGGTGAAGGCTGCTCGAAACCGGTGCCCTGGACGGTCGCCTCGATGGTGTCCCCGGGCTTCGCGCCCCGGGCCCAGTCGCTCGCCACCCCGTCGTGCAGGGCGAACTCCAAGCAGAACGCGCCGGCTTCGGGGTCCGGGTCGACCAGCGTGTAGGCCCGCTGATGGGGCTTGCCCGCGTTCTCGAACCACAGCCTGACCCACATCGTCGGGTGGACGCCGGTGGCCGTGAGCAGTCCGCCGTCCGTGAGGCGCAGGCGCCGGTAGTCCTCGGTGACGTCCTCGGTGTCCGTGACCGTGAGGATGAAGTCCTTGGCGCGCATCAGCTTCAGCACCGCGCCCTCCCAGCCCCGCCCCTGTGCCATGACCTCTCCACCTCTCGCGTACATTCTTTTCACGATCAACTAAGGCAAGGCTAACCTAACAATCATCTGTGTGGTGAGGGGGCGGCCGGATCGATGCCTTGTCGTGTCCGTGCCGTTCGGGTCCGTGCCCGTGTCGTTCGGTCCGAGCCCCCGTGAACCGGAAAGAGGAGACCCATGTCCCGCTCGACCCGCCCCGTTCACGAACAGACCCTCGACGGCTTCGGCACAGTGCGCATCCGCCCGTTGGACCCCGAGGGTGACGCCGGGGTCCTCCATGGATGGGTGAGTGACGAACGGGCCGCGTTCTGGGGGATGAACGGACTCGCGCGTGACCAGGTGGCCGAGGTCTACGCCCACATGGACGGCCTCGGCACCCATCACGCGTTCCTCGTCGAACTCGACGGCACCCCGGTCGCGCTGCTGCAGACGTACGAGCCGTCCGAGGACCGGGTCGGCGAGTGCTACGAGGTGCAGCCGGGCGACATCGGCGTCCATGTCCTCATGGCGCCCGCCGGGGAGCGTGGCAGGAGACCGGGATGGTCGTCGGCGCTGATGGGCTCGTTCGCGGCGTACGTGCTGCTGGGGCTCGACCGGCGGCGGATCGTCATCGATCCCGATGTGCGCCACGAGAAGGCGCTGGCCCGCTTCCGGCGGCAGGGCTTCGAGGCCGGCCCCGCGGTCACCCTCCCGGAGATCGACCTCCCGGACGTCCACCTGCCCGAGAAGAGGGCTCAACTCGCCTTCCTCCGGCGCGAAGTGGCGTTCCCCGAACCGGTGTGACCGCGGAGACCCGGCCCGCCGGGCGGCGCCCGGCTGTCACCGGCGTCGGCCTTGCGGTGTGTGGTCTGCTCGGGGATCCGGTCGGAGGACCCCTTCCGTGACGGACGAAGGTCGGTGCGACGCCCGCGACGACGGCGGGTGCGGGTGCGGGGTCAGTCGAGGTTGCGCAAGTCCCCCTTGCGGAGCCCGAGTTCGCGCTCCGCCGTCGTGAACACCAGGGCGTCCAGCGCGGGATGACTGAACGACGTGTCGTCGTTCGAGTAGGAGTCGAGGCCGTCGATCACCACGAGGACGACCAGGCACGCCTCCGCCGGGTCCGAGGTGGTGAAGTCCCCCGCGCGCACGCCCTCCTCGATCAGGGCCGTGAGGGTGCCGCGCATGACCGCCTCCTGCTCGGCGACCACGCGTCGCAGGTTCGGGCGGTAGCGGGCGAGGTGGCGGGCGTTCAGCCAGAGCCTGCCGAGATCGGCGAAGTCGGTGTCGCTGATCCGGTGGAGGAACCGGCTCATGCGTGCCTTCGGGGGCAGATTCTCGTCGGCCTCGGGCAGGAGTGCGTCCCTTTCGCGGCTGACCGCGCGGGCGAACGCATCGCACAGCAGTGCGTCGACGGTGGGGAAGTAGTGGCTGATCAGCCCCGGCCGCACCCCGAGCTCCGTGGCGACGAGCTGCATCGTCACACGCTCCAGCCCCTGCTCCAGCGCGAGGCGGGCCGCCGTCTCCAGGATCTCCGTCCGTCGCTCGGCGGGGTCCTTGCGGGTCCGGGTGCTCCGGGGGCTTGACGTCATGCGGATCACACTATTGGATGTCGCACCAATAGTCTATTGGTTATCGCACCAATAAGGCCCTGTCCTCCCGGACCCGCCGCCTCGCACGCGGCGGCGGAGCCCGGGACAGACGTCCGTTCGTCCCGTTGAAGGAACCCATCCATGGCCCACATCCCCACGGCCCGTGACGAGGCCGGCCCCCGAGCCGGACTCGACCGGGCCGGCAACGTCGAGACCCGGGGCATCGAATGCGTGCCCGACGACGAGCGGCACGGATCACCGCGCGAGCTCTTCGCCATCTGGGCCGCTCCCAACGTGAGCTACCTGAGCTTCGTCGTCGGCGCGACCCTCGTCCTCATCGGCCTCTCGCTGCCCGAGGCCCTCGCGGTCATCGTCGCGGGAAACCTCTTCTGGCTCCTGACGGGCTTCATAGCCGTCAGCGGCCCCGCCTCGGGCACCACCGGCTCGGTCGTCTCCCGCGCGATGTACGGGACGGTCGGCAACAGGGCGGTCGTCGCGGTCACGGGGTGGCTGATCTCGGCGCTCTACCTGGCGCTGAACTGGTCGGCGGCCTCCGTGGCCGGCATCGGCCTCGCGGCCCGGCTCGGCCTGCCGGACTCCACCGCCGTCGACACGTTCGTGATCTGCCTGATCGCCGGTGCCACCGTGCTCGTCGCGATCTACGGGCACGCGACGATCGTGCGCCTCTACACGGTGCTGACCGTGCTGCTGCTCCTCGTGTTCCTCGTCGTCTCGGGGATCGTGCTCGGCCGCACGGACTGGTCGTACACGCCCGCCGAGCCGTTGCACGGTTTCGCACTGCTCGTCGCCGTGGCCTCCGGATTCACCCTCGTCGCCTCCGCCCCGCTCTCGTACGCCAACAGCCCGGACCTCGCGCGCTACCTGCCCCGCGACACCAGCCGTACGGCCGTAGCCCTGTGGACGTCGGCCGGCGCCTTCCTGCCGAGTGTCGTCTTCACCGCCATCGGGGCGCTCGCGGCCACGAGCCTCGACATGAGCGACCCCCAGACGGCCCTCGAGGGCGTCATGCCCGCGTGGTTCGCGCCGGTCTTCGTCGTCGGCGTCGTCGTGAACACCGTGGCGAACAACGGCATGACCGCCTACAGCGCGGGACTCTCGATGCAGTCCATCGGAGTACGGCTGCCGCGCGTGACCGCAGTCCTCGTCGTCGGCGTCATCGGCACCACGATGACGCTGTTCGCGATCCTCGTGTTCGACTTCCTCACGGCGGTCAACGCCATGATGGAGCTCGTCGTCGTGATCACCGGCCCCTGCATGGCCGTCTACGCCACCGACATCGTGCTGCGCCGCAACCGCTACGACGGGAGCGCCCTCCACGACCAGAGCCGCACCGGACCGTTCTGGTACCGCGGGGGCGTCAACTGGGCCGGCACCCTCGCCACCCTGCTCGGTGCCGCGGCCGCCACGCTCTGCGCCGGCTCCAGCTCCTGGGCCGGTCCCCTCTCCGCGGCGATGGGAGGCCTCAACCTCGCCGTGCCGGTGGGTGTCCTCGGCTCGGCGGTCCTGTACTGGGCACTGTCGCGGGCTCTCCACACTGTTCCGGCCGCATCGGACCCCGCGCGGAGGACGTCATGACCGCCGATCTCATCGTGCGCGCCGCGCGCATCGAGAACTTCACCGGCACGGCCGTCCCGAACGCGCGGCAACCCCTCGCCGCCCGTACCGGGAGCGTCCTCGCCGTCAAGGACGGCCGCGTCCTGGCCGTCGGAGGCGACGAGATCCTCGGCCGGTACCGGGGCACCGGCACCGACGTACGCGAATTCCCCGGCGCGACCGTCACCCCCGGACTCACCGACGCCCACGCCCACCCCGTGTGGGGGTCGATCGAGATCGGCAGCGGCCTCGACCTCGGCGGACTGGCGACACCCGACGCGGTGTGCGCCCGTATCGCCGACCACCTCGGCACACTCCCGCCGGGCGCCTGGGTCACCGGATTCGACCTCGACATCAACGTCTTCGGCGCAGCACCCGGCGGAGAGATCTTCGAACGGCGCTTCCCCGGCGTCGCGGTCTCCCTGATGACCCGCGACGCGCACGCCCTCGTCGTCAGTCCCACCGTCGTCCGGCAGGTGGGGCTCACCGGGCAGGAGACGTTCGACGACGCGTCCAGGATCGTCGTCGGGGCCGACGGGATTCCCACCGGCTTCATCGTGGAACTCCAGGCCATGGGACTCGTCTTCGACCACTATCCCGACGTCCCGGTCACGACCGCCGCCGGACACGTCGCCACCCAGCTGCACAGGCTCGCCGCGACCGGCCTCACCGGCCTGCACGCCATGGACTTCACCGACCCCTCCGAAGCCGTCTACCGGCAGATCGAGAGAACCGGAGACCTGCCGCTGCGGGTGCGCTGCTCGCCGCTCGTCCCCGCCGACTCGGGGCCCGACGTCTGGGCAGCGGTCGCGGAGACGCAAGCGCTGGCCGGGCGGCGCTGGCACGTCGAAGGCGCGAAGTTCATGCTCGACGGCACCGCCGACAACGGCTCGGCGTGGTTCGACCACCCGGACGCCCTCGGGCAGAACCGCCACCCCCTCTGGAAGGACGTGGAGGCCTACCGCGCCGCCGTCCGGTACTTCACCGAGCGCGGCATCCCCACCGCCACCCACGCGATCGGGGACCGGGCGGTGCGCTTCGCCCTCGACGTGATCGAGGAGGCGGGCAACCCCGGCCGCGCCCCGCACCGCATCGAGCACATCGAGTCGATCCCCGACGACCTGCTGGGCCGCTTCGCCGCACTCGGCGTCGTCGCCGGCCTGCAACCCGTCCACGCCACCCGTATGACGAGGCCCGACCAGAGCGACAACTGGTCGCGGCGGATCGGTCCCGAGCGCGTCGCACACGGCTGGCGCACACGCGACCTCCTCGACCACGGCGCCGTCGTCGCCCTCGGCTCCGACTGGCCCATCGGGATCGGCGACCCGCGGATCGCCCTCGCCGACGCCCAACTGCGCCGCCCCGTCGACGAACCCACGGCTGCCCCCGTACAGCCCGGCCAGCGGATCAGCGCCCGAGAGGCCTACGCCGGGATGACCACCGCCACCGCCACTGCGGCCGGCGCCGGCCACCGGCTCGGCCGCATCGCCCCGGGCTACGCGGCCGATCTCGCCGTGTTCGCCCGCAACCCCCTCGACCTGACCCCCGAAGAGCAGGCGGTCAATCCCGTCCTCGCCACGTTCGTCGACGGCAGCCCGCTCGTGCACGTCACCCAGGAGACCCTCCCGCGATGACTTCCTCCGTACCGTTCCCCCGCCCCGACCGGCGACCGCACGTCAGCGTGACCGCCGCCGATCCGTACGACCGCGGCCACGCCAGGGGACGGCAGCTCGGCCCCGACCTGCACGGCGCGATCGACGTCTACGACCGGCTCTTCGCCCTCGGTGGCATCCGGCCCGGCACCGTCCGCGACGACGCGCACCGCGCACTCGACGCCGTCGGCGACTTCCGCCCGGCCCTGCGCGCACAGATCGAGGGCCTCGCCGACGGAGCGGGCATCGAAACCTGGCAGGCCGCGGCGTTGAACGCCCGCACCGAGATCCTCGCCCGCTCCCGCGAGGTCCCGCCGGGGGAGTGCTCCACCGTGGTGCGCCGCCTGCCCACGGAGTACGGCGGCCACACGCACCTCGGAGTGCAGACGTGGGACTGGCACGTCGAACTCAGCCCGTACTGGCACACACTCGACTGCGCCGGCGGAACCCACCGCTACGTCGGCATCACCGAACACGGCATCCTCGCCAAGATCGGCGTCAACAGCGCCGGACTCGCCCTGCACTTCAACATCCTCGGGCACCGGGACGACCGCGTCGGCGGACTGCCCGTGCACGTCCTGGCCGCGCTCGTCCTCGAAGAGGCGGACAGCGTGGACCACGCCCGACGGCTCCTGCGGGACGCCCCGATCGCTTCGTCCGGGTCCTTCATGCTGTTCGACACGCGACAGGCCCTGCTGCTCGACATCAGCCCGGCCGGTGTCTTCGAGGCACCGCCTGTCGCCGAGGGAACCCACCTGCGCACCAATCACTTCCTCACTCCGGTCCCCGCCGAGCACGAGAAGTCCTGGCTCTACCAGCCCGACTCCTCCGAGCGTCACGCCTTTCTGCGCCGACGGCTGGAACAGGGCGGGACGGGCCTCACGCACGCAGAGGGCGGCGGGCTCGTCGAGCAGCTGATCACCGGGCCCGGGGAGCCGCCCGTGACCTGCGTTCCCGACATGGACGGTCCCACCGGGCGTCGCTGGGCCAGCCTCGCCACCGTGCTGCTCGACCCCGCCGCACGCACCGCGCGCGTGCTCGACGGGACCCCGGCCGAGCACGCCACACGGCCCTGGCACGTCCTTCGGGCCTGACCGGCACCGTTTCGCGGGCGGGGCATCCGACCCGGTCCGGCCGTGTTGCTGATTGCGCGTGCTCCTCGAAGGATGGTGAGGGTGCGTGGCACCCCGGGGTCCGCCCGGGGTGTCGACGGGTACCGGAGGACGGCAGCAGGTGCCCGGGCGCCGGCGGCGGAGAGGAGCCCTCGTGGGACCGGCCGTACAGGCACAGGGAGGTGGGGGCCCGCCGCCCGCTGGGGCGGCGGAGGGAACCGACCCCCGGCGCTGGCGAGCCCTGTGGGTCACTCTCGTCGCCGGGTTCATGAGCCTGCTCGACGTGACGATCGTCGCGGTGGCGCTCCCCTCCATGCAGCGGGACCTGCACGCCTCCGCGCCGGCCATCCAATGGGTCGTCTCCGGCTACGCCCTCACCTTCGCGCTGGTCCTCGTGCCCGCCGGGCGCATCGGCGACGCCATGGGCCGGCGCCGCATCTTCCTGCTGGCGCTCGCCGGGTTCGTGCTGTGCAGCGCCGCCGCGGGAGCGGCTCCGACGATCACACTCCTCGTCCTGGCGCGGCTCGCGCAGGGCGTCGCGGCGGGCTGCCTCGCCCCGCAGAACTCCGCGCTCATCCAGCAGATGTTCCGGGGTGGGGAGCGCGGACGGGCCTTCGGCATGTTCGGTGCCACCGTCGGGATCTCCAGCGCCGTGGGCCCCGTCGTGGGCGGTCTGATCCTCATGCTCGCCGCCGGGCCCCAGGGCTGGCGGTGGATCTTCTACGTGAACGTGCCGGTCGGCGCGCTCGCCCTGCTGCTCGGGTTGCGACTGCTGCCCCGCGTCGCCTGCGGTCGGCGTGAACCGCTCGACCTGGTGGGTGTCGTGCTCCTCGGCTGCGGGGTGCTGAGCCTGATGCTGCCGCTGGTGCTGGCCGAGGCGGGCGGTGTCCGGCGACTGTGGTGGCTCTTCGTGGTCGGGCCGGCCTTCCTGGTGGCGTTCGAACGCTGGGAGCGGCGCGTTGCGACGAGGAAGGGACAGCCTCTCCTCGATCCCGCGCTGGTGACCTCCACACGCGGCTACGCCACCGGCGCGACCATCGGCGCCCTCTACTTCGTCGGGTTCAGCGGTGTGTGGCTGGTGTTCGCCCTGTTCTTCCAGAACGGGCAGCACTTCTCGCCGCTGCGGTCGGGCCTCGCGGTGACCCCCTTCGCCATCGGTTCCGCCACCGCCGCGTTCGTGGCGGGCCGACTCGTGGAACGACTGGGACGGCTGCTGACCGTGTGCGGGCTCGCCGGCGCGATCCTCGGCCTCGGCTGCGCCGTCCTCGTGCTGTGGCGGGTACCGGGGGAGAACGCCGTCTGGTACGCAGCGCCGGCGCTGTTCGCAGGGGGCATCGGCAGTGGCTGCGTCATCTCGCCCAACATCACGATGACGCTGCGCGACGTACCGGTCCGGATGGCGGGAGCCGCCGGCGGTGCCCTGCAGACGGCGCAGCGCCTCGGCGGCGCGGTGGGCACCGCCGTCCTGCCCGGTCTGTTCTACCTGGTGCTGGACGCCCGGCACGGCTCCTTCCGCACCGCCGTCGCGGTTGCCGTGGGCTGCGGCATCGCGCCCATCGTGTGCGCGTTCGTCCTCGCCGTGCAGGACTGGCTGCGCGATCACCGGGATCGCCCGGCGGCGTCGCCGCCCGAGGTGTCGCACAGCCATACGCATGCCAGTCAGTGCTGACCGAGGCGAGTGCCTGTCCGGTGAGTGGGCCCCGCCTGACGCCGCAACCCACCACTGCCCGCACTCGCCCTCTCGCCGAAGGGGCCGTGCGGTGGCCCCCAGGCACCCGGCCGGCCCCTCGCCTGCCGCCGCAACCCACCACTGCCCGCACTCGCCCGCTCACCGAAGGGTCCGTGCCGGTGAATCAAATGCCCGTTGCGGACGGCGCCACGCACTCACCGAGGTCCTACCAGTACCGCTCCGCACAAGGGCTGCAACGGGCGGATCACCGGCACGGACCCGACCCACCCACCGGACAGACGGCGCCCACCCACGGGACCGACATCGACCCACCGACAGAACGCGCACGAGCCCGGCTACGGGCTCAGAGGTTGATGGACTTCATCCCAGCCTCGTCGTAGCGCTCACCCGCAGGTTCCGGGAGTTCGGCGTCGATGCGGGCCAGGTCCTCCTTGGTCAGCTCGATGTCGACCGCGGCGGCGTTCTGTTCGAGGTACGTGCGTCGCTTGGTACCGGGGATCGGCACCAGATCGTCGCCCTGCGCCAGGACCCAGGCGATCGCGAGCTGAGCCGGCGTCACGCCCTTCTCCGTCGCGATCTCCTTCACCTTCTCCGCGAGCCTGAGGTTGGCCTCCAGGTTCTCGCCCGTGAAGCGCGGGCCCGAGCGGCGGAAGTCGCCCTCGTCCAGGTCCGCGGGGGAGGAGAACCGGCCGGCGAGGAAACCACGGCCCAAAGGCGAGTACGGGACGAAACCGATACCGAGCTCCCGGCACGTGGGCAGGACCTCGGCCTCCGGGTCCCGGCTCCACATCGAGTACTCCGTCTGCACGGCCGTGATCGGGTGCACGGCGTGCGCACGGCGGATGGTGTCCGGTCCCGCCTCGCTGAGGCCGATGTGGCGCACCTTGCCCTCCGCGACCAGTTCCGCGAGAGCGCCGACGGTCTCCTCGATGGGCACCTTGGGGTCCACGCGGTGCTGGTAGTAGAGGTCGATGTAGTCGGTGCCGAGCCGTTCGAGGGAGCCGTGGATCGAGCTGCGCACGTGTTCGGCGGAGCCGTCCTGCGGTCCCACCGTGCTCATGTCGCCGGGCGAGGCGTTGTCCATGCGGTAGTTGAACTTCGTGGCGACGACGTACTGGTCGCGGCGCCCCTTGATCGCCCGGCCGACGAGCGTCTCATTGGTGAGCGGCCCGTACACCTGGGCCGTGTCGAGGAAGTCCACGCCGAGGTCGAGGGCGTGGCGGATGGTCTTGATGCCCTCCTCCTCGTCGGTGGTGCCGTAGAAGGCGGACATTCCCATGCAGCCGAGACCGATGGCTGACACCTGGAGGTCTCGCAGCCTGCGCTGTTTCATGTGGGGTTCCAGCCTTTCCTGCAGTGCCGATCTTCGTTCCGGGGCGCCCCGCGTCCGGATCCCTCATCCATTGAGCTCTGGATCGCGGGCTCCGGCATCCCGGGCAGGTGCGCCATGTCCTGGACGCTATGACTTCGAGAGCACTCGAAGTCAAGCGATCGATCCTGCGTGGGGCAGCCGGTGGACGAGGCATCCACCGAGGGGACGGCTCGCCGGGCGCGTCCCGCTGTCGGCGGCGAGGATGGCGTCATGACCGATGCGACCAAGGCAGTCCTCGAAGGCGGCCCTGACGATCTTCCCGAGCGGATCGTCTCCGCGCCCGCGCCGGGGCTCGACATCAAGGTGCCGTTCCTCGGGGGGTACGAGCACTTCAGGGCGACGACGCGCGAGCGGCAGACGTCGGCGGGCACGCTGCCCGTGTACGAGTGGTGGGAGCGGACCGAACTGCCCGGTTAGGGGCTGTCGTTCGGCGCCGCGGACCCGGCCTGATCCAAGCCGCCTCCCTGGAGACCCGGTGCACGCAACGCCCCGGAGCGGGGCGTTGCGTGGTGCGCCTACGCGTTCGGAGGGGCCGCCTGCTGCACGACGTCGAAGGACCACAGGGTGGAGCCGCTGGCCGCGGGCTTGGGGCGTTCACCGCTGTCCGCGCCGCCGCCCTGGTGGGCTGCCTTCATGGGGCCTTCCATCCAGGCCTGGAAGGACTCCTCGTCACGCCAGCGCGTGTAGACGAGGTAGTTGTCGGTGCCCTCGACGGGGCGGAGAAGCTCGAACCACTCGAAACCGTCGGAGTTCTCCACGGCGTGGGCGCGGGAGGCGAAGCGCTTCTCCAGCGTCTCCCGCTGCTCGGCGGGGACGGCCAGCACATTGATCTTGACTACGCTCATGGTCCTCATCCTGCCGTACGGCGGTTCGTGGGCCGGGAGCGCCTCAACCGCTCGGGGTGTCCTGCAAGGTGGCGGAGTCGGTCTCGGTGTGTTCGCGTACCGCGATCCGGGCCAGTTTCGTCAGCATCATGCCGTTGCGGACGGCGATGACGTAGTCCACGGGCAGCCCGTGCATCCGGGTGCCGGGCCCCCGGAGGGGGTGCCAGTCCAGGACGAAGAGCGTGTTCTCCCCCCACGGGACGAGGCGCATGGCGATGCGGGCCGCGCCGAAGGGCTCGGCCTTGGCTTCGAGCTCCAGCCGGCGTTCCGGTTCGCAGATGCGGACGACGCAGGTGTCGTCGAGGGTCAGCGGACCGACACCCACGCGGACGCGCAGCCGGGCGCCCACCTCGGGCCAGTGCGGATCCGCGTCCAGGACCTGCTGGGTTCCGGTCACCCACTCGCCGTAGCGGTAGCCGTCGCACAGCAGGCTCCAGACCTCGGAGGGTGAGCTCAGGATGAGACGGCGGTTCCGGGCCACGGCGGCCACGCTCCTTCCGCGGGACGGCCGCGCGGTGCGTTCGACCGAGCGGCGTGCCCTTCGACGGTAGCCGCGCGCCGTGCGTCGGGCACCCGTGGCCGTGACCGGGCCAGGGTGCGCGACATGGTGGTCATCAGGTGGGCCAGTGGTGTCGGGCAGGGTGGTGTCGCCGGGCGGCACCGCCCCCCGGCTCGGCCGATCAGGTGACGCTGAGCGGGGGGGTGCCCCTATCTCTTTGGTCAAGGTCGTGGGTCAGGATGGCGGCATGACGACCTGGTTCCGCACCTACTACGAGGACGAAGATCTGTGGCTGTATTTCGAGGCTGATGACGAGGGCTGGGCAGCGCGGCAGGTTGAGGTCCGGGGGCAGGACTTGCGGCCGGTGAAGGCGGCTTCTCTGGCGGAGGTGCTGCACTTGCGTGATCATGCCGATCTCGCGGCGATGGGCCGCTATGAACGGCAGTACGGCGTTCTCGCCGAAGGCCCTATGGAGGGCTGGCAGGACCAGTCGCAGGCGGCCGAGATCTCCTCGGAGGAGTTCGAGCGGCTGTGGGCGGAAGCGCGGCGGGCTCTCGGCGGTTCAGCCTGACTTGACGGATTGGGGTTCGTAGAAGGTTCCGTCGCGGAGCATCGCGAAGAGGACGTCGGCCCGGCGCCTGGCGAGGCAGAGCAGGGCCTGGGTGTGGTGCTTTCCCTGCGCGATCTTCCTGTCGTAGTAGGTCCGCGATGCCGGGTCGGCCAGGGCCGCGAACGCGGAGAGGAAGAAGGCCCTCTTGAGCTGCTTGTTTCCTCTCCTCGAAGGCTGTTCGCCGCGGATCGAGGACCCGGAACTGCGGGTGGCGGGGGCGAGACCTGCGTATGCGGCGAGGTGGCCGGCGGTCGGGAAGGTGCTGCCGTCGCCGACCTCGATCAGGATCCTGGCTCCGGTCCTGACGCCGATTCCCGGCATGGATGTCAGGACCTTCGAAAGACATCTCACGGTGCTAAGAGTCAAGCCGGAGCGGCTTCGAGGAGCGGGGCGAACGCGCGGTGTTCATCGTAGGGAACC
>NZ_BAABKB010000036.1:0-90225 GCF_039543605.1 Streptomyces siamensis | reverse complement strand
GTCGAAGTCGGAGCCGTCGAAGTCCGAGTCGCCGAAGCCGGAGTCCTCGAAGTCCGAGTCGCCGAAGCCGGAGTCCTCGAAGGCCGAGTCGCCCTCCGAGCCGAAGTCTTCGGCTCCCGAACCGACCGCCACACAGCCCGAATCAACCGCCACACAGCCCGCGCCGACCGCCACGCAGCCCGAACCGACCGCCACGCAGCCGGCTCCGACCGCCACGCAGTCGGCCCCGGCCGCCGAGACACCGACGCTCTCGTCCGGGCCCGTCGCGTCCGCTCCCTTCTCGCAGGAGCCGGCCCCGTCGGAGCCCGTCGAGACGGCCCAGGAGCCGGGGCAGACCGGCGAGCAGCCCGGTGAAACCGCACAGGAGCCGGCCGAGACCGAAGGGCCCGCCGACACGGGCGGTGGGGCCTGAGGGGCGACCCTCCCTCCCCACCCACGCCGCCCGCGACCGGACCCGTGGCCCCACGGATTCACGTATTCACGTATTCACGTATTCACGTATTCACGTATTCACGGAGTCCGGGATTCACCGAGAGCGGAACGCCGATCCCTTCCCGTCCGGCCCAGCCCTTCTAGGCTGAAGGGGTGAGCAACGAAGCGCCCGACGAAGCCCGAGTCATCCCCCTGCGCCCGGCGGCCGGGTCCGGTCCGGTCCGGGCGGTGCCCGTCGCCCCCGCCCCGGAGCCGCGACGGGCCGGGCCGGTCCTCGCACCGCGTCCGGTGCCGCAGGCGCCCCCGGGACGCGAGCCGTTCGGGGGCAAGGAGCCCCTGTGGCGCGACCTCGTGGGCGACGTCCTGCGGCGCGAACGGCTCGCCCAGGAGCGCACGCTGAAGGATGTGGCCGAAGAGGCCCGGATCTCCATGCCGTACCTGTCGGAGCTGGAGCGCGGGCGCAAGGAAGCATCCTCCGAAGTGCTCGCGGCGGCCGCGCGCGCCCTCGGCCTCGGTCTCACCGATCTGCTGTCGCTGGCCCAGGACGAACTCGTCCGGCTGGACCGGCTCGCCGGACTCGGACCGGGCCGCCGCACCTCGGTGACCTCCACCTCGGTGACGCCGGCCGCGAGGCCGTCGACGTCCGGGTACGACGGCATGTGCCTGGCCGCCTGACTCCGGCCGGCGCCGACGGCACGGAGAGCCGCGCCGTCGGCACCGCGAGTCGCCCGTCAGAGCACCGCGAGCCGTCGGCTCAGCACCTCGTCCGCGAGTCCGTAGGCGACCGCCTCGTCCGCGGTGAAGATCTTGTCCCGGTCCATGTCCGCGCGCAGGGTCGCGATGTCGTGGCGGGTGTGCCGGGCGAGGACCTCCTCCACCTGGGAGCGGATGCGGATCATCTCCTTGGCCTGCACGCTCAGGTCCGAGACCGTGCCCTGGCGCCCGCCGCTGGCCGGTTGCCCGAGCAGGACGCGCGCGTGCTCCAGCACGAACCGTCGCCCCGGGTCGCCCCCGGCCAGGAGCACCGCCGCCGTCGAGGCCGCCTGCCCGACGCAGAAGGTGGAGATGGGCGCCTGGACGAACGTCATCGTGTCGTAGATGGCCATGAGCGAAGTGAACGAACCCCCGGGCGAGTTGATGTAGATCGCGATCTCGCTCTCCGGGCTCGACGACTCCAGATGGAGGAGTTGCGCGATGACGACGTTCGCGACCCCGTCGTCGATCTCCGTGCCGAGGAAGATGATCCGTTCGGACAGCAGACGGCTGAAGACGTCGTACGACCGCTCGCCCTGCGGGGTCCGCTCGACGACGTTCGGGATCGTGTACGTACCCATGTCAGAGCCCCATCCTTCGCCGTGAGGCGGCCGGGCGGACGTCGTCGAGCGACTCCACGACCCGGTCCACCATGCCGTACACCCGTGCCTGTTCGGCCGTGAACCAGCGGTCGCGGTCGCCGTCCCGGGAGATGGTCTCCTCGCTCTGCCCGGTGTGCTCGGCGGTGATCCGCTCGATCGCCTTCTTCGTGAACTCCAGGTTCTGCGCCTGGATCTCGATGTCGGCCGTGGTGCCGCCGATGCCGGCCGACGGCTGATGCATCATGATCCGCGCGTTCGGCAGCGCGTAGCGCTTGCCGCGCGTGCCGACGGTGAGCAGGAACTGCCCCATGCTCGCCGCGAATCCCATGACGAGCGTGGACACGTCGTTGGGGATCAGCCGCATCGTGTCGTAGATCGCCAGGCCGGCGGTCACCGAACCGCCGGGGCTGTTGACGTACAGACTGATGTCGGTGCGCGGGTCCTCCGCGGACAGCAGGAGCAGCTGGGCGCAGACCCGGTTCGCGGAGACCTCGTCGACCTGTGTGCCGAGGAAGACGATCCGCTGTCCGAGCAGTTGCGCGGCCAGGTGGTCGTCGAAGCGGGACGGCGGGGTGTCGCCCTCCTCGGCCCGCGGCGCGTGGGCCGGGTAGCGGCCCGTGACGAGTGCAGACATCGGTCCTCCTAGTGGTGAGGCGGCCGACGTGGGTGGCCGCGCCCTCCACTCTCGGCCCGGCCTCGCGGCCGTGTCCGGTTTCTCTGCCCGCGGCAGATCTGCCACGGGCAGAGGCCGGCACGACCCGGCCGGCCCGCCGATCTGCCGCACTGTGGCCGTGAGGCATCACCGGCCCCGGTGTCCGGGCCGGGCGGCAGACGGTGACCGGCGCGGCGGCCGCCGGGCGGGGCGCCGGGCATTCGTCACCCGAACGGTCCGCGGTCCACCGATGAGTTTGCGGGCGACGACCGGTCGATACGGGTAAGGATGACGTCCCGCCCGAGGAGGTACAGATGCCCGCCGACGGATTCACCACGTGCCTGTGGTTCGACGGCCAGGCCGAGGAGGCCGCCCACTACTACGTCTCGATCTTCAAGAACTCCAAGCTCGGCAGGATCGGCCGCTACACCGAGGCGGGGCCCGGCCCTGCCGGATCCGTCCTGGCCGCCGAGTTCGTGGCCAACGGACAGAAGTTCGTCGCGATCAACGGCGGCCCGGAGTTCACGTTCGACGAGGCCATCTCGTTCCAGATCCACTGCGCGGACCAGGAAGAAGTGGATCACTACTGGAACAAGTTCGTCGAGGACGGCGGCGAAGCGGGCCCGTGCGGCTGGATCAAGGACAAGTACGGCCTGTCCTGGCAGGTCGTGCCCAGCCGGCTCATCGACCTGATCAGCGACCCGGACCCGCAGAAGGCGACCCGCACGGTCCAGGCGATGTACCGGATGTCCAAGCTGGACATCGCGGCCCTGGAGAAGGTGTACGCGGGCGAATAGCGGGCCGATCGGGCCCCGACGGGCCGCACGCCCGCAGCCGCGCGGTCGTGCGGCCCGCCCGAGCCGGCAGCGTTCCGGTGTCCGGGCGGACCGGGCGCCCTCAGACGGGCTGACCGCTGTACAGAGCCGCGTAGGCACCGCCGCGCCGCAGCAGTTCCTCGTGCGAGCCGATCTCCCGGATGACGCCGTCCCCCATCACGACGATGCGGTCGGCGCCCCGGACGGTGGACAGCCGGTGCGCCACGACGAACGTGGTGCGGCCGCGCAGCAGCCGGGCCAGCGCCTGCTGGACGAGGGCCTCGGAGTGCGTGTCCAGTGCCGAGGTGGCCTCGTCGAGGATGAGGACCCGGGGATCGCGGATCAGCGCCCGCGCGATGGCCAGCCGCTGGCGCTGCCCGCCGGACAGCCGCGCCCCGTGCTCGCCCACCACGGTGTCGAGGCCCTGGGGCAGCCGGTCGACGAACTCGAGCGCGTTCGCGTCGCGCAGGGCCTGCCGCACCACCGTGTCCCCGGCGTCGTCCATGCCGTACGCCACGTTCTCCCGGACGGTGCCGTCGAAGAGGATCGACTCCTGAGGGACGACCGAGACGAACCGCCGGTAGGTGCGCAGATCCAGGGTGCTCATGTCGGTGCCGTCGAGCAGCAGGCGGCCCGACCCGGGGCGGACGAAACCGATGACGAGGTTCAGCACCGTGGACTTGCCCGCCCCCGAGGCGCCCACCAGGGCGACGGTCTCGCCCGGGGCGACGGAGAGGGTGAAGTCCCTTACGGCGGGCCTGCCTTCCTCGTAGGCGTGCCCGACACCCTCGAAGACGACGGCCCCTCGCACGGACGTCACCTCCGACTTGCCCTCGTTGTCCTCCAGTTCGGGTGCCTGGAGGACCTCGCCGACCGAACGCACCGACTCCAGACCTTTCGTGATGACCGGAGCCAGCCCCGCGAGGGTCGTCGTGGAGTTGGTGAGGGTGGTCAGGAGGGCACTGAGCATGACGACGTCGCCGGGCGTGACGCCCCACACGCCGTAGTACGACACCAGTGCCGCGCAGGTGAGGAAGACCACGCCGACGACGTTGAGGAACACCCAGGCCAGCGAGGCGAACCGGCCGTTGAGCAGGTCGAGTCGGAGCCCGGAGTGGAGCACCTGCCGCAGCGTGCCGTCCATACGGCGCAGTGCCTTTCCCTCCAGCCCGTGCGCCCGGGTCACCGGGATGAGCCGGGTCATCTCCGTGACCCGCGACGACAGATGCTCGACCTCGTGGCGGAAGTGCTCGTTCTGCGAGCGCAGCCGGGTCCGCAGCCGGGCGACGAGCAGGGCCGCGACCGGCACGACGCACACGAACACGGGCACGAACTCGGGGGTGCGGACGGCGATCACGACGAGGCCGCCGGTGAGTACGGTGAGCGCGCCGAGTCCGGTCTCGGCGGTCTGCTGCACCATCTGCTCGACCGTCTCCACGTCGCGGACGACCTTGGCCTGGAGCACGCCGGCGCTGACCCGCGAGTGGTAGCCGATGGACAGTTGCTGCATGCGGGTGCACAGCGCCGACCGCAGATCGGTGCCCATGCGGCGCACGCTGCCGTACAGCAGCCGCACGTACAGCAGGTGCAGCGGGATGTTGACCAGCAGGATGAACAGGATGACCCCGGCGCTCAGCCACATCCGGCCGATCGGCTGGTGCTGGACGACGGTGTCGATGATGGCCGCGGTGATCAGCGGCAGGAGCCACACCGGACTGTGCTTCACGGTGAAGACCACGAAGGCGCCGGCGAGCCGGCGGCGGTCGGCGCGGAACAGGTAGGCAAGGGTGCGGATCGGGTGCTCGCCCCGGTAACGGTGGTCGAGCGGTCTCTCGGACGACGCCATCGGCGATGGTCCTCCCCAGTGGCCGAGTAGAGGGCAAGCGCTTACTGCCCGGACGGCGGGCAGGTACACCCGTCGGGCGCCACGGAAGACCCCGGATTTCCCGGAAGTCGGACCCGGATGTCCGGGAGGGTCACTCTTCTTCCATGACCGGCCGTCGGCGCGCGTCGGCGGCTAGACTGCTCCGGCACCAGCCGCACCGGGGGGAATCGGGGGACACGGTGGGCGACGGCCCGACACGTCGGATGGACCTCCTGCTGGAGGGCGACGCGGACAGTGACCAGGAGGAACTGGACGCACTCACCCGGCACTTGCGGGAACGGCTGCTGGAACTCGAGGTGGAGCGAGCCGAGTTGAACCGATCGGGCGCAGTGCCCGATCGTGCCAAGCCGGGTGAGGTGATCGCCGTCGGAGCGCTCGCGGTGACCGCCGAGCCGGCCGTCCTGCGCGGCGTCGTGCAGATGGTGGCGTCATGGCTCCGCAACCGGCCCGTCCGCGCCGCCGGCATCTCGATCGGCGAGGACCGCCTCGAACTCCGGGGGGTCTCGTCGGACGGCCAACGGGACCTGATCGAGGCCTTTTTCGCCCGCCACCTCGCGCTTCCGCCGGCCTCGGCGGATCCGGCCCAGGGAGCCGCGCCGGCATCCGGGAGCGGCACGGCGCAGGGGGTCTGAGCCGGCCGCCGGGCGGCATCGCGGGCCGGGTGAACCCTGCCGGCCGGGACCGGGTCAGCCGGTGTGATCGGCGACCACGCGGGTGATCTCCCGCGTGATGCGCTGGATCCCGGGGGAGCGGACCGGGCAGGGCTTCGGGGTGGTCGTCGTGGGGGCCAGGCAGAAGTGCAGGTAGTCGTCGTCGCGGTGGAGGGCCGTGCGGTCGCTGCCGGGCTGGGTGCAGTACGTCGGATGGGCGCGCTCGTACGACGTGCAGGGCACGTACTGCGTCCAGGTGTAGCGGGCCGACGTCGCGCTCACCGTCCTGCCCGCGTCCGCCACGAGATCGCCGGAGGCGCGGGCCCGGGCCTCGTACAGCTCGTTCACCTTTTGGACCCGGGCGGGGGTGATCGGGTCGGGCCCCTGGAGCACCCACACGATCCGGGGCCGTGAGGCGCCGTCCGCCGCCTCGGCTATCTGGTCCGTCAGCCGCTTCATGTCCGCCTCGTACCGCTGGAAGTACGGGCCGCGCTGCTTGTCGTAGGTGATGCCGTCCATGCAGGGGGTGTAGCCCCAGGAGTTGCCCCAGAACTGCAGCACCACGAAGTCCGGCCGCAACGAACGCACCAGGGCGGCCGCCTTGTCGCCGGCCGGCACGAGCGACTTCGCGCCGGTGCCTTCCAGGTAGTCGCACAAGGTGGTGCCGGAGCGGGGGGCACTCGTGTAGCGCGCGTGCAGCCGGTCCCGGAGCAGCCCACCGAGGACCTTCTGGTTCTCCATGGCGAGCGAGTCACCGAGGTAGAGCACCTTCGGTGCCTTCGCGGGGGTGCCCGCCTCCGGGGACGCCGCCGCACCCTGATGAGTGGTCCGCGCCGAGGGTCCTGTGCCGTCCGGCACGGCGGGAGCGGGCGGGGACGCCTCCGGGCTCGACGCGGGGTCGCCGCACGCGCCGAGCAGCAGCCCGGCCAACAGCACCCCCACGATCCACGGCTTCCGCATACGGCAACTCCCGCCCCGTCCACCGAAAGGGTTCCCCAGGCAAGCACAGGCGGGCGCAAGGCGGAAGACACACGTCGGCCATGCGGCGCGCCCGCGGCGGGCACGGGCGGCAGGAGGCACGAGGGCGCGGTCCGGAAAGCGGGCGGACTGCCGGAACCCGACGGCGTCCGTCACCGCTCGGGGAGCGTGCCGCCCAGCAGTTCCAGCAGGTCCACCAGCGGAAGCGGCTTGGCCAGATGGGCGTCGAACCCGGCGCTGCGAGACTCGCCCTGGTCGGAACCCCGGCTGAACCCGGAGATCGCGATCAGCCGGACCTTCCCGCCGTGCGGCCGCGACCGCACCGCTCGCGCGACCGCGTAACCGTCGATGTCCGGCAGGCCCAGGTCGCACAGGACGACGTCGAACAGGTGGGCCCGGGTGGCCGTGATCGCGTCCTCGCCGGTGTGCACGACGGTGACGTGGTGGCCCTGCCGCTCCAGCAGGGTGCGATAGGTCGTGGCGAGGTCGGTGTTGTCCTCGACGATCAGGACGGCCAGCTGCTTCGGCACGGTACGGGACCGCGGCGCGCGGCGCGGCTCCGGCACCGTCGCGGTCGCGGTCGCGAGCGGGAGCACCGCCGTGAACGTGGCACCGGTACCCGGGCCTACGCTGTGCGCGGAGATCCGGCCGCCGTGGAGTTCGACGATCGTACGGGCCACGGAGAGACCCAGGCCGAGTCCCTCGGGTGTGCTCGGCCCCGCCGGAGCGGCGCGCATGAAGACGCCGAACAGTTCCTCGGCCTGTCCGGGCGCGAAGCCGATCCCGTCGTCCACGACGGTCAGATTCGCCCGGCCCTCCGCCACCGACAGACTTACCCGCGTACTCCCGCCCGCGAGCGTGTACTTGAGCGCGTTGGACAGCAGATTCGTCAGCACCTGGGCCAGCCTCAGCCGGTCCCCGTCCACGAGCACCGGCTCGGCGGGCAGGTCGACGTCGAGCGTGCGGCCGTCGTGGTCGAACAGACCGCGGATGTCCGCGCAGGCGCCCGCGACCACCGGGCGCAGGTCCGTCCGCCCCCGTACCAGCTCCAGCCGCCCGGTCACCGCCCGCGTCCCGTCGAGGAGGTCGTTGCTCATCCGCACCAGCGTGCCGAGCTGGCGTTCCAGGACGGACAGCGCCGGATGGCCCTCGGGCAGGTCCAGGGCGAGCAGTTCGGTGGCCGCGGTGGCGGCGGCGAGCGGATTGCGCAGTTCGTGCGAGAGGGTCGCGATGAACCGGTCCTTGGCCTGCTGCTCCTCCCGCAACGTCCGCCCTGCCGCGTCGAGTTCGGCATTGGCGCGACTCAGCTGCTCGTTGACCTCACGGATCTCCCTGGCCCGTACGAAGAGATCGATCTCCATGTCCTCGGCGCGCGTCCGTGCCGCCTCCTCCGCGCGCTTCCGTTCCTGCCCGGCCCGGCGCAGCCGGACGAACTCGGTGACGTCCTCGACGCGGTGGATGATGTGGGTGACCGTGCCGTCCGCGTCGGTCACCGGCGTGTTGACCGGGCTCCAGTACCGCTCGGCGAACCCGCCCGCCTCACCCGTCGGGATGTCGTAGCGCTGGAGGGCCATCGTGTCCGTCCGGCGGGTCTCCAGCACGGACCGCAGCGAGCGACGCAGATTGGCGACGCCGTCCGCAGACGGGTCGTCCGGATTGTCGGGGAACACCTCGAAAATGGGACGCCCGACGATGCTCCGCTCGGTGCGGGTGGCGTTCAGGTAGGCCCGGTTGACCTCCACGATCGTGAAATCGGGTGCCAGTACGAGGAGGGGCGAGAGCGTCGTGTCGAAAAGATTCCTGAAGTCGGGTACGGGATAAGGGGTGTTCGCAGACATGGCGGCCCTCAGGGATCGAGTCGGTAACCGAAGCCCCGCACCGTGGTGATCCGCGGTGCGGGCGTGGGGACCGCGGCGAGCTTGCCGCGCAGCCGGTAGACGTGCTCGACCACGGTCGCCGAGGGCTGCCAGGACGCGCCCCAGACCTGCTCGAGCAGCTGTTCCGCCGAGAAGACCCGGCCGGGGGAGCGGGCCAGCAGCTCCAACAGGGCGTACTCCTTGGGACGTAGCGCCAGTGGGACGCCCGCGACGGTCGCCCGGTGGGCAGCCGTGTCCACACGCAGTGCCCCGGCCTCCAGGACGACCGGCACGTCGGGCGGCTCGGAACGGCGCAGCACCGCACGGATCCTGGCGACGAGTTCACGCTGCGAGAAGGGCTTGACCAGGTAGTCGTCGGCGCCGATCTCCAGGCCCGCCACCCGGTCCGTCTCCTCGCCGCGCCCGGAGACGACGATCACCGGGAGACGGCTGGTGGAACGCAGGGCACGCAGCAGTTCCAGCCCGCTGCCGTCGGGCAGCCCGAGATCGAGGACGACCAGGTCGATGCCGCCGTCGTGCATGGCGGACTTCCCGGCACGCGCGTCGGCCGCCCAGCGGACCGTGAATCCCGCACGCTCGAGATAGGAACTGCACATCAGTGCGAAGTCGGTGTCGTCCTCGATCAACGCGAGGTGAGGTCGCATCCCACACCCGGTCCAGCTGCCGCCCGCCCCGTGTTGTTGCTCGGGTGAGCGGGCGTTGATGCCCCGACCATGTGGTGAAGGTAGAACAGGAACCGCCCACGGTTCAAGGGGGAACCATCCGGGGGGAGTTCGGCGCGGGCTCGTGCGGTGCGGGGAGCGAAGCACCGCCGCACGAACCCGCGCCGGCGCACGCCCACATCCTGGCGTGACCGCGTGACCGCGTGACCGCGTGACCGCGTGACCGCGTGACCGCGTGACCGCGTGACCGCGTGACCGCGTGAGTGCGCGGGGCGCCGGTTGTACCCCGAGCCGCGTACGCCTTGGCGGCCGGTGCCACGTCCGCGTCTGTGCCCGTGCCCGTCGGACGGCCGACAGGCGTCACGCGGGGCCGAGGCCGTGACCGGTGTCCAGCTGCCTCACGGACGGCAGGGCCGTTGCCCACGCCCGGCCCCCGCCCACCCTGCCGCGGCCGGGCCCGCCGCAGGCCGTCGAGGAGTCCGCGTTCGCCGCACGTCGATGAGGACCCCGAGCCCGCCGCGGCCCCGGCGCGGTGGGCCGGGGCGGTGTCACGTCGTCGGCCGGTGGCGGATGCGGGCCGCGAGTACCGCCACGTCGTCCTCCGCGTGCCGCGCGTCGAGCTTGGCGAGGATCGCGTCGAGCAGGTCGTCGACGTTCGCCCCCGGCGGCAGGCGCAGTCCGGCCAGCCGGGCCAGCGACTCGTCGATGTCCTCCCCGCGGTGCTCCACGAGACCGTCGGTGAACATCACCAGGGTGTCGTCGGGCGCCAGCGCGCGGCCGGCCTGTTCGTAGCCGCCGACCCCCGTGCCGAGTGGAGGGCCGACGGGCAGGTCCACCAGTTCGCCGGTGCCGTCGCCGCAGAACACCACCGGGGGCAGGTGCCCGGCGCTCGCGAGCGAGGCCACGCCGCGCGCGGGGTCCACACGCACGAGCAGACTGGTGGCGGGCCGCCGGGTGCCGTCCTCGGCGACGGCCGCGTCGAGCCGGCGCAGCACCCGGTGCGGCGGCAGGTCCGTGGCCGCGACGTAGCGCAGCATCGAGCGGTACGCGTTCATGTCCACCGCCGCGTCCAGTCCGTGCCCCATGACGTCGCCCACGACCAGCAGGGTGCGCCCGAAGTGCAGCCGCACGGTCTCGAACCAGTCCCCGCCGACCAGGGTGCTGCCCCCGGCCGGCAGATAACGTGTGGCCAGCTCCAGGTTCGGATGCGGGCGACCCGGCTCGGCGAGCAGTGCACGCTGGAGGGACAGGACCGTGGTGCGCATGGCGCCGTGCCGTCGCGCATGGCCCAGGTGGACGGCCGCGAGACGGGCCGCGTGGTGCGTGCGCGACGTCTCCGCGTCACTGAAGGCGGGCCCCCGCCGGACGGCGACGAGCACCCCGTACTGCTGCCCGTGGGCGAGCAGGGGCACGGTCATGACCTGCCGGGGAACCCGTCCGGACAGATCGAGCGAGGTGGCGATCGGGTGCCCTTCCTCCAGCGCCCGGACGGACAGGGGGCGGGGTCCGTGTGCCGGGGGGAGCAGCTCGACGCGGCCCGCCGTGGCGACACGCGACAGGTCCGGATCGGGCGGGCACGGGGCTGCCGGGACGTCCGTCGGCAACAGATCGACGGCTGCCGCGTCGCAGAAGTGACGGCACACGAACGCGACGAGCTCGGCGCAGGTGGCCGGCTCCTGCAGCGTGGTCCCGATCGACTCGACGGCGTCGACGAGCGCGTCGGGCGGCGGCCCCGCACTCGCGGCGGCGCCCGGTGCCTCGGCCGGCGCCCCCGTGCCCGCGGTGGCGTCACCGCCCCGGTCCGTCATGCCTCCTCCCTCCGCACCGCAGCTCTGGCACCATCCACGCACGGGCGCGGCGGACCCGCAGGCTCAGGCCGACGGGGGAAGATCGTTCAGATCGTTCACCAGTACCGCCGCTCCGTCGAACCGGCCCGCCTTGAGGTCCCGCAGGGCGTCCTGCGCCCGGGACAGGGAGTAGGGGTGCGTCGTGGCGCGGACACCGTGCCGGGCGGCGAGCGCCAGGAAGTCACGCCCGTCCCGTCGCGTGTTCGAGGTGACGCTGCGCAGCTCCTTCTCGTAGAACAGCTCGCGCTCGTAGTGCAGCACGGGGACGTCGCTCAGATGGATCCCCGCGACCGCCAGGATCCCGCCCCGGTCGAGTGCGCGCAGGGCGACCGGGACCAGGTCGCCGACCGGAGCGAACAGGATCGCGCTGTCGAGCGGCTCGGGCGGCTCGTCGTACGCCCCCCGGGCGGACGTTGCCCCCAGTTCGAGCGCCAGCCGGCGCGAGGCCGCGTCGCGGGTCAGGACGTGCACGGTGGCGCCCTGCGCGAGCGCCAGCTGTGCGCACAGGTGGGCGCTGCCCCCGAAGCCGTACAGCCCGAGCCGCCCGCCGGGCGTCAGCCCGGCCCGCAGCAGCGCGCGGTAGCCGATGATGCCGGCGCACAACAGCGGCGCCGCGGCGACGTCGTCCAGGTCCGCGGGCAGCCGGTACGCGAAGGCCGCCGGGACGGTCGTGTACTCGGCGTAGCCGCCGTCGGCGTCCCAGCCGGTGTACTCGGATGCCGGGCAGAGGTTCTCCGCGCCCCGCGCGCAGTAGGCACAGGTGCCGTCGGTACGGCGCAGCCACGCGACGCCGACCCGGTCGCCGAGGGCGAAGCCGTCGACCGCGTCGCCCGTGCCC
The DNA here is from genome assembly GCF_039543605.1 of Streptomyces siamensis. Lineage (NCBI taxonomy): Bacteria > Bacillati > Actinomycetota > Actinomycetes > Kitasatosporales > Streptomycetaceae > Streptomyces > Streptomyces siamensis. The sequence goes on along the minus strand of NZ_BAABKB010000036.1, from coordinate 78,234 downwards.
GCGACCACGCCGACCACCTCGTGCCCCGGAGTCACCCCCGGCCTGCGTACGGGCAGGTCGCCCTCGCTGACGTGCAGGTCCGTGCGGCACACGCCGCAGGCGCGGACATGCACCAGGATCTCGTCGGGCCCCGGTGACGGAACCGGCTTCTCGACGAAGCGCAGCGGCCCCTGTTCGATGGGCCCGGGCCGGGCCACCTCCCACGCGTGCATCATCACGTGCCTCGTTCCGTCGACGACACTGTGCCCGTTCACCAGTGTCCTGCGGTCGCTCCCGCTCGGCGCGCGGCCCGCGCGGAGCCTGGCTAGCGTGAAAGGCGCACACACGGTTCACCGAGCAGGAGAAGGTCGACGTCATGGCCGTACAGCCCGAAGGAACGCCCTGCTGGGCGGACGCGATGTTCAGCGATGTCGAGGGAGCGAAGAGTTTCTACGGTGACGTGCTGGGCTGGACGTTCGGCGAGTCGTCGTCGGAGTACGGCAACTACACGCAGGCGTACGCGAACGGCAAGGCGGTGGCCGCGGTCGTGCCGCCGATGCCCGGGCAGGAGGGCCAGTCGGCCTGGTGCCTGTACTTCTCCTCGCCCGACGCCGCCGCCACCGCCACCAAGATCAGGGACAACGGCGGCGAGGTGCTGATGGAGCCGATGCAGGTCGGCGAGTTCGGCACGATGGCGCTGGCCCGCGACCCGAGCGGCGCCGTGTTCGGTGTCTGGCAGGGCGGCACCCACGAGGGCTTCGAGGCGGTCGCCGAACCGGGCGCGTACGCGTGGGCCGAGCTGTTCACCCGCGAACCGGAGAAGTCCGACGTCTTCTTCCCGGCGGTCTTCCCGCTCAGCGCGCGGCAGATGGAGGACGACAACACCGACTACCGGATCTTCAGCGTGGGGGAGAACCCCGTGCTGGGCCGGATGAGGATGACGGACGAGTTCCCGCCCGAGGTGCCGCCCTACGTCAACGTGTACTTCACCGTCGAGGACTGCGACGCGGCCGTGGCGAAGGCGACCGAACGCGGCGCCGTCCTGCGGTTCGGGCCCATGGACAGCCCGTTCGGCCGGTTCGCGGCGCTCAGCGACCCGCAGGGCGCGTCCTTCTCCGTCATCGACGTGAGCACCACTCAGGGGGAGATGCCGGCGATGAACGAGGTGTCCTGAGGCGCCGCCCCACGGGGCAACCGCGCGGATGCGGTATTCGTCCCTCCTTGTGGCGACGGCGCTCAGGGGCCGAGCCGGCACGAGGAAGGGCGAGTGGAAGAGACCGCATGCTCCGCATTCACTTCACGTCGACCGATCTTCAGAACATCCGCGTAGCCCGGCAACCCGATCCGCTGTGGGAACTGATCTGCAGCGTCTGCCGGTTGGAGACGGGCCAGGGTCCGCTGGACTTCGGCCACTGGCGGCGCGCGGCCCGCGAGCGTCTCTCCCAGGACGCCGCCGCGGGCCGCGCGCTGGGCCCGCTGCGCGCGCTGATCCCGGCGGCCGGCTACATCCCGGACTTCCTCACGCCGCCGGTCACCGGTGGTGGCCTCGCCGCGGGCCTGGACGAGTTACGGGGCACGCCTCGTACGCGGCTGACCCGTGAGCTGGGCCGACTGGCCGAGGCGCGCCCGCTGCCCGCGTGGACGACCTCGCTGGGCAGGCCCGGCGGCGACGGGCTCAGGTCCCTGACCGTCGCTCTCGGCACCTACTTCCGGACCCTGCTGGAGCCGTACTGGCCGCACATCCGCACGGCCGTCGGCAACGATGTCGACGTGCGCTCCCGGGCCCTGCTCGACGGCGGTACGCAGGCCCTTCTCGCCGGCATGGGGCCGCTGGCGCGCTGGCGGGCGCCGGTGCTCGAAGTGGACTATCCCACCGAGCGCGATCTGCACCTGGAGGGGCGTGGCCTGCTGCTCGTCCCGTCGTACTTCTGCTGGCGTCGGCCGACCGCGCTGGCCGATCCGGGCCTGGACCCGGTGCTCGTCTACCCCGTGGAGAAGGCCCCGCTCACCCTCGCCAGGACCATGGAGGACGGGCTGGAACGCCTGCTGGGGCGCACCCGGACCGCCGTACTGGCCGAGGTCGCGGACGGCGGCCCGCGCTCCACGTCGGAGGTGGCGAGGGCGGTGGGGATCGCGCTGCCCAGCGCCAGCTACCAGATCGGCGTCCTGCGTGACGGCGGTCTCCTGGCGAGCCACCGCGACGGCAAGTACGTCCTGCACACGGCCACCCTCCTGGGACTGCGGCTGCTGGGCACCGGAAGTTCCTCCGGAGCGGGGTGAGCCCTCGCCCCGGCCTCCGGCACCGGCCCCGGCCTCCGGCACCGGCCCCGGCCCCGGCCTCCGGCACCGGCCCCGGCCTCCGGCAGAGGCCCCGGCCTCCGGCACCGACACCGGCCCTCGGCCCCGGCCCCCGACACCAGCCCCCGACATCGACACCGGCATCGGCGCGGGCTCCCGCGCCGACCCCGGGCTCCCGCCCCGGCCCCGGCACCGGTCGGCGCGTGGCATGATCGAGGCCATGCCTGAACGTGTAGTGGCCGCCTGCGACGGGGCCTCGAAGGGAAACCCGGGACCCGCCGGATGGGCCTGGGTCGTCGCCGACGGGGACGAGAGCCCCACCCGCTGGGAGGCCGGCCCGCTGGGCACGGCGACCAACAATGTCGCCGAACTGACCGCGCTGGAGCGCCTGTTGACGGCCGTCGCGCCCGACGTGCCGCTGGAGATCCGGATGGACTCCCAGTACGCGATGAAGGCCGTCACCACCTGGCTGCCCGGCTGGAAGCGCAAGGGCTGGAAGACGGCCGCCGGGAAGCCCGTCGCCAATCAGGAGCTCGTCGCCCGTATCGACGAGCTCCTCGACGGCCGCACCGTGGAGTTCCGCTACGTCCCGGCGCACCAGGTGGACGGCGACCGGCTCAACGACTTCGCCGACCGGGCCGCGAGCCAGGCCGCGGTGGTGCAGCAGCCCGCGGGCAGCGACCTGGGGTCCCCGGAGCCGCCGCCTTCCCCGGACACCCCAGCCCCGGCGGCCCGGCGACGCACCTCCGCGAGGCCCGCCCGGCAGGGCACGTCGACCCGCACCATCAAGGCCAAGTTCCCCGGCCGCTGTGTCTGCGGCCGTTCCTATGCGGCGGGCGAGTCCATCGCCAAGAACGCGGAGGGCTGGGGGCACCCGGAGTGCCGGACGAGCGCGGCCTGAGACCCGGCAGTACGGACCGGCCGTCGCGACGGCGACGGCCGGGGCTGCGTGTCCCGCGCGAGCGCAGGAGTGATCCGCCGGGCCCGAGCGGACCCGGTCAGGCCGTGTCGAACGTGTAGAACCTGGTGTGGTCCAGCAGGTCCGACGGCCGCACGTCGTTCCACGGCTTCATCGTCTCCCCGATGTCCACCACGTTCGGGGTGCCGGCGAGCGGCAGATAGCCGGAGTCCGGGTGCCGGCGCTGCCACTCCGCCCACAACTTGTCTATGTAGGCGTGGTGGAGCCAGAAGACCGGGTCGTTGGGGGAGACACCGGTGGCCATCTGGCCGCCCACCCACACATGCACCCGGTTGTGCAGGTTGACGCCGCGCCAGCCTTCGAGATGGTTGCGGAAGCCGTCCGAGGAGCTGTTCCAGGGCGCCATGTCGTACGTCGTCATGGCGAGCACCGACTCCACCTCGGCGCGCGTGGGCAGCTCCCGCACACCGGCGCCGAGCGAGCGGCGCAGATAAGTGCGGCTGTCGACACGCACGTTGATCGGCCAGTCGCCCGAGGAGGCCGCGAACGGGCCGTCCGTCACCCGCCCGTCGAGGCTGCGCCCGGTGCCGCCGAGGAAGTCCGGCGCCCACAGCGAGGAGCGCGTCGTGCGGTCGGTGCTCCAGTCCCAGTACGGCAGCGCGACGGAGGCGTCCACGGACTGCAGCGCCTGTTCGAACTCGATGAGGAATCTGCGATGCCAGGGCAGGAACGACGGCGAACGGTGACCCGTCCGTTCGCCGTTGTCGGTGTCACCGAGGATGAAGGCGTTGTGTGTCGTCACGAAGGCGTCGTAGCGGCCACTGCGCTTGAGCTGCACCAGTGCGTCGACGAAGCGCCGCTTCTCGTCGGCGGTCAGGTTCGCCTGGTTCTTGCGTACGGTCATGTGCGGGACTCCACGATCTGCTTGCGGGTGGTTCAGTTGCCGTTGAAGGGGACCAGCGGAGCGCCTTGGAGCTCGACGACCGCGGCGCGTGCGGCGGCGCGCGGGGTGGCGACCGGGTCGTAGTGGCTGACGACGCTGATCCAGCTGCCGTCGGCGTTCTGCATCACGTGCAGTTCCGCACCGTCGATGAACACGGCGTATCCGGCGCCGTGGTGGTGTCCGCCGCCGCTCGCGGGACGGCCCTGTATGCGGCGGCCCCGGTACACCTCGTCGAAGGATTCGGGTTGTCCGCCGTGGTGATGGTCCGGCGTCGGCGCGGCGGCCGCCGGGGTCGTGGTGACCGCGGCGGCACCGGCGACGGCGGTGAGAGCTGCCGCGGCACCGAGGGCGCGGCGACGAGTGAGTTCCGGCATGCGGATTCCTCCGTTGATCTGCTCGGTGGATGACCCGTTATGCCTATCGGGTCGTCAAAGAGCGGGAGAAATCGCCGAATGTCGGTTGGCTGCGATCAGGACAATCACGTACATGCCGTACAGGATTGAACGAAGATGATCTTGCTGTGCAGGGTGTCCGGGAATCGCCGGAGGGAGGAATTCCTCCCGCGTGCGGGCCCGCTGTCGATGATCTTGCGGCGCCGGCCCTCTGTGAGTGGTGCGGCTCACGCGCACAGACTGACGTGATCCGCGTCGGCGTTCCGTCGCGATCCGCGAAATGTGACCTCCTGCTACTCTTCGTGGCCAATCGACCGCTCTGTGCAACAAAAGGGGAGTGCGCGTGAAGATCGCGTGCGTCGGCGGCGGACCCGCCAGCCTGTACTTCTCGATTCTGATGAAGCGCCAGGACCCGTCCCACGACATCACCGTCCACGAGCGGAACCCGGCCGGATCCACGTACGGCTGGGGGGTGACCTACTGGTCCTCCTTGCTGGACCAACTCCGCGACGGCGACCCCGAGTCGGCGCGCGCCGTTACCGAGGCGTCGGTCCGCTGGAGCGACGGAGTCGCCCACGTGGGGGACCGCACGACGGTGCACCACGGCGACGAAGGCTTCGGCATCGGCCGACGCCGGCTCCTCGACCTGCTCGCCGAACGGGCCCGGACCCTCGGCGTGCGCGTCGAGTTCGAGCACGAGGTCCCGGCCGACGCGCTGCCCGACGCGGACCTCGTCGTCGCCGGGGACGGCGTGAACAGCGCGCTCCGCGACCGCCGCGCCCACCACTTCGGCCCCGAACTCACCCACGGGCGCAACCGCTACATCTGGCTCGGCACCACCAAGGTCTTCGACTCCTTCACCTTCGCCTTCGTCGAGACCGGCCACGGGTGGATCTGGTGCTACGCCTACGGGTTCGGCGCGGACGCCAGTACCTGTGTCGTGGAGTGCGCCCCGCAGACCTGGACCGGTCTAGGGCTCGACCGGGCGGACGAGGCCGAGGGGCTCGCCGTCCTGGAGAAGCTCTTCGCCGACCTGCTGGACGGACACCCGCTGATCGGCCGGGCGCAGTCCGACGGCGCCGCCCAGTGGCTCACGTTCCGCACCCTGGTCAACCGGACCTGGCACCACGGCAACCTCGTCCTGATCGGCGACGCCGCCCACACCACCCACTATTCGATCGGCGCCGGCACCACCCTCGCCCTGGAGGACGCCATCAGCCTCGCCCGTGCGCTGCGCGAGCACCCGGAGCTGGAGTCCGCCCTCGCCCACTACGAGCAGGAGCGCAGGTCCGCGCTCCTGCCGGTGCAGAGCGCGGCCCGGCTCAGCGCCCAGTGGTACGAGAACCTCCCGCGCTACATCGGCCTCCCGCCGGCCCAGATGTTCGCCCTGCTCGGCCAACGGCACTCGCCGCTGCTTCCCTATGTGCCGCCGCAGCTGTACTACCGCATGGACCGCGCGGCCGGGCGGCTGGAGGTGCTGCGCCGCTTCAAGCGCTGGCTGGGACCGCGAGTGGCCCGCACGGTGCAGTCACGCTCACGCCCGTAGCGGCCGAAGCGCTCTCCGGGAGGACGCGCGGTTGGGTGAATGACGATTCACCGATAAGGTGAATATGAATTCACCTGGTCTCGCATTGACTTCTGGAGTACCCATGGCAGCCCTGCGGGACCGGCTCACCGTCCCCGTCCTCGCCTTCGGCGGCATCCTCATGGCCGTCATGCAGACCGTGGTGGTCCCGCTGCTGCCGGACCTGCCACGGCTGACGGGTGCCCCGGCGAGCACGGTCTCCTGGATGGTCACGGCGACCCTGCTGTCCGGAGCCGTCCTGACGCCGGTCCTCGGCCGTGCGGGAGACATGTACGGCAAGCGGCGCGTCCTGCTGATGGCCCTCGCGCTCATGACGGTCGGCTCGCTCCTGTGCGCCCTCACGTCGGACGTCGGCATCCTCATCGCGGCCCGCGCTCTCCAGGGCGCGGCGGCCGCCGTCGTGCCGCTGTCGATCAGCATCCTGCGCGACGAACTGCCCCCGGCGAAGACGGGATCCGCGGTCGCACTGATGAGTTCCACCGTGGGCATCGGCGCCGCGCTCGGACTGCCGCTCGCCGCGCTCGTCGTCCAGTACGCCGACTGGCACGCGATGTTCTGGGCGACGACCGCGCTCGGCGCCATCGGACTCGCGCTCGCCTGGTGGGCCGTGCGTGAGTCGCCCGTCCGCGAGCCGGGCCGCTTCGACACGCTCGGCGCGTTGGGCCTGGCCGCCGGACTCGTGTGCCTCCTCCTCGGCGTGTCCCAGGGCGGTACCTGGGGCTGGACCAGCCCCGGGATCCTGGGCCTGTTCATCGCCTGCGTCCTGATACTCGCCCTGTGGTGCCGGCAGCAGTTGCGCGCCGAGCGCCCGCTGGTCGACCTGAAGCTGGCCGCCCGACCACGCGTCGCCCTCCCGCACATCACGGCGCTGCTGACCGGATTCGCCTTCTACGGCAACTCCCTGGTGACGGCGCAGCTTGTGCAGGCTCCCGAAGCGACCGGCTACGGCCTCGACCTGTCCATCGTCGCGACCGGCCTGTGCCTGCTGCCCGGCGGAGTGACCATGCTGCTGCTCTCACCCGTCTCGGCCCGCATATCGGCGGCCCGGGGCCCGCGGGTCACGCTGGCCCTCGGCGCGGCGGTGATCGCCTTCGGCTATCTCCTGCGGATCATGGACAGCCGCGACCTGTGGATGATCATCGTGGGCGCCACGGTCTGCTCGACCGGCACCACCCTCGCCTACTCCGCCCTGCCCACCCTGATCCTGCGGGCGGTACCGGCCGGGCAGACCGCGTCCGCCAACGGCGTCAACGTCCTGATGCGCACCATCGGACAGGCCGTGTGCAGCGCCGCGGTCGCCGCCGTCCTCGTGCATCACACGAGCCTGGTCGGGGGTGCCCCGGTGCCCACGCTGCACGGCTATCTGCTGGCCTTCGTGATGGCGGGTACGGTCGCACTGGTGGCCTGCGCCGCCGCTCTCTCGATACCCGGCGACCCCGCCTCCCGCGGCACCCGGCGCAGCCGCGGCCGTACCGGGGCCCGCCGTGACGAGGCCCTCGAAGGAGCATGAGAACAGTGATCACCCCGCACCCCGGCGACACGGCGTCCCCCGCCGGCGCCCGGCACGAGGACGACGCGACGAGGACACCCGCGCCGCGTCGCGACGCCGAGGCGACCAAGGCGGCCATCCTCCGCGCCGCCCGCCATCTGCTGGCCCGGCACGCCCACGCGGACATCACGCTCAAGGCGGTCGCCGAGCGGGCCGGGGTGAGCGCGCCGCTGATCCTCAAGTACTTCGGCAACAAGGACGCGCTGTTCGCCCGCGTGATGTCCTTCGAGTCGGACGCCGAGGCCCTGCTGGACGCGCCACTGCCGGACCTCGGCCGCCACATGGTCCGCCATCTCCTCGAAGGCCAGACCCTGCGCGGCGCCGACCCGGTCCTGCGGATCGTCTTCGCCCCGCTCCACGGAGAACAGGGCGACATCCTGCGCGCCAACTTCCGCACCCAGGTCAGCGAACGTCTCGCCGGCCGCCTCACCGGCCCCGACGCGGGCCTGCGCGCCGAACTCGCCGTCGCCACCCTGCTCGGACTCGGCGTCATGTACGGCATCGCGCGCGGCACGCACCTGCGCGCGGCGGAGATCGAGGACATCGTCGACCGCTACGCGCCGGCGGTGCAGAACCACCTCACGCCGTGACCCGCACCGGCCGCGGCTCTCGCACCGGCCGCGGGCTCAGCTCACCCCGTTCGGGCGGAACTGCACACTGATCCGTGGTCCCGTGGCGCGCGCCGACTTGGGGACGGCGTGCTCCCAGGTCCGCTGACACGAACCGCCCATCACGATCAGGTCGCCGTGGCCGAGAGGCCGCCGCACGGTGTCTCCCCGCCCGTGCCGAGGCCGTAGCAGCAGGTCGCGCGGGGCACCCACGGACAGGATCGCCACCATGGTGTCCTCGCGGGCGCCCCGGCCGATCCGGTCCCCGTGCCAGGCCACGCTGTCGCGGCCGTCCCGGTAGTAGCAGAGTCCGGCCGTGGTGAACCGCTCGCCCAGCTCGTCGGCGTAGTGCGCGGACAGCGCGTCCCGCGCCTCGTCGAGCACGGGGTGCGGCAGCGGATCGTCCGCGCGGTAGTGGGCGAGCAGCCGTGGTACGTCGACCACCTGCTCGTACATCTGCCGCCGCTCCGCACGCCAGGGCACCTCCGCGGCGAGCCGCGCGAAGAGCGCGTCCGCGCCGCCGAGCCAGCCGGGCAGCAGGTCGATCCACGCCCCGTCGCCCAGGACGGTGCGGCGCAGTCCGCCCAGCGGACCGAGGTGGAGCTCGTCGGTCTGGTCGAAGAGCGAGCCCTGGAGATGCGTGGCCATGCGGCCAGGGTACCTCTGTAATCGAAAATATGTTCCATGCCGGGGGGCGGGCCGGACCGCCCCGCCCACCGGGCGGGTGGTCGGCCCGGCGACCTCAGTGGGCCGGCCACCCGCCCGCCCCGCTCACCAGGGGACCGGGCCGGACGCGTCGAAGTAGCCCCCGGTGGGGCCGTCGGAGCCGATCCGCGCCATGCGCACGATGATCTCGGCGCCCTGCTCGACGGTCTGCGTCCCCGTGTTGCCGTTCAGGTCGGTCGCGGTGAAGCCGGGCTCGACGCAGTTGATCCGGATGTCGGGGAAGGCCTTCGCGTACTGGGCGGTGATCATGTTGACCGTGGTCTTGGACGCCGGGTAGGCGATGCCCGGGTAGCCGTACGCCGGGGCGGCGGGATCGGTGACCAGGGCCATCGAGCCGAGGCCGCTGCTCACGTTCACCACGACCGGGGCGGCGGACCGGCGCAGCTGCGGCAGGAACGCGTGCGTGACGCGCACCACGCCGAAGACGTTCGCCTCGAACGTGGCCCGCATGGTCTCGGCCGTCTCGTCGGCGGCGCCGATGACGGTGTTGCCCTCGCCGCGCCCTTCGATGCCGGCGTTGTTGATCAGCACGTCCAGTCCGCCGTCGGCCTCGATGACCTTCGCCGCCGCGGCGACGGAGGCGTCGTCGGTCACGTCGATCACGACGGCCCGTGCGCCCAGCTCCTCGGCGGCCTGCCGCCCGCGCTCCGGGTCGCGGCTTCCCACGTAGACGGTGTGGCCCGCGGCGACGAGCCGGCGGGCGGTCTCGAAGCCGAGACCCTTGTTCGCTCCTGTGATGAGTGTCGTAGTCATGGCTCCAGGCTCCGACGGGGCGGCGCGGTCAGCCAGGCGTCCCGTCTTCCTGGGACCGTCAGTACCAGTCTCCGACCGCCTCATTGACTCGCGAGGCGCACGAACGGCTGACTCAGGAGCTGAAGCCGTGACAGGAGAAGTACCCGGGGTGCGCGCAGCCCCCGAAGTCTGTCTCGAAAGTCCTGCCACGGCCGTCGTCCGGGCCGCCGAGGGCGCCACGCTCCTGGTGGCGGGCCGTCGGGAGCACCGGACCGGCCTCGCCTTCGGCCGCAGCGATCGATGGCTCGTTCCACGGTGAGCGGGTGGCGTCACCTTTCACGCCGGTGGCGAGGTCTGACGTGTGTACTCATCGTGCCGGCTGGTCGTGTCGGTGTGCGGATTGCGTGCCGCGATGACGGTGAACAGGGTTGCGACCAGGGCAGAAGCGCCGTAGCCGAGCGCGATCTTCGGTAGTGAAAAGGTGTTGGACAGCTGGCCGGAGATGAGGCTGGGAATGGTCGCGCCGCTGTAGCTGAGGAGGTACACCACGGCGAAGATCGGTGCGCGGTCTGCCTGGCTGCTGGCATGGAGCAGGCCCCGGGTGGTGCCGCTGATGGCGATGCCCTGACCGGCCCCGGCGACGATGGTTGCGGTGATGAACAACGGAAGCGCACCGGTGGCGATTGCTGTGATGATGCCGGTCCAGCCGACGCAGAAGGCGACCATGCCGATGCGTTGAGCTCCCGCCGGCGCGAATCGGCCGCTGAGGGGAGCGCTTAGAGCGCTGGGTGCCATGTAGGCGGCGAACACCAGTCCCAGGACGAGTGAACTGTGGGTGCGGAGCTGATCTTCGACCAGCGCGGGCACGAAGGCTTGGTAGAACGCCCCGGTGGCCCAGGTGGACAAGAGCACTACGGCCGTGACAGCGAGCAGAGGCCTGACTCGGACCGGTACGCGGACAGTGGGATGCAGTGATCGCCACGCGCCGCCGACCGCGGTCACGGTGTCCGGGCTGATGGCGATGAGCACGGTGGACACCACGAGCAGGCCGACCGAAATGAGGTAGATGAGGTCGCGTGGCCAGGGGCCGAACTGGACCAGGGCGCCGGAGGCGATGGCGCCTATGGCAAGGCCCAGCATGACTGTCTGGCTGGACGCGACGGAGGCCAGCCAGGCCGGCTTGGTGGGTGCGGTGTCGACGATGTACGCGGTGAGGCTGCTGCTGGCCAAACCGGCACCCAGACCCATCAAGAGCCGGCCGGCGATCAGGACGCCTATGTGGTGCACGTTCAACAGCACCAGGCAGCCCAGCAGGAGCAGGCCGAGGCTGACGAGGGCCGTGGGCCGCCGGCCGACATGGTTGGACAGCCGTCCCAATATCAGCAGCGTGCTGATGGTGGCGGCGGAGTAGGCGACGACTGTCATCGAGATGTCCGCGTTGGTGAACCCGTCCTGGGCCCGGTAGACGTTGAACAGCGGAATCGTCGAGCCCACTGCGGCGAACGCGGCCGTCAGGGAGAGCACCGCGGACAGGAATGCAAGCCGGAATGTTCTGCCCTGACGATCCTGATCGGGCGCTGGGGCCGCATTGTGCATCGAGCCGTTTCCTTTTCTCGTTCTGAATCAGGCCGGCGCACCGGCTTCTGCCGTGGGGGTCACAGTCGGCTCCGCGGCTACTGGCTCCCGCGAGCTCCGTCTTCGCGTCACGACTGTGGTTCGCCCCGTAGGGTCGCCTGCCCGTCGATCATGCAGCAACAGGACTGTATCGTCCAGACAAGGATCGCATCACGCTCTGACCGGCAAGCTCATTCTGCCCTGCGCTCACCCGCGCTCCTGGGTCTGGCGTCGGCTAATTCCTTGTTCAAGTGGGGTGAATAGTGATCGGGTGCACGGGTGCATGCGATCACCCGCCGCCCCACCGTAGCGCTGGCATCTTCCCGTTTGTGGACTCTATCGTCCACTTCAGGGCTAAGCTGACAGTGGTGACTCGAGGGCCGAGCCGAGATCGCAGCAGTCCGCTGGACCGGCTGGCCCCGGCTGGACGACGTGCCGCGCAGGCAGGGAACCGAAGACAGGAAGGCGCCTCATGAAGGCAATTGTGGTGACGGATCAGGCAGCGGGAACGGCCGGGATGACGCTGACCGAGCGCCCGGAGCCGAAGGCCGCGGGCAACGACGTCCTCGTCGAGGTTCACGCATCGGGATTCACCCCAGGTGAGCTGGAGTGGCCCTCGACCTGGGTCGATCGTCTCGGCCGTGACCGGACGCCATCGATCCCCGGCCACGAGATGGCCGGAGTGGTCAGCAGTCTCGGCTATGGCACGAGGGGGCTCTCGCTCGGGCAGCGGGTGTTCGGGCTGACGGACTGGACGCGCGACGGCACCCTCGCGCAATACGTGGCCATCGAGGCGCGCAACCTCGCGCCGCTGCCCGGCGATGTCGACTTCACGGCGGGCGCGAGCCTGCCGATCTCTGGCCTGACGGCCTGGCAGGGACTCTTCGTACACGGCCGATTCCAAGAGGGGCAGAGCGTTCTCGTACACGGCGCAGCCGGCGGCGTCGGCTCGATGGCGACGCAGCTCGCCCGCCAGGCCGGCGCCTACGTCATCGGAACCGGACGCGCCGCCGACCGGCAGGCCGCGATGGAATTCGGGGCGCAGGAGTTCGTCGACCTCGGCAACGACGCACTGGAGGACGTCGGCAGCGTCGACCTGGTCTTCGACGTGATCGGTGGCGGCATCGGGAAGCAGTCGGCGGATCTGGTGCGAGCAGGCGGGATGCTGGTCACCATCGCCGGCCCGCCCGAGACGCCGCCCAAGGACGGCCTGGCGGTCGACTTCGTCGTCGAAGCCGACCGCGCACAGCTGGCCGAGGTCGTCCAGCGAGTCCGGGACGGACGCCTGCGCACGAACATCGGCCAGGTCGTAGCCCTCAAGGACGCCGTTTCCGCTTTCAACCCGGCCGAGCGGGTCAAGGGCAAGATCATCGTTCGCCTGTGAGGCCGCTGCACATGCCCGGACACAACCAGCAAAGGAACACCGCATGACCGGCCCAACCGAGCCGAACCGCTCCACCATCGATGACGCCGACAGCGCAGGCCCAGATCTCCCCACGCAAGGTCAGGCCGTCGTGACCGACGATGCCAGCGATGACCCCCATGCTCCCGCGTTCGACTTCGACGTCGTCAACGACGAAAGGACCGGTGTCTACGAGGCCAAGGTCGGGGGCACGGATGTGGCCGGACTGACCTATCGGGCCGCGAGCGAGAACCGACTCGTGCTGCTGGCCACCTCAGTGTTCCCCGAGTTCCGCAACCAGGGCATCGCCACCGAACTGATCCGCCGCGTTCTGGACGATGTGCGCGCGCAGAGAAAGACGGTCACCATCACGTGTCCGGTCGTGCGTACCTTCATCGAGCACAACTCGGCGTACGCCGACCTCATCGACCCCGAGCACCCCGGAACCGGCAACGCCGCTCACCGGTCCTAGACCAGCCCGTCACGCTTCCCCTGGGGAGAAGGGTGACAGTGGCGATGAGCGTCGAGGCCGAGGCGGATACGGGGAGAACAACGCGACGCTCATCGCCGCACTGGACACGACAGGACTCAGCAAGGTGGAGTCGAGCTGTCATCAATGACACGGAGCGCAGTCGATGACTCCCGGCTGTCGGAGCCGAAGCGATCCCGGACCTCTCGTACCGGTTCGTCGGCTGCCGCGTGTTGTTGACGACCTGGGGCGACGCTGTGTGCCCGGCCGCTTGAGGGCGGGTCAGGAAAGGATCCGCATGAGCGCGGAGAGCGCGTCAGGCCACACAGTGTCGGAGGGCACTCCGTAGCCAACGACGAGGGCATCGGTCATGACGTTCCGGGACCGTGCGTGGCGGTATCGAGACAGGCCAGCCACTTTGAGTCCCTGCCGGGTCGCCGACTGAAGGACGCGCGGCTCGGTCCCGGGCGGCAGACTGAGCAGGGTGTGCAGGCCGGCCGGCGTCCCTGTGACGCGCACGTTCGGGGCGTGCTGGGCCAGGGCTGTGACGAGAGAGTCTCGCCGATCGCGGTAGCGCCGACGTTCAGCACGTACGTGATGGCTGTAGGCGCCGGAGGTGATGAATTCCGCCATGGTCAGCTGGCTCAGTACCTCGCACGAGTCGATCTGTCCCTTGGCCGCCATCGCTTCCGCAGCGAGCGCGGGAGGCAGCGCCATCCAGGCCAGCCTCAGGCCAGGAGCAAGGGTGTTGCTGGCGGTACCCAGGTAGACCACGCGGTCCGGAGCGAGTCCCTGGAGCGCTCCGACCGACTGGTGGTCGAACCGGAACTCGCCGTCGTAGTCATCCTCCAGAACCAGTCCGCCTGTCCGCCTGGCCCAGTCCACGACCGCCGTCCGGCGATCGCGCTGCAGCGTCGTGCCCACGGGGAACTGGTGTGCCGGCGTGAGCAGGACCGCATCGGTGCCGTCGGGCGGGACCGGGTCGGTTCCGTGCGTGTCCAGGGGAAGGGGGAGGGTCTCCAGCCCCGCAGCCGCCAGCAAGGTGCGGTGCCTGTCTGGGCCGTAGGACTCGACGGCGACACGGCGTGCCCCCCGACCGGCCAGGACTTCGCTGAGGATCTGCAGGGCGTGGGAGACGCCGGCGCAGATCAGGATGTGCTCCGGATTTGCGTACACGCCCCGCGCTCGTGCGAGATGGTCTGCGAGTGCGGCCCGTAGCTCCGGCCGGCCGCGGGGGTCACCGTAGCCGAACGCGTCGTCGGGAGCCGCGGCCAGGGCGCGGCGTGTGGCCTTCAGCCAGGCTGCACGAGGAAACGCGGTGAGGTCGGGGTTCCCTGGGATCAGGTCGTAGCAGGGTTCACCGGACGGTTCGGAGTCCGAAGGGACCAGGGTGGGCCGAGTGATCATCCGGTCTGTGACGAGTGTGCCCGAGCCTCGGCGGGCGGTAAGCCATCCCTCGGCGACGAGGTCGCCATAGGCGTCCGCCACGGTGTTGCGGGCAAGGCCGAGGTCGGCGGCGAGCTGGCGGGAGGAGGGCAGCCGCGTCCCGGGCGTCAGGCTGCCGCTGCGGACAGCGTCGCGCACGGCTGCGGCCAGCGCGCGGCGCACACCCCGTCCAGCTCCAATCACATCGCTCTCGAAGACCTGCCGCAGCCGCGGTGGACTGGTCGTCCTGCGGGCGCCGAGGGGGTTGACGGGCATGACGACGGTCAGGCCCGGCGGCCGTAGGTGTGCGGGTCCACAGGCTGCTCGGACGTGGGAAGTCCGCTGACCACGAGACGGTAGGAGTCGATCACGAGTTCTTTCACCAGCTCCTCGTCGACGGTGCCCCCGCCTTCCACCGTGATCCAGTGCCTCTTGTTCATGTGATAGCCGGGGGTGATGTCTGCGTGCCGCTCACGCAGGGCGGCGGCGTCGTCCGGATCAGCTTTCAGGATCACGACTGGGTGCCCCGGCATGTCGGTCATGAGCATGAAAACCTTGCCTGCCACCTTGTAGAGGTCCCAGTCGGGGCCGAGGCGATGCTCCAGGTCGGCGCCGGGCAGTTCCACAGTGCACTCGCCCGCGATCTTCTGCAGTTCCTGTCCGTCCACGGTGATCAACTCCTGTATCCATCGAGTACCTCGACCGGCCGGCCGAGGCTCCAGGTGGCGTCTCCCGCATCGCCGCACGAACGGCGGTGCCCGCCGGGGCGGCGCGACGCGGCCGCCGAGTGTGCACCGGTCATGCCCGGCGCGCAGACGTCCGTCCGTGCGGACGAAGGAGGTCGTCCGATGCCGACCGGTTCGCCGGCCGCGCAGATGGCCGTACCGACAGGCCCGCCACGGATGCCGGGCCGCCGGCGCTGCGGGCCTTCCTCGCCCCGGCCGTCGCCTCGATGGGGCTGTTCAGGCCCATGGCGTCCCGTTGGCTCTGCCGCGGGCAGCCCCCGTCGACCGGGCTCACGGAGCTGTCACTGTGCTCCCGCAGTGCCTGCCGGGGCCGGTGGACGTACGCGTGAACGTGGCCTACGTCGGACGGCGGGGCGTCGTCGCCCGGCACGTGATCCGCCGGTGCCGAGGCGCTCACCGGCCTGCCTGACCTGAGCAACAGCGCAGCGAGGACAGTGCGCTGCCTCGGCTGGCCGACTCCTGCCTCGACCTCATGTCGGCGTCGCCGGACCGGACCGGCCGCTGGGAACGGGACGTCCGCGTGCATGGTGCTTACCACCCTGGAGATCCTTGTGAAGCTTGACCGCTCAGCTGTCCGCAGGAGACCGCTCCCGACCAACGTACCGCAAGTCGCCGATTTTTGAGGACTAAATAGTCCGGTTTTTATGGAGAGAGTCTCCGATTTTGACTGGAGGCTGGCGCTACACGGGGGCACAGAATATGCGGACGGACACCTCCTGCCGCCGTCAAACCCCCGTCCGGGCCGCATCCGGCCCTGGGGAGGCGGTGAAGGCGGTGCCGGATGGTGCGACGCAACCCTCTGTGGTGCGGCACCATGTTTTCTCGGTGCCCCGTGTCGCCGGCGGCTTAGAGCCCTGCCGGTCCTCCCGCCGGCTGACTGGCGTCCCCGGCAGGCACGGCACAGGCCTTGACGTGGCCGATCGCCATGTCCAGGGCGATCCTCATGGGTTTGACGTCCTGAGCCGTCTGCGCGAGGAGGTAGCCACCTTGAAGGGCGGCCATGAGGCCGGTGGCCAGCTCTTCCGCATCAGCGTCGGCACGGAGGACTCCCGAGTCCTTCATTCGCTCAAGCCCGGCCTCGAGTAGTCCCTCCCAGCTCTGGAAGTGCCGGGCGAGCGCCTGGCGCGCCTCTTCATCCTGGTCGGCCAACTCGCTTGCAAGGGACCCGAGCGGGCAGCCGTACGCCCCGTTCCGGAGCGCGTTGTGTTCGACCAGCGCGTCCCGCCAGCGCTCCAGCCCGCGGAGGGAGTTGAGCCGCTGGAGTAGCTGGTGCTGACGTTTGAGCAGTTCAGCAGCCTGCAATGCGACAACGTCCCGCACCAGTGCATCCTTGTCGGGGTAGTGGCGGTAGAGCTGGGATTTACTCGTTCCGCTGGCCGCCCTGACCTCGTCGAGGGTCGTGGAAGACACGCCCCTGACATGCATCATGTCGGCGGCAGCCCTCAAAATGCGCTCCCGAGTCGCCCGCCCGCGCTCAGTCAGCCGGGAGTCGTTTCTGTCGCGCGTCTGTTCCGCCACATGGGCCAGATTACCGCTGCGTACGCTAGCAGGATCAGAAAGGGACCTCAAGGTCCTTTTTCTGAAGTTTCCTGAGGGGGCGGGCACTGCCGGAGCCTGACCGCGTGCGCTCGGGCTCCGGGCCGGCGCCGCCAGGGGAGATCAAGGCCGCCGACGCCGCCCATGAGAGCGGAACGGTCCCCGCCCACCATTCGCCGCCTCCCGGCCGACGAGGGGCACAAGGCCATCGGCAACGCCCCAACCCGCGATGACCCCGTCGCATCCTTCGATCCGGCCGAGCGGATCACCGGGAAGACGATCACCGGCGTTCGCGGCTGTGTCCCGCAGGGGCCCAGCTGCTCCGGACATGTCGTGGCGGAGCAGAACGAGCTCCTCAGACTGCGAACGTGGGCTCAGCTGCGAGCGAAGAACGCGATGTGGTCCAGGGCCATGTCCAGCGCGACGGCCATCGGCTCGGAGCTGTGAGCGTTCTGTGCGAGCACGTAACCTCCCTGCAGAGCGGCCAGCAGGCCAGTACCCAGGCGTCGCGGGTCCGCGTCCTCGGCGAGTACGCCGAGGACGCGGAGCCGGGTCAGTGTTTCGACGAGCATCCGTTGCCAGGCATCGAATGATGCGTTGAGCGCCTGGCGGGACTGCTCATCGTTGTCGGACAGCTCAATCGACATCGCGCCCAGCGCGCACCCGTACGAGCCGTCCTGCAGCGCGTTGGCCTGGACCAGGGCGTCACGCCAGCGGCGCAGACCGGTGAGGGTCTTCACGCCGCGCAGGCGCTGTTCCTCGCGGGCGAGGACGAACTTTGACTGCACGTCGATCACGGCGTGGATCAGGGCGCGTTTGTCCTCGAAGTGGTTGTACAACTGCGACTTGCTCGTTCCGCTGGCCAGCCGGATGTCATCCAGCGTGGTGGCGTTGACGCCCCTGACATAAAACAGCTTGGCTGCCGAATCAACGATCCGTGAACGGGTCTCCAGGCCGCGTGACGTGCGGCGAGCGTCGCTGGTTGCGGGCATGGTGTCTCCCTCGGGCACGTTACTCACTCGTGCTGCTCAGCCGCGGAACGCATCACACGCGCGGTGGCCTCGATCCCCAGGCAGCGACTGGGCCGGATCAGTTGTGACTCCAATACGACCATAAAGGCTGACCGGCGAGAGATGGCGGCCTTGTGATCCTTCACGCAGGTGCCGATGGTGTCGTGGCTCGTAAGCCGGGACCGGACCTGGCCCATGTCGCCCAGTTCTGCACCCGCCCGCCGCGGCGGCCCGGCATCCGGTGTCCCTCCGGCCTCCTGGGTGAAGACTTCCGTCAGGGTTCCGCGCGGCCGGAGCCGCGGAGAGGGCCGGCCTGGCGCCGGGCGGGATCGTGACGCCGGGACGCAGAGGCGGCGCGGCACCCCGGCTTCGAGGACCTGTGCTGCGACGGCCATGTCAACCAGTACCTCCTCGTGGACGGATGCGAGACGGAGGTGCAGGCAGCCGAGAGGCTTGTCTTCGTTCCGGTCGAGCCTTTTCCGATACTGGACTAAAAAGTCCACTCGATTCAATCGTTCTGCATCGAGCCAGGCTGGGATCGGGAGGTTTGTATCCGCTCGATCCGAACAGTGCACCCAGTCACAACTAGACTCATATGCGGCGTTGAACTGCAGATTTATTGATCTGAAGCGACCTCATCCCGTCCGGAGGCAACCTGGCCGGCACCTTCTCCGCGGGGAGGGGTTGCGTGAAGTTTTCTGGTCTGTATAGTCCTTTCTATGTGGTGTCCGAGGTAGTGCGGAAGAGCTGGAACTCGGCACCGACGGAGTCGCCCGTCTCGATGCAGGCCACCAGGGCCAGGCCCAAGGACGCGAGAGCCGAGGTTGCGGCCGGCGCGGGAAGAGCCTGCGGCGGAACTCCGAAACACTGCGAGCCCGGCTTGGGCTCGACGACTGTTCACACCCCGATCGGAGGTCGATTCGCCGTGTCACGACTGAACGTTCCTGCTCCAGAGGATGTGCCTGCCGGCGCGCAGCAGATACTCGGCAACGTTGGTGCGCAGCTGGGTTTCGTCCCGAACATGTTCAAGACCCTCGCGTCGAACCCGGCCGTTCTTGAGGTCGTCGCGACTCTGCAAGGCACCCTGAGCCGGGTTCTCGACGCAAGGACGCGGCACAGCATCGCGCTGGCCGTGTCGCAAGCCAACGGCTGCGATTACTGCTTGGCGATGCACACTCACGTCGCCACCGAATTCGGCGGCATGTCGGGCGACGACATCGAGCTCTGCCGTGCCGGGAACTCGGTCGATCCCAAACGCGCGGCGGCCGCCCGCTTTGCGCAGCAGGTGGTCGAGAGTCGCGGACAGGTCGGTGACGCCGACCTCGCGGATGTGCGGGACGCCGGGTACACCGACCCGCAGATCCTGGCGATCGTCGCGGTGACGGTGCAGTTCCTGCTCACCAACTTCATCAACAATGTCAACCAGACCGACCTCGACATCCCCGCCGTCGACTCGGTCGGTACGACCGTGCCCCAGTGAATCCGCCCCCCCCGCCGGCCCCGGCGCGGCACACGGAGAGACCCACCGCCGTGCAGCGGGATACATGGGCGCTCCGATGGGGTGAGGGCCGCGCGCCGGACCCGACTCGTCGAGTCCGCAGAAATCGTCCACGGCCCGCGTCATCCAGTCTGTTGAGGCCGGGGCGGGGTCCAAGAAGCGCCGCACGGCCGCCGGCAACACCCCACCCGCCGGTTGGTCTGTGGAACCCCCGACGCGGCCCGGGCACGCAGTCGGCAAACCCCTCACCGACTCAACGATCATCCAGGAAGGCTCGACATGCCGGGCTCCGAGCTCTACGAGAAATTCATGGCGCTGCACACCCGCGACGGTGGCCTCGTCATGCCCAACGCATGGGACGGCCTCTCGGCGCTGATGCTGGCCGATACCGGGTTCGAGGCGATCGCGACATCGTCGGCGGCGATCGCCGCCACGCTCGGCCGCCTCGACGGGCGTCACGAAGTCACCCGC
Organism: Streptomyces siamensis; assembly: GCF_039543605.1. Classification (NCBI taxonomy): domain Bacteria; kingdom Bacillati; phylum Actinomycetota; class Actinomycetes; order Kitasatosporales; family Streptomycetaceae; genus Streptomyces; species Streptomyces siamensis. The sequence continues at coordinate 58,332 of NZ_BAABKB010000036.1, read as the reverse complement.
GAAGAGCACCTTGAGCGTGCGCGGTTGCTCAGCAGCCTCACAGGGCTGCCCGTCAACGGAGACTTCGAGGACGGATACGGCGACACGCCCGAAGACGTCGCCGCGACCGTTGAGGCCGCCGTGGACTCCGGCCTGGCCGGTATCGGGGTGGAGGACACCTCGGGCGATCCCGAAAAGCCGATCCGCGACTTCGACGAAGCAGTCAGCCGCGTACGCAGCGCCGTCGCGGCTGCGAAGGGACGCATCGTCGTCACCGGCCGCACCGACAACTTCATCCAGGGGCGCCCCGATCTCGACGACACCATTCTGCGCCTGACGGCCTTCGCCGAAGTGGGCGCAGATGTGGTCTACGCGCCGTTCCCACCCGACCTCGACGCACTCGTCGCGATCGTCACCGCGGTCGCCCCGACACCGGTCAACGTCCTGGTGTCTCCGTCGGACAACGTGCTCACCGTCGCTGAACTGCAGCAGGCCGGGGTCAAGCGCATCAGCCTTGGTCCGATGCTCTACACCCACGCGATGGGAGCGGTCGACGAGGCCGCGAAGGCGCTCCTCGCGGGCGACCTCGCCTCGGCGACGACGGGCATGAGCTTCGCCCGCGTCAACGAACTGCTGGCCCGCGGCGTGAGCTGACCCGATCAGCACGAATCACTGACTCTTCATCTAGCGATCACAACACAAAGGCAGGATGACATGGATCTCGGCAAGCTCATGAACAAGCACCTCACCAGGTACTTCGACCCGAGCAAGACGATCCCGGAGGAGACACTTCAGCAACTGCTGGGGTTCCTGCGCTCAACGCCGTCGTCGACGAATGTGCAGCCCAACCACTTCTACGTCCTCGCCACGCCCGAAGGCAAGGAGCGGCTGGCGGCCAACCTCGGCGAACGGTTCCAGGACAACAGCGAGAAGATCCTGAACGCCTCGCACACAGTCATCCTCACCACCAGGGCGGATCTTCCCGAGGGCCACCTCCAGGCGGTGTTCGACAAGGAGCGGGCTGACGGCCGGTTCCCCGACCCGGCAAAGCAGGCGCGGTGGGAGTCCATGACCCGCGACTTCCTCAACCTGCGCAACTACGGTTACAAGGACCTGAACCACTGGATGGAAAAGCAGACCTATCTCGCGATGGGTCTGACCATGATGGCGGCTGCTGAGCTCGGCGTCGAAGCCATGCCGCTCGAAGGGTTCGACCCGACCAGCGTCGACAAGGCGTTCAAGATCCGCGAAACCGGACACACCACGACAGTGCTGCTGGCCCTCGGCTACCCCGACCCCGCGAAGGCGTACGGCAGCCCGATTTCACGCTTCGAAACCGACGAGTTGTTCACGTTCGTGTAAGGGCTGTCCCGCGATCCCTGGCGGTCGAACGGCTCAGTACGGACCGGTGGTGGTCGGCGTCGACGAGTGCCAGACCGCCTCCAGGCAGGCCGTCGTCTCGCCGGCACCGATCGGGCCGGGCGGCACCTTCCGCAGCGCCTCGACAGCCTCGACGTATCGCTCGTCGAGCGCTGCGGCCTCTGTCCCAGCAGGTTCGGACAGGAGGCGGCAACGCTGCTGCCCGAGGCGCTGCGGATCTGGACCCGGTCGGTCGAACTGGGCGCGAGAACAAAGATCTAGCATGAAGGCGTGCGGAATGTCCCTATTCGGCACTGCTGTCGGAATTGGGTTTCCGGCCCGTACCTCCTGGTCGGCCGGACTGCGTGAGAGGACAAAGATCCACTGTGAAGGTGTGCGGAGTATCCACGGCAGAGACGGAAGTTGCCCTGCTGGAACTGCCCGAACCGTCATCTCCCGGGCCGGGTCAGATCCTGGTCGCGGTTGAGGCCGCCGGGGTCGGTCCGTGGGACGAACTGGAAATCAACGCTCGTTGGGACGTGGGGCTGCGCCTCCCGGCCGCGCTGGGAGTGGAGGGCGCAGGCAAGGTGCTGGCCGTCGGTGCGGATGTCACCCGGTTTGACGTAGGCGATCGGGTGCTCGCGCACGAGGCCCCGCTGCCCGGGGGAAGCGGCTTCTGGGCCGAACGCGTTCTGATCAACGCGGATCACGCGGCGGCCTGCCCGCCAGGCTTGGACGCCGCCCACGCAGCGGCACTGCCGGTCAACGGGCTCACTGCGCTGCAGGCTCTGGAGGAGCTGGACCTCAGCCGAGGACAGCGGCTCTTTATCACCAACGGAGGCGGGGGCACCGGAGCCCTGGCCATCCAACTCGCCGCGGCCCAGGGCATCGAGGTGACCGCGACCGCGTCTGCTGCCGCCGCAGAGCGTCTGCTCGGTCTGGGAGCGATGGAGGTCGTCGACTACCACGACCCCAACTGGCCGGCCAAGGTACGCGGCGGGTTCGACGCCGCCCTCATCATCGCCGCCGGCACAGCGGCCCCGGCGCTGCCCTTGGTGCGGGACGGCGGCCGACTGTGCTCCCTGACCTCGGACGCGCCTCCGGAGGAACGAGGCATCACGAGTTGGGACCTCTACATCGAGCCCAACGCCGCGCAGCTTGCCCAGTTGGCGGAGCAGGCCGCGGCTGGAACCTTGAAACTCGCACCAGAACCCCTGCCGCTGAGCGAGGGACCGGCGGCATTCACTCAGGTGGTCGCCGGACGGGCCGGGGGTAAGAAGATCGTGCTCATTCCAGCATGACGCGCCCGGGCACCGGCCGGTCCCGATGCAGGGCCACGGTGCGCGCAGGTCACGAGCGGCCGGACTGTGCATCGGCGTGGCACTACATCGGCGGGGCCTGGACACGTCCCATCCGCCGACCGCGTTGACCGCAATGGAGCGGTCCCTCACCCTGCTGCCCACTGGCGGCGGGCCGGAGCAGCTTCGCACTCGATCGAACCGGCGGCGATACCGGCGAAGGTCATCGCGGGATCGGACCAACGGCCACCCGACCACTCCCCGCAGTGGCAGCCGGGGCTCTCGCATCAGCGCCTGCCCCTGAGGGATCTGCACCACGGCCGCGACCACTGTAACCACAGGGTCGGACGCGAGGGCACATCGAGGCGCTCAGCGTGCACACCATTCCCGTCCACGTCGCGACGGACACAGACGGAGACGGACGGAGATCACGCAGAAAGAGGAAACACCTATGAAAGCCATCGTGGTGATGGACCCCGCCGCAGGAACGGCGGGGATGACGCTGGCTGAACGGCCCGACCCGGAGACGGCGCGGCTCGCCAGCCTTGACGGCGCGAACTACGGTGACGTCGTCGTCGAAGTTCGTGCGTCGGGGTTCACCGGGGACGAGCTGGAGTGGCCCTCGACCTGGGTCGACCGTCTCGGCCGGGACCGGACGCCCTCGATCCCCGGACACGAGGTGGCAGGCGTGGTCACCTCTCTCAGCTATGGAACGGCAGGACTGTCGGTCGGGCAGCGCGTGTTCGGCCTCACGGACTGGACCCGCGACGGCACCCTCGCGCAGTACGTCGTCGCCGAGGCACGCAACCTCGCGCCGCTGCCCGGGGACGTCGACTTCACGGTCGGCGCGAGTGTCGCGATGACGGGCCTGACTGCCTGGCAGGGACTGTTCGAACACGGACACCTCTCGGTGGGGCAGAGCGTCCTCGTACACGGCGCCGCCGGCGCGGTCGGATCGATGGCCGCTCAGCTCGCGCGAGAGGCCGGTGCGTACGTCATCGGCACCGGACGCGGCGCCCACCGCCAGAGCGCACTCGACTTCGGCGTGCACGAGTTCGTCGACCTCGACGACGACACGCTGGAGGACGTCGGCGGAGTCGACTTCGTCTTCGACGTATTCGGCGGCGACATCGGCGCCAGATCGGCCCGGCTGGTGCGAGGCGGAGGAACATTCGTGACCGTCACCGGGCCGCCGGAGGTGCGGCCGCCCGACGGCCTGGCGGTCGACTTCGTCGTCGTCTCCGACCGCGCCCAGCTGGGCGAGATCGCCCGGCGGGTGCAGGAAGGACGTCTGCGGACGCACATCGGCCAGGTCGCCAATCTCGACGACGCTGTCGCCGCCTTCAACCCGGCCCAGAAAGTAGACGGAAAGACGATCATCCGCATGCAGTGAAGCCGCGCATCTACCGGAAGATTCTTGAAAGGACGTGGCCTGGCCCTCGAGTACAACCCTTTTCCTGAACCACCTCGGAGTTCCCGAAGCTGTCGGGCCGTACGTCGGTAGAGGGTCTGGGCTCATCGGAGCAATACCTGCACAGAGGGCAATGCTGCATAACGGAATGTATGCATTGCTAGAATGCTGAGTCGGACCGAGGAGATGCAGTCGCCTCGTCCGGGGAATTTCAGAGGCGAACGTTGCCGGCCCCAGTGGCTCGGCCGCCAATTCCTGCGACGCAGCGTCGCAGCAGTCATCTGGAGCCTCCCATGCGCGTGTTTGTCACTGGAGCCAGCGGCAGCATCGGCTCGGTTGTAGTTCCCGAACTCATCGCTGCTGGTCACGAGGTCCTCGGCCTCGTCCGTTCCGATGCCGCAGCAGCGGCCGTTTCCGCTGCCGGCGGGACGCCGGTCCGCGGCGACCTCACCGACCTGGACAGCCTCCGTGCGGGCGTCGCCCAAGCAGAAGGCGTCATCAACCTGGCCTTTGGGAACGACTGGAGCAATTTGGAGCCGTGCATCGAAGCGGAAACACAAGCCATCCAGACCCTCGCGGCCGCGCTCGCAGGCAGGGGCAAGCCGTTCGTGCATGCCGGACTCACGCCGATGATGCCGGGCCACGTCTCCACAGAAGAGGACCCCGACACCACCAACGGTCCCGTCGGTGGCCGGGGCCGCAATTCACAGATGGTGCTGAACCTGGCCGACCAAGGGGTCCGCTCCTCTGTCGTGCGGCTGCCGCGCTCCGTGCATCAGCGCGCGTCGCATTACGGCTTCTGCTCGGTGCTTATTGCCGCCGCGCAGAAAACGGGTGTGTCAGCGTACGTCGGCGATGGCACGCAACGCTGGCCGGCGGTCAACCGGCTCGACGCCGCCCGGCTGTTCCGCATGGCACTCGAGGACGCTGCACCCGGCACGGTCCTGCACGCGGTTGCCGACGAAGGCGACACAATGCGGTCGCTGGCCGAGGCCATCGGCAGCGTGCTCGCGGTGCCGGTCGAGTCGGCGTCGCCAGACAGCTTCGGTCTCATAGGCCGGTTGTTCGCCCTCGACATGCCATCCGCGAGTGCGGTGACGCAGAAGCGGTTCGGCTGGGAGCCCACTCACCCGAGCCTGATCGCAGACCTGGTCGCTGGCGACTATCCGGCCTAAGGGCTTGCCGGGAATCAACACGTCGGTTTGATCTTGGTCTTGTCGGGCTCGAGGAACCTGGCGACGTCTTCCCGTGTGCGGAAGCGGGGAGATGAACGCCCTGAGCTTCCAGGAGCGGGCGGACGTCTTTCACTGCGCGGCTGATGGTCATGGCGGTGGTGTTGAAGAGCAGATCAGAGGGTTTTCCTCTGACTGCCTTCGGCCGCCTCTGCAACCCGGTCTTGCAGGTCACCACCGCTTCGACCTCAGTAAGCCCAGGTCAGACAGGTGCGTCGGTGGTACCGCCAGTACCAGGAAGACAGGCGCGAAGCGGTGCACAGTGGTGGCATGGCGAGTACGGAGTTCGGGAGCACGGTACGGCGGTGGCGCGACCGCGTCCCGCCACAGGCGGCGGGACTGCCCGCGGGAGGGCAACGGCGCGCGGCCGGGCTGCGTCGCGAGGAGCTGGCCCTGCTGGCCGGGATCTCGGTGGACTACGTCACCCGCCTCGAACAGGGCCGGGCGGTCAACCCGTCGGAGCAGGTCGTCGAAGCGCTGAGCCGGGCGCTGCGGCTGTCCGGCACCGAGCGCGAGCACCTCTTCCGGGTCGCCGGGCTCGTGCCGCCGGGCCGTGACACCGTCCCCGCCCGCATCACGCCGAGCGTGCACCGTCTGCTGGACCGGCTGGCCGGGACGCCCGTCGCGGTCTACGACGCGGCCTGGACGCTGCTGCTGTCCAACCCCCTGCACGCGGCGCTGATGGGCGACCCCTCCGGGTGGCGCGGCCATGAACGCAACGGCGTCTGGCGTGCCTTCCTCGGCCCGGCCGGCCGGGCCCGCTACACGCCCGAGGCCCGGCGCGCGTTCGAGGAGGGGCTGGTCGCCGACCTGAGGGCGACGGCGAGCCGGTACCCGGCGGACCAGCGCCTGGCGCGGCTGATCGCTGAACTGCGGGCGAAGAGCGCACGGTTCGCCGAGCTGTGGGACTCGGGCGCGGTCGGCCGGCACCAGGCGTCGCGGAAGACCATCGACCACCCGCAGGTGGGTCCCCTGACGCTGGACTGCGACGTGCTCAGCGTCGCCGGTGACGACCTGCGCATCATGGTCTACACGGCCGAGCCCGGTACGGACGACGCCGAACGCGTGGCGCTGCTCGGGGTGATCGGCACCCAGTCGCTCGTGGAGTCCTGAGTCGCGCTGCAGCCGGGGCTCGGCCGGGCGGCAGCACGGCGGCGCGCGGACCGGTCCTCAGAGCTCGGCGAGCACCTCGCGAATCACGTGCTCCGCGTTGGCCGCGATCACGGGGTTCGTCGTGCGGTAGTAGGGCAGTTGGACGAGAGCCATGGACAGGGCCCAGCCCCGCCCCCGTGCCCAGGTGGCGTCGTCGGCGCCCGCCGCGTCGCGGAACGCGGGCCGCGCGGAGGCGGGCAGCAGGTTCCAGGCGGCGATCAGATCGCAGGCGGGGTCGCCCGTGCCGACCGTGGCGAAGTCGAGGACGGCGGAGAGCCGGCCCTGGTGGACGAGCAGGTTCATGGGCATGAGGTCGGAGTGGACCCACACGGGCGGGCCCGTCCACGGCGGCTGTGCGAGCGCCGCCTCCCAGGCCGCGGTCGCGGCCGTCGTGTCGACCGTGCCGTGCAGTGCCGCGATCGCGGTACGCGTCTCGGCGTCCACGGTGGCCAGTGGCCCGCCACGGTAGGCGGGCGGACCACCGGGCAGATCGACGTCCCGCATCGCGGCGACGAACCGGCCGAGGCCGAGGGCGAGTTCCTCCGCGTCGTCGAGGGCGCCGACCGCGGGAAGCTCGCCTTCGAGCCAGCGGAGCACTCCCCACGACCACGGGTAGTCCTCGCCGGGCGGCCCCACGGCGAGCAGCTCCGGGACGGGAACCGGTAGCAGCGGGGCGAGCCGTGGCAGCCACATACCTTCCTTCACCACGTCGTCGGCGCCCGCCGCGATGCGCGGGAGACGGACCACCATGTCGTCGCCGAGCCGGTAGAGCGCGTTGACGGTCCCGGCCGACTCGACACGTTTCAGCGGCAGTTCGGCCCACCGCGGGAACCGGGCGGCCAGCAGCCGTCTGACGAGTGCGTCGTCGAGCGGCGCCTCGTGGGCGTGCATCGGGCCTGCGGGCATCGGCGCCTGCTTCCGTGGAGTCGGTGGGATCGGCGGGTCCCGCGGGCCGGTTCTGAGGATCCGCGGCGAGGTCAAGTCCCGCCATCCTGCGCCGCGTTCGGGTTCCGGCACAACGCGATTCAGGCTTCCTCGCGCTCCCAGGCAACCTCGCGGGCACCGGCTTCGTCTTGATCGGCAACGGGTGGGTGGCGCGTCGGACTCGGTGGGACAGGGATTCCCGGGTGAAAATCCGGCGCACTATACGCTGCACGTATACATGATGTGTATACGTCGTGCGTATAGCGGCGGGACGCACGATGGCCGCCCTTCCGGACATGCGGACAACGCCAGCGCCGAGCCGCGAGCGAACGCGGCCGAACGGTGGCAGACGGAAAGGCATTCATGTACGGCAAGGCCTTCGCCCCGGAGTACCAGGGCGCTTTGACCACTCTCTCCGTGAACTCCTCGCTGACCGACGTCCTCGCGGCCGGCACCGAGCAACTGCGCGCGGCCGAACGTGCGGGTGAGCGCGGTGAAGCGGCCCGCTCGGGCCTAGCGGTCGCCGAGGCGCACCGCCGCCTCGGGCAGGTGAAGGACGCCGACCGGGCGTGGAAGGCGAGCTATCGAACGGCTCGCGCGGCCGGTGACACGGCGGCGATGGCGTGGGCGCTGTGGAGCGGTGGGACGCTCGCCCGGCAGCGCGGCGCGTTCCCGCTGGCCTGGCGGCTGCTGCGGCTCGCCGCCGAACTCGGCGAGAGCGCGGGCGACATCGTCGTGCGCGGCTACTCGCTGGCGGGGATGGCGGAGACCGGCCGCATCCAGGGCGACTACGCGGCCGTGACGGCCCTGCACGAACAGCTGCTGGCCGAGGCCCGCAAGCGCGGCGAGGCCCGCCACACCGTCTGGGCCCTGGAGGGAATCGCGCAGATCCATCGCAACACGGGTGCCTACGACACCGCGTACGCCATGTTCGAGGAAGCGGCGGAGATCGCCGCGCGGGCCGAGGACCGGCGCGGCCATGCCTGGGCCCTGCGGGGTCTCGCCGACATCGTCTCCGTCCGGGACGGGGACGCGGACCGCGCGCTGGAGCTGCTGAGCGAGGCGGAGCTGTCCTGCCGCGCGATGAAGCTGTCCGGCGCCCTCGCCTACAACCACAAGATGCGCGGCAACGTCCTTTACCGGGCCGGGCGTTACGAGCAGGCCCGCGAGGTGTACGCGCAGGCGCTCGCGGAGTTCGAGGCGATGAGCGAACCGCGCGGCCGGGCCCTGTCACGGCTCGGACTGGTCAAGTGCCTGGCCCGCCTCGGACGCGACCGCACGGAGACCGCCGCCGATCTCGCCGACCTGGCCCGTGTGTTGGAACACATCGGACTGCGGCACGCGCGGCGGATGGTCGAAGGGGCACGAACCGAACTCGGCCTGACGGCAACGGCGGAGGTGGCCCGATGAGCCCCACCGCCCTCCAGTCGCCGCCCGGCGCCCCGGAGATCCTGCGCCGCGGGCGCGCGCTCGTGGCCCCGGCCCTCACGCAGGCGGTCGGGAGCCTGCACCCCTGGGTCGCCGAGATGGCCTGTTACGCGCTGGGCCACTGCGAGGTCGGCGGAGCCCCCGCGACCGGCGCCCAGGGCAAGGGCGTACGACAGGCGCTCGCGCTGCTCGGTGCGGAGGCCGCCGGGGGTCCGGCCGAGGCGGGCGTGCCGGCCGCGGTCGCGGTCGAACTCGTGCACACCTTCTCGCTGCTGCACGACGACATCATGGACGGTGACGCGCTGCGCCGGGGCCGTCCGGCGGTGTGGAAGGCCTACGGCACCGGGCCCGCCGTCCTCGCGGGAGACGCGCTGTTCGCACTGGCCGTGGAGACCTTGGCCGCCGCACCGGCCGGGGCCCGAATTGTCTGCGCCGTACGGCAGTTGACCACCGCTCTGGGTGACCTGGTGCGGGGTCAGGCGGACGATCTGCTGTTCGCCGGACGGCCCTGGACGGGGCCCGGATCGGTGGGTGTGGCCGAGTACGAGGCGATGGCCGAGGGCAAGACCGGCGCGCTGCTCGGTGCCGCGCTGGCCCTCGGTGCCCAACTGGGCGGCGCACCCGGGGAGATGGCTGCGGTCCTCGACAGGGCTGGCCGGCATCTCGGGGTGGCCTTCCAGATCGCCGACGATCTGCTCGGCATCTGGGGCGATCCGGCCGTCACCGGCAAACCGGTCCACGGTGATCTGCGACAGGGGAAGAAGACCCTTCCCGTCCTCGCCGCGCTGAAGGCGCCCGGCGGTGCCGCGCTGGCGCAACTCCTCGCCTCGGAGCGCGCTCTCGACGACGTGGGGGTACGCCGCGCGGCGGCCCTCGTGGAGCGGGCCGGCGGGCGCGCCGCGGCCGAGCGGGAGGCGCGCCGCCATCTCGCCTCGGCGGAGGAGCTCCTGGCCGGTGCGACGCTCGCCCCGGACGTCGCGGGCCGGCTCCGCACGCTGGTGTCCTCTCTCGCGGACCGCACGGTCTGACGCCGGCGAGCCGTCGGCCCCGTCGGTGCGGCTTCGCGCCGACCTCACTGCGACATCGGTCAGCCGACCTCACTGCGACATCGGTCACATGTGCGCTCCGGCGGCCCCTGTCGGGCAACCTCCTCATTCCCTCTCACATCTGTCCGGTCGGCGCGCAGTTGGCCGTCCGCCGGTCGCCGCGAAGTCAACGCATTCGTAAAGAGATCGCCCAAGAAGCAATAAAAGGGATCTTTCTTCTTTACATGTACATGGCGGATCGGTGAGGGTGTGGACTCGGGGCCCGACCAGCCCCCGCGGCGCCCGACAGCGCCGTGTCCCACGGTGGTCGGCGATCCCGGCCATCCCTGTACGAAGGAACTCAGTGCGTAGACCCCACATACGCCGCGTGGCGATCGCCGTCGCGGTGACGACGGCCGCCACGCTTCCGGCGGGCCCCGTCTTCGCGGCGCCCGACTCGCCCGCCCGTGCGGCGGCTTCGGGCTCCTCGCCGGTGGACGCCGCCCGCGCCGCCGCGTTCGCCCATGCCTCGGCCACCGGTGTCGCCGGGGGCGACACCCTGCGCGCCAAGGACGTCATGACGGACCCGGACGGCAAGCAGCACGTCCGCTTCGTCCGTACCCACCAGGGCCTGCCGGTGCTCGGTGGCGACCTGGTCGTGCACCTCGACAAGGCGTCCGGTTACCTCGGCGTGACACGGGCCGCCGACCACACCGTCAAGCCGGCGACGACCAAGGCGAAGCTCACGCCCGAGCAGGCGCGGCAGAAGGCGGCCACGGCGGCCAAGGGCGACGCGGGCACCGCCGAACTCGTCGTGGACGCCCGTGAGGGCGCCTCGGCCCTCGCCTACCAGGTGCGGGTCACGGACAGCGACACCACCGAGGCCGGCGGCTCCCGCACGGTCGTCGTGGACGCGGGCACCGGGCGGATACGCAGCAACGTCCCCGACAACGACGAGTTCATCTCGCCGTCCCTGGCGGACACCCTGCGCAGGCGCGGGGAGCACGCGACCCCGCAGACCGGTACGGCCGGCGCGCCGGCCGCTCTCGTCGGGGCGACGGGTGCCGCCCACTACCCGGCCACCGCCAACGGCACCGGCTCGTCCCTGTTCGCCGGCAAGGTGGCGCTGAAGACCACGCAGACCGCGCGGACCAGCTTCCTTCTCAAGGACCCGACCCGGTGGAACACCGAGACGCGGGACGCCAGGGGCCAGGAGCTGGAGAACTTCTCCCGCGGCAAGAAGTTCACCGACGGTGACAACAAGTGGGGGACCGGGACCACTTCCAGTCGTGCCACCGCCGCGGTCGACGCCCAGTACGGCATCACCAAGACCCTGGACTTCTACAAGAAGACCTTCGGCCGCAAGGGCATCAAGAACAACAGCGCCGGTGCCCGCGGAATGGTGCACTTCGGGAACAAGGTCGGCAACGCCTTCTGGGACTCGGTCTGCGGCTGCATGCTGTACGGCGACGGCGACGGCGACATGTTCAAGAAGCCGCTGGTCGTCCTGGACGTCACCGGTCACGAGCTGACCCACGGCGTCGTCGACGCCACCGCCGGCCTCGAACCGACCCGCGTCGACCGGGACGGCAACCAGTACGGCGAGCCCGGTGCCCTCAACGAGTCGCTGGCCGACATCTTCGGCTCGAACGTCGAGTTCGCCACCGACAACCCGAAGAACCCGCCGAACTATCTCCTCGGGGAGAAGCTGGGTCTCGCGCAGAAGTTCCTGCGCCGGCTGGACCACCCCTCGCTCGACGAGCTCGAAGGCACGATCGACTACTGGTCGCCCGCCGCCTTCGACACGGAGGTCCACGCGGGCTCCGGAGTCTCCTCGCACGCCTACTACCTGCTCGCCGAGGGCAGCGGCCGCAAGACCATCGGCAGCGTGACGTACGACTCGCCGACGTACGACGGCTCTCGGGTGACCGGCATCGGCCGGACGAAGGCGAGCGCGATCTTCTACCGGGCGCTCGCCCGCTACATGGTCTCCACGACCGACTTCCACGACGCCCGGAAGGCCACGCTGAAGGCCGCCTCCGACATGTACGGCGCCGACAGCACCGAGTACAAGACGGTGAACAAGGCCTGGGCCGCCGTCAACGTCACGTCCGCCAACACCCCCGCCGCGGGGCACTGACGGACCGCACGACGAGGGTGCCCCGCCGTCCGGCGGGGCACCCTTTCGTCGTCTCCCCGGCCGGGGCGCCGCGGTGCCTCAGTGCTGCTGAGTCTTCGGCGGCGTCGCCTCGCTGGGGCGCACGACGACGAACCCCTCGCCCTCCAGCTTCAGTTGCACGGCCTCACCCGAACCACCGCGGATCATCGAGCCGATCGACTGGGAGCGGTGCAGCGACGTGTGCAGGTGGGCCGACCAGCCCACCACGGCGTCGGTGTCGACGAACACCGGCTGATGCTGCGAGACGGGTATGACCAGCGGGTTGCCCTCGCATATCAGCCCCAGAGCGCCGTGGCCGGTGAAGACGCTGTTGAACAGACCGCCACCGGTGATGCCGGCCCCCTTCACGGTCTTGATGTCGTACGACAACGTCGCGTCGAAGCACAGGACGTTGCGTCCGTTGACGGTGAACACGTCGCCGGGCTCGATGCCGACGATGAAACAGTTCTGCGCCTCGTGCGCGAACCAGGCCTCGCCCTGTCCGCGGACGGTCATCAGCGGCAGCCCCTCCCCGGTGACCGCCCGCTTGAGCATGCCGCCCACGCCCTGGCCCTTGCGCTCGAACTGGAGATTGCCCCGGTAGGCGATCATCGCGCCCTGGCGCGCGAGCATCTCGCCGTTGACGGCGTACCTGATCGACTTGGCGTTCTGGATGGTCATGCCGGCCGCGACGGCGGGCTGCACCATGTGGTCACTGGAAAAGAGGTCACCCTTCATGCGGGCATCCTGGCCCCGGAGTGACGCGTTCCGCCAAGATCGTTCCGAGTTGGGACACACGGGGGCAGTCCTGTGACATGCGTCAGGGCCGGCCCGGGTGAACCGGGCCGGCCCTGACGGCAGTCGGTCAGGCGGCGTTGGCCGTGCCGACCTTGCTGTGCAGGCGGTGGACGACCTCGGTCAGTTGCTCGGCGACCTCACTGTCGTCGGCGGGGTGGGTGTCCGCGAAGCGGGTCACGGAGCCGGGGATGGAGAGCTTCACGTCCTCCAGGACGGTGCCGCCCGCGATGCCGACGGCCTTGCGGGCCTCGTCCTGCGCCCAGACGCCGCCGAACTGGCCGAACGCGGTGCCGACCACGGCGACCGGCTTGCCGCCGAAGGCGCCCGCGCCGTACGGGCGGGACAGCCAGTCGATGGCGTTCTTGAGCACGGCCGGGATCGTGCCGTTGTACTCGGGCGAGAAGAGGAGGAAGGCGTCGGCGCTGCCGGCGGCCTCACGCAGCCGGGTGGCGGCGGCGGGGACAGCGCCCTCGACGTCGATGTCCTCGTTGTAGAAGGGGATCTCGGCGAGCCCCTCGAACAGCTCGACCTCGGCGCCTTCCGGGGCGAGCCGGACGGCCGCCTCCGCGAGCTGGCGGTTGTGGGACCCGGCGCGCAGGCTGCCGACGAGCGCGAGGATGCGTACGGACATGGTGTTCTCCCGAAGCTGAAACATTGCCGCAATAAACCGGACCGAGGTCCGTTTAAAGGTGTACCACTTAAGCGGACCGCAGTCCAGTTGTCCCCGGCTGCGGCTACGCTGGGTGCATGTCCACCCCTCTTCCGGAGTTCCCGACGCCGCAGGACCCCGCCGCCGAACCCGTCCTGATGGAGTTCGCCACCCCCGCCGAGGCCCCGCAGCTGCGCGCGGACGCGGCGCGCAACCGCGCCCGTCTGCTGGAGGCCGCCGCCCGCCTGGTGGAGCGGCACGGAGTGGCCAATGTGACGATGGAGGCCGTCGCCGCCGCGGCGGAGGTGGGGAAGGGGACCGTCTTCCGGCGCTTCGGCGACCGCACCGGCCTGCTGACGGCGCTGCTCGACCACACCGAGCAGCAGTTCCAGACGGCCTTCATCAGCGGTCCGGCACCGCTCGGCCCCGGAGCGTCGCCCCTGGAGCGGCTGCACGCCTTCGGCTGTCGCGCGCTGCGCCTGACCTCCGACCAGCTCGACCTGTACCTCGCGGCCGAACCGAGCCCCTCCCGGCGCTTCAGCTCCGCGCCCTACCGCGTCCGCTTCATGCACGTGTGCATGCTGCTGCGCCAGGCCGCACCGGCCGCGGACATCGAACTGCTCGCCCAGACCCTGATGGGGTCCCTGGAACCGGCCCTCGTCCACCACCTGACCCGCCAGCGCGGCATGCCGCTGGAGCGCCTGGAGTCCGGCTGGCACGACCTGGTGGACCGCACGGTCCGCCCACCGGCCGCCTAGCGTCGGTCCGGCACCCGACCTCGTGCCCGGTCGCGCCGTCGGCCCGGGGCCGCCCGCCGTCTGGCGCCCGCTCGCCGCCCGGGCGGACAATGCCGTCATGGCGCACCGCCTCGACGATGTGAGCGCACCCGCACGGCTGGCCGGTCCCGACGAGGGCATCAGCCAGGAGGAACTGGCCCTCGCCGCCCGCAACCACGGGATCCCGCTGGAGGCCCTGAGGTACGACGTGACGCCACCGGGCCTGCACTATGTGCTGACCCACTACGACATCCCGTACGCGGACGAGGGCTCGTGGGAGCTGGTGATCGGCGGGCGGGTGCGCAGGCCCCTGCGGCTGGGGATCGACGCGCTCAGGAAGTACCCCGCCGTGACGAGCCGGGTGACCCTGGAGTGCGCGGGCAACGGCCGGGCCCTGCTGACCCCGCGCCCGGTGAGCCAGCCGTGGCTCGTGGAGGCGGTCGGCACTGCTGAGTGGACCGGTGTGCCGCTGCGGGTGCTGCTCGCCGAAGCCGGGATCGAACCCGGCGCGGTGGACGTGGTGTTCACCGGTGCCGACCACGGGGTCGAGCGCGGGATCGAGCAGGACTACCGGCGTGCCCTGCCGCTGGACGTGGCCCTCGGCGACGCGCCCGAGGTCCTCGTGGCGTACGCGATGAACGGTGGCCCGCTGCCCCCGCAGCACGGGCATCCGGTGCGCCTGGTGGTGCCCGGCTGGTACGGCATGGCGCATGTGAAGTGGCTGCGGGACATCACCGTGGCGGACGCGCCGTTCACCGGGTTCCAGCAGGCCGTGGCCTACCGGCTGCGGCAGGACGCCGACGACGAGGGCGAACCGGTCACCCGGATCGCCCCCCGCGCGCTGCTCGTCCCGCCCGGCTTCCCGGACTTCATGTCCCGGACGCGGGTGGTCCGGCCGGGACCCGTCGCACTGGAGGGCCGGGCCTGGTCGGGCCGGGCGCCGGTGACCGGCGTCGAGGTCAGCACGGACGGGGGAGGGTCGTGGCGGCCGGCCGAACTCGGCCCGGGGGACGGTCACCCCTGGGCCTGGCGCTCCTGGCGCCTCGCCTGGACGGCCACACCCGGACAGCACGTGCTGGGTGCCCGGGCCACCGACGCCGAGGGGCACACCCAGCCTCTCGATCAGCCGTGGAACCGGGGCGGCTTCGCGAACAACCTCGTCCAGCGGGTGCCCGTTCTCTGCCTGGATCCCGGCGACGACGGGTGACGGGTGGCCGGGCGGGCCCCTCGCGCTCCCGGCCACCCGCGGCGCCCGTCAGCTGAACGGGTCCAGCGTGACGTAGGCCTGCTGCGGACTGCCGTCGTGGACGAGCGACTCGTGGTTGCCGACGTCGTCGAACGCGAACGCGTACGCCTTGCCGTCGGCCATCTGCGCATGGACGGCGCGCGCGTAGTGGTTGGTCACCCCGTCCTGGTAGAAGCCCGCCGAACTCGTGTCGGGCTGGTTCGGATTGGCCAGCAGGGTGGAGCGGTTGAATCCCGCGCACAGCGTGCGGGAAATGGGCCCGCGCACCAGGTCGTTGGGTGCGTCGAGCCGCTTGTAGCAGCCGAAGACGCTGTCGGAGTCCGGCTTCTGGAAGCTGGTGACGACGGCTCCGGAACCGTTGGTGAAGTTCATGACGCCACCGGAGACGCGGCCGAAGTACTTCGTGCCGGGCTGGTCGGTGAACGGCGTCACCGTCAGCGTGGACGAACTGTACTTCTGCCAGACCCGGTTGATGTAGTCGTCCATCACCGTGGCGGGCAGTGCGCCCGCCTCGATGCCGTGCCCTGGGGCGAGAGCGCGCAGGACGGTGCCGTCGGACCGGGTCTGGATCAGGCCGGCCCAGCCGCCGGACTGCGCCCGCAGCGCGTTGAAGAACCCGTTGTACCCGCCGGGCTTGAGATGCCCGGTGGTCCTGGTGCTCCCGTCGCCCGCCTGGACGCCGACGGCGTACGGGGCCGAGAACATGTCGACCTGGGTGCTGTTGATCCACAGTCCGGAGTCGTTGAGCGTGTATTCGGACCAGTTGAAGAGGATGTTGCGGTTCGGGTCGCTCGGGTTCTGCACGGCCGGCTGCACGAGACCGCCGGTGGTCAGCCGGAAGTCGAGTTTCTGCCCGTAGGAGAAGTAGAGCCGGCCGGAGAACTTGGGGATGCGGATCGTCTTCGACTGGCCGTTCGCCGGTCCGGCGATCGAGGCGTCCGGCGCGGGAGTCGGCGGGTTGCCGCCCGCGGGCCAGGCGTGGAAGGTGCCGTTCGCGTCGGCCCAGCCCTGCTGGCCGGTCGACAGCAGCGTCCCCAGGTCGTAGACGTAGACCGGGTCGCTGCGGCCGGAGTTGTTCGTGATCTTCAGGGGGATGGTCGCCGGTACGGCCGCCTCGGCGCGGGACGGTGTCCCGAACGCGAGGAGCGACGCCGTGAGGGTGGCCGCGGCCACCGCCAGAGCGCGCCATCTGGGTTTTCCGGGCACTCTCTACCTCCTTGACGTGGGGGTTCAGCGAGGTGGATTCCTGCGGACGGTTGTCGTCCGCTTCCTCTGAGAGCGCTCTCAGAATTGCTCGGCGTAGAGTGCATGTCAACGATTCACGCAAAGTTGGTCCGGTCCAACTTCCTTTATTTCGTGCGGTGTTCACACGAGACAGCGGTGGTGCCCGGTGATGGTTCACCAGCGGGTGTCCCAACGAGGCCGTGCGGTCTGGGGGTTGACCCCGCCTGTCACTCACTGGTTCAGTGGATCAGCCACTCATCCACTCGCCTTAGGGAGAACCGTGGAGGCACTGCCCCGCGAGACCATCGTGGACGTCCTGGAAGACCGGTTGCGCACGGACATACTCGACGGCCGTCACCCGGCCGGGAGTTATCTGCCCCCCGAGCGACAGCTTGCCGACGGGTACGGAGTCACCCGCACCACGCTCAAGCACGCCTTCGGTCGTCTCGTCCAGGCCGGCCTGCTGGAGACCCGGCACGGCGTCGGCACCCGGGTGCGTGACTACGCGCGCCTCGGCGGGGCCGACCTGCTGCCGATGCTCGTACGCCACGACGCCAAATGGGTCCACGAGGTCTTCGAGGTGCGGCGCGGCGTCGGCGCGCTGATCGCCGGGCGGGCCGCCGCGAGGGCCACCCGCAGACAGCACGCCGAACTCCGCACGCTCCTCGCGGCCGTACGGGACGCCGAGGACGCCGACGCGGTGCAGCTCGCCGACGTCGAAGTGCATCGCGCGCTCGCCCGCGCCACCGGCAACCGGGTCTACGTCCTGCTGACGAACACGCTCTTCAACGCGTACCTGCCCGTCCGTTCCCTCCTCAAGGGACCCTTCACCGACCCGGAGACCGCCCATGACCGGCTGGCATCGGTGGTGGCGGCGGTGACCGCGGGCGACACCGGACAGGCGCACGCGGCGGCCGAGGCCTACCTCCGTGCCACCGAGCGGATCATGCTGGACGGTCTCGCATGAGGGCCACCGAGTTCACCGAGACCATGCTCGGCACGGTACGGCTCGACGCCGAGCCGCGCGAACGGCGGCTCAGGCTCGACCTGCGCGCCGAAGCCGACACGGTGCTCCGCCCGCACCGGACGACCATGGCGCGCCTGACGGGCCGGGCACGGATCGCCGGGCTCGCCGACGACACCGGGGCGAAGGGCGAGCTGGAGGTGTCACCGCTCGCCCGCCGGCGCATCCGCTACCGGCTGACCTTCACCGCCGACGGACGCGTCCTCACCCTCGACGGCTGGAAGTCCGTCACCCCGCGCCGCCCGGTCGCGTCCATGACCGTCCTGCCGTTCACGCTGTACGAGGGCGACACGCGGATCGGCGCGGGCGTCCTGCGCTTCCCGCTGCTCACCGGTCTGCTGCCCTTCCTCCTCAGCTTCCGCTTCCCGCGGCGCGACACCCAGGCCGAGCTCCTCGCCCCGCGCTGGAACGGCACCCCCGGGCGCACCGAGGTCTGGTACACCACGCTGACCGACCCGGCGACCGGCACCGGGATCTGGCTGCACCACGAACTGACCGCGCCGGCCGACGGATCCGAACCGACGGCCCACGGCTGGGTCGCGGCCTTCCCCCGCGAGGGCGAGGTGCGGCACGCCCGCTTCGGACCCGTCCCCTGGACCCGGCCGGAGCACGGATTCACGAGCGACGACGTGACGGTCACCGCCGGACACCTGACCGGCAGCGCCGACGACTTCCACTGGAAACTGACCGAACGCCCGCAAGAGCCACCGCTGTTTACCTTCCCGCGCTGGGCCTGGCGCCGTCCGCTGCTGCCCGCGGCACAGATGCTCCCGGCCGCACGCGCCGCCTACGACGGAGAATTCGCCTACGGCGACCGGACGCTGACCCTGCGCGGCGCGCCCGGCGCCTCGGCCCGCATCTACGGCCACGGCAACGCCCAGCGCTGGACCTGGCTGCACGCGGACCTCGGCGGCGGCGACGTCCTCGAACTGGTCGCCGCGGTGTCCACCCGCCCGGGACTGCGGCGGCTGCCGCCCCTGGTCTTCCTGCGCCTGCGCCACCGGGGCCGGACCTGGCCGCGCCGCGCGGAACGGTCGGCCGTCGGCTGGCTGGGCATCGGCCGGTTCCGGGCCGGATTCGGGCTGCCGCGATGGACGGTGACCGGCCGGACCGCCCTGCGCCGCATCCGCGTCGAGGTCGACCAGCCCGCCGAGCGGACCCTCGTCCTGGAGTACCGCGACCCGGACGGCGCCCGAGCGGTGTGCCGCAACAGCGAGACCGCCGACGCCCGTGTCGTGCTGGAACGCTGGTGGGGCCGCTGGCGCCCGGAGGCCTCCTGGGTCCTGGACCGCACCGCGCACGCCGAGGCGGGCGACCGGTGACCGCCGCCGGATTCGTCGCCGCGCTGCTCGCGGACACCGGCGACGAGGAGTGGCCCGCCCGCGTGCCGGACCGGCTCGACTCCGTGCTCGCCTCGCTGCCCCTGCCCGCCCGGGCCGGAGTGCACACCGCGGTCGCCGCCCTGGACGCGTACGCCGCCCTGCGCGCCGGCCGGCGGCTGGCCGCGCTCGGCGCCGACGAACGCGAGAACGTGCTCCGCTCGCTCGCCGCGCGTCCCGGACTCTCCCCGCTGCTCGACGTCCTCAAGGTGCCGGTCATGCTCGCCGCCGGCACCGAACGGATGCCGGTCCTGCCCGCACCCGCCCGGGCGCCCGAGGACCCGCCCCTCGACTGCACCCCGGCACGGGACTGGCCCACGCGCTCCACCGCCGACGTCGTGGTCGTCGGGTCCGGCGCGGGCGGTGCGGTGGCCGCGCGGACGTTCGCCCTCGCCGGACTGAGCGTCGTCGTCCTTGAGGAGGGCGAGCACCACTCGACCGCCTCCTTCGGCCGCCGCGCCCCGCTCGACCGCTTCACCGAGCTGTACCGCGACGGAGGCGCCACCCTCGCCCTGGGCCGGCCGCCGCTCCTGCTGCCGGTCGGCCGTGCGGTCGGCGGCACCACGGTGGTCAACTCCGGCACCTGCTACCGCACGCCGGACCGTGTGCTCACACGCTGGAGCCGGCGGTTCGGATTCGCGCTCGCCGAGGGCCTCCCGCCCCGACTCGACGAGATCGAGCGCACTCTGCGCGTGGCCACCCAGCCGCTCGACGTGCTCGGCAACAACGGCCTGCTGGCGCTCGCGGGCGCAGAGCGGCTCGGCTGGCGGGCGGGCGCGCTGCGGCGCAACGCGCCCGGCTGCAAGGGCTCGTGCCAGTGCGTGGTCGGCTGTCCCACCGGCGCCAAGCAGAGCGTGCAGCTGTCGGTCCTGCCCGACGCGTGCGCCGCCGGCGCCCGTATCGTCACGGGCGCACGGGTCCGCCGCATCCTGCTGGACCACGACCGTCCCGGAGCACCGCGCGCCGCCGGCGTGCGGGTGCGGCGGCCCGACGGCAGCGAGCTGGAGATCCTGAGCCCGCTCGTCGTCACCGCGGCCGGCGCGCTCCAGACACCGCCCCTGCTGCGCCGTTCCGGACTGGGCGGGCACCCACGCCTGGGCCGGAACCTCAGCGTGCACCCGGCCACCAGCGTCGCCGGGCGCTTCGCGCAGCCGGTCACGTCCTGGCGGGGCGTGCTGCAGAGCGCAGGGGTCGAGGAACTGCATGACCGCGGGATCCTCATCGAGGCCACGGCCAGCCCTCCCGGGATGGGCAGCTTCGTCCTCCCCGGCCTGGGCCGCGAGCTGCGGCGCGAACTGGAGGACTCGGAACGTCTCGCGACCCTCGGGGCCATGATCGCCGACCGCCCCTCCGGCCGGGTCCGGGGCCGCGACCGCACCCTGGTGAGCTACGACCTCGATCCCCGTGACGGCGACCGGCTGATGACGGCCGTACGCGCGATGGGCCGCCTGCTGTTCGCGGCGGGGGCCGAGGAGGTCCTCACCGGTGTCCCGAGCGCGCCGCGGGCCCGCTCCGCAGGCGAGCTCGACGAACTGCTCACCCGCGTCGGTGCTCGCGACCTGCACCTCTCGGCGTTCCACCCGACCGGCACGGTCGCGGCCGGTGCCGATCCCCGGCTCGCTCCCACGGACCCCGAGGGCAGGCTCCGCGGGGTCCGCGGAGTCCTCGTCGCGGACGGCTCCGTGCTGCCCGGCTGCCCCGAGGTCAACCCGCAGCTGAGCATCATGGCGGCCGCACTGGCGATCGCGGAGACCTGGCTCGAACGGGAGTGAGGCGGCCGCACGGGCTGACCCACCACCCCGAATGGGTCACGCGGTTCGCGGACACCGGGCCGGGCGCCGAGCATGGGAACGTCCCGTACCGCGGCCAGAGGACGAGCCTTCATGACCACACGTACTTCCCACGGCAGAACCCGGACCGGCCGGATCGCGGTCCTGGCGGCAGCGCTCGCGTGCGGCTCCCTGCTCGTCTCGTGCGGCTCGGGTGACGACAGCGGCGGCTCCTCCGTGAGTCCTCGCCCGACGCCGCCGAACACCGCCTCCTTCGGCGGGACGGCGCCCTCCGCCATGGCCTCGGCCGCCTCCTCGATCATCGAGTCGGCCCGCGGCCAGGCGTCGGCGGCGGCCTCCTCCGCCGCCGCCCGCGCCTCGGAGTTCGAGGCGTCCGTCTCCGCCGAGACCGCGCGCTCGGCCGCCGTCGCGGAGAAGGAGCTCAAGGACGTCAAGGACGGCGGCAACGCGCGGTCGGAGGTCGCCATGACCGGACTGCCCACCGCGGAGACCGGTGGGCTGCGCGCCGTGCTCGTCACCATCACCAACAAGACCGACAAGAAGGCGTCGTACGCCGTGCAGGTCGACTTCAAGAACCCGGACGGCAAGGTGGTGGAGACGAGGTTCGTGGGAGCGGAGAACCTCGAACCGGGCGCCCGCAAGCAGCCCATCGTGATCAGCAGGCAGCCCACGGAGCCCCAGCTGACTCCCGCACTGGCCAAGGCCCAGCGCTACTGATCCCGCCCGCGACCGCTCCTCGGGCGGCCGCGCCCCGCAGCGCCCGCCCGGCCGGTACGGCGGAGCGCGGTGCCTCCCCAGGGCGCGGGCGACACCCTCGGCTCCGGGCGGGCGATCACCGACGTCAGGCCTCCGGTTCCCGCACCAGGTGGATCAGCGCACTCGACCAGTCTCCCCGCGGCAGGTCCGGCTGGAGGCCGTACTCGGTGAGCACCGTGGCGTGGTGGACGGTGTCCGTGGCGGTGTCGCGGTAGCGCGCTCCCGGAGCGAGACCGCGCAGGCGGACCGGCCGGTGCGGGGCGCCGTGGCCCGCGGTCCTGCGGCTCGCGAGCAGTACGGTCTCCGCGGCGTCCGGGGCGGTGTACTGGACGGCGCAGACACCTTCCTCGGTGGGTGGTGACAGACGGTCCATCCGGCCGTGCTGGACGAGATGGCGCACCCGCTTGTACTCGGCGACCAGGGCCGCGCCCTCCCGTAGTTCGTCCTCCGTCCAGCGGGTGAGGTCGCCTCCGATGCCGAGGGCCCCGGCCATCGCCACATGGAAGCGGAAGCGCAGCGGAACGGTCCTGCCGGTGAGCTGGTTCGGCACATCGGTGACCCAGGCGCCCATGGTGCGCGCGGGATAGACTTGGCCGTAGCCGTGCTGGATCCACATCCGGTCGGCGGCGTCCGTGTTGTCCGATGCCCACGCCTGGTCCGTACGGGACAGGATGCCCAGGTCGACCCGGCCGCCCCCGCCGCTGCACGACTCGATCCGCAGCCCCGGGTGGTCCGCGCGCAGACGGTCGACGACGGCGTAGAGGTTGCGCACGTACGCGGGACCGAGACGGTCCGCGCCGTCGGGCCTGCCGGGCCAGCCGGCCTCGCTGAACGCCCGGTTCATGTCCCACTTCAGGAAGTCGATGCCGTGGTCGCCGACCAGCCGGGTCAGCCAGTCGTGGGCCCAGTCGGCGACGTCCTGGCGGGCGAAGTTGAGGACGAGCTGGTTGCGGAGCTCGGATCGCCGGCGGCCCGGGAAGTGCAGCACCCAGTCCGGGTGGTCGCGGTAGAGGTCGCTGTCCGGGTTCACCATCTCCGGCTCCACCCACAGACCGAAGCCCATTCCCAGGTCGTGCACGGCCCGGACCAGCGGCCCCAGCCCGTCGGGGAAGCGGTCGGGAGCGGGCGTCCAGTCACCGAGACCGGCCCGGTCGCTGCGCCGTTTCCCGAACCAGCCGTCGTCGACGACGTACAGCTCGACCCCTAGCTCCGCCGCCCGCTCCGCGAGCGCCTTCTGACCTACCTCGTCGACGTCGAAGCCGGTCGCCTCCCAGGAGTTGTAGAGCACCGGAGCGGTCTCGTCGCCGTGCGGCAGGACATGGGCCAGCGTGTACGCGTGCCAGGCCCGGCTGGCCGCGCCGAACCCGCCGTCCGTGCACAGTGCCGCGAAGCGGGGAGTGGTGAACTCCTCGCCGGGCGCGAGGGGAACCGTCGTCCCGTCGTGCCCCGCCCCGCCGGTGAATCCGGCCCGCCCGTCCGGGGTGCGCTGCACGGTGACGCGCCAGCTCCCGCTCCACGCGAGGGCGGCGCTCCACACGCGCCCATGGTCCTCGGTCGCCTCGCCGGCGTCGAGCATCACCCAGGGGTTCGCGTGATGGCTGGTGATCCCGCGACGACTCGTCAGCACGGTCTCGCCGTGCGGGAGGGGCTCGCGGCGCAGCCGGCTCTCGGCGGACCACTGGCCGGTGACATGGCTGAGCCGGTAGTCGCCGAGCGCGGGCAGGGACCATGCCGCCGAATCGGCCCGCACCAGGGTGACCTGCTCGTCACCGGCGTTGCGAACCACGGTCCAGCGCTCGATGACGTCCGTGTCGGGCCGCACCCGGTAGTGCAGCGTGACGTGCAGGGGGTGGCGACGGTCGCGGAACTCCAGCGCGAGTTCGCCGTCGTGGACGCGGTGCCCGGTGGGCTGCCACTCGAAGGCCCGGGATCCGTCCGCGAAACGGACCTGGAGGGACGGCGGGCCGTAGCGGGTCCCGCCGTCCACGGGGAGTTCCTCACCGACGCCAGGTCTTCCCTCGAAGCTGCTGACCTCGGCGGGTGGGGGCCCGGCGAGTTCCTCCGCTTCCGCGAGTGTCAGCCTCGGGCCCCACGCGAGATGGCAGGGCGCCCCGGAGGCGTCGACGCGCAGCGCGTACGACGTGCGCGGTGTGGTCAGCAGCCAGACCCCGGTGTCCGGGGCGAAGGAGATCATCTACGGGGATCCTCACGTTCCGCTCGTGCCATGAGACGTTCGAAAGCCAACCCTGACCTTCGATCGCGTGTCAACACCTCGCGTGTATCTGTCTTTTGCAGGTTGACCTCGCCTCACAGCGGAGTCTCAAGATAATCCTGTTTCTTTCATTGACAGCAGAAAATAAGGGACCTAGGTTCCGGGCCATGCGTTCGACCTCTCGCACCGAGGCGTTCTTGGCCCACACCCCCGCCGCCTCCCAGATCTTCACCACCGTGCTGTCCCACGGCCCGCTCACCCGGTCGGAGATCGCCGGGCGGACCCGTCTGTCGGCGGCCGCGGTCACCAAGGCGGTCAAGCCCCTCATCGAGGCCGGCTATCTCGTCGAGGACGTCGACGAGGATGCCCGGCAGCCCTCGCTCGGGCGTCCCGCCAACCCGGTGCGGGTGGACGGGGGACGGGCGCTGTTCATCGGCGTCAAGGTCACGGGCGACGAACTCATCGCCGTGCTCACCGACTTGTGCTGCCGCATCAGGGTCGCCCGGCACCTGCCCCTCCGCAGCCGGGATCCCAAGGCCGTGCTGGCCTCGACGGCGGCACTCGTCCAGGAACTGCTCGCCGAGGCCGACGGCTTCGGAGTCCGGGTCCAGGGGCTCGGCATCGCGGTCTCCGGCGACGTGGACCGCACCGCCGGAGTGGTGCGCTACTCGCCCTTCCTGGACTGGCGTGACGTGCCGCTCGCCGAACTCGCCGGGATGACCACGGGACTTCCCGTCACCGTCGACAACGACGTCCGGGCGCTGACCGTCGCCGAGCAGTGGTTCGGCGCCGGAGTGGGGCTGTCCGACTTCGCGCTGGTCACCGTCGGCGCCGGCATCGGCTGCGGACTCGTGGTGCACGGCCGGGTCGTGTCCGGCGCGCACGGCGTGGCCGGCGAGATCGGGCACGTCGCCATCGACCCGGCGGGTCCCCTCTGCCACTGCGGGAACCGCGGCTGTGTCGAGGCGATCGCCGCGGACTCGGCGATCGTCGCCCAGGTCCGGGAGGCGACCGGCGTCGACGTGGCCGACGCCGCCGCGGCACTGGACCTGGCACATACGGGCGACCCCGGCGCCCGTGAGGTGTACGCGCGGGCGGGCGAGGCGATCGGCCGGGCCCTGGCGACCGTGGCCAACCTGCTCGGTCCCGAGCGGGTGATCATCTCCGGCGAGGGCCTGGCCGCCTACGACCTGTTCGCCGGACAGATCCGTGACGCGTTCGCCGCGGCCGCCTTCGGCTCGGCCGCGCGGTGCGACGTCCAGACCCGCCCGCTGCCGTTCGAGGAGTGGGCGCGCGGGGCCGCCGCCACCGCGATCCAGTCCTTCATCAGATCAGACACGCACTAGCACGCACGAGGAGTAACGATGACGCAGCAGAGCCGCCCTCACCTGGCTGCGCGCGGCCCAGGCCGGCGCAACGTGGTCGGTGGGCTGTTCGGACTCGGCGCCGCCGCCCTGGGCGCACCCCTGCTGAGCGCCTGCGGCGGGGGAGCGGGGGCCGACCCGAAGACGGTCACCTTCGGGTCCAACGGCGCCGACGCCACCCCCAAGTCGGCCTACGCCGCCGTCACCAAGGCGTTCGCCCGGGACAGCGGACTGAAGGTGAAGACGAACACCGTCGACCACGACACCTTCCAGAAGAGCATCTCCACGTATCTCCAGGGCACCCCGGACGACGTCTTCACCTGGTTCGCCGGCTACCGCATGCAGTACTTCGCGAAGAAGAAGCTCTGCAGCCCCATCGACGACGTCTGGGACTCGATAGGCGCCAACTTCAGTGACGCCACCAAGCAGCTCGCCCGCGGCGAGGACGGCAAGTACTACTTCGTTCCGCTGTACAACTACCCGTGGGCCGTCTTCTACCGCAAGAGCCTCTTCGCCGAGCGCGGCTATCAAGTCCCGACCAAGTGGAGCGAGTTCATCGCGCTCGCCAAACGGATGAAGAAGGACGGCCTCGCGCCCGTCGCCTCCGGCTACGGCGGCGGCGACAGTTGGAGCATCCTCGGCGCCTTCGACTACCTCGACCTGCGGGCCAACGGCTACGACTTCCACATGTCGCTGATGCGCGGCGAGGTCTCCTGGACCGACAAGCGTGCCGTCGCCGTCCTCGACCTGTGGCGCGAACTGACCCCGTACTACCAGCAGAGCGCCGGCGGCCGTTCCTGGCAGGACGCGGCCCAGTCGCTGCTCGACAAGAAGTCCGGCATGGCCGTTATCGGCCTGTTCCTCGGCCAGCAGGTCACCGACGAGAAGATCCGCGCCGACATCGACTTCTTCCCCTTCCCCGAGATCGACGCCGCCCACGGACAGGACGCGGTCGAGGCCCCCACCGACGGCTTCATGCTCAGCCGCCGGCCCAAGAACGACGACGGTGCCCGGAAGTTCCTGGAGTTCCTCGGCGGCGCCGGGGCCGAGGAACTGTACATGGGCGTCGACCCCAGCAACCTCGCCGTCAACACCCAGGCCGACACCGGCTCGTACAACGCGCTGCAGAAGAAGTCCGCCCAGCTCATCGCCTCCGCCAAGCACATCAGCCAGTTCGCCGACCGCGACAGCGATCCCGGCTTCATCTCCACCGTCGTCCTGCCCGGCCTGACCGAGTGGCTCGGCCACCCGGACGACGGCACCGGAACGCTGAAGAAGATCGAGTCCCAGCGCTCCCGCTTCTTCACCGGCTGACCAGGACCGGAAAGGCCGCACCCACCGTGTCCTCCGCCCCCCTCGCACCCAAGCGCTCCCGCTCCCGCGCCCGCCGTCTCACCCCCGGTGACCGGGTCTTCCTCGCGATCGTCATCGGCATCCCGCTGGCCGCCCTGCTCTTCTTCGTCTGGCTGCCCGCACTGGCCTCCCTGGGACTGTCCTTCACCACCTGGGACGGCATCGACCTGGCCGACATCCACTGGACCGGCTTCGACAACTACCAGCAGATCTTCGGCAATTACCCGCCCTTCTGGCCGGCCGTCCGGCACAACGTCATCTGGCTGCTGTTCACCGCGCTGCTGCCCACGCCGTTCGGCATCTTCCTCGCCTACCAACTCGACCGGAGGATCCGCTTCACCCGGATCTACCAGACCGCGATCTTCCTGCCGATGGTGCTGTCGCTGGCCGTCGTCGGCTTCATCTGGGAGATCATCTACAACCCGGACACCGGACTCCTCAACGGCATCCTGAACGCCGCAGGACCGGGCCACCACATCGACTGGCTCGGCAACCCGGACCTCAACCTGTGGGCCGTGCTCGTCGCCTCCGGCTGGCGACACACCGGCTACATCATGATCCTCTACCTGGCCGGACTGAAAGGCTTCGACCCGGCACTCAAGGAGGCCGCCGCGCTCGACGGCGCCAACGGCCGGCAGACGTTCCTGCGCGTGGTCTTCCCCGCGCTGAAGCCCGTCAACGTCATCATCCTGGTCGTCACGGTCATGGAGTCCCTGCGGGCCTTCGACATCGTGTACGTCCTCGGCGGCGGCGTCGGAAGCAAACCCGGCATGGAACTGCTGTCCCTCCTCATCACCGACAACATCATCGGCGAGTCCAGCCACATCGGCTACGGCTCCGCCCTCGCGGTCGTCCTGCTCCTGGTCTCCCTCGCCGCCATCGGGACCTTCCTCGTCCAGACGTTCCGCAAGGAGGACCAGTGACCACGACCCTCACCCGGCCCGCCTCCGACGTGCAGGAACCCCGGACGCGGCCGGCACCCGGCAGGCCCAGGCGGCAGACAGGGCGTCACCTGATGCTCGGCGGCATCGCGCTGCTCTGGCTCGTCCCGCTGCTGTGGGCCGTGTACACCTCGCTGCGCCCCTACTCCGACACGGCGAAGCACGGTTACCTCTCCTGGCCGCACAGCCTGGGACTCGGCAACTTCACGGACGCCTGGAACCAGTCCGGCATGCCGCACTTCTTCTGGAACTCCGTCCTCATCACCGTCCCGTCGGTCCTCGGCACCCTGCTCTTCTCGGCAGCCGTCGCCTTCTTCGTCTCCCGCTTCGACTTCCGCTGGAACATCGTCCTGCTGATGCTCTTCACGGCGGGCAACCTCCTCCCGGCACAGGTCCTCATCACCCCCCTGTACCGCCTCTACCTCCTCATCCCGCTGCCGGAGTGGATGAGCGACTCGCTCCTGCTGTACAACTCCGCCTGGGGCATCATCGCCATCCACATCGCATACCAGTCGGGGTTCTGCACCTTCGTCCTCAGCAACTACATGAAGACGATCCCCAAGGAGATCTCCGAGGCGGCACTCGTCGACGGCGCGCCCGTCTGGCGGCAGTTCTTCCAGATCATCCTGCCGCTGTGCCGCCCCGCCTTCGCGGCCCTCGCCACCCTCGAATCGATCTGGATCTACAACGACTTCTTCTGGCCGCTCGCGCTCGTCGAGACCGGCGACAAGCGGCCCATCACCTCGGCCCTGGCCAACCTCCAGGGCCAGTACTTCACCAACCCCAATCTGATCGCGGCCGGTGCGCTGATGACCGCGATCCCCACGCTGCTGGTGTACTTCGCGCTCCAGCGCCAGTTCATCAGCGGACTCACCATCGGCTCGGGCAAGGGCTGAGCCGCCACGACGCCGGAGTCCCACCGCGTCCCCCGCCCCCGCTGACACCGTCCCAGGAGGTCCGACCCATGCGGTCATCCTCGTACCCCGTCATGCCCGTCCTGAGAACCATGGCCGTCCTCGCCCTCACCGCGGGCCTCGCCACAGCCGTCCCGGCGTCGGCACACGCCGGCCCCGGCGCGGCGCCGGCGCCGCCCGGCACCGCGCCCACGGCCGACGCCCCCGCCCTGGCCGCCAAGCCGTACATGGGCTGGTCGAGCTGGAGCATGCAGTCGTCCAAGTACCCGGGCCTCAACCCCGACGGCGACTACAGCTACCTCACCGAGGCGAACGTCCTGAAGCAGACCGACGCCCTGGCCGCCAAGCTCAAGCCGTACGGCTACGAGTACGTCAACATCGACGCCGGCTGGTGGCGCGACCTGTCGTGGAAGCCCGAGTTCGACCAGTACGCCCGCCAGAAGGCCGACCCAGGCCGCTTCCCGCACGGCATGAAGTCCGTCGCCGACCGCATCCACGCCAAGGGCCTCAAGGCCGGCATCTACCTGCCCGTCGGCCTGGAGAAGGAGGCCTACAACGACGGCAAGTCGCCCATCCACGACGCCGAGGGCTGCACCACCGGCGACATCGTCTACGGCGATCTGCGCACCACCAACGGCTGGGACAGCGCCTACAAGCTCGACTTCTCCAAGCCGTGCACCCAGAAGTACGTCGACTCCCAGGCCCGGCTGCTGGCCGACTGGGGCTACGACTTCCTCAAGCTCGACGGCGTCGGACCGGGATCCGGCAAGAGCGGCGACCAGTACGACAACGTTGCCGACGTCGCCGCCTGGCAGAAGGCCATCGCCGCCGCCGGACGCCCCGTGCACCTCGAGGTGTCCTGGTCGCTCGACATCGGACACGCCGCCGACTGGAAGAAGTACTCCAACGGCTGGCGCGTCGACACCGACGTCGAGTGCTACTGCAACACGCTCGTCAGCTGGGAGAACTCCGTCGACGACCGCTGGGACGACACCCCCGGCTGGACCCGGCACGCCGGACCCGGCGGCTGGAACGACCTCGACTCCCTGGACGTCGGCAACGGCGCCATGGACGGCCTCACCAAGGCGGAACGCCAGAGCTACGCGACCCTGTGGGCCATCGCCAAGTCCCCGCTCTACACCGGCGACGACCTCACCCGCCTGGACGCCTACGGCCTCTCCCTGCTGACCAACCGCGAGGTCATCGCCGTCAACCAGGGCAGCACCCCGCCCGCCCGACCGGTCACCCCCTCCGACGCGCAGCAGGTGTGGGCCTCGAAGAACGCCGACGGCAGCTACACGGTCGCCCTCTTCAACCTCGCCGACGAGCCCGCCGCCGTCACCGCTCACTGGGCATCGCTCGGCCTCACCGGCAAGGCCGCGGTGCGGGACCTGTGGAACCACGAGAACCTCGGCACCTACCAGGACAAGGTGACCCAGGCCCTGCCCGCCCACGGCTCGCGCCTGTTCACCGTCACCCCGCGCGGCGGCGCCCTCAAGGCCACGGCGTACGAGGCCGAGGCCACGGCGAACACCCTCGCCGGCAACGCCTCCGTGGCCGACTGCTCCGCATGCTCCGGCGACCACAAGATCGGCAATCTCTACCTCGGCGGCAGCCTCCGCTTCAACGACGTGACCGTGGACAAGGCGGGCACCTACCTGATCAAGGTCGCCTACGTCAGCGGTGACGCCCGCTCCGCCGACATCTCGGCGAACGGCAACAAGGCCACCTCGCACAAGTTCCCGTCCACGGGCGACTGGGGGAGCGTCGAGAGCGTGAGCGTGCCCGTCGCGCTCAAGGCGGGCAGCAACACGATCACCTTCGACAGCGGTTCGGGCTACGCGCCCGACATCGACCGGATCGACGTACCTCAGTCCTCCTGAACCCGCGGGGCCCCGGCACCTGACGGCCGGGGCCCCGCCCTGCCCCGGAGACACGTATGGACACCGCACCCGGAAGCCACCCCAGCAGACGCCGCCTGCTCTCCCTCGCCGCCGTGGCCGGAGCCGCCACCGTCCTCGGCACCCTGCCCGCCTTCACCGCCTCCGCCGCACCGCAGCGCCCCACCACGGCACCCGGCCCGACCGCCGGCCCGCACCACGAACTGTGGTGGCGGGCGCCCGCGGACGAGCACTCGATGATCCGGCAGGGCCTGCCCCTCGGCAACGGCCGACTGGGCGCCCTGGCGGGCAACGACCCGGGCCGGGAACTCCTTCTGATCACCGACGCCACGCTGTGGACCGGCGGACTCAACGGCACCCTCGACTCGGACGGCCAGTTCCCCTACTCCCGCGACGACTTCGGATCCTTCACCCTCCTCGCCCGCCTCGCCGTCGACATCCCCGACCACGACCTGTCCGCGGTCAGCGACTACCGGCGCGCCCTCGACCTCACCCAGGGCCTCGTCACCACCACGTACCGGCGCTCGGGCACCACGTACCGGCGCAGCATGTTCGCCAGCCGCCCCGACGACGCGATCGTCCTGCACTTCGATCAGAGCGGCGGCGGCAGTTACAGCGGCACCGTCACCCTGGACGGCACGCACGGCGAGAACGTGAAGGGCCTGTCCTTCGGCGGCACGCTCCCCGGTGGTCTGCGCTACGGAGCCGCGGTGAAGGCGTACGGCAGCGGCGGCAAGGTGACCGTCGACGGCCCCCGGATCACCTTCACCGACTGCAGGAGCCTCACCGTGGTGGTGAGTGGAGGCACGAACTACCGGCCCGACGCAGCCACCCACTACCGTGACCCGTCCCTCGACCCGGAGCGGCTCGCCCGCACCAAGGCCGGCGATGCCGCCGCGCACAGTGCCGCCACCCTGTTGCGCACGCATGTCGCCGACTACCGGGCCCTGTTCGCACAGCAGGACCTCTCGCTCGGCACGTCCTCCGCCGAGCAACGAGCCCTGGACACCTGGGAACGCCTCCAGGCCCGTGCCAGGGACGACGCCCCCGACCCCGAACTGGAGGCCGCCTACCTTCAGTTCGGCCGGTATCTGATGATCTCCGGCTCACGGGGCAGTCTGCCGCTGAACCTCCAGGGTCTGTGGCTGGACGGCAACGACCCCGACTGGATGGGCGACTACCACACCGACATCAACCTCCAGATGAACTACTGGATGGCCGACCGCGCCGGACTGTCGGGCTGCTTCGACGCGCTCACCGACTACTGTCTCGCCCAGCTGCCCTCGTGGACGGACCTCACCCACCGCCTCTTCAACGACCCGCGCAACCGCTACCGCAACTCGACCGGAAAGATCGCCGGCTGGACGGTCGCCATCTCCACCAACGTCCACGGCGGCATGGGCTGGTGGTGGCACCCGGCGGGCAACGCCTGGCTCTGCAACAGCCTGTGGGAGCACTACGAGTACACGCGCTCCCGGGCCCACCTCACGAAGATCTATCCGATGCTCAAGGGTGCCTGCGAGTTCTGGGAGGCGCGGCTGCTGACCACCACCCTGCCGGACACCGGCCAGGAGGTGCTCGTGGCCGACAGCGACTGGTCGCCCGAACACGGCCCGCTCGACGCCAAGGGCATCACCTACGCCCAGGAACTGGTGTGGGCGCTCTTCGGCAACTACCTCGCGGCAACCAAGGAGTTGGGGAAGGACAAGGCGTACGCCGAGACGATCGACTCCCTGCGCGAGCGGCTGTACCTTCCCCGGGTGAGTGACAAGACAGGCTGGCTGGAGGAGTGGATGTCACCCGACAACCTCGGCGAGACCACCCACCGACATCTGTCACCCCTCGTGGGGCTCTTCCCCGGGGACCGCATCCGGCCGGACGACTCCACACCCAAGGCCGTCGTGGACGGGGCCACCGCTCTGCTCACCGCCCGCGGCACGGAGAGCTTCGGCTGGGCGAACGCCTGGCGTGCCCTGTGCTGGGCGCGCCTGAAGAACGCCGACAAGGCGTACCAGCTCGTCGTGAACAACCTCCGCCCCTCGACGAACGGCAGCAACGGAACGGCACCCAACCTCTTCGACATCTATGAAGTCGACAAGGGCCGCGGCATCTTCCAGATCGACGCCAACTTCGGCACCCCCGCCGCGATGATCGAGATGCTCGTCCACTCACGCCCCGGGCACCTCGAACTCCTGCCGGCGCTGCCCGACGCCTGGGCCACGTCGGGCTCGGTCACCGGAGTCGGCGTACGCGGCGGCTTCGTCGTCGACCTGAGCTGGCGCGACGGCACACCGACCGAGGTACGGATCCACAGCGTCGGCGGCGGGACGACGACCGTGGCGCACGGCAGCACCTCACGGCAGGTCACCGTGGCGCCCGGAGCGTCCGTCACCCTCCGCGGGTTCGACCGATGACGGCGCGCCCGGGAGCACGCCGGACGGCCGTCGCCGTCGCCACGCTGCTCGTCACCGCCCTCGGTGGACCGGCGTGCGCGACCACCGTCCAGGGACACACCGTCAAGGGGCCCACCACCGCGGTGTCCGCGGCCCGGACGTCCTCCGCCCCGGCCCGGACGTCCTCGACCCAGGCCCGCGCCGCACACGGTGACGTCATCACCTGGGGCGCCGGCGCCGACCGTGTGGGTGGCGCGGTCGCCGACCACAGCTACCGGCTCGTCGTGCACACGAGCGCCGGCGGGGACCAGGCCCGGATCCGGCTCTCCAACGCGTTCGGCGACGGGCCCGTGACCTTCGACAGCGTGTACGCGGGCCGACAGAGCGCCGGCGCGGAACTCGTGCACGGCAGCAACCGGCGCCTGACCTTCGGGGGCGCGGCGTCCGTCACCGTGCCCGCCGGAGCCACCGCGTACAGCGACCCGCTGCCCGGCCGGCTGCCCGCCGCGACCGACCTGGTCGTCAGCCTGCACACGGCCCGCGCGGAGGGCACCGCGACCGGGCACGGGATGGCCATGCAGACCTCGTACGCGGCCCCCGGCGACCACACGGCGGAGGAGGGCGCAGCCAACTGGACCGAACGGATCGGCTCCTGGTTCTACCTCGACGCCGTCACCGTCCGGGCGGCCCCGGACACCTCCGCCGTCGTCACGCTCGGCGATTCCATCACCGACGGCTGGCAGTCGAGCAGCGACCTGAACCGCCGCTGGCCCGACTACCTCGCCCGTCGCCTCCAGCAGGCGGGCGGACCCGTCCGGGGTGTGGCCAACGAGGGGATCTCCGGGAACAAGGTCCTCGCGGACGGCGCCGGACAGAGCGCCCTCAACCGACTGCAACGCGATGTGCTGTCCCATCCGGGGGTCCGCACGGTCTTCCTCTTCGAGGGCGTCAACGACATCAAGGCCCATACCGGTGTCACCGCCCAGGACATGATCGACGGCTACCGGAAGATCGTGGAACGGGCGCACGCGGCGGGCAAGTGCGTCGTCGGGGCCACCATCGCTCCCTTCAAGGGCTGGTCCGAATGGGACGCGGCGGCGGAGGCGGTGCGGGTCGAGGTCAACGCGTTCATCCGGGACGGCGGCCTGTTCGACGCCGTCACCGACTTCGACCGGACGCTGCGCAGCCCCTACGACCACGAACGCGTGCTGCCGTTCTTCGACGGCGGCGATCACCTGCACCCCAACGACAAGGGGATGCAGGCGATGGCCGACGCGGTCGAGCTCGGGAGCCTGACCTCGTGCTGAGGCCGGGCCCCCGTCACGCGGTCAGGGGTAGGACACCACCGTGGACGGCACGGTGGAGGTGCCCGAGGTCGGCGACCCCGTGTCGTTGATGACGCGTTCGTACTGTCCGTTGCCGCCGAGCGAGACCACCAGGAGGTCGTGGAACTTCACGCCCGGCACGTTCGGTGCCGCGAACCCGTGGTGCTGCACGATCGTCGGATCGACGTTGTAGTAGCAGTAGCTGCCCAGGCCCCATCCCTCGTGCGTGGTCACGGAGTCGGCGACCTTGTAGGCCGCGTACCCCTTGACCGAGCCGTTCTGGATGGCGGCCTGGTTCGGCGCGTCGTACGCCTTCTCGTTCTGGAAGAAGACGGTGCGGCCCCGCTGGCCGTACCACTGGACGTCGTACTTGTTGAAGTGCTCCACGAAGAGGCCGGTGGCCAGCACGTCGTCGCCGTTGACTCGGATCCCGTAGTCGGCGCGGTTGGTCTCCCACCCGACGCCGGTGCCGTGGTCGGCGCGCCAGATCCAGGTGTGGTCGACGATGGTGTGGCGACTGTTGACGACCATGCTGGTCGTCGCCTTGCCGGGGCCGGCACCGCCGATGCGCACGAAGACGTCCTGCACGGTGGTCGGGTTGGCCGAGTGGTTCGCCGAGGCGCCGGCGGGCCCGACCTCCAGCAGGGTGGCCGAGTTGACCGGACCGGCGTCGATGAGGAACCCGGCGAGCCGCACGCCGTCCACGTCGGCCGTCTTCATCGCGGTGACGCCGTTGTCGGGGATCAGGGTGGCGTAACCGAGGCCCAGCACCACGGTGTTGGCGCGGTTGACCTCGATCGGCCGGTCGAGGTGGTAGATCCCCGGCGTGAGCAGCAGGTGCAGGCCCTGGGCGAGTGCCGCGTTCAGGGTGGCGGCCGTGACACCGGGCTTGGCCACGTAGAACTGGCTGAGCGGCAGCGACGAACCGCGCGGGGTGCCGCTGCCCCAGGTGGTGCCGCGCGCGTTGGTGCGCTTCTCCGGCAGGAAGACGCGGTACTCGCTGCCGTTGAGGTACAGGAAGGGCTTCTCCCGGGACACCGGAGTGGTCTCGAGGGTGGTGTACGGCGGGTTGGGGAACGACTGCGCCGGAGCACCCTGCACACCCGAGAAGACCATGTTCCAGACGGCGTTGACCCAGCCGCCCACCGAGCTGTCGCGGGTGTACCACTGCTGCTGCGAGTACGGACCCACCTGGCCGTCGATGCGGCTGTCGGCGATGTAGCCGCCGCTGGCCCAGCCGTATCCGTTCGGGGCGAGGTTGAGGCCGCCGCGGACATGCATGCGGCGGAAGGGCGCCGCCTGTGCGACGGCCCAGCGGTTGGTGCCGTTGACCGGGACCAGCGCGAGGTTCTCGGCCGAACGCCAGAAGTTCTGGGTGGCGTTGCCGTTGAACCAGCCGGCGTCGACGGTCACGTCGCCGTTGATCGTGGTGTCGTCCGGTGACAGGCCGAGACCGGCGATCGAGGTGTAGAAGCCGAGCTGGGCGTTGAGCCCGTTGTACGTGCCCGGCTTGAACAGCAGCGCGTAGCGGCCCGTGCCGAACTGTGCGGACTCCTGCTGACGGAAGACCTCGTCCAGCCTGCCCTGGATGTTCGGGGTCGACGGGTCGAAGACGATGACGTTCGGGCCGAGATCGCCGCCGCCGGGGAGGGCCAGCGGCTTCTTGGCGGGGGTGGCGGACGCCGGTGACGACAGAGCGAGCAGTGCCGGGGCCGCGGCGGTGGCGGCCATCGCTCCGAGAACGGCCCGTCGGGCCGGCGCGGACCGGCCGGAGTCGGGACCATCTGTGGGGATTCGGGGCATGGGGGCGACTCTCCTGGTTCAGGAAGTGAACGATGGAAGGTGCGGGGAGCGCTCTCTTGCCGATGCATGCTTCATCCGCGTGAACACAGCGTCAAGAGTTGTCACAGCAGTCCCGCAGATTGATGCCTTTTCAACCGCCAACTCTGTTCGCTTTTGCGGTAGTTCACTGACGAATGCGTTCGACCGGATCTGCTGCGCGGACGGCGAATGTGTTCAAGAGGTGCTCCCAAGGCGGCTGTTGGGCCGTCGAAGCGGTTTCCCGAGCGCATCTCCGGTCCGGAGAACGGGCCTTCAGGAGAGCGCTCTATACCCCCGCGGGGCTGGGCAGTTAGGGTGCGGGAATGAGCAGACAGGCACCCACGCTGGAGGACGTCGCGCGGGAGGCCGGCGTCTCGCGTGCCACCGTGTCCCGGGTCATCAACGGCGTCCGCAGCGTGGATCCCGCACTCCAGGACGTGGTCCGGCAGGCCATCGAGCGCACGGGATACGCACCCAACCGGGCCGCCCGGTCACTGGTCACCCGCCGGACCGAGACGGTCGCCCTCATCGTGTCCGGCGCGGGCGACGTGGCCGACGAGGAGGAGAACGCCTTCACGGCACAGGTGTTCGCCGACCCGTTCTTCGGCCGCGTCGTCACCGGAGTGGTGGCACACCTGCGGCCCCGCTCCATGCACCCGCTGCTCATGTTCGCCGACTCCGCGCGCACCCGGCAGCAGGCCCTGAACGACCTCCGGCAGGGCAGCGCGGACGGCGCCCTCGTCGTCTCCACGCACGCCGACGACCCGCTGCCCGCACTGCTCGCCGACGCCGGGGTCCCCACGGTGCTCTTCGCCCGGCCGTCCCGGCCGGTGCCGCTCAGCTATGTCGACCTGGCCCACCGGGACGGCGCGCGCATGGCCGCCGAGCATCTGCTGGACCGGGGATGCCGGAAGATCGTCACCGTCACCGGACCGCTGGGCGTGTCGGCGAGCCAGGAGCGGCTCGCCGGATTCCGCGACACGATGGCGCGCCGGGGCCATCCCTACGTCCCCGTCGCGGAGGGCGGGTTCACGCTCGACAGCGGCATGGCCGCGATGTCCGGCCTGCTCGCCGAACACCCGTACGTGGACGGCGTGTTCGCGGCCAACGACCTGATGGCCCAGGGCGTGTGCCAGATACTCCGGGAGCGGGGCAGAAGCGTGCCGGACGACGTCGCGGTCGTCGGTTTCGACGACTCCGCCGCGGCGGTGGCCTGCCGCCCGCCGCTGACCACGGTGCGCCAGCCGGTCGAGGAGATGGCGTCGGTGATGGCGCGGCTCCTCACCGAGCACATCCAGGGAGTACGCACCGAACCCACCTCCGTGATCTTCGATCCGGAACTCGTGGTGCGCGCATCCGCCTAGAGCCCGCCCGATGGTTCCCGGCGTCGCGGGCGGGCGCCGTCGGACGGCCCCTGGGCCATGCCAGGCTCGAACCGTGTCCCCGTGCAGGGCCCCGCCGACGGTGACGGACACTGGACCGTCAGCACGAGTGCGGGACCGGCGAGCGGGTGGGCCGGCGAGGGAGAGGCAGGCGCATGACCGACCGGATCACCGTGGGCGTGGACGGATCGCCCGAGAGCCGGGCCGCGCTGGCCTGGGCGGGCCGGGAGGCCGTCCGCCGCGGACTGCCGCTGCGGCTGGTCCACGTCTGGCACTGGGCACCCCACGACGTGATCGGCGGCGGCGACCGTGAGGACCACGCGCGCTGGGCGCAGGACATGGTGCGCGAGGCGGCGAGCTCCCTCACCGACCGGCACTCCGGTCTGGAGGTGACCGCGGAGGTCCTGGAGGGCGCCGCCGTCGAACTGCTGCTGGCGGAGGCGGCCGCGACGCGGGCGCTGGTCCTCGGATCACGCGGATACGGCACCATCGTCGGTTTCCTGCTCGGCTCCGTCGGGCAGCAGGTGATCGCCGAAGCCCCCTGCCCGGTCGTCCTGGTCCGCGCCGACGACCATGCCCCGGCGGAGGCGGCCGGCCGCGAGATCGTCGTGGGGCAGCAGGGCGGACGGGACGACAGCGCCGCGGCGCTCGGGTTCGCCTTCGAGACCGCCGCCGCGCGCGGCGCCGCCGTGCGTGCCGTCAGGGCGTGGAGCCTGCCGCCCGTGTTCGCCTACAGCCCCGGCTCGCTGAAGATGCTGGACGAGGCCGGGGGCCTGGAGCCGTACGAGCGCGAGGCGCTCGCGGAGGCGCTCCAGCCGTGGCGGGAGCGGTTCCCCGGTGTGCCCGTCACCCAGCACGTCGAACTGGGCAGCGGTGGACAGGTGCTGCTGTCGCTGGCGGGGCGGGCCCAGCTGATGGTCGTCGGCCGGCGTGCCCACCGCTCGGCGGTCGGGTCACGGATCGGTTCCGTGGCCCACGCGGTGATGCACCATGCGGACTGCCCGGTGGCGGTCGTGCCGCACGCCTGAGGGGTGCCGCGGGCGGGTCCCGGTGGCGGGGGTCGCCGTCCCGCTGGGGCGCCCGAGGCCTCCTTGTCGGTCGGCACCGCGCTGACCGGTGCACCTGCGCCCGCCTTCGGTTCATTCAAGTTCCGAAGGCAGGGCGGGGTGTGAGAGCGCTCCCGGGAAATTTTGGCGTGAACTATTGACGGCACCATGACACTCGGGTTGACTCCCCGCCCAGCGCCGGTACCGGTTCCGGTTCCGGTTCCGGTACCTGTGCGTGAAGCCGCGATCCCCGTGTGCCGGGAGGCAGTTGTGGCCGTGACCATCGCCGATGTCGCCCAGGCGGCCGGTGTCAGCAAGGCGACCGTCTCCCGGGTGCTCGACACGCGCGGGGAGGTCGGCAGGGCAACGGCCGCACGGGTCCGCCAGGTGATCGACCGTATGGGTCATGTACTCAGCTCCGGCACCGTCGGCCTCGCCCGCGGCCGCGCGGTGGGCATGCCGGTGCCCTCGCCGACCTGGCCGCTGGTCCTCACCGGCCCGTCGCGGTTCGGCTGCGTACGCGACCGGCTCGCCGGGTTCCGCGACACCTGCGCCGCCCACGGCGTGGGCCTGGACCTGGTCGTCGAGGGCGACTTCACCGGGGCGGACGGGCGCGCGACCGTGCGCCGACCGCCGGCCGAGGGAAGGGAGTTCGACGCCGTCGTCGCCCACAACGACCTCGCGGCGCTCGGCGTCCTGGGCGCTCTGCGCGACGCCGGGCTCCGGGTGCCGGACGACATCGCGGTCATCGGGTTCGACGACATCCCGGTGGCCCGGCACACCGAGCCCGCACTCAGCGCGGTCCGCCAGCCCATGCGGGAGACGGGGGAGGCGGCCGTCCGCATCCTCCTGACCCACCTCGAAGGCCAGGACTGGCCGCTCACCCCGGTCGTACTGCCCACGACCGTGATCGCGCGCCGGTCGGCACCGGCGCTCTAGGCACCTCCCGCGCACCTCACCGACCGACGGGGGCCACGCCCCCGAAACCGCGGCTCGACGGCACCGGCCCCTCCCGGTGCGGCGCGCCGTCCCATCGACGACCGCACATGAGCACCCGCGCGCTGTCGCGCGCACGAGTACGTCCCGCACGGACCGGCACCCCCAACCTCCCCCAGGAGAGCCGCATGCCAACCCGTACCCACCGCACCCTGCTCACCGCCCTCGCCACCCTGTCCGCCCTGTCCCTGCTCTCCGCGGGCACGGCCCTGGCGGCCACGGCGCCCGAGCCCGCGGCCGTGGCCGCCGACGCGAACTGGGACACCGACCGGGCGGCGACCGCCTACGCCGCGAACCCCGCCGCGGTCGCGGCCTCGGGCAGCGAGAACGCAGGCACCGCGCCCGGACTCGCCTTCGACGGCAACGCCACCACCCGCTGGTCCAGCCAGTTCGCGGACGACGCCTGGATCCGCGTCGACCTGGGCGCCACCCTGCGCATCGACCGTGTGGTCCTGGACTGGGAGGCCGCCTACGGCAAGCGCTACGTGCTGGAGGTCTCCAAGACCGGCACCGACTGGACGCCGTTCTACACCGAGACCGCCGGAACCGGGGGATCGGTCACCGCGCACACCTACCCGCAGGAGGTCACCGGCCGGTACGTGCGGATGCGCGGCGTCGAACGGGCCACGCCCTACGGCTACTCCCTCTACTCCTTCAAGGTCTACGGCGGCGAGCCGGCCCCCGCCTCGACGACCCGCTCCAACCTGGCCCTGAACCACCCCGCCTACTCCAACCTGTACCAGCACGCGGGCAATTCACCGGCGTTCGTCACCGACGGCGGCTGGCCCGCCGACCTCAAGGGCGACTCCACACGCTGGTCCAGCGACTGGAACGCCGACCGGTGGATCTCCGTCGACCTCGGCGCGACCTCGACCATCAGCAGCGTCGACCTGTACTGGGAAGCCGCCTACGCCGTCGACTACGAACTCCAGGTCTCCGACGACAACAGCACCTGGCGGACCGTCCACCGGCCGACGGCAGCCGAGGTCGCGGCCCGCCGCGCCGATGTGAAGGCTCCGGGCGACGCGGCCGGGCGCCACGACACCGTCACCCTGCCGCAGCCCGTGACCGGCCGCTACGTACGCATGCTCGGCAAGGAACGCCGGTCGTTCTACAACCCGGCCCCCGCGACGGCCCAGTTCGGCTACTCCCTCTACGAGTTCCAGGTCTGGGGCACCGGAGGCAGCGCCGCCGCCGCGTACCCGGCGCTGCCCGGCGAACAGCAGGGCACGTACCGTACGGCGTTCTTCGACGACTTCACCGGCGCGGGACTCGACCGCTCCAAGTGGCGTGTCGTCAGGACCGGTCAGGAGATGGGCCCGGTCAACGGCGAGTCGCAGGCCTATGCGGACTCGGCCGACAACATCAGCACCCAGAACGGCAGCCTCGTCCTGAAGGCCAAGTACTGCAAGGGCTGCACCCAGGCCGGGGGAGGCACGTACGACTTCACGTCCGGACGCGTCGACACCAACACCAAGTTCGACTTCACGTACGGGCGGGTCAGCGCCCGGATGAAGCTGCCCGTCGGCGACGGCTTCTGGCCCGCCTTCTGGCTGCTGGGGAGCAACGTCGACGATCCGTCGGTGTCGTGGCCGGCGTCCGGGGAGACGGACATCATGGAGAACATCGGCTACGCGGACTGGACCAGTACGGCGCTGCACGGACCCGGCTACTCGGCCGACGGCAACATCGGCGCCCGCCAGACCTACCCGGCCGGGGGCCGCGCCGACCAGTGGCACACCTACGCCGTGGAGTGGACCCCGACCGCGATGCGCTTCTACGTCGACGACACCCTCGTCCAGGAGACGACGCGCAACAAGCTGGAGTCCACGCGGGGACAGTGGGTCTTCGACCACAACCAGTACGTCATCCTCAACCTCGCCCTCGGCGGCGCCTACCCGGCCGGCTGGAACAAGGTCACCACTCCGTACTGGGGACTGCCGCAGTCGAGCGTCGACCGCATCGCCGCCGGGGGAGTGCAGGCCGAGATCGACTGGGTGCGGGTCGAGCGGAAGGGGTGACACGTCCGCGGGGACGGCCGCCCCGGATCCGCCGGGACGGCCGCTCCCGCGCCGGCCGTGGCACCGCGTACCGCCCGCCGGCACGGTCACCCCGCTCCGCCGGGGTGCCTACGCGTCGCCCGCCCGGGACATCCGCAGGGCGAGGTCCTGCAGCAGATCGGCGGTCTTGACGTCCGTCCGCCCCGAGTCGTGGACGTCGGCGAGTTCGGAGAACAGGAACGCGAACGCGCCCACGAGTGAGATGGCGGCGGGCAGATAGGCGTCCGCGACGGCCTGTCCGGCCTCCGCGGGCCCCGCGTCGCCCGGCACCTCGACGCGGGGGAACACCTCTGTGACAAGGGCGCCCAGGTGGGTCTCGACCGACTCGACCCCGGATTCCTCGTCCTGGGCGATCCTGCGCACCATCGCGTTGGTCTCGGTGAGCACGCCGATGGCGCGCAGGATGATCTCCGTCTGTTCCATGCCGTGAGCCTAGACGGGTGAAGCCCCTGTGTGGCCTCGATGTTCGTGCCGGGATGGTAGACAGGGCACATGAACGACTTCTCCCGCCTTTGCCCGGATCGCGTGCGATGACCGCAGGAATCGACACCCCGGACCGCCGGGGCCGCACCGGACTCGACCGCGTCGGCCGTGACCTCACCGGCAACCCCCGCGTCAAGGTCCGCGACGTGCGCCTGCTGTCCAGCCACTGGTACGTGGAGCGCACCACCAGCTTCGACTTCCAGCACGCCGACGGCACCTGGAGCACCCAGGAGCGCGAGACCCACGACCGCGGCAACGGCGCCACCCTCCTGCTCTACGACACAAGCAGGGAAACAGTGCTGCTCACCCGGCAGTTCCGCTACCCCGTGTACGTCAACGGGCACCCCGACGGCATGCTGGTCGAGACCCCGGGCGGCCTCCTCGACGAGGAGGACGAGCACCCCGAGGTCGCCGTGCGCCGCGAGGTCGTCGAGGAGACCGGGCACACCGTCGGAGAGGTCCACCACGTCTTCGACGTCTACATGAGCCCCGGGTCGGTCACCGAGCGGGTGAGTTTCTACGCCGCGTCGTACGGACCCTCCACGCGCACGCACGAGGGCGGCGGCCTGGACGAGGAGGGCGAGGACATCGAGATCGTGGAACTGCCCTTCGCCCGTGCCCTGGAGATGATCCGCACCGGGGAGATCGCCGACGCGAAGACCATCATGCTGCTCCAATGGGCCGCCCTGGAAGGCCCGTTCAAGAGGGCTTGACTTGAAGTGCTCTTCAAGTTCCAGACTCCCCTCCGGGCCCGAGGACTTCGGGTCCGGACGGGAGGGACACCATGAAGTACCGCACCATCGGCACCGACCCGGGAACCCGCCGCGAGGTGAGCGTGCTCTCGCTCGGCGCGATGCTGTTCGGCTCACGGACGGACGAGAGGACGTCCTTCGCCGTGCTCGACCGCTATGTCGAGGCCGGCGGGAACTTCATCGACACGTCGGACAACTACGCGTTCTGGACCGACGACAGCCAGGGCGGACACAGCGAGGCACTGCTCGGCCGCTGGCGGCGCAGCCGCGGCATCGGCGACGAGATCGTCATCGCGACCAAACTCGGCGCGCGCCCGCTCGCCCCGGGTACGGGCTACGTGGACAATCCCGAAGGCCTCTCCGCCAAGACCGTCCGCGAGGCGTCAGAGCGCAGCCGGGAGCGCCTCGGCGTGGAGCGGATCGATCTGCTGTACGCGCACATAGAGGACCGCACGGTCGACCCGCGCGAGACGGTGGAGGCGTTCGGTGAACTCGTCGCCGAAGGCGGCGTCGGACTGCTCGGGGTGAGCAACCACGCCGTGTGGCGGGTGGAGCGGGCCCGCGCGCTCGCCGCGGCGGCGGGCCTGCCCGGGTACGAGGTCCTGCAGTACCACCACAGTCTCCTTCGGCCGCGGAGCGACGTGCCGAGCGACCTGTTCCCGGAGGGGAGCCTCGGCGCGGCGACGGGCGAACTGCTCAGCTATCTGCGCGCCGAGCCCGCCCTGACCCTCGTCGCCTACTCGCCGCTGCTGACCGGCGCCTACGTGCGGGACGACAAGCCGCTCCCGCCGGACTACGAGCACCCGGGAACCCCGGCGCGGCTCGCCGTGCTGCGGGAGATCGCCGAGGAGACGGGGGCAAGCCCCAACCAGGTGGTCCTGGCCTGGCAGATCGGCGGCGAGCTGCCGGTCGTCCCGCTGGCCGGCGCGTCCTCCGTGGCGCAGCTGGAGGAGAACCTGGCCGCGGTGGACCTGGAGCTGACCCCGGACCAGCGGGCGCGACTGGACGCCGCCCACTGAACCGGCCGCGGCCTATCCGGGCCCGCCCTCCGGGGACCTGAGCGTGGTGAGGAGCAGCGCGATGTCGTCCGGGCGTTCGCCGGCCTGCCGGGCGGGCGCCGTGAGCAGGTCGGCGGCCCGGGAGAGCGAGGAGCCACCCGGCTTTCCGTGCGGCGTGCCCGCGCGGGAGAGGATCGTCCGCAGCGCCTCGATGCCGTCGTCGATGTCCGTGCCGGGCCGCTCGACCAGCCCGTCGGTGTACAGGGCGAGCACCGCCTCGGGCTCCAGCCGCAGTTCCGTCACCGGGTAGCGGGCCCGCGGGTCCACCCCGAGCACCACACCACCGGGCAGGTCCAGCACCTCGGTGCGCCCGTCGGGATGGCGCAGCAGGGGCGGCGGATGGCCTGCCCGCGCCGCTCGGGCGAGGCCCGTGACCGGGTCCACCCGCACATAGCAGCAACTGGCGAACTGGCCCGGGTCGAGGTCGATGAGCAGCCGGTTGGTACCGCTCATCACCTCGTCCGGCGACCGGTCGCCGAGCGCGAACGCCCGGACCGCGCTGCGCAGCTGCCCCATGGTGGCCGCCGCCTGCACACCGTGCCCCTGCACGTCACCGATGACCAGGGCGAGTCCGTCGCCCGCCTCGACGACGTCGTACCAGTCGCCGCCCACGTCCATGCCCACGGTGCCGGGCAGATACCGGCCGGACGTCTCCACCAGGGGATGCGCCGACAACCGGTGCGGCAGGAGGGCCTCCTGGAGCCCGCGTGCCAGGGCCGCTTCGTCGTCGTAGCGCCGGGCCCGCTCCAGGGCCTGCGCGATCAGCCCGGCGAGAGCGGTCAGCACCGTACGCTCCTCCACGCCGAAGCTGCGGGACCGGTCGAAGCCGAGGATGCACGAACCCACCGGGCGTCCCGAGGCGATCAGCGGCAGAAACGCGCGCGCCCCCTCCGTGGCGTCCAGCGGGATCCCCGGATAGGCCGCGGCCAGTTGCTCCATCGACTCGAAGAAGAGGGCACGGCCGTGGGTGAGCGTCTCCACGCCGGGAATCTTCGCGTCCAGGCCCACCCCGTCGAACGGGGCGAGGAACCCCTGCGGGAAGCCCGTTTCCCAGGCCAGGTACAGACGCCGTTCCTGGAGGAGATAGATGGCGAGACGACGGCCGCCGAAGGCGGGCAGCAGTTCCCGCATCACCACCTCGGACACCTGGCGGGCCGTCACGGCCTCGGTCAGTGCGATGGCGAGGACGATGGGCCGGTACAGCGGCGCCGTCGTCGGGACGCCGCTGCTCGGCTCGTCCCCCGTGTCACGGCCGGCCGTCACGGACGCCGGGTCGAGCGGGGCGGCCTCCG
This sequence comes from Streptomyces siamensis, assembly GCF_039543605.1. Taxonomy (NCBI): domain Bacteria; kingdom Bacillati; phylum Actinomycetota; class Actinomycetes; order Kitasatosporales; family Streptomycetaceae; genus Streptomyces; species Streptomyces siamensis. Next base: position 13,431 of record NZ_BAABKB010000036.1, on the reverse strand, counting down.
CGGTCTCGGCGACACGCCCCACCGGCACGAGCCGGCAGGTGAGGCTGGCCGGGCCGGGGAACACGGAGAGCGTCAGCCAGGCGCCTCCGCCGTGTCCGGGCGTGCCCTCGCAGCGCGCGTGCGGGATCCGCACCTGGAACTGCACCGGGTCCGGTGACAGCAGCGCCCCGCGCAGATGGTCCTCGTACACGGGGCGGTCCAGCCACGGCACCGCCTGCCACAGCGACCGTCCGAGCAGTTCCGTCCGCGGACGCCCGAGCAGCTCGGCCGCGCGTTCGTTGACGTAGATGATGAGCCCGAGCCGGTCGAGCGCGAAGACGGCCTCCGGCAGCAGGTCCGCCGCCTGGTCCGCCGCCGGGCCCGGGCCCGGTTCGACGACCACGCCGCTGACCCGGTAGGGCGCGAGCAGGCCCGGGCCAGACGTCCACAGCTCCACCACCCGCACCTCGCCGCTCGCGGTGCACAGCGGTATCGGGTGGTGCGGTGGGTGCCCCGCGGCGGTCTCGCGCAGGGCGGCCATGAAAAGGAGGGGTTCATCGGGGGCGACGGCCGCTGCGAGGGCCTCCAGCGTTCCGGTGAATTCCTCGTGGTCACCGCCGAGCAGGGCCCACAGACCGTCGTCCGCGATGACGCCGCCGTCGACCGGGTCCCAGGTGAACCGCCCGACGCAGCGCGCCGTGGGACCGTCGGCCGGCGGCCGCGTGCACATCGGCTCCCCGTCCCACCGGACACCGGGCCCGTCCTTGTCCAACGCGGCCAACGCCGCGCCCAGTTCGTCCGCCACCGCCGTCATCCGGTCCCGGTCCGGCAGCACCTCGGTGGCGTCCGAGGCCGACGGCCGCAGCACCGTGAGTACGCCGTACGACGTCGAGGCCCCCACCACCGGTACGTACAGCGAACCGAACGGGAACGGCAGGCCCGCCGCGAGCTGGGGATAGCGCCGCATGGTCTCGGTCGCGTCCGTCAGGAGGACCTCCACACCGAGCCGATGGGCGTCCGCGACGGGGAAGGGCCGGTGCACGTCCATGCGCCACCAGGGCCGGAACAGCGGGCCCGGGAGACCCGCGAGCACGGCGAGCCGCAGCAGGCCCGGCGTGCTCGAACGCAGATAGACGCCCCCCGCGAAGCCGCGAGCCGCCCGGATCGCGTCCGTCACGGCCCCGCTGAGCAGGGCATCCAGGTTCTCCAGCGCCTGGACCTCACGCTCGGCGCTCCCAGTCATCGGTCTGCCCTCGTCCGCCCACCGTCAGGGGGATACCACAGCAAGAATGCGCCTTCGAGGCCCCTGACCGCACCTCGGCGCCCGTACGGGGGCAGGGTCGTGCGCCACCCCTCGTCAGGGACACGCCCGGTCGTGCCCAGCGCGAACATACAGGCTTACCGGGATGTTCAGGAGGCGTCCGGCACCTTGTGATTCAGGAGCCGTCCCGCGGTGATTCAGGAGCCGTCCCGCGTGACGAGGGTCTCGGCCGCGACGGCCGCGACGGCGTCGGCCACCGACGCCAGCGCGGGGGAGTCCAGCTTCCACTGCTGCCAGTACAAGGGGACGTCGACGATCCGGCGCGGCGCCAGGCGGACCAGCCGCCCGGCGCGCAGCAGTGGTCCGGCCTGCGCCTCGGGCACCATGCCCCAGCCCATCCCGGCCACGACGGCGTCCACGAACCCCTCGGAAGTGGGCATGAAGTGCCGCAGCGCACTCGCGGCGCCGCCACCTCGCAGGGCGCGCACGAACTCGTCCTGGAGGCCGTCGTTGCGGTCGAACACCACCAGGGGCATGTCGGCGATCACGTCACGCAGCGGTGTCTCCGCCCCCAGCCACCGTTCGGCGAGACCGGGGCTCGCGACCGGCAGATAGCGCATCCGGCCCAGGGCCCGCACGGAACATCCCGTCACGGGGTCCGGCGAGGAGGTCACGGCCGCCATGACCAGCCCCTCGCGCAGCAGTGTGGCCGTGTGGTCCTGGTCCTCGCGGCGCAGTTCGAAGCAGAGGCGGAGGTCCTCGGGAACCCGGGTGAGCGCCGGGAGGAACCAGGTGGCCAGCGAGTCGGAGTTCACCGCGATCGACACACGCGTGGGCTCCCCGGGGCCGGCCATGCCGAGCGCCGTGTGCGCGTCGCGCTCCAGCCGGGCGAGCTGACGCGCGAAACGCACGACGACCTCGCCGGACTCCGTGGGCCGCACCGGCTTCGTCCGCATCAGCAGCACCCGGCCGGTGCGCTGTTCGAGCGCCTTGACGCGCTGGCTGACCGCCGACGGAGTCACATGGAGCGCCGCGGCCGCCGCGTCGAAGGTGCCCTCGTCGACCACGGCGAGCAGCGTGCGCACCTGGTCCACGGGCAGATCTGTCATCACGAGCGCTAATGTTACGTAAGAATCTTTAGCTGTACTCCCGGCGATGTGCTCCATACCGTCGACGGCATGACAGCCGCTCTCACCGCCGCGACCGCAGGTTTCTGCACCGGTCTCTCGCTCATCGTCGCCATCGGCGCCCAGAACGCGTTCGTCCTGCGCCAGGGAATACGCCGCGACGCCGTCCTCGCCGTGGTGGCCATCTGCGCGCTGTCCGACGCCGTCCTCATCGCCCTGGGCGTCGGAGGCGTCGGCGCGGTGGTCGTGGCGTGGCCCGCCGCGCTCACCGCGGTCGGGCTGATCGGCGGCGGCTTCCTCCTCGTGTACGGGTTCCTCGCCGCACGCAGGGCACTGCGGCCCTCGGCCCTGCAGCCGTCGGCCGCGCCGGCGGACTCACGACGGCGTGCCGTGCTCACCTGCCTGGCGCTGACCTGGCTCAACCCGCACGTCTACCTCGACACCGTGTTCCTGCTCGGCTCCATCGCGGCCGACCGCGGGCCGCTGCGCTGGACGTTCGGGCTGGGCGCGGCGACGGCGAGCCTGTGCTGGTTCGTCGCGCTCGGCTTCGGCGCCCGGCTGCTCGGCCGGTGGCTGGCCCGGCCCGCGTCGTGGCGTGTGCTGGACGGCCTGGTCGCCACGACGATGATCGCCACCGGTGGCCTCCTGATCGCCGGGGCCTGAGACCCGGTTCCTTGAACGTTCCGTCCCCCGGAGGACACGAACCGTTCCCGCTCGGCCATAGTGATCCCTGAAGCGAAAGATGTATCGAGCAATCAGGACGAGTGTGGACACGAGCGAAAGCAGCAAGGACAGCGGCCCCGGGACACACGACGAGGCCCCGGCGACACAGCCGCCGAATCGGCCCGGATGGCGCCGGTGGACCATGGACACCCGGCCGCTGCGCCGCCCCGCCTACCGTCGGCTGTGGTCCTCGACCATCGTCACGGCGGTGGGCAGCCAGCTCACCGCGGTCGCCGTGCCCAAGCAGATCTACGACATCACCGGCTCCTCGGCCTGGGTGGGCTACGCCAGCCTCGCCGGCCTGCTGCCGCTGGTGGTCTTCGCGCTCTGGGGCGGCGCCATCGCGGACAGCATGGACCGGCGCAAGCTCCTCCTCGTCACCAACACCGGCATAGCCGTCACCTCACTGCTGTTCTGGGCACAGGCGGTCAGCGGACTCGACTCCGTACTCGTCCTGATGGTGCTGCTCGCCCTCCAGCAGGCGTTCTTCGGTCTGAACTCCCCGGCGCGCAACGCCTCCATCGCCCGGCTGGTCCCGGCAGAGGAACTGCCGGCGGCCAACGCGCTCGGCTCCACCGTCATGCAGACCGGCCTGGTGGCCGGGCCGCTGCTCGCCGGCGCGCTCATCCCCGTCATCGGCCTGCCCGAGCTCTACCTGATCGACGCCCTCGCCCTGTGCGTCACCGTGTGGGCGGTGGTGCGGCTGCCCGCCCTGCCGCCCCTGACCGACGGGCCGTCCAGGCGGGCGGGATGGCGCGAGGTCGCCGCCGGGTTCCGCTACATCTCCGTCCACAAGGTGCTGCTGCTGTCCTTCCTCGCCGACATCATCGCCATGGTCTTCGGCATGCCCCGCGCGCTGTTCCCGGAACTCGCCGCGCAGACCTACGCGCCGTACGGGGAGGGGCTCGCGCTCGGCCTGCTGTTCGCGGCGATCCCCATCGGTGCCGTGATCGGGGGCCTGATGTCGGGCACCTTCTCCCGCGCCCGGCGGCACGGCCTCATGGTCATCGTCGCGGTCGCGGCCTGGGGAGCCGCCATCACCGGGTTCGGACTCAGCACCAGTCTGTGGGTGGCGGTGGCGTTCCTCGCCGCGGCCGGGATCGCCGACATGGTCTCCATGGTGTTCCGCGGCGCGATCCTGCTGTCCGCCGCGACCGACGAGATGCGCGGGCGGATGCAGGGCGTCTTCACGGTCGTCGTCGTGGGCGGGCCGCGTCTGGCGGACGTCCTGCACGGCACGGCCGGCTCGCTCTTCGGACCGCGCGCCGCGGTCGCGGGCGGCGGTCTGCTGGTGATCGCCGCCGTGCTGGGCCTGGCCGCGGTGACCCCCGCCCTGAGGCGTTACACGATCTGACGCCACAGCGGGCCGGGGTGGCTCTAGAGTGATCGCCATGGGGGCGACACGACCTACATCGCAGTTCCACGCGCCGAACATCGGTGCCTCGACGGGCGTCGACCGGCTGGTGGGGGCGCTCGACGCGCAGGACGCCAATGACGGCGTCCGCCGACTGCGCGCCTGGGCGCACACGGCACTGGACGTTCGGCCGGGGGAGCGGGCGCTCGACATCGGCTCGGGCACCGGTTCGCAGACCCGGCACCTGGCGGACGCCGCGGCGCCGGGCGGCGCGGCACTCGGCATCGAGCCCAACCCGGGGCTGCGCGCGGTGGCCGAGCAGCGCACGGAACCGGGCGGCCGGGCCCGCTTCCTGGACGGCGACGCGCTCTCCCTGCCCGTGCCCGACGCCTCGATCGACGTGGTGTGGTGCGAGCGCGTGCTCCAGCACCTCCTCGAACCGGAGAAGGCCGTCGTCGAGATCGCCCGTGTCCTGCGTCCCGGCGGGCGGGTCGCCCTGCTCGACACCGACTGGGCGACCACGATCCTGCACCCCGGGGACCCGGAGACCGTCGCGGCCGTCACCTCCGGCGCGCTCTCGGCGGCGGCCGACCCGTACTCCGGACGCAAGCTCGTGGGTCGGCTGGCGGCGGCCGGGCTGGTCGTCGACGACCGGGGTTCGCAGGCACTGCTCCAGGACCACACCACGGTCGCCTGGCCGTTGATCCGCATGCTGGGCGAGTCCGCCGTACGCCGCGGCCTCGTCACCGAGGTGCAGCGCGACCGCCTGTACGAGGACCTCACCGAGGCCGCCGCGCAGGGGGCTCTGCACATGTCCGTGACCATGTTCGGGGCGGTGGCGCACCGCCCGGGGTGACCCGGTCGGCGTACCGGAGCGAGCGGTGGTCATCACGTCCGGTTTGAATGGGCATATCGTCCGAATCAAACCGGAATACAATGGTATGACCGTCGTTGACGGAGGTACCGCAGTTTCCCCTGGCATTGGGGGTACACGAGCAACATGAACACCGCGACCTATGAAGTGATCGCAGCCAGTTCCGCGGTGAACGCGATCGCCGCCTTCGTGGGTGGTCTCGTCATCGCAGGTGCGCTCGTCTGGGCCGTCCGGATGGGCATCAGCGTGCGGCGCGAGGAGCTGGACCCGCCCACCCCCGAGGAGCAGCCCAAGCTGCCCGCCGAGGGGGCGATCCACGAGATCCGGGAGATGCGGGAACCCGACGAGGTCCCGCAGGCCGTGGACGAGAGCGAACGGCTGATGCCGTACAACCTCCACGCCGCGGGCAGCAAACACGCCGACGATCAGCACCGCAAACGCTGGGTTCCCGGATCCAGCGGTTCCTTCGGAAGCGGCGGCCCCGGCAGGACCTGAACGGGCCACGCGCAGCGGACATGACCGCCCCGTCGGGCGGTCATGTCCGTCTGTCGTGAGGGAGGTCGGCCGCCGAGTCCTCCGGAGCCAGGTCGGGGCGCAGCCGCAGCCAGGACGGCTGCCGCAGCAGACCGGCCCTGGTGCGGGTGCTGTAGCGGACCTCGCCCACCAGCCGTGGCACCACCCAGTGCGCCCCGGTCACCGGCGGCACCGGGGTGAAGGGGCAGCGGTCCGTCGCGGCGGCCCGCAGCAGCCGGGCCAGCTCGGCGCGCTCCGTCTCGCTCCAGCCGGTCCCCACGCTGCCCACGTAGCGCAACGCGCCCTCCGCGTCGCGCTGTCCCACCAGCACGGCACCGGGAAGCCCGGCCAGCCGCCCCCTGCCCGGTGCCCAGCCACCGACGAGGACGTCCTCGGTCCTCATGTTGCGGATCTTGATCCAGGAGCGCGAGCGCACCCCGGGCTCGTACACGGAGTCCAGCCGCTTGCACACCAGCCCCTCCAGACCACTCTCCCGAGTCGCCCGCAGGGCCGCCTCGCCGTGGCCGACGAGCGCGACCGGCGTCGACCAGAACGGTCCGGCGAGAGCGAGCCCGTCCAGTTCCTCGCGCCGTCGGGCGTAGCGCAGTCGGGTCAGGTCCCCCGCGAGGTGCATGACGTCGAACAGCACGAGGTGCGCGGGGGCCTGCGCGGCACGGCGAGCCGCCTTGCCCGGTGATCCGGCGAGCCCCATACGGGACTGGAGCAGCTGGAAGTCGCCACGCCCGCGCTCGTCCAGGACGAGGATCTCGCCGTCCAGGATCGCCGGTGTTCTCCCCAGAACGTCACCCAGCACACGCAGCTCCGGGTACGCGGCGGTGATGTCCTCACCCGACCGGGCGCGCAGCACCACACTGCCGTCCCCGGGCAGATAGACCACGGCGCGCTGGCCGTCCTGCTTCGTCTCGTACGCCCAGCGCATGTCCTGGCCCCTGGGCGGGAGCGTGCCGGGCGTGGCGAGCATGGGAGCGATCAGCGGCAGTCTCACAGCTGTGTTCTCGACAGGCCTCGCGCGGCGCACGCTCGGGCGGCGGCCGTTTCGCCTGAACGGCGGCCCTCCTCCGCCTCCCGTGCCGGCCGGTCCCTTCTTCGTACGGTGCCGCCGGCCCAGCCGTGCCGACGGCGACCGTGCCGTCGGCCCCCGCTACCGGCCCTCGTCCAGGGCCTGTGCCATCAGGGTCTGGAGACGCAGCCCTCGGTGGGCGTCGAGTTCGCCGGACCGTCCCGTCCGTACGGCCGTGGCGAACTCGCGGCGCAGCACGGGCCAGGACTCCTCGTGGTCGAGCGCCGAGCCGTCGAAGACCAGCTCGGGATGCCGGCCGAACAACTCGATCCGCGTGATGCCGCGCTCGACCTCGACCGAACCGGACAGCGAGGCCTGGCTGACCGCGCCGCCCTCGTGTTCGCAGGTGAGCTCGACCCACCGGCGGGGGTCCCCGGTGGCACGCACGCGGAGGACCGGACCGAGGGCCGCGTCCAGCAGATCGAGGATGTGCGGCCCGATGTCCAGCAGCGCCCCGTGTTCCAGGCGCCACGGGGTCGCGAAGTCCCCGCCCAGGAAGGCGCCGCCCACCATGCACGACCTCGCCCCGGAGACGTCCAGCTCCCGGGCCTTGGCCAGGAACCGCCGGGTCTCCGGGTGATAGCGGTTCGACAGGACGAGCTGGGAGACGACCCCCGCGCTGTCGATGGCGTCCACGAGCTCCCGCGCCGCGGGCAGATCGAGGGCCAGGGGCTTCTCCAGCAGCAGGGCCTTGCCCGCCTTCGCCGCCCGCAGCGCCAGTTCCGCCTGCACGTCGGGCGGCACGGAGAAGGCGACGGCCTCACAGGTGTCGAGCAGTTCCTCGAACGTCCCCGCCACGGCGGCTCCGTAGGGTGCGGCCGTCTCCCGCGCGGCCTCGGGACGCCGGGCCCACACCGAGGTCAGCCGTGTCTCGGGCCCGGCGGCGAGCACGCGCGCGTGGACCATGCGTGCCCATGGCCCCGCGCCGACCAGCCCGACCGAGACGGGTTCGTGCGGCCAGTCGTGCGCGTTTCCGGTCACGAGGAACTCCTCTGCTGTGCTGTGCTGTGCGGGTCGTCCCGACGGGCCGAGGACCCGTCAGGACCAGGACGGTCGAACCGCCTGACGAGCACACTTCACCATGCCGGCCCGCATTCGGGCCAGAGCCCGCCGTCGGCGGGGCCACGACCTCCGCCCCCGCCGGCCCCACGCCCGCCCGTAACTTGACCTGATTGAGGGGGATACCGGCCGAGGAGACTCATAGGCTGTGCGCGCGAGTGATCACCGTCGACCCGAAGGAGCGAACGTGACGCCACGCCCGCAGCAGGCCGCAAGACGCTCAACAGTCCTTCGCCGGGAAGCCGTTGTCGCCACCGTCCCCGTCGCCGTAGCGGCCCTGCTGGCCGCGGCCGGACCTGCGGCCGCGGGGACCGTCGGCCGGGCCGGCGCCGGAGATCCGTACTTTCCCCTCGCGGGCAACGGCGGCTACGACGTCCGTCACTACGACCTGACCCTCGGCTACGACCCGCACAGCCGGCACCTGGACGGCAAGGCGGTCGTCACCGCCCGTGCGACACAGCGCCTGACCCGCTTCGACCTCGACCTCAAGGGGCTGAAGGTCACCGGCGTCACCGTCGACCACGTCAAGGCCGCCTTCCGCCGCGACGGCCAGGAACTCGTCGTCACACCCCGGCACGCCCTGTGCGAGGGGCAGGAGTTCAAGGTGACCGTCACCTACTCCGGCACACCGAAACCGGTCACCGACCCCGACGGCTCCCTCGACGGCTGGATCCCCACCGACGACGGCGCGTTCGTGGCCGGCGAGCCCCAGGGAGCCATGACCTGGTACCCCGCGAACAGCCACCCCACGGACAAGGCGTCGTACGACTTCACCCTCACCGTCCCGAAGGGCTACACCGCCGTCGCGAACGGCCTCCTGCGCGGGCAGCGCACCTCCCACGACCGGACCACCTTCCGCTGGCGGCAGTCCGAAGCGATGGCCGCCTACCTGGCGACGGCGACCGTGGGGAAGTTCAAGGTCGAGCAGTACACCACCCGGGACGGGCTCAGGGTCTACAACGCCGTCGACCCACGTGAGGCGACCGCCGCCGCGCCGGTCCTGAAGAAGCTGCCGTCGGTACTGGCCTGGGAGAGCGAGGTGTTCGGGCCTTACCCGTTCCGGGCCGCCGGCGCCATCGTCGACCGGGCACCCCAGGTCGGCTATGCGCTGGAGACCCAGACGCGACCCGTGTACGACTCCGCGCCCGACCTGGGCACCCTCGTCCACGAGAGCGCCCACCAGTGGTTCGGGGACTCGGTCTCCCTCACCCGGTGGCAGGACATCTGGCTCAACGAGGGCTTCGCGACGTACGCCGAGTGGCTCTACACCGAGCAGCACGGCGGCAGGAGCGCGCAGAAGACGTTCGACTCCCTGTACGCCAGTCCCGCCGACAGTGATCTGTGGGCGTTCCCGCCCGGCGACCCCGGCAGCGGCGCGCACATCTTCGACACGCCCGTGTACGCGCGCGGCGCCATGACCCTGCACAAGGTGCGCAGCGCCGTCGGTGACCGTGCCTTCTTCCGCATCCTGCGGAACTGGGCCGCCGGACACCGTGACGGTCACGGCACCACGGCCCAGTTCGTGCGCCTCTGCGAGCGGGAGTCCGGCAAGGATCTCGGGCACCTGTTCCACACCTGGCTGGAGACCGCGGGCAAGCCGTCCTCGTCCTGAACCTCGCCGCGTCCCCGGCTCCGCCCCGCGGCGCGGCCCTCAGGCGGGGCGGAGCCAGACGGTGGCGAGGGGCGGCAGGGTCAGCTCGATGCTGGTGGGACGTCCGTGCGACGGCTCGGACTCCGTCTTGACGGGGTGGGAGGCGTGGATGCCGCTGCCGCCGTATCGGGCGTGGTCGGTGTTGAGGATCTCCTGCCAGGCGGGGATGTCCTCGGGGACGCCGATGCGGTAGCCGTGCCGCACGGCGGGCGAGAAGTGGCAGACGGCGAGCAGCGGGGTGCCGTCGGCGTCGTACCGGACGAAGGCGAACACGTTGTCGTCCGCCGCGTCGGCGGTGATCCAGCTGAACCCGGAAGGGTCGGTGTCGCGCTGCCAGAGCGCGGGTTCACGCCGGTGGACCGTGTTGAGCTCGCGGACGAGGTCGCGGACACCGCGGTGGTCGGGTTCGGCGGGGTAGGCGGGATCCAGCAGCCACCAGTCGGGGCCGTGCGCCTCGGACCATTCGGCACCCTGGGCGAACTCCTGTCCCATGAACAGGAGTTGCTTTCCGGGGTGGGCCCACATGAAGCCGAGGTAGGCGCGCACGGTGGCACGCTGCTGCCACCAGTCCCCGGGCATCTTGGAGACGAGTGCGCGTTTGCCGTGGACGACCTCGTCGTGGGAGATGGGCAGGACGTAGTTCTCGCTGTAGGCGTACACCATCGAGAAGGTCATCTCGTTGTGGTGGTACTTGCGGTGGATCGGCTCGCGCTGGATGTACTCCAGCGAGTCGTGCATCCAGCCCATGTTCCACTTCAGCCCGAACCCGAGACCCCCGTCGGACGTCGGACGGGTGACGCCGTCCCAGGCGGTCGACTCCTCGGCGATGGTGACGACGCCGGGGTTGCGGCGGTAGACGGTGGCGTTCATCTCCTGGAGGAAGGCGACCGCGTCCAGGTCTTCGCGTCCGCCGTGCTCGTTGGGGACCCATTGCCCGGGTTCGCGGGAGTAGTCGAGGTAGAGCATGGAGGCGACCGCGTCGACGCGCAGGCCGTCGATGTGGAACTCCTCGCACCAGTACACGGCGTTGGCGACGAGGAAGTTGCGGACCTCGTGCCGTCCGTAGTCGAACTCGAGGGTGCCCCAGTCGGGGTGGGCGGCACGCCGTGGGTCGGCGTGCTCGTAGAGCGCGGTTCCGTCGAATTCGGCGAGGGCCCAGTCGTCGCGGGGGAAGTGTGCAGGCACCCAGTCCATCAGCACGCCGATGCCGGCCCGGTGCAGGGCGTCGACGAGGTACTTGAAGTCGTCGGGGGTGCCCAGCCGTGCGGTGGGGGCGTAGAAGCCGGTCACCTGGTAGCCCCACGATCCGCCGAACGGGTGCTCGGCGAGCGGCATGAACTGGACGTGGCTGAAGCCCAGGTCGGATATGTAGGCGGGCAGCTGCTCGGCGAGCTGGCGGTAGGTGAGGCCCGCGCGCCAGGACGGCAGGTGCACCTCGTACACGGAGAACGGCGCCACGTGCACCGGGCACTTGGCCCGCCCCGCCATCCACTCGGCGTCGTTCCACTCGTAGTGCGACTCCGTCACGATGGAGGCCGTGGCCGGGGGCGTCTCGGTGCGCCGGGCCATCGGGTCCGCGCGCAGCGTGCGGGTCCCGTCCGGGCGGGTGATGTCGAACTTGTACCGGGCGCCTTCGCCCATTCCGGGGAGGAACACCTCCCAGATCCCGCTGGAGCCGAGCGACCGCATCGGGAAGCCGGCGTTGGTGTCCCAGTGGCAGAAGTCGCCGCAGACCCTGACCCCCTGCGCGTTCGGCGCCCACACGGTGAAGCGGGTGCCGCTCACACCGTCAACCGTCATGAGGTGCGCGCCGAGGGCCCGCCACAGCTCTTCGTGCCGGCCCTCGCTGATGAGGTGCAGGTCGAGCTCGCCCAAGGTGGGCAGGAAGCGGTAGGGGTCCTGCGTCTCGAACGGGGTGCCGTCGTACGTCACCGACAGCGTGTAGGCGGGGATCGCGTCGAGCGGCAGGACGCCCGAGAAGATCCCGTCGCCCGTGTTCTCCAGTTCGGTGCGCAGCCCGTCCACCACCACGGCCACGGACTGCGCGAACGGGCGCAGTGCCCGGAACACGACGCCGTCCGGGACGAGATGCGCGCCCAGCAGTGCGTGCGGGTCGTGGTGGGCACCCGACAGCAGACGCGCGCGGTCCGGCGCGTCCATCGGGGCGGAAGCGGCCGGCCGTACGCCGGCCGGTGCGATGCGGGCTGTCACGACTTCAGCCTCCTCGGGGGGAAGGGGAACGGAATGGGACAACTGGTCATCGGACCTCGGCAGAGGCGAGGCGGCCGACCGCGGCCATCGGCACGGGCAGCCAGTCGGGGCGGTGTCGCGCCTCGTACAGCACCTCGTACACGGCTCGGTCCGTCTCGTAGGCGCGGAGCAGCTCGGGTTCCTCGCGGGGATCCCACTCCGCCTCGGCGGCGTAGCCCGCGCAGTAGGCCTCGCGGCAGCGTTCCGCCCACTCGGGCCGCCAGGGCTGACGGGACCGGGCGGCGTAGTCGAAGGATCGCAGCATTCCGGCGACGTCGCGAACGGGGGACTGGAGGCGGCGGCGCTCGGCGAGCGGACGGGCCGGCTCGCCCTCGAAGTCGATGACGGACCACCGCTGCCCGGCGCGGAGCACCTGGCCGAGGTGGAGGTCGCCGTGGATCCGCTGCGCGGGCCGGACGCCCGAGTCGAGGGACGCGAGCGCGTCGAACGCGGAGCGCAGTCCGGGCGCGTACGGCCGGAGTTCGGGCACCGAGTGGACGGCGGCGTCGAGTCGTTCGCGCATCGCCTCCGCGAGACGTCTGTTGCGGGGCGGGCTCGGCGCGTCGACGGGCAGGGCCGAGGCCAGGGCGAGATGCACCTCGGCGGTGGCGCGCCCCAGTTCGTAGGCCTCGTCGGTGAACTCCCGGTCCGCGGCGAGGGATTCGAGGGCGAGGCTCCAGCCGTCGGTGGCCCCGGGCAGGAACGGCTGGAGGACGCCGAGCGTCGCCTCCTGCGGCTGTGAGGTCCGGAACCACGCGGCGGGAGCGGGAACCCGGGTGCAGCCCTGCCGGGCCAGCGCGCACGGCACCTCCAGGTCCGGGTTGATGCCGGGCTGGATGCGGCGGAACACCTTCAGGATGAACGAGTCCCCGTACACCACGGACGAGTTGGACTGCTCGGCGTCCAGCAGCCGGGGAGCGAGACCGGCCGGCAGTGTCACCCGGACGTCGCGCTCGAAACGCAGGGGTCCCGCGGTGCCGGGCCGGCGCAGGCGCTCCAGCAGCAGTCCGGCGGCCCGGGTGTCGTGCAGCGCGTCGTACACCATGAGGCCGGAGAGCGGGCCCGCGCTCGCCCGGCCGATGACGGCGTGGGCGAGCCGCGGCGGCACGACCTTCCGTATCCCGAGCAGGAGTTGGTAGCAGTCGTCGGCCGGGGGAGCGCCGGCACCCGCGGCGGAGCGGGAGTCGAGGAACTCCGTTCGGACCAGCAGGTGCAGGCACCCCGGGTACAGCTCGGTCGACGACACCAGGGCCAGATCCGTGACGGGCCTGCCCTTGCCCGCGAACCAGCGCTGCCGGGGGAGCCACTCACGCAGCAGCCCGGCGAGCGAGGTCAGCAGCGGAGCGGGACCTTGGCCGCTCGGACGGTGCAGCGCGGTCTTCGCCATGGCGACACGTCCTTTCAGGGGCGGGCGGGCTGTGGGGCACGGCGGTGGGCGTTCAAGATCGCCTGGCGGTGACGGGGGCCATCCCGGGACGGAGCCGGAACCAGTAGAAGCCGTGTCCGGCGAGGGTGAGCAGGTAGGGGAGTTCTCCGATGGCCGGGAATCGCACGCCGCC
>NZ_BAABKB010000035.1:0-11506 GCF_039543605.1 Streptomyces siamensis | reverse complement strand
GAAGGCGAGGGCGCGCCGTCCGGCACGACGTCATCCACGTGCGCTGCCGGGATGAGCCGCCTGGCATGACCGCCCGTCAACAGTGGACGCGTAGACGGACCATCATGGTGTCGGGCGCCAGATCGTCCAGGTACTTGCCGGCAAAGGCCAGATCACTCGTCCCGGACCGAGGGACGGCCGAGACGTACAACCACCTTCCGTCGAGGGTGAGCAGGTGGTCCGTGGGGACGGCCCACTCGGGCCGTATCTGTCGGTACGGAGTCCGGCCGGCGCGACAGGGGTCAAGGCTCGCGGCCATGTCAGCGGCGCGAATGCGCATGCCCTGGAAGTCGAGCAGGCCACGCGGTCCTCCGTCGCACCGGCCAAGCGCCCAGTGACGCAATGCCCCACTGGCGTCCCGCGGCGCTCGGACGAGGCGGGGATCGTGTTCGTGGCCGGGCAGTACGTCGAACTCCTCCCCCGGCCGGCCAAGCCACCACTGGTCCCATTCGCCTTGGTAGGGCTCGTGGTCGCCGTTGAGGTCGAAGGGGGCCATGGCCTCCTCGATCGCGGCATACAGGTACTGATGGGAATCCGGCGGCAGGCAGAGTGTGACCATCTCGTATGCCATGGACTGCCCCTCATACGGTCAATGGAGCCACATGCCGGCACAGGTGCCGGATCTGCTCGCCATGACGGGCTCAGCGGTGCGGGGCGTCAGTCGTTGCGTGCGGGGATCTGCTTCACACCGTCGACGAGCGCGCGCCGTGACGGCGCCGGTGAAGCGGACGGTGCCGGACTTCATCACGGCCGCACTCGGTTCACCTGCGCGATGCGCTCGCCGGGGAAGACACGAGTCTTCTTGCCGAGGTGCCGTTCTTCGCGTGCGCCGGCGCTCTCATCGAGCCGCGCCACCGTGACGTGCCGGCGGCGGATCGCGTCGTATGCGTCCGTGACCCTGACCACACCGGGGATCTTCGCGGCGGCCTTGGACAGGGGCCGGGCAGAGCCTCGCCGGCGGATGGCTCTGCGTATCCAGGTCGCCGGTCGTGGTGGACGCCTGCCGGTCGGGGGTGTCGCCCTGGCCCTCGGTCTCCTTGGACCTGGACAAGGGCACGGTCGCCGGGGCCGCTTTCGCCGGTCCCGGCATCGCCGAACTGCCGTACTCGGCAACCGTGGTGGTGGCCGGCGGGTACCCCTCGAGCGGCTGTGGTGCGCCGCCCCCGCACTCCCGACGGTCAGCGAGGTCTGGTTGCGGCCGGGCGAAGAGTTCTGGCGTGCCGGCGTCGCCGCTGCGGCCTCAACGGCGTTGCCTCCGGGCCCGGTTGCCCGACGGTCTTGGCCTGGTTCACATGCATCCGGGCACCTCCCCCGGCCATGCTGCCGCGCCGTTCGCCGCCCCGCACGCCGTACATGCGGGAGCCGGGTGCCGTCGCCGTCCGGTCACACCCGGGGACACCGGCCGGCGGGCCGGGCGCCGGGACGGGTCCCGTGGCCGGCGGCGCAGGGCCTCAGGACTGTGCCGGGCTGCCGCAGATCCGGTGCGGCCACCCCTTGACGGCACCCGTCGCAGGGTTCGGCCTGGGCTCTGTCGCCGCGCACGGAAGCAGTGAGGAAGTCTCGGAGCTCTTGGGGCGGGCGGCGCGGAGAACATCGGCATCAGCCCTCGCCACACCGACGCCGACCACCAGCAGCGCCAGGGCCGCCCAGAGGGTCACGAAGGCGGCCACGGCCTCCACCCATCGGTTGCGGGCGGCTGCGGGGAGGCTCGAGCGAGTATCGGACATTTCACCACTCCGGGGATCGGGGCCCTCCGCAGGAGCGCGAAGGCGTGTTCGAGGTCGGGGTCTCGCGCGAGGACAGACTCTGCACAGAGGGGCCCTGGGTCACTTCCTGGGGTGACTCGCGCCTGACGGCGATCAGGGCGGTGGCGCCACGTCGACTGCGACAGAAGATAACGAAAGGGACATTAGCATTTACCTTGTGCACAAGTAAAGGTGATGCTCTTAACATGTGGAAAAGGCTATGTGGGGCACGAGCGGCCGCGCACAAGGGGCACGCTCTCGCGCAACCAAGGTGTTCGCCGAGGCAGACCTGCTCCACACCGCACCGCCCCTCCCATGCACCCGGCCGCCATCCGCGCGGCGACCCGCCGGCACCGTCGCGTCCGCGCACACCCGATCGCCCGGGCGGCCCGGGGCGCCGTGCAGGACCGTGCGACGGGGTGCCGGGTCCGGCGCGGTGCAGGGCCCCTGTCTCTACGGCTGGTTCTGCGAGGGGGCGGGGTGTTCCAGGGCGTCGCGCAGCATGGCGCGGGAGGTGATGCCCAGTTTCGGGTAGATCTGGTAGAGGTGGGCGCCGACGGTGCGGTGGGAGAGGAACAGGCGTTCCGCTATCTGCTTGTTGGTCAGTCCCCGGGCGGCGAGCCGGGCGATCTCCAGTTCCTGGGGGGTGAGTGTGCGCGCCTTCGGTGTGCCGGGGCGGCGTCTGCCGGAGCCGGCGGCGCGCAGTTCCGTCTCGGCGCGTTCTGCCCATGGCCGGGCTCCGAGGTGTTCGAAGGTGGCCAGTGCTGCGCTGAGCGGTCCTCTGGATTCCGTGGTTGCCCTGACGCGTCGCAGTCGTTCGCCGTAGGCGAGCTGGACGCGGGCGAAGTCGAACAGCCATCGCTCGGCGTCCGTGGTCGTCAGGGCTTTCGTGAACAGGCCGAGGGCCTCGTCGTCGTCCGTGGTGGCCAGGGCGGCGCAGGCCTGTGTCAGCAGGGCGTGGCGTGAGGAGAGGGCGGCCACACCGGCTGTTCGCATCGCCGCCGCGTGGGCGGCGGCCTCGGTGCGCCGGTCGGTCCGGACGGCGGCTTCCACCAGGTCCATCGTCGCCCACAGGGCGTGCGGTGCGTGTGAGGCGAGGCTTCCGGCCGGGCTGATGGCGCTGGCGTGCTCGTATGCGCCGGCGAAGTCACCGCGTCCCAGGGCTGCCACGGCCGCTGCGTGGTGGGCGTAGTGCGCGGCGCAGTTCGCCCTCTGGCGCGTGGCCCAGTGCATGATCCGCCGGGCTGTCGCGTCCGCCCGGTCCGCCTGTCCGCGTGCGGCGTCCAGGATGGCCTGCACGTAGAGGAAGTACCAGACGAAGGCGGTGTAGCCGTGTGTTTCGCACAGCTGGACTCCTTCGTCGGCCAGTTGTGCCGCCTCGTCCCACATGCCGGTGAGATAGTCGTCCAGGCAGAGGTGGATCAGACCGGACAGGTAGCGGCGGGCCGGTCCGCCGTCGCGTCCCACGCGTACCACGCGCCACATCGCTTCGCGGGTGTCTCCGAGGCGGTCGAGGTAGAGGGCTGCCGTGCCGGTCCGCGTGATCTGGACGAAGTCGGTCGCCCCGGGCAGTTGCGCGATGAGTTCGTCGAGTTCCTGGGAGGCCTGGGCGCCGGTGCGCGCCGGGTCGGAGAACGTCTTGCCCAGTGCGGACAGGAGTGTGGGCGCCCTGGGGGTCAGTTTCTCCAGTGCCCGGTAGTAGGGCTGCCACAGCTCGCGCCGGGCACCGAAGAAGCAGATCAGTGCGAGCGTGTGGAGAACGTCCACGATCGCCTTGTCGTCGGCGTCGTATGTGTGGATTCCGGTGTCGATGGCGGCCACCAGCAGGCCGTGGGCCGTGTCGACGTCGCCGTCGCCGTTGAGGAGGAGAAGAGCGGCGGCTGCCGCCGAGTGCAGGCAGCTTTGTGAAGCGGGGGCGGTGTGCCGGGCGTCGTCCAGGAGCTTTCGGGCGCTGGGCAGCGCTCCGGTGGACTCGGCGCCGACGTAGGCCGCTTCCGCGAGCCGGCGGCGGCGGTCGGGGCCGGGCGGGGTGAGGTGTGCTGTGCGGACCAGGGCGCGCATGCCGCCCACGGCGTCACCGCGGCGCAGGGTGATCCGCGCTGCGTGTTCCAGCAGGGCGGCCACCGTCTCGTCGGGTTCCAGGGTCGCCTCGCCCAGGTGCCAGGCCCGGCGCTCGCACTGGTCCACCAGGACGTGGGCGAGTGCCGCGTGCACCGCACGCCGTTCACCGCTGGTGGAGGCCTCCACCACGGCCGCGCGGATGAGCGGATGGCGGAAGGTGAGCCGTCGTGCCCCTTCGTCGATGTGGACCAGTTGTCCGCGCTCGGCGGGTGCCAGGTCGTCCAGGCCGTATCCGTCGTCCGCCTGGCGCGAGGCCGCCTGCAGGACCCCGAGGTCGCCGACGCCTTCCAGTGCGGCCAGCAGCAGAAGGCGCTGCGAGGGCTGCGGCAGGCTCGTGATCCGGGAGCCGAACACGGTCTTCAGGCGCCGGCTCAGCGGCAGCACGGCGGGGATGCTGTCGTGGAGGGGGCCGTGCGCCGTGGGCAGTGCGGACGGCAGTTCCAGCAGGGCCAGTGGGTTGCCGTGCGCCGCGCTCAGCAGGCGCCGGCGTGCGCCGGGGACCAGGTCCGGGAATCTCGCGGCGACCAGGTGGTCCGCGGACTTTTCGTCCAGCGGCTGCAGCCAGTAGGTGGGCAGGAGACCGCTGTCGTGCAGGCTGTGCGCATCGGAGCGCGACGTGGCGAGGAAGCTCAGGCGGATGCCGGCGGCCCGCCGCGCGACGAATCCCAGCACGGCCGCGCTCGCCGGGTCGAGCCAGGGCAGGTCGTCGATGAGCAGGACGAGCGGGTCGCCCGCCGCCACCGTCTGCAAAAGGAGCAGGACGGCGTTGGAGACCATGAGCTGTTCCGGCGGTGCGCCGCTTTCGAAACCGAGCGCGACGCGCAGGGCATCGCGGAAGGGTGCCTGCAGTTCGCCGAGCGCGCCCTGGAAGGGAAAGAGGATCTGGTTGAGACCCGAGTAGCTGCAGTTCGCCTCGAACTCCACACCGGCAGCACGCAGGACCTGGGTTCCCTGCGCCCGGGCCGCCTCGGCGAGGGCGTCCAGCACCGCCGTCTTGCCGACGCCCGCTTCTCCCGACAGCAAAAGGGCTCCGCCTGTGGTCCCGAAACCCAGAAGGTAACGGATCCGCTCAAGGTCCTGGTCCCGGCCGATCAATGGGTGGGCCGTGCCGCGTGGGCGGGAATCGCTGTCGATCATTACACGCTCTCGTCGCTGTTCGCAGGCCAGCCCCATTTTGAACTAGTGCATAACAGTAATTGAAATAGGAGAATACACGTTGGCTGCTCCGGCCGATGACACGCTCCGCCGTCAGGCCCGCGCCGCCCTGTGACGCCGCCGGCGTCCCCACGGCCCCCTCAGGCCCAGCCCCCGATCGCCCGACGCCATGACCCGATCGCCCGATCGCCCGACGCCATGGAACGCACACTCGCCGCCCCCTCCCTGCGACGCGGCGACGCGGCGGCGGCTGCGGACCGGGGCAGCCTCTTCGAGGGCCATCGCCCTGCGGGCCGCCCCGGTGGACGACAGCGCGTCGGGCACGGCGACGCCGTGGACGGTTGCGCCGCACCAAACCGCGGTGACCGGCACCCCCGCAGCGCGCAGCCTTCGCCGCACAGACCCTCGCCCCGCTCCCGCACGACGCCGGCCTGTGCGGTGACGACGAACACCCGGGGGCAGACCGGTGCACTGCTCCCGGCCGGCCCCACTGGAGGTGATCCGCGCGCACCGCTCGTGTGCCGGTCCCACAACCACCGCACGACACCGCGGCGCAGGACGCAGCCCCCGGCGAACCGGTGACAGGAGCCGGCCTCGAAACCCCCGTCGGTGACGGGACGCAACAGCACCCGCCGAACGCACGAGACGTCCCCGCGTCCCTGGGCCGGCAATACCAGGACCGCAGCCGTGTTGCCGCCCGCCCGCCGAGTCGCCGGCGACGGCCGGCCGCGCGGGATCGATGCCCTGGTCGGCTCCCCGGCGCGCCGGCCGTCCGGCCACCGCGCAGCACTCCTTTGACGCGAGGCGACAACGCGCTTGGGGCGACAGCGTGCACTCGAAAAAGACCAGCGCCGTGCGCGCCCGCCGCCCGCTCACGCACCGGCCGGTCGTGCGGGTGCGCACCGGCGAAGACCCGGCCGGCGCCGTGGATGTGCAACGGGGCGGGCAGCGTGCCGGCAACTCCCCCCGGAGGGGGGCTGGATGCGCACCGCGGCACTGCTTTTCGGTCCGCCGAAGACCGCGGCCCAACGGCCGTCCGTCTCCGGCTTGCCGAACACCGGGGACTGCGCCTTCTGCCGCGCCTTGCGGGCCTGCACCGGTCCCGGACCGAACGGGAGCGGCGAGGGCGCGCCCGCCTCGGCGAACTCGCGAGCAGCCCGGTTCCACACCCGGTCCCCCCGGGGCAGGACGTCATCAGGCATCGCACATTCCCTGGCCGGTCAGGGCACCACGCGAGGCACCCGAATCCCGGCAGCGAACGCCCGTTGAACGTCAACAGGCCGGCCGCCGCCGCGCAGCGCGGGACGGCCGGCACGACAACTGCCCCCAGAGCGCCCGCACATCGCTCATGCGGCCGCCGGCGGATGGCCCATCCGACCCCTCGGGAGCCTCGGCAGCCGGTGACCCGGCCACTGCGGCCGCCCCCGTGCGGAGCCGGCCGGTCTCCCCGGGGGGGCGCGCTCCGGACCCGTGCGGCACAGCACCGGGCCCAGGGGCATCGGCCTGCACCTGCGCGGGCCGGCCCACGCCCCGTGGCCGCAACTGCCCCTGCAACGGCCGATGACCGCCGGCGGCCGGACAGGGGCCGGGCCGGGCGATGCGGCAGCAGCAGCTCAGGCGGACCTGTCGCTGCCGTTCAGGACGGAGAACAGCTGCAACGCCTCCACGTAGATCCACACCAGGGTCAGGGTGAGGCCGAAGGCCGCCAGCCAGGACTCCTCGCGTGGGGCGCCGTGGGCGATGCCGTCCTCGACCTGCTTGAAGTCCAAGGCCAAGAAACACGCGCCGAGGAGGATGCCGACGACGCCGAAGACGAGGCCGAGGCCACCGCTGCGCAGCCCCAGGCCGTCACCGCCGCCGAACGCGGAGAACAGCAGGTTGGCGGCGTTGAGCAGCACGAAGCCGATCGCGGCGGCCGTCACGAAGCCGTAGAAGCGCCGGGTGACGCGGATCCAGCGCATCCTGTACGCGATCAGCACACCGGCGAAGACCGCCATCGTGCCGAGCACCGTCTGGATCACCACGCCGGAGCCGATGCAGGTGGAGGTGACGCTGGAGATGACTCCGAGGAAGACGCCTTCGAACGCTGCGTACGCCAGGATCAGTGCCGGGACAGGCCTGGCCTTGAACGTCTGGGCGAGCGAGAGGCCGAAGGCCAGCAGACCGGCTCCGACCGCGATGCCGTACGACCTGCTCAGGCCGGCCTCGTCGACCGGCAGCAGCACCCACGCAAGGACGGCGCAGAGCACGACCGTGGCGAGTGTCGTTGCGGTGCGGGCCACGACGTCGTCGATGGTCATCGCAGTACCGCCCGGATGCTGTGCAGCAGGCCGGGCATCAGGCGCGGTGTCCGCGTCGTGCGCGTTCCCGCTCCGGCCGGCCGTGTCCTGCGCGTAGGGGTTGGTACCCACCGGGCTGTCATCGGCGTGCGGCGTCTGCCCGGTGCGGTGGAACGCCCGTCGCGAGAAGACGGGATTGCTGCTCTTCATCTCACTCTTTCCTCTGTCGTTGCACCCTCAATCCGGTCTCGGTGTGGATCTGAAGATCCGGGTGCCGGGTCTGCGGGATGTCTCAAAACGGCCTGCGCCGATGGCTTGCGGCACGGGCGGCGGCTCACCGGCCTCGTACGGCCGGGTGTCTGAGGTGCGCGCGTGGGGCGTGGGCCGGCCGCCTGGGGCCGGCGTGCTCCTGTGCTCGTTCTCGGCCACCGGCCGTGCGGATGCGGAGCCGGCCCAAGCCCGGCGGGCCGCGGCCGCCGGCCACGCGCTCACGGCCAATGCCGCCAGGCCGGCGGTACGCCGCCGGGGCCTCGTCCGCGCCGGGATACGACGCTCCGCCGGGCGTCGTCGGTGTGCACCTGGCCGGCGGACGGCGTCGCGGTCTCGGCCCGCAGCCCGCTCGCTCGCAAAAGCCCCACGACCGTGGTCAGTCGAAAAGGCCGCGCCGGCATGCGGCATCGGCGAGCATCCGGACCAGACGCAGGCGTCCCTGGCGCAGGTGCGCGGTCACGGTGTCCAGGGACAGGCCCAGGATCTCCGCGATCTGAACGGGGGAAAAGTCTTCGGCGTCCGCCAGGTACACCACCATCCTCAGCGCGAGCGGAAGGTGCTCGAGCGCGGCCGTCACCTCATGGCCGGGCAGCCGGTCAAGGGCCTGGATACCGAGCGTCAGCAACGCCGGGGCATGCGGGCGTTGCCCTGCCGGCCGGCAGTCGCGGGCCCGGTGCGCCGGCCGGGCCGGGCGCGGCGGGCACTGCCGCCCGCCGCAGGCTCCAAGCGCGCTGTCGTCCAGGGTCCGAAACATCCAGACCCTGAGGTCGGTGATCTCCGCGCGCGACCCGAACGCGTCGAGGGTACGGCGATACGTCTGCTGGACCAGGCCCTCCGCGCAGGCGCCGGTACATGTCATCTGTCTCGCAGCGGCATACAGCCGGTCCAGCAGCGGCACGGCCTCGCGCTCGAACCGTGCGAGTGCGGCACGCGTGACGGCTGTCGGCGGGCTGCGGTGCCCGCCTGCGCGCTCACCCTCGCCCTCGCCCTCGCCCTCGCCCGTATGACGTTGCCGGCCGAGGTGCCCGGCAGGGCAGGGGGGCCGGTTCACGTCTGCAGCTGTGAGGGGTCGTGAACCGTCAGGTGGCGGTGGCGGCCCTGTCCGGGACGTCTGAGGTCCCACACGCGTTCGGGCGCCGCTCCCCCACGGTGGCGGCCTTTCGCGCGGCCGGCGCTCTGCGGGCGCCACGGGGCGTCGGCAGTCAGAGATATTGCTGAGGGCATGGCGTTCTCCAGAAGGCGAAACAGAATGCGTCCTGCGAAAGGGCGACGGACGCCGGAAGCCTGGCCGCCGGGCAGGCGGCGGCAGGAAAGTCATCGGGCGGGGCGGACTGCCCTCCGGGGCGCTCTGCCGGGCAGGGGGCATGTCTCGGCGCCGGACGCGCACACCGACGCCGCAGNCGCCGCAGCCCCTGCCCGCCGGCCGGTACGGGCACGGCCGGTACGGGCACGGCCGGTACGGGCACGGCCGGTACGGGCACGGCCGGTACGGGCACGGCCGGTACGGACAGTCCTGCCGCAACGGGCCGCGCCGCCCCTCCCCCACCGATCACACACGTGCCCGTGCGGACATCAGGCCGCAAGGATGCGCAACGTGCCCGCATCCCACGTGTCTTGAGGCACCGTCGGGCATCGCCCGCACCGGCCGGCGTCGGGGGCGGACGTGGCATGCGGCGTGGCCGCGTGGCCCGGGGCGGCCGAGGGACCCGGAGATCGAGTCGCTCGGCCACCCCGTGGAGCCGGAGCCGCTGCCCAGGGTCGGGCGCGGCCGGGCACGGTCTGCTAGCGAAGGGACCGGAAACCGGCACGGAGCTCGTCGACGAACAGGGCCGGCTGCTCCCAGGCCGCGAAGTGGCCGCCCACAGGGAGCCGGTTGTAGTGGACGAGGTTCGGGTAGGCCTGCTCGGTCCAGCTCTTCGGGGGCTGGAAGAGCTCGTCGGGGAAGACGCTCACGGCGACCGGGAGCTTGACGCCCTTCGGGGCGAAGAACGGCGAGATCCGGTTCTCGGCGTAGAGACGGGAAGCGGACACACCCGTGTTCGTCAGCCAGTAGAGCGTGATGTTGTCCAGGACGTCGTCCCGCGACAGGCCCTCGTCCGCCCCGTTGAACGCCCGGGAGATCATCTCAAGGCTGGCCGCATCGTGGTCGAGCAGGAAGGCCGCCAGGCCGACCGGGGAATCCGCCAGCCCGGTCAGCGTCTGCGGACGGGAGGCCATCATCAGGGCGTAGTAGACGTGCTTGTAGAAGAAGTCCAGCTGCTCGACAGCGGCCTTCTCCTCGTCGCCTGCCAAAACGACATCGGACGGCAGCGGGTTGCCCACCGACACGGCCTGCTCGATGGCGGGCGGGAACACGCACGCCAGGTTGGTGTGGATACCGACGAGACCCTCGGGCTCCTGGACACCCATCATCTCGGTGATGAGCGCACCCCAGTCGCCGCCCTGGGCCACGTACTTGGTGTAGCCCAGGCGCTTCATCAGCTCGCCCCAGGCCACGGCGATGCGCTCGGGGTCCCAGCCGGTCGAGGCCGGCTTGCCGGAGAAGCCGTAACCCGGCATCGACGGGATCACCACGTGGAAGGCGTCCGACGCGCTCCCGCCGTGGGCCGTCGGGTTGGTGAGCGGCTCGATGAGCTTCATCTGCTCGATGACCGTGCCCGGCCAGCCGTGCGTGACGATCAGCGGCAGGGCGTCCTCGTGCTTGGAGCGGACGTGGATGAAGTGGATGTCCAGGCCGTCGATCTCGGTGATGAAGTGCGGCAGCGCCTTCAGCTTCGCCTCGGCCTTGCTCCAGTCGTACTCCTCGGCCCAGTACCGCGCCAGTTCCTGAAGGGTGGCCAAAGGGGTGCCCTGCGACTGGTCGGTGACGGTCTCCTTCTCGGGAAAACGCGTCGCGACGATCCGCGCACGCAGGTCCTCGAGCTCCGCCTCGGAAAACTCGAACGTGAACGGGCGGATCGCTTCCCGGTCAGGGGTGACGGACATGATGGCCTCCATGATGTCTCGGCTAGGTGCAGAAGAAGGCAGGATTCGACGCTGAGTTCGCAGATGAATGTGCGACGTGTCGATCCCGTCGGCCGGCGCTGCGGGCTACAGCCCGCTCTTCCTTCCGGCGCATTTCCATGATGGGCCAGGGCCGCCACATCGGTAATCCGGAAAGTGACCTAGATTCCACAGGGGCGGTGGCATTTTCTTCTAGGTAACGTGACGCGGCACCACCGGCAGACGGCATGGCAGTCATGTGACCGAGTCCCGCCCGGGCCGCCGTGACGACCCACTGGCAAGGGAGTTGCCGCATCATCGTGTGCCGTCGGCAAAAGGAAATTCACGCAGCAGAGCGGAATCCGGGACGCCCCCCATGCTTTGGCCCGCCTGCTTCGACACCGACGCCATCGACCGATGGAAACTCCGTGACCCTCGCTCATGGCCAAGTGGCCATCGACCGGCGCCGATTACAGGGGGCGACCTCGACCACGCACGCCGGTCACTGCCCTGCACACCGGGACGGGAGCGGGGGCAGGTGCTTGACCAGCTCGACCAGGGCCAGGGCCAGGGGCGCGCGGCTGCGGCTGTTGCAGCGGTGAGGGCGCCGATGGGGGCGGACTCGCCGCCCGCCCTGCGGGCCCGGCCCTCAGGGCAGCCGCCTCGGACACGGGACCTGGCACTGCCGCAGGTGGCAGGCGAGCCGGCAGCCGTGCGCTCCGGTGCCCCCGACGCCCACCGGCAGGTGGGTGCCGGCCGCCGAGACCAGCGCACCTATACGTCTACGGGCGGCCCGCGCATCAGCCAGAAAGGCCGTCCGGCCGCACAGCCGCCGAGCGGCGCGCGGACATACCGAGTGCGAGCGCCGGCGACCGTGAACTACGCGACCTGGACCTGGACGAGGCGCACAGACGC
>NZ_BAABKB010000034.1:0-127656 GCF_039543605.1 Streptomyces siamensis | reverse complement strand
ACGCCGAGCCCCGCCGCTGCGCAGGGTCCGGCGTCGCGGCGGGGCTCGGCGTCGCGGCCGATAACCCGGTGCGTGGCGCTCCGCCCGGCCGTTAGCCTCCGGGCATGACCTGGTTGCCCGCCGATTTCGTCCACCCGCTGCGCGTCGACGTGCCCGGAGGGCATCACCTGCGCCCGATCACCGGCGCGGACGCCGCCATCGACTACCCGGCCGTCATGGGGTCGCGCGACCGGCTCTGGTCCGTCTTCGGCCAGGCCTGGGGATGGCCCGCCGAGACCATGACGTACGAGGCGAACCTCCAGGACCTCCGGCGGCACGAGGCGGAGATCGCCGCCCACCAGTCCTTCAACTACGTGCTGTTCGACGACGCGGGCACGTCCGAGTACGGATGTGTCTACATCGATCCGCCGGAGAAGGCCGGCGCCGACGCCGAGATCTCCTGGTGGGTCGTGGACGCCCGCGTCGGCAGCGCGCTGGAGCGCGATCTGGACGCGCTCGTGCCGCGCTGGATCGCCGAGGCCTGGCCCTTCGAGCGGCCCCGGTTCATCGGACGTGACCTCTCCTGGAGCGAGTGGCTCCGACTGCCCGACGCCTGAGCGTCGGTGGCTCAGCCGGCGTCGTAGGCGCCCCGGGCCTCCTCGACCTTGTCCAGGTTGACCGCGGCCCACTCCGCGAGCGTCGCGAACAGGGGGGCCAGGCTGCGGCCCAGCTCGCTGATCTCGTACTCCACCCGTGGCGGGACCTCGGGGTGATAGGTGCGCACGACCAGCCCGTCGCGCTCCAGTTGGCGCAGCCGCTGGGTCAGCACCTTGGGCGTGATCCGGGTGATGCGGCGCTCCAGTTCCACGAAGCGCTGCCGTCCGTACTCGTGCAGTGCCCACAGGATGGGCGTGGTCCAGCGGCTGAAGACGATGTCGACGACGGGAGCGATCGGGCAGGCCGCCTCGGGGTCGACGTCGACGGCGGCCGGCCGGGATGTGGCGTCGGTCACGATGAGCCCCTCTCTCCATTACTTTCCTCTAGGTACCTACTATGCCAAGGACGGTAGCTTTCTTTTTGTCCGAGAGAAACGGCAGGAACCGGTCGAAACCGACCGGCAGACCTGCCGACACGGCAAAGGGGAGCAATCATGATGGTGGTGACGGGAGCCACGGGCAACGTCGGCGGGCCGCTCGTGCGGGCACTGAACACGGCGGGCGAGAGGGTGACGGCGGTCTCGCGCGGCACCTCGGCGACGGGCGCGGCGGACCTGCCGGCGGGGGTGCGGCACGTCCGGGCCGACCTGGCCGACCCCATGAGCCTGCGGACCGCGTTCGACGGGGCCGAGGCACTGTTCTTGCTGGTCACCGGTGAATTCCTGGCGTCGGGCGGGGACCTGTCCGGCGTCCTCGACACCGCTCGGGACGGAGGCGTACGGCGCGTCGTCCTCCTCTCCTCGCAAGGGGTCGGCACGCGTCGTCACCCGCCCGGGCAGGAGGAGGCGGTCAAGCGCTCGGGGCTGGAGTGGACCCTCCTCCGGCCGGCGGGCTTCCACTCCAACACGCTGGCGTGGGCCGGTACGGTCCGCGCGGCGCGGACGGCCGGGGCGCCCTTCGGAGACGTCGCGCTGCCGACCGTCGACCCGCTCGACATCGCCGAGGTCGCCGCTCTCGCCCTGCGGGAACCGAGCCACGCGGGCACGACCTACGAGCTGACGGGCCCGGCGCCGGTCTCGCCCCGGCAGCAGGTCGCGGCGATCGCGGACGCCGTCGGGGAGCCGGTGCGGTTCGTCGAGCAGACCCGCGAGGAGGCCAGGACGCAGATGCTGCGGTTCATGCCCGAGCCGGTGGCGGACACCACCCTGGACATCCTGGGCACGCCGGTCGCCGAGGAACAGCGGGTGAGCCCCGACGTGGAGCGGCTCCTCGGCCGGCCCGGACACGCCTTCACGCACTGGGCGGGACGGAACGCCGCGGCGTTCAAGTGATCTCCGGCCCCGCCCGGCAGTCGGGCGGGGCCGCAGGCGCGGCTCAGAAGCCGCCGCCGAAGTCCCCTCCCCCGCCGAAGTCGCCGCCTCCGCCGTCCCCGAAGCCACCGCCGAAGTCGCCGGGGTCGAAGTCGGCGCCGGAGACGTCGCCGCCGTCGTAACCGCCGTCGAAGTCGCCGTACCCGACGCCGTAGTCGGAGGCGTACGTGGGGCCGGCCATCACATTGCCGAGCAGGGTGCCGACGAGGAGGCCGGGCAGGATGCCGCCGCCGAAGTAGCCGCCCGCCCAGGGGCCGTACGCCGGACCCGCGTCCCAGTACGGACGGCGTCCGTGCTCGGTCTCGACCTCACGGACCGCCGGGGACACCCCGTCGGCCAGCCGGGCCGCGTCCGCCGCGCAGACCGGCACCTGGCGGGGCGCGCCGCCCGCCGGCGTCCATGTCGCGTCGGCGACGGACGGGCCGTGTCGCGGGTCGAAGAAACAAGGGGCGCGACGCTCGGGAAGCGGGCGGCCCTCACGGCGTGCGGCCAGCACGGCGAGCGAGAACCGGCCGTCCTCCAGTGCCTGTGTCACCGCGCTGACGTCCTCGGGCCGGGTCGCCGCCGCCATGAACGACTTCGCCTGCTCGTAGGCGTCCAGCGCGCGTTCGTAGTCCGCGCGCATCGCGTCGTCCGCCCCCGCCTCCGCGGGATGGAAGTCGAGCCGGTCGAGTTCCTCGCCGAAGGCCGTGATGTCCTCGTCCACGACCACGCGCAGCTTGTCGAGCGCCGCCCGCCGCTCCTCCTCCTTGCGGCGCCGGTTGCGGCGGACGATCGTGTAGGCGCCCGCGCCGCCCGCCACGACCACCGCGGCGACGGTGACCAGGGCGGCCGTGGAAACGCCGCCGCCCGCCGAACCGCTGTCCCAGCTCGCGGGGGCGGAGCCCCGGATGTTGGCGAGCGCGCGGTCCGTGAAGTCGTTCAGCTGGGTCTTCGTGTCCTCGCCCTGGACGCTGGTGACGAGGTTCTGCACGGCGGTGCGGGACATCACCGCGGCGTCGGCCCGCGCGTCGAAGCGGTCGCCGAGCCGGACCCCGTACAGGCCGGTGATACCGGTGGCGGTGCGCAGGTTCTGGAAGAGGCTCTGCGACGGGAACCCGGCCGGGAGGACCGCCACGAAGACGGGCTTGTCCGCGTCCTCGATCTTCTTGGCCAGGGCGTCGGCGTCCGCCTTGGGGAGCTGCGCGGAGGCCGCGGGATCGACGTACACGGGGCTTTGACGCAGGGCGGCGGCCACCGTGTCCACGTCGGTGGCCGCCTGGGCGCGGGAGATGCCGGTCGCGAGGACCGCCAGGGCGGTGAGAACCAGCGCGACGAGCAGTCCCGGGAGACCCCGCCATCCCGGCAGACCTCGGGTGCGAGCGGGCTTCATGTCTTCGAAGCTACCCGAAATACACCGAATTGGGCATCGGTGCGGGGCTCGGAACGAGGAGCGGGCCCGGTGGACCGACGACGGGTGCGGAACGGGGAGGGCCCGATGGGCAGGCGGTGCCCCGGACGGGGAGCGGGCGTGGTGGACAGGCGTCGGCCTTGGCCGGTCCGGGCCCGCACCAGTCCAGGGCCCGGACCAGGAACGGGCCCGGGCGGACAGGGAGCGGGGGCGCCGGGCACTCCGTCCCCCGACGCCCCCGCCGTTCTCGCACCCGGGTGTCAGCCGGCCGCCTCGTACGCCTCCTTCAGCTTCGCCACCGCGCTCGCGTAGTGGCCCGTCAGCAGGAGGTGATCGGCGTCCGCGAAGGGCTTGGCGGTCGCGGGCGTGATCGTGGTGCCGATCCTCTGCTGGACGAGGAGGCGTGCCTTGGTCACGGCCGGGCGGCCCGCCGCGGCCGATCCGGCCCGGTCCGCCGCGGTGGCGACGAGGGCGAGGGCCCGCAGGGTCGCCGAGCCGCCGGCCGGGACCTTCGTGAGCGTGGTGAGGCCCCAGCCGTAGGGGAACTGCGGGTCGTAGGCCGTGTCACCGACGTTGATCGGCAGCTGGGACTCGGACTTCGGCCAGGTGACGGGCAGCTGCCCGGTGAAGGACCGCTTGCCGTACAGCACGTCGGCCACTCCGTCGCCCTCGGTGCCCGGCAGCCAGGAGGCGACCAGGGCGTCGGTCTCGGCGAGCCGGTCGCCGATGAGCTGCGGCCGTCCGGAGACGGTCAGCACCACGCACTTCATGGCCGCGCACACCTTGTCCACGGCGGCCTTGTCGGCGGCGGTCAGCTCCAGGTCGTTGCCGTTGCCGACATCGCCGACGCCCTCGGCGTACGGGGTCTCGCCGACGACGACCACACCGACGTCGTAGCCGGCGGTGGGCGCCGAGGCGTCCTTGGAATAGGTGACGTCGCCGCCGGCGCGCCTCATCCCGTCGAGGATCGTCGTGCCGTCCGTGATCTTTCCGGACGATCCCTGCCAGGTGATGGTCCAGCCGCCGGTCTGGTTGCCGATGTCGTCGGCGTTGGAGCCGGCGACGTACACCTTCTGCGACTTCTTCAGGGGCAGCAGGCCGCCGTCGTTCTTCAGCAGTACCTGCGACTCGGCGGCGGCCTGGCGGGCGACCGCACGGTGCTGCGCCGAGCCGATGTCCGCGGCCCCGCCGGTGTCGGCGTAGGGGTGCTCGAACAGACCCAGCCGGAACTTCTGGGTCAGGATGCGCGACACCGCGTCGTCGATCCGCTTGCCGCTGATCCGGCCAGCCTTCGCCTCGTCGATCAGGGTGGCGGTGAAGTCCTTGTAGCTGTACGGCACCATCATCATGTCCAGGCCCGCGTTCACGGACGTGCGGACGTGGGAGGCGTAGTCGCCGGGCAGCTGGTCGATGGCGTTCCAGTCGCTGATCACGAAGCCGTCGAAGCCCATGCGGCCCTTGAGGACACCGTTGATCATGTCCGCGCGGGCGTGCATCTTCACCGCGCCCTGGCCGTCCCCGAGGATGTCGAGCGAGGAGTACGAGGGCATGACCGTGCCGACGCCCCGGTCGACCGCGGTCCCGAACGGCGCGAGGTGCACCGCCTCCAGCTGCTGCCGGGTGACCTTGGTGACACCCTGGTCGGTCTTGTACGTCCCCGTCGTGGAGGAGCCGTACTCGGTCCCGCCGTCGCCGACGAAGTGCTTCGCGGTGGCCAGGACCTTGTCGTCGCGGTCCAGGTCGGAGCCGTTCGCCCGGCCCTGGAAACCCTGGATGACCGTCTCCATGGACTGCACGAGCGCCGGGTCCTCACCGAAGGACTCGTAGGAGCGGCCCCAGCGTTCGTCGCGGGTCACGCACAGGCAGGGCGCGAAGTCCCACGGGATGCCCGTGGCGCGGACCTCGGAGGCCGTCACCGCGCCGGTTCGTTCGGCCAGTTCGGGGTCACGGGTAGCGCCGATGCCGATGTTGTGCGGCATGATCGTCGAGCCGACGAGGTTGTTGTGGCCGTGCACCGCGTCCACGCCGTAGATCAGCGGGATCTGGAAGCGGGTGGCCTGCGTCCTGAGCTGGAAGCCGTCGATCATCTTCGCCCAGGCCGCGGGGGTGTTGGGCGTGGGGGTCGAGCCGCCGCCCGACAGGAGCGAGCCGAGGTCGTAGGCCGCGATGTCGCCCTGTGCGGTCACCGCGCCGCGCTCGGCCTGGGTCATCTGGCCGGCCTTCTCCTCCAGGGACATCCGGGAGACGAGGTCGGCGACCCGCTTCCGCACCGGCAGCTTCGGGTCGAGGTAGGGCAGGCCGTGGGCGTCGACGACCACCTGCGGGCTCTCGGCGGGAGCCTTGGCGCCGGTGACGGTGAGCTTGAGGGGGATCGTCTCGGCGGGTTCGGCGGACCGGTCCTTCAGCGTCCGTACGTGGATCGTCCGGGAGGTGCCCGAGACGGTCCCCGCCGGGAAGGTGATCGTCCCCCTGACCGGGGTGTAGTCCTTGTCCGGATCGGCGGTTCCGCCCGTGCTCTCGTAGGCGACGGTCACCGGTTCGTCGATCGGGGCGGAGCCGGTGGTGGCGACCGAGACGCGCACGTCCGCCGTGCCGCCCTCCTTCACCGGGTGGACCGCGGCGTCGGTGGTCACGGAGGCGCGCAGCGACTGGTCCGCCTTGCCGTACAGCTCGACGCCGTCCATGGCGAACTCGCCCTTGACGCCGACCGGCAGGGTGACCGCGTACCCCCACATCTGCGTGAGGCCGAGCACCTGGTCGATGCCGCCGACGGGCTGGTAGTCCGTGCGATAGGTGAAGTCGGTGAAGGGGATCTCGATCTGCTTCCAGCCGGTGAAGTCGTCCGCGAAGGACGTCGTCCACAGCTCGGAGGCCTCCCCGTGGGCTCCGCCGTCCTTGATCTCGAAGCTGATCTTCTTGCCGCTGCCGCGGCCCTCCCACCAGAAGCGGATGCCCTTGTGGGCCGACCAGTCGTGGGCGGGCAGGGCGGCGGCGAAGTCGTGGGTGAAGCCGCCGTAGCCGCTGATGTCGTAGGAGCCGGTGAGGACCTTGTCGCCCTCGGGCGCGTCGGTGCGGGCGGTCAGAGCGAGCCGGGGCGGGTCGTCGGAGTCGCTCCCCCAGGTGAAGATGCCGTCGGCGGGCTGGCCGGCGAAGGGCACCTCGCCCTCGAAGCGGTCGACGGGGACGGGGGCCGGCTCGTCGGCGCCTGCCGCGGCGCTCGCGGAGGCCAGCGGCAGCAGTCCGGTGAGCAGGGCGGCGGACACGAGCAGGGCGGTTCTTCGCATGGACCTTCCCTCGACTCTCTCCGTGCGGGGACTGAACTCGTACACTCCTCTTACGACTTAGATCACGGCGTGAGTTAACTGGCGCCCCAGGCAGCCGTCAAGACTTCACGCCAGAACCGGTACACACACAACTCACGGCCGGATCAGGGGAGTTGTTCCTTCGGAAACTGAACGCGCACCCCCTTGACGCGCACCCGAAGCCGTCATTTACTCACGGCTCGCACGCCCCGTCCCCCACCCCCACACAGAAGGGCGGCGCGCCATGAGGAGATCCATCCGGGCGGCCCGGCTGCTCGTCGCCGGGCTGCTGACGACCGCCGGGCTGACCGCCGTCGGCACCGTGCCCGCGCAGGCCGCGGGCGAACAGGTGACCGCCTGGCTGACCACGACCGACGACGCCGGCGGGCGGCACGTGGTGCGCGGGCTCCAGGCCCAGACGCCGTTCGCCTTCCAGTCCGGCAGCGGCGGAAGCGGCGAGAACATCACCGTCGACGAGAACACCCGGTTCCAGACCTTCACCGGCGGCGGCGCGTCCTTCACGGACACCGCCGCCTGGCTGATGAACAGCAGTGGAGCGCTGTCGCAGAGCACGCGGGACGCCACGATGCGGAAGCTGTTCTCGCCGACGGACGGCATCGGGCTGTCGTTCCTGCGCAACCCCATGGGCGCCTCCGACCTCGCGCGGTACGGCTACACCTACGACGACGTGCCCGCCGGGCAGACGGACCCCTCGCTGTCGAAGTTCTCGATCGCGCACGACCTCGCGGACGTGGTGCCCCTGACCAAGCAGGCGCTCCAGCTCAACCCGTCCCTGACCGTGATGGCCTCGCCGTGGACGGCACCCGCGTGGATGAAGGACAGCGGCCAGCTCAACGGCGGCTGGCTGAAGGCGGAGGACTACGGCGCGTACGCCTCGTACTTCGTGAAGTACCTCCAGGCCTACCGCGACCAGGGCGTGCCCGTCGCGTACGTCACCGCGCAGAACGAGCCGACGTGCTGCTCGGGCTACCCCTCGATGAGCTGGAACGCCTCGGGGCTCGCCTACTTCACCAAGAGCGAGCTGCTGCCCAAGCTCCAGGCGGCGGGTCTTTCCACGAAGGTCCTCGCGCACGACTGGAACTGGGACGTGTACGACGCGTACGCCGCGCAGACCGTGGACGACGCGGCGGTCCGCTCGCACCCGAACTTCGGCGGCATCGCCTGGCACGGGTACGGCGGCGACGTCGGCAAGCAGACGAGCGTGCACAACCAGTACCCGGGCCTCGACGCCTTCGGCACCGAGCACTCCGGTGGCACCTGGATCGCCGACCAGCAGCGCGAGGACATGCTCAACATCGTCGACTACACCCGGAACTGGGCCAAGTCGGTGACCAAGTGGTCGCTTGCCGTGGACCAGAACCGGGGCCCCCACAACGGCGGCTGCGGCACCTGCTCCGGGCTGATCACGGTGCACAACGGGGACGGGGCGAGCGGGACCGTCGACTACACGATCGAGTACTACACGATGGGGCACCTGACGAAGTTCGTGCGGCCCGGAGCGCAGCGGATCGCCTCCACGGCGTCCTCCGCCGTGCCCAACGTGGCCTGGCGCAATCCCGACGGGTCGAAGGCGCTGATCGCGTACAACGAGGCGTCGTCCGCGAAGACGGTGACCGTCAACTGGGGCGGCCAGCACGCCACCTACTCGCTGCCGGGCCGGACGTCGGCGACCTTCACCTGGTCGGGCACGCAGTCGGGCGGCGGGAGTCGGTCGGGGGCCTTCGTCGGACTCGCCGGCAAATGCCTGGACGTGGCGGGCGGCTCGTCCGCGAACGGCACGGCGGTGCAGCTCTACGACTGCAACGGGTCCTCGGCGCAGAACTGGACCGTGCAGACGGACGGCTCCGTCCGGGCGCTGGGCAAGTGCCTCGACGTGACGGGCGGCTCCACAGCCGACGGGGCCAAGGTGCAGCTGTACGACTGCAACGGCACGGGGGCACAGCAGTGGTCGTACGACGCGTCCACGGGTGACGTGGTGAACGCCGCGGCGAACAAGTGCCTCGACGTGACGGACAACTCGTCCGCGAACGGGGCGCGGGCGCAGATCTGGTCCTGCACGGGAGCGGCCAACCAGAAGTGGCGGCTCCAGTAGGACCGTGCGGGCGCCGGCGCGACGACGTCCGGTCGCCGTGCGCGCCGCGCCCGCCGTCCGACAGGTCGGAGGGGCCCTCCCCGGCCCCTCCGACCTTCGGGGTGCCTACGCCGCCGGCTCCACGCCGGCCCGCAGCAGGCCGTACGTGTACGCGTCCTCCAGGGCCTGCCACGACGCCGCGATGACGTTCTCGGCGACGCCCACCGTGGACCACTCGCCGGTGCCGTCGGAGGTGGAGATGAGCACGCGGGTCGTGGACGACGTGCCGTGCTTGCCCTCCAGGATGCGGACCTTGTAGTCGACGAGCTCCAGCTTGGCGAGCTGGGGATAGATCTTCTCCAGGGCGACGCGCAGCGCGCGGTCCAGCGCGTTGACCGGGCCGTTGCCCTCGGCGGTGGCGACGATGCGCTCGCCCTTGGCGAAGAGCTTGACCGTGGCCTCGTTGGCGTGGGACCCGTCCGGGCGGTCCTCGACAATGGCGCGCCAGGACTCGACCTCGAAGTACTTGAGCGGCCTGCCCTCGACCTCCGCGCGCAGCAGCAGTTCGAAGCTCGCGTCCGCGGCCTCGTAGGTGTAGCCCTCGAGCTCGCGCTCCTTGACCCGCTCGACGACACGGCCGACCAGCTCGCGGTCCCCGCCGAGGTCGATGCCGAGCTCCTTGCCCTTGAGCTCGATGGAAGCACGGCCCGCCATGTCGGAGACCAGCATCCGCATGGTGTTGCCGACCTGCTCGGGGTCGATGTGCTGGTACAGGTCCGGGTCGACCTTGATGGCGGACGCGTGCAGGCCCGCCTTGTGCGCGAAGGCGGACACGCCCACGTAGGGCTGGTGCGTGGAGGGGGTGAGGTTGACGACCTCGGCGATCGCGTGGGAGATGCGGGTCATCTCGCGCAGGGCTCCCTCGGGGAGCACCTTCTTGCCGTACTTGAGCTCGAGGGCGGCCACGACGGGGAACAGGTTGGAGTTGCCGACGCGCTCGCCGTAGCCGTTGGCGGTGCACTGGACGTGGGTGGCGCCCGCGTCGACGGCGGCGAGGGTGTTGGCGACCGCGCAGCCCGTGTCGTCCTGGGCGTGGATGCCGAGCCGGGCGCCGGTGTCCGCGAGGACGGTGGCCACGACGGCCTGGACCTGTGCCGGGAGCATGCCGCCGTTGGTGTCGCACAGGACGACGACGTCGGCGCCGGCCTCGGACGCCGCGCGGACGACGGCCTTCGCGTAGGCGGGGTTGGCGCGGTAGCCGTCGAAGAAGTGCTCGCAGTCGACGAAGACGCGGCGGCCCTGTGAGCGCAGGTGGGAGACGGTGTCGCGGACCATCGCCAGGTTCTCGTCGAGGGTGGTGCGCAGGGCGAGCTCGACATGGCGGTCGTGGGATTTGGCGACGAGGGTGATCACCTGGGCGCCCGAGTCCAGGAGCGCCTTGACCTGCGGATCCTCCGAAGCCTTCGCGCCGGCCCGGCGGGTGGCGCCGAAGGCCACGAGCTCGGCGTGCTTGAAGTCGATCTCCTGCTGGGCGCGGGCGAAGAACTCGGTGTCGCGCGGGTTGGCGCCGGGCCAGCCGCCCTCGATGAAGCCCACCCCGAAGTCGTCCAGGTGCCGTGCGATGGCCAGCTTGTCCGCCACGGTGAGGTTGATGCCCTCACGCTGCGCGCCGTCGCGCAGGGTCGTGTCGAAGACGTGGAAGGAATCGTCGAGTTCGCTGGTTTCCGTCATGGTCTCTGGCTCCTGATGTTGGATCTCGGTCTACCGGAATGACCGGCTCCACCGTCCCCCCATGGTCCCTCGCGCTCCCTTCCCGGCTTGAGGTGGGCCAGGAAAACGAAAAACCTCTCGCGGGTGCGAGAGGTCTGCGCGCGGGTCGAGGACGACGGTGTCCGCCCGTACGTGGTGGTACGAGGCGGTCACTGCGGACCGGCGCGCCTGCTGCCAATAATCATGGCGAACGAGAGCACGGGGGCAGTCTGGCACATACCGCCCCTCTGCTCACCGGGCGTCTCAGGATGCGAACAGCGGGCTACTCGACGGTGGACACCGCGCAGGTCGGCGCACGAACCCGTCGCCACCCGCCGGCCCGCCTCCGGTGGCGCCCAGGAGCCCTGAGGCCCCGATCAGGTGTCCGGGTGCCCCGCCCGCCCCAGCGACTCGTCCAGGAACTCCCTGACATGGCCGAGAACGTGCGCCCGGTCGGTGCCGCGCAGGCCGATCGCGACATGGATGGAGAAGCCGTCGAGGAGGGAGCGCAGCCGGGCGGCGAAGCGGTCCGGGTCCACGGCGCGGAACTCGCCGCGCGAGATGCCCTCGGCGAGGAGCGCAACGAGGTCCCGGTGCCAGGCGCCCTCGATGGCGACCTGCCGCTCCCGGGCGTCCTCGTCGGCGTTCTGCGAGCGGTTCCAGACCTCCAGCCAGAGTGTCCAGTGCGGGTCGCGGTGGCCGTCGGGGACGTACAGGTCGACGAACGCGTC
Organism: Streptomyces siamensis; assembly: GCF_039543605.1. Lineage (NCBI taxonomy): Bacteria > Bacillati > Actinomycetota > Actinomycetes > Kitasatosporales > Streptomycetaceae > Streptomyces > Streptomyces siamensis. The sequence continues at coordinate 116,387 of NZ_BAABKB010000034.1, read as the reverse complement.
CAGCCGCTCGCGGGCGGGCGCGTCCCGGGTGAGCAGCCTCGCGCGCTCCGCGCCGAGACGGCCCTCGCTCCACTCCAGGGTCCGCAGCAGGAGTTCGTCCTTGGAGTGGAAGTAGTAGAGGAGATGGCCGCTGCTCATGCCCACCTCGCGGCCGAGCGCCGCCATGGTCAGCTTCTCCAGACCGCGCTCGGCAATCATGTCCATGGCTACGGCCAGCACATCCTCCCGCGGCGGAGCGTTCTTCCTCCGCGGTGTGCGGCTTTCGGCCACGAGCGACTCCCGGGTCTCAGATCCTCGGCTGCTGCTGGGTGATGCAGTGGATGCCACCGCCCCCGGCAAAGATCGTACGTGCGTCCACCAGCGTCACCGTCCGCTCCGGGAACAGCCGCCGGAAGATCCCTGCCGCGATCTCGTCGCGCGGGTCGTCGAAGCCGCACAGCACGACACCGCCGTTGCACAGGTAGTGGTTGATGTACGAGTAGTCCGCCCAGTGGCCGTCGGCTTCCAGGACCGTCGGGGCCGGCACCTCGACGACCTCCAGCCGGCGGCCCCGCGCGTCGGTCTGCGCGCCCAGCAGGCCGACGACCTCCTTGCTGACCTCGTGGTCCGGGTGGGCCGGGTCCTGCTGGGAGTGGACGACGACCACACCCGGGCGCGCGAAGGCGGCGACGATGTCGACGTGGCCCAGCGTGCCGAAACCGTACGGCGGATAGTCGCCGGTCAGTCCGCGCGGCAGCCAGATCGCCTTGCGGGTGCCGAGGTGGGCGTGGATCTCCGCCTCGACCTGCTCGCGCGACCAGTGGGGGTTGCGCTCGGGGCCGAGCTGCACGGTCTCGGTCAGGAGCACCGTCCCCTCGCCGTCGACGTGGATCGCGCCGCCCTCGTTGACCAGCTTCGAGGCGTACGTACGGGCCCCGGCCAGGTCGGCGACGTACGCGCCCACCTTCGCGTCGTGCTCCCAGCGCGCCCAGTCCTGGGCGCCCCAGCCGTTGAACGTCCAGTCCACGGCCGCGAGCGCACCCTTGCCGTCGGTGAGGAAGGTGGGGCCGATGTCCCGCATCCACGCGTCGTCGAGTTCGCGCTCGACGGTGTCGACGTCCGGGCCGAGCAGTGCCCGCGCCTCGGCGGACTGCCCGGGGCCGCACACGACGGTGACCGGTTCGAAGCGGCGGACCGTGCGGGCCACCGCCGCCCAGGCCTCCCGGGCCCGGGCGAGGTCGTCGGGGTCGTCGAAGGTGGGGTTGGCGCCCGGCCACGCCATCCAGGTCCGCTCGTGCGGGGTCCATTCGGCGGGCATACGGAAGCCGTCGGAGGCGGGGGTGTTCATGGCGAAGGTCCTCAAGGCCGTGGCGTTTACAGGAAGTAGAGGCGGTTCAGGGACACCGAGTCGGCGGGCTCCGAGCGCAGCGGCTCGCCGTCGAGGGTGACCAGTCCGGTGCGCTGGTCCACGTCGACGGCCCCGGTACGGGAGTTGAGCCGCAGGTCGGCGGGGCCGATGCCGCGGGTGCCGCGGACGGCGACGCGCCGCCTGCGGGTGGGCATCCGGTCGTTGCCCTGGTCGAGCGCGGCCTGCGCGACGAAGGCCACCGAGATCTCGGCGGGCGTGGCGCCGTGCGCCCCGAACTGCGGCCCCAGGACGAGGGGTTCGCAGGTGTCGGTGGCGGCGCCCGGGTCGCCGACGACGCCGTACGCGGGGAAACCGGACTTCAGGACGAGCTGCGGCTTGGCGCCGAAGTACTCGGGCCGCCACAGCACGATGTCGGCGAGCTTGCCGGTCTCGATGGAGCCGACCTCGTGCGCGAGGCCGTGCGCGATGGCGGGGTTGATGGTCAGTTTGGCCATGTAGCGCAGGACGCGCGCGTTGTCGTCGCCCTCGGGGGCGCCGAGCTCGGCCTTCATCTTCCCGGCCATCGCGAAGGTCCGGCGCACGGTCTCGCCCGCGCGGCCCATGCCCTGCGCGTCCGACGAGGTGATCCCGATCGCACCCAGGTCGTGCAGTACGTCCTCGGCGCCCATGGTGCCGGCGCGGATGCGGTCGCGGGCCATGGCCGCGTCGCCCGGCAGGTCGGTCTTGAGGTCGTGGACGGAGACGATCATCCCGTAGTGCTCGGCGACCGCGTCCCGGCCGAAGGGCAGGGTCGGGTTGGTGGAGGAGCCGATGACGTTCGGGACGCCCGCCATCTTCAGGACGTTGGGGACGTGGCCGCCGCCGCAGCCCTCGATGTGGAAGGCGTGGATGGTGCGTCCTTCGAGGACGCGCAGGGTGTCCTCGACGGACAGGCATTCGTTCAGGCCGTCGCTGTGCAGGGCGACCTGGACGTCGTGCTCCTCGGCCACCCGCAGCGCGGTGTCCAGGGCACGGGTGTGGGCGCCCATGTCCTCGTGGACCTTGAAGCCGGACGCGCCGCCCTCGGCGAGCGCCTCCACGAGCGGCGCGCCGTCGGAGGACGATCCGCGGCCCAGGAAGCCGATGTTGACGGGCCAGGCGTCGAAGGCGTTGAAGGCGTGGCGCAGCGCCCAGGGCGAGTTGACGCCCACGCCCCACACGGGGCCGAACTCCTGGCCGATGACCGTGGTCACCCCGGAGGCGAGGGAGGCCTCCATGATGCGCGGCGACAGCAGGTGGACGTGCGTGTCCACGGCTCCGGCGGTGGCGATGAGGCCCTCGCCGGAGACGATGGACGTGCCGGTGCCGACGACGACGTCGACGCCGTCCAGGGTGTCGGGGTTGCCGGCCCGGCCGATCGAGCAGATACGGCCCTCGCGGATGCCGATGGAGACCTTGCGGATGCCCTGCGCCGCGTCGATCACCACCACGTTGCTGATGACGACGTCACAGGTCTCGCGGACGGCGGCGGCCTTGAGGTGCAGTCCGTCGCGGGCGGTCTTGCCGAAGCCGGCGAGGAACTCGTCGCCGTACTGCTGCGCATCGGACTCGACGCGCACGGTCAGCCCGCTGTCGCCGAGACGGATCCGGTCACCGGCGCGGGGCCCGTGGGTGGCGGCGTACTCGTACGGGGTGAGGCGGCGGGCCTCGGCGGGGTGGCCTCCGGGGCGGCTCATCGCTCGACCTCCTGGTCACGGGTTTCCGGGACGCCGAGGTAGCCGCAGGCGGCGGCTCGGCGCAGGGCCTCTTCTCTGGCTCCGGGGCCGTCCAGCGGCCCGTCGACGAGGCCGGCGAAACCGATCGCGACGCGCGCGCCGCCGATGGGCAGCAGCCCGACCTCGGCGCTCTCCCCCGGGCCGAAGCGGACGGAGGAGCCGGCGGGCACGGCGAGCCGCATGCCGTAGGCCGCGGGGCGGTCGAAGTCGAGCCGCGGGTTGGCCTCGAAGAAGTGGAAGTGGGAGGTGACGGAGACGGGGACGGGGGCCGTGTTGGTCACCGTCAGACGGACGGCCGCCTCGGGCTCGGCGTGCTCCGGACCCGGCAGCAGGGCGCCGGGTGCCTGTTCGCCGAGGCCGCCGCCGATGGGGTCGCTGACCACCGCGAGTCGCGAGCCGTCGTCGAAGACGGCCTCGACGTGCACCTCGGTGACGACGTCGGCGACACCGGGCAGCACGTCGTCGGGGCCGAGCACGGACCGGGCCGCCTCGACGGCCTCGGCGAGCCTGCGTCCGTCGCGGGCGGCCTCGCACACGGTGTCGGCGATCAGCGCGGTCGCCTCCGGGACGTTGAGCCGCAGGCCTCTGGCGCGGCGTGCGCGGGCCAGCTCCGCGGCTCCGAAGAGCAGCAGCCGGTCACGTTCCGTGGGGGTCAGTCTCACGACGCGGCACCTCCTTGCTTCCCACTCGTTAGAGCATCACTCTAAACGCCGGATTCATGAAACGGAAACATTGACGGACGACGTTCGTACGGTCCACATTGAACGTCGCTCAAACTTCAGGCGGCCGTCGAAGGAGACCAGCCATGCCGATAGAACAGCGCGGAGTCGACACCATCCCCGATGAGGAACGCACCAGCGGTCCCCGCGATCTGGTGTCGATCCTGCTCGGCTCCAACCTCTGCCTCGGCGTGATCATCTTCGGCTGGCTGCCCCCGTCCTTCGGGCTCGGCTGGTGGGCCTCGGTGAGTTCGATCGTGTTGGGCACGGTGGTCGGCACCGCGCTCACGGCCCCGCTGGCCCTGGTCTCGCTGCGCACGGCGACGAACCTGTCGACGTCCTCCGGCGCCCAGTTCGGCGTCCGCGGGCGCCTCGTCGGGTCCGTCGTCGGCCTGCTCCTCGCCCTCGGCTACACCGCCCTGACCGTGTGGATCGGCGGCGACGTGATGGTCAGCGTGCTCGGCCGCCTCTTCGGACTGCCGGACGACGGACTGTCGTACGCCGTCGTCTACGCGCTGCTCGCCGCCGCCACCGTCGCCGGCGCCGTGTACGGCTACCGCGTGCTCCTCGCCATGTCCCGCGTGCTGGCCCTCGCGATGACGGCCCTGCTGGTCCTCGGTGTGATCGCGTACGCGCCGCACTTCACCACGGCCGCGCTCCCGGAGGCCGGCGGCTATCTGCTCGGCTCCTTCTGGCCGACCTGGCTGCTCGCCGCCGTGGCGGCCGGCCTGTCCGGCCCGATCGCCTTCATCACGCTCCTCGGCGACTACACGCGCTACATCTCCCCGGTCCGCCACTCCTCGCGCACCGTCCTGCACGCCACCTGGCTCGGTCTGATCGCCGGGCTCCTCGTCCCCCAACTGTTCGGCACCTTCACGGCGTACGCGGCGCGGGCGGCCCTCGACTACGCGGGCCCCCTCGTCACCGCCTCCCCCACCTGGTACCTGGTCCCGCTCCTGCTGGCGGCCTCCGCGGGCTCGGTCGGCAACGCGGGCCTGATGCTCTACTCCATGGGCCTCGACCTGGACGCGATCCTGCCCCGCGCCTCGCGGGCCCGCGCCACCTGCACGGTCGCCGTCGTCGCCACCGCCTGCGTCTTCGTGGGCCACTACGCCTGGGACGCGCAGTCCGCGATGACGTCCTTCGTCCTCCTGCTGACCGCCATCGGCACCCCGTGGGCCGTCATCACCCTGATCGGCTTCGCGCGCTGCCGGGGCGTCTACGACCCGGACGCCCTCCAGGTCTTCAACCGCCGCTCGCGGGGCGGGATCTACTGGTACCGGGGCGGCTGGAACATCGAGGCCACGGCGTCCTGGGCACTGGGCGCCTTCGTGGGTCTGCTGGCCGTGTCCCTCCCCTCGTACGAAGGGCCCCTGCTGACATTGACGGGCGGGGTGGACTGCAGCTTCCTGCTGTCGGGGGCGGTCGGCGGGGCGGCCTATCTGCTGCTCTCGCCCCGGCGGACGTCCGGTGCTGTCCTCGTCGGGGACGAACTCGCCCACGCCGACAGCGAAGTCCGGGCCGGCCGACCGGGCCGGTGAACCCGATCGCGCCCCCGTGAGGCGGGACCGGCGGACCCGTGCCGTCCGGTGTCCTGCGGGCACGGCGAACCGGCGCGTTCCGAGAACGCCCGTGCCCGCCCCGGTTCGCGATCCGGGGCGGGCACGGGCGTCGGGTCGCATCAGCCCAGCGGGTGCATCCAGCCGTGCTTGTCCTCGGTCACGCCCCGCTGGATGTCCAGCAGCGCGTTGCGCAGCTTCAGGGTGACCTCGCCGGGCTCACCGTCCGAGTGCTGCCATTCGGTGCCGGACCGCTTGACGGTGCCGACAGGGGTGATGACCGCGGCGGTGCCGCACGCGAAGACCTCGGTCAGGGTGCCGTTCGCGGCGTCGTTCTGCCACTGCTCGATGGAGACGCGGCCCTCCTCGGAGCCGTAGCCGAGGTCACGGGCGACGGTGAGGAGGGAGTCACGGGTGACGCCCTCCAGGATGGAACCGGTCAGCGACGGGGTGACGATCTTGTCGCCGTACACGAAGTACAGGTTCATGCCGCCGAGTTCCTCGACCCACTTGTGCTCCACGGCGTCGAGGTAGCAGACCTGGTCGCAGCCCTTGGCGGCGGCCTCGGCCTGGGCGAGGAGGGAGGCCGCGTAGTTGCCGCCCGTCTTGGCGTCGCCCATGCCGCCGGGGACGGCGCGGACACGGTCCTCCGAGAGCCAGATCGAGACCGGCTTCACGCCACCGGCGAAGTAGGCGCCGGCGGGCGAGGCGATCACCAGGAACAGGTACTCGTTGGCGGGCTTCACACCCAGCCCGACCTCGGTCGCGATCATGAACGGACGGAGGTAGAGGGACTCCTCGCCGCCGTGCGCGGGCACCCAGGCGCTGTCCTGCTGGACGAGCACGTCACAGGCCTCGATGAACGTCTCGACGGGCAGCTCCGGCATGCCGAGACGGCGGGCCGAGGCCTGGAAGCGCCGGGCGTTCTTGTCGGGGCGGAAGGTGGCCACGGAACCGTCGGGCTGACGGTACGCCTTGAGGCCCTCGAAGATCTCCTGCGCGTAGTGCAGGGTCATGTTCGCGGGGTCGAGGGAGAGCGGGCCGTACGGAACGAGCTGTCCGTCGTGCCAGCCGCGGCCCTCGGTCCACTTGATCGTCACCATGTGGTCGGTGAAGTGGCGGCCGAAGCCGGGGTTGGCCAGGATCGCCTCGCGCTCGGTGGCGGAGAGCGGACTGGCGGACGGCTTGAGCTCGATCGTGGGCTGCGTCATGAGTGGTTGTCCTTCACCGGTTGTGTGTGACGGGCCGCGCTCACGCCCGAACTGCCAGTGGCCAGTGTTAGGACGTCCGAGCATTCCCTCATTCCGCGGCTCCGCGTTCGATTATCGCGCGCGGGGCGCCGGGGACGAAAACTGCGTGAATGCGGCCCTTGGGCTTGCCCAGGGGTTGATGGTGGCACCCGGCGAGGGCATAGCAAAAGCCGCCGGGTGCGGATGCGACCCGGCGGCTCCTGTGTGAAGCGAGTGGCGGCGGGTCAGCCGGCTACTCGTACGGCGAGCGCGTCGCCGATTTCGTCGGTGCTCCGGGCGGGCTTGCCGACGCGCTCCGCGAGGTCGGCCGAGACGGCGTCCTCGATGCGGACGGCCTCCGTCTCGTAGCCGAGGTGGCGCAGCAGCAGGGCGACGGACAGGACCGTGGCGCTGGGGTCGGCCTTGCCCTGGCCGGCGATGTCGGGCGCCGAGCCGTGCACCGGCTCGAACATCGACGGGAACGCACCGCTCGGGTTGATGTTGCCGGAGGCGGCGACGCCGATGCCGCCGGAGACGGCCGCGGCGAGGTCGGTGATGATGTCGCCGAAGAGGTTGTCGGTGACGATGACGTCGAAGCGGGCCGGGTCGGTGACGAGGTAGATCGTCGCGGCGTCGACGTGGATGTAGTCCGTGGTGACCTCGGGGAACTCCGCGGCCACCCGGTTGAAGACGTTGGTCCACAGGTGCCCCGCGAAGGTCAGCACGTTGTTCTTGTGGACCAGCGTGAGCTTCTTGCGCGGGCGGGCCTGGGCGCGGGCGAAGGCGTCGCGGACGACGCGCTCGACGCCGAAGGCCGTGTTCACGGAGACCTCGGTGGCGACCTCGTGCTCGGTGCCCTTGCGGATGGTGCCGCCGTTGCCGGTGTACGGGCCCTCGGTGCCCTCGCGGACCACGACGAAGTCGATCTCGGGCTGGCCGGCGAGCGGGGTCTCGACACCCGGGAGGAGCTTCGAGGGACGCAGGTTGACGTGGTGGTCGAAGGCGAAGCGGAGCTTCAGCAGGAAGCCGCGCTCCAGGACGCCGGACGGGACCGACGGGTCGCCGATCGCGCCGAGCAGGATCGCGTCGTGCTGCTTGAGGGCGTCGAGGTCCGCGTCGGTGAGGGTCTCACCGGTGGCGTGGTAGCGCTTGGCACCGAAGTCGAACTCCTCGGTCTCCAGCTTCACATCCTGCGGGAGGACGGCGGAGAGGACCTTCAGACCCTGGGCCACGACTTCCTGGCCGATGCCGTCACCGGGGATCACTGCGAGATTGATGCTGCGAGACATGACCGCACCGTACTCCTTGTCCCATGGGATGACACGCCATGTCCGCCATCCGGACGTCGCGTTCGCCGCCACGGCCCCGCGGAACGCCGACCCGACGCCCACCGTTCACCCTTACGTCCCGCGGCCGTTGGGGCGTCCTGGGAAGTTTCCCGACATGGACACCCCTGACGTCGGCATCCCGGAACGGCTCGCGCGCCGTATGAGCATGGCCGAGCAGCACGAGTACCTGCGGACGAAGCTGACCCGCCGGCGCGCCCTGGTCACCGCGGGCGCGTTCGCGGGCGGCGGTCTGCTGGCCGGCTGCTCGCAGGGGGCGGGTTCGGCGACGCGTACGTCCGGCCCGTCCGCGCGTACGGCGACCGGGCAGGTGCACGGCTCCGTCGTCACGCCCTTCGGCCGCCACCTGGCCTTCGGCGCGGACCCGCGGACCCAGATGCGCGTCTCCTGGCAGGTGCCGCTCGCGGTCAGGAAGCCGTACGTGCGGGTGGGGCTGACGCCCTGGGAGCTGAGCCGCAAGATCGAGGCCGAGGTCAGGACCCTGCACACGCCCGGCCTGGCGGGCCGGCGGTTCGCGCTGGACCAGTACTACCTGCACGCGGCGCTCGACGGGCTGCGCCCCGGCACGACGTACTACTACGGCGTCGGCCACGAGGGGTTCGACCCGGCGGCACGCGACCGGCACGCGACGGTCGGCCGTTTCCGTACGGCGCCCGCCGCTGCCGAGAAGTTCGTGTTCACCGCCTTCGGCGACCAGGGCGTCACCCCCGAGGCGCTCGCCAACGACAAGCTGATCCTCGGCCGCCACCCGGCCTTCCACCTGCACGCGGGCGACATCTGCTACGCGGACTCGGTCGGGCTCGGCAAGGACTCCGACGTCTACGACCCCAGCGCCTGGGACCTGTTCCTCAAGCAGACCGAGTCCGTGGCGAAGTCGGTGCCGTGGATGGTGACGACCGGCAACCACGACATGGAGGCGTGGTACTCGCCGAACGGCTACGGCGGCCAGTCGGCCCGCTGGTCGCTCCCGGACAACGGCTTCGACGCGCGCAAGGCGCCGGGCGTCTACTCCTTCACGTACGGCAATGTCGGGATCGTGGCGCTGGACGCGAACGACGTGTCGTACGAGATCCCCGCCAACAAGGGCTACTCGGGCGGGCGGCAGACGGCCTGGCTCGACAAGCGGCTCGGCGAGCTGCGGCGGACGGCCGACTTCGTGGTGGTCTTCTTCCACCACTGCGCGTACTCCACGGCGACGCACGCCTCCGACGGCGGGGTGCGGGACACCTGGGGGCCACTGTTCGCCAAGCACCAGGTGGACCTGGTGATCAACGGCCACAACCACGTGTACGAACGGACCGACGCCATCAAGGGCGGAAAGGTCGGCAGGCGCGTCCCGGTCGGCGCGTCGACGGACCCGACACGGGACGGGATCGTCTACGTCACGGCGGGCGGCGCGGGCAAGAGCCTGTACCGGTTCCCCACCGGGGTGAAGGACAGCTACGAGGGGAAGGTCAGGAACCGCGAGTCCGTCGAGACCTTCCACTGGACCGGCTCCCGGCAGCAGAAGGCCGAGACCGTGGAGTGGTCACGGGTGCGGTACACCGGCTTCTCCTTCCTCTCGGTGGAGGCGGAGGCGGGCACCGCTCCCCGGCTCAAGGTGTCGGCGCTCGCGCAGAGCGGCGAGCGCATCGACCACTTCGAGGTGCGGCGCGGCGCGTGAGCCCCGCGCCGCACCCCGTGCGGGTGCGGCTCCCGGTACGCGGCCCGGCCGTCGGCCGGGGTATGCGGTCGGCTCAGTGGCCCGTCTCGCCGCCGTTGTCCCGGCGGTCGAGGGCGCGCTGGAGGGCCGCTGCTGCGTTCTTGCGGTCGGAATCGCTCGTACGGGAGATGTGGCGGACTCGGCGGACGGTCGTCTCGGCCATGATGAATCGACTCCTTTGCCTCCGGACGCGGTGGTCCGGAAGTGCGGTGAGGGATTTACGAGACGCCGGATGGGGCGGGGAGCGGTGCCGCAGGGGTTACCTGCCAGGGGCTCCGGCTCACGACCGCCATTCGCTGGGTCGAGCGAGACGTTCGGCTCCTACAAAACTAGGCGAGGAGCGGGCATCTGTCTCCACAGTTAGTCGGACTTCCTACTATCTGAGACGGCGGTTCGGGTCACACCGCTCTGACCTGCACTGATCCCACTGGTCACATCGCTCACGGATGGATGCGGCCGCGGGGGCGCCGCCCGCCCGGCCCGACGTCGGAGCACGTCGCCACCGCCCTAACCTTCAAAAACGCCTTGACCAGTTAGTCGCGAGTGTGGTGAGGTGATCTCACCACCAAGGAGAACTTCAGGGGTTAGGGGAGCCGTCATGGCCGCGCACCGGATCCACCACCGCACCACCACCGTCCGAGGCCTGGAGATCGCCTACCGGGAGGCGGGCCCCGCCGACGCCCCCGTCCTGCTCCTCCTGCACGGCTTCCCGACCAGCTCGCACATGTTCCGGGACCTGATGCCGCTCCTCGCCGACCGCTACCACCTCGTGGCCCCCGACCACATCGGCTTCGGCCGCTCGGCGACGCCCGCCGCCGACGAGTTCCGCTACACCTTCGACCGACTGGCCGAGATCACGGGCGAGTTCACCGAGCAGCTCGGGCTGAAGGAGTACGCGCTGTACATCCAGGACTACGGCGCCCCGATCGGCCTGCGCCTGGCGCTCGCGCACCCCGAGCGGGTGACCGCGATCATCACGCAGAACGGCAACGCGTACGAGGAGGGCCTGGGCGCCGACGCGTGGGCACCGGTGCTCGCGCTGATCGCGCGGCGCGCGCCGGAGACGGAGGCGCCGGTCCGCGAGATCAGCAGCCCGGACGGCATCAAGTGGCAGTACCTGCACGGCGTCCCGGACCCGACGCTCGTCAGCCCCGACGCCTACGAGCACGACGCGGCCCGCATGGCCCGCCCCGGCCAGAGCGAGATCCAGCTCGACCTGATCTCCGACTACGGCTCCAACTTCGCCCTCTACCCGGCCTTCCACGAGTACTTCCGCGACAGCCAGGTCCCGCTGCTCGCCGTCTGGGGCGCGCACGACGAGATCTTCGTCCCGGCGGGCGCCCTCGCCTTCCGGCGCGACCTCCCGCAGGCCGAGATCCACCTGCTTCCCGCCGGCCACTTCGCCCTGGAAACGCACGCGGGCCAGGCAGCCGCCCTCATCGGCGACTTCCTGGCCCGGCATGTCCGCTAGCGGTCAGCCCATGTGCGGGTAGCCGTAGTCGGTCGGCGGCACCAGCGTCTCCTTGATGGCGCGGGTCAGCGTCCAGCGCATCAGGTTCTGCGGGGCGCCCGCCTTGTCGTTGGTGCCGGAGGCACGGCCGCCGCCGAAGGGCTGCTGGCCGACGACGGCGCCGGTCGACTTGTCGTTGATGTAGAAGTTGCCCGCCGCGTAGCGGAGCTTCTCCATCGTGTACGCGGCCGCCGCGCGGTCGCCGGAGATGACCGCGCCGGTGAGCGCGTAGTCGGACGCCGACTCCATCTGGGTCAGCATCTCGTCGTACTTGTCGTCCTCGTAGACGTACACGGCGAGGAAGGGGCCGAAGTACTCGGTCGTGAAGACCTCGTTCTCCGGGTCCGAGCACTCGACGACGGTCGGGCGCACGAAGTAGCCGACGGAGTCGTCGTACGTGCCGCCCGCGACGATCGTGCAGGTCGGGTCGGCCTTCGCGCGGTCGATGGCCGCCTTGTTCTTGGCGAACGCACGCTCGTCGATGACCGCGCCGATGAAGTTCGACAGGTCGGTGACATCGCCCATGGTCAGGTAGTCGACCTCGGCCGCGAACTCCTCCTTGAAACCGGAGTTCCAGATGGAGGCCGGGATGTAGGCGCGGGAGCTCGCCGAGCACTTCTGGCCCTGGTACTCGAAGGAACCGCGGGTCAGTGCGGTCTTGAGGACCGCGCGGTCCGCCGACGGGTGGGCGACCACGAAGTCCTTGCCGCCGGTCTCGCCGACCAGACGCGGGTAGGAGCGGTACTTCTCGATGTTGTTGCCGACCGTCTTCCACAGGTACTGGAAGGTCTTGGTCGAGCCGGTGAAGTGGATGCCGGCGAGGTCGCGGTGCTCCAGGACGACCTTGGACACCTCGATGCCGTCACCGGTGACGAGGTTGATGACGCCCTTGGGCAGGCCCGCCTCCTCCAGGAGCTGCATCAGCAGCACGGCGGCGTGGGTCTGCGTCGGGGACGGCTTCCACACGACGACGTTGCCCATGAGCGCCGGAGCGGTGGGCAGGTTGCCCGCGATCGCGGTGAAGTTGAAGGGCGTGATCGCGTAGACGAAGCCCTCCAGCGGACGGTGGTCCATGCGGTTCCACACGCCCGGGGAGTTCGCCGGCGGCTGCTCGGCGAGGATCTGACGGGCGTAGTGGACGTTGAAGCGCCAGAAGTCGACGAGCTCGCACGGGGTGTCGATCTCGGCCTGCTGGGCGGTCTTCGACTGGCCGAGCATCGTGGAGGCGGCCAGCGTCTCGCGCCAGGGGCCGGCGAGCAGCTCGGCGGCGCGCAGGATGATCGCGGCGCGGTCGTCGAAGGACATCGCGCGCCAGGCCGGCGCGGCCGCGAGGGCGGCGTCGACGGCGTCCTGCGCGTCCTGCTGGGTGGCGTGCGCGCCGGTGCCGATGACGGCCTTGTGGTTGTGCGGCTGCACGACCTCGAAGCGCTCACCGCCGCCGAGCCGCTTCTCGCCACCGATGGTCATCGACAGCTCGATCGGGTTCTCGGCCAGCTCCTTGAGCTTGACCTCCAGGCGGGCACGCTCGGGCGAGCCGGGGGCGTAGCCGTGCACCGGCTCGTTGACGGGGGTGGGGACCTGGGTCACAGCGTCCATGTGTTCCGTACTCCTTAGTGAGCGGGTGGTTCGGGCTCAGCCCTTGGTGAGGATCGAGCGGGCGAAGAAGAGGAGGTTGGCGGGCTTCTCCGCGAGGCGGCGCATGAAGTAGCCGTACCAGTCGGTGCCGTACGCGGTGTACACACGCATGCGGTGCCCCTCGGCGGCGAGCCGCAGGTGCTCGTCGCTGCGGATGCCGTACAGCATCTGGAACTCGTACTCGTCCAGTTTGCGCCCGGCCTTGCGCGCGAGCTCCTGCGCGATGGAGATGAGCCGCGGGTCGTGCGACCCGATCATCGGGTACCCCTCGCCCTCCATCAGGATCTTCAGGATGCGCACGTACGCCTTGTCGGTCTCCGCCTTCTGCTGGTAGGCGACCTCGGCGGGCTCCTTGTAGGCGCCCTTCACCAGGCGTACACGGCTGCCGCTCTCGGCGAGGCGGCGGGCGTCGGCCTCGGTGCGGAACAGGTAGGCCTGGATGACGCAGCCGGTCTGCGGGAAGTCCTTCCGCAGCTCCTCGTGGATGGCGAACATCGAGTCGAGGGTGGTGTGGTCCTCGGCGTCCAGCGTGACGGTGGTACCGATGGCGGCGGCGGCCTCGACGACGGGGCGGACGTTGTCGAGGGCGAGCTCGTGGCCGCCCTCCAGCGCCTGGCCGAACATCGACAGCTTGATGGACATCTCGGCCTTGGTGCCGAGGTCGAGCTGCTTGAGGCGCTCGATCAGGTCCAGGTAGGCGTCACGGGCCGCGGTGGCCTGCTCGGGGGTCGTGATGTCCTCGCCGACGACGTCCATCGTGACCTCCAGGCCCTTGCCCGTGAGGTCCCGGATGATGGGGACGACCTGGTCGACGGTCTCGCCGGGTATGAAGCGGTCGACGACCGGCTTGGTCACCGGGGCCGCCGAGATCAGACGGCGCATCTTGTCGCTGCGCGAGGCGGCGAGAATCACGGGACCCAGCACGGGGCACCTCCACAACAAAGCCAGCAGGAGGCCGAATCCCGACCATTCGGGTACGGCACGGAGAACCACCGTGAAACCTATGGATCGCTCCGATCCTCTGCCATCGACAGCTGTCACGCATCCGTGCCCTGGATCTCAGACAGATGTATGAAGGCCGCGCGGAAATGCGGGAGAATGCCCGGGTGACGGGTGAATACAGAGGGGACTACCAGGAGCTGGTCGACGAGATCTCGGCACTGCTCGGCGTGCCCGCGACGCTGGAGAACCGGGACTTCGAGCTCATCGCCTTCGGCGCCTACGACTCCGAGGGCGAGCTCGATCCGTCGGCCCTGGACCCCGTGCGCGCCCGCTCGATCCTCACGCGCCGCTCCACCGCGGCGGTCCGCACCTGGTTCGAGGGCTTCGGCATCACCCGCGCCACCGGTCCGGTCCGTATCCCGCCCACCCCGGAGGCGGGCGTGTACCGCGGAAGGATCTGTCTGCCCGTACGCCATCGGGGTGTCGTCCTCGGCTACGTCTGGCTCCTCGACGACGACCCCGGCCCCACCGCCGCCCAGCTCGCCGCCGCCATGGAGGTCGCCTCCCGCATCGGCGCCCTGCTCGCGGACGAGGCGCAGGCGGGCGCGGACCTCACCCGCGAGCTGCGCGCGGTGCTCACCGCGGAGCGCGGCTGGCAGCGCGACATGGCCGTCGCCGAGCTGCGGTCGGCACTCGGCCCGCGCGCCGACGTCCTGCACACCGTCGTCTGCGTGGCGCCGTGGCCGGCGGCCGACCCGGACGACGCCCCCTCCGCCCGTACGGTGCCGGGCGCGACCGCGCTGTGCACGGTGCCGTGGGGTGGGGGTGCCTCCCGCGCGCAGAGTCTGGCGCTGCTCGTGCGGCTGAGGTCGGCGGACGTGCTCTCCCCGGCGCTGACGGCGGCCTCCCGGTTCGTGCGGGAAGCGGAGGGCGGGCGCGGGGAGAGCGGGCCGTCGGCGGGCGGCCCGGACGCGACGCGCGGGGAGGGCGGACGGCTCCCGGGCGCGCCGGAGGACGGACGGACCAGGGTCGGCGCGCGCAGCGGGCGGGGCCGGGCCGCGGCCGGGGTCGCCGTGGCCCGCGTGGGTCTCGCGGAGCTCGGGGCCGCCTGGCAGGAGGCCTCCGCCGCCGCCCGCGCCGTCCTCGCCGAGCCCAGGCTCGGCCCGGTCGCCGAGTGGGCGTCCATCGGCCCCTTCAGACTGCTCACCTCCCTTCCCCCGGAGGTCGCCCACGACCCCGTGGTGAAGACGCTGCTGGCGCCCGCCCACCGCGAACTGGCGCGCACGGCCGAGGTGTTCCTCGACTGCGCGGGCCAGGCCGGCCGTACCGCCGCCGAACTGGGCGTCCACCGCCAGACGCTCTACTACCGCCTGTCCCGGGTCGAACAGCTCACCGGCCTGGACCTGGACGACGGCGAGGACCGGCTGCTGCTGCACATGGCCCTGAAGGGGGCCCGGCTGTAGGGGCCGTGCGGGCCGGTGTGCCGTCAGGGGCCCGCCAGCAGGTCGCCGACGGCCGCGATGCCCTCGGTGATCGCACGTTCGCCCACGTCCCCGAAGCCCAGGACCAGCCGGGGCGGTTCGCTCGCGCCGGTCGAGCGGCAGGGGCTCATGCCGTAGAGACCGACGCCGCGTTCCCGCGCCGCGGCCACGACGGCCCGCTCGTCGGCATCCGGGGCGAGGTGTGCGACCGCGTGGAAGCCGGCGGCGAGGCCCGTGAGACGCACCGCGGGGGCGTGCTCGGCGAGCGCCGAGACGAGGGCGGCGCGCCGGGCCGCGTAGACCGTCCGCATACGGCGCAGATGACGGTCGTGGCGGCCGGACTCGATCAGCCGGGCGAGGGCCAGTTGGTCGAGGGTCGGGGAGCCGCGGTCGGTGAGGTGCTTGGCCCGGGTGAGCGGGTCGGTGAGCGCGGGAGGACAGAGCAGCCAGCCGATGCGCAGCGCCGGCGCGAGGGACTTGCTGACGGTGCCGACGGAGATCACCCGGTCCGCGGCGAGCCCCTGGAGTGCGCCCACGGGCTCGCGGTCGTAGCGGAACTCCGCGTCGTAGTCGTCCTCGACGACATACGCGTCCCGTCGTGCCGCCCAGTCGACGAGGGCGAGCCGGCGCCCGGGGGTGAGGACCACTCCGGTCGGCCACTGGTGGGCCGGGGTGACGATGACCGCCCGCGCTCCGGTCGCCTCGAGCGCGGCGACGTCGACGCCGTCCTCGTCGACCGGGACGGGCACCGCAGTCAGGCCGGCGGCCTCGGCCGCCGCCGTCGCCGTGGCGGGCGCGCCCGGGTCCTCGTACGCCACGACGCGCACGCCGGTCCGGGCCAGGGCGTGCAGGGCGAGGCCCAGGCCCTGCGCGTAGCCGGAGCACACCACGATCCGTTCGGGGTCGGCAGCCGCGGCCCGCACCCGGCGCAGATAGCCGGCCAGCACCTCGCGCAGGACGGAACTCCCGCGCGGATCCCCGTAGTCGAGGCCGGAGGTCGGCATGGCCCGGCCCGCCTCGCGGATCGCCCAGAGCCAGTCGGTGAGGGGGAAGCCACCCAGGTCCGGTACGCCGTGGCGGAAGTCGGCGATGAGCCGTGGGGCCGCCGGGGGCACGGAGGCCGGCGCGGAGGGCACGTGGGCGACCGTCGCGACCCGGGTGGCGGAGCCGACACGGGTCACCAGGTAGCCCTCCGCCTGGAGTTGGGCGTAGCAGTCCTGGACCAGACCTCTGGACAGGCTCAGCGTGCGGGCCAGTTCGCGGGAGGACGGCAGGCGTTCACCGGGGCCGAGGCGGCCGGTGCGGATCGCGTCGCGGAGCCGGCGCTCCAGCTGGGCACGCAGGTGCTCGCCGCTGTCGCGGTCGACGGACAGGAGCAGTTCGGGTGACAGACCGGCCCACTGCAACGGCATGGAATTGGAGCTTACCGGCGGTCCGGCCCGCACCTAGCGTCGTTCCCATGACGACTACCGCGACGACTTCCCCGGCCCGCCCGCGTCTGGTCACCCGTCCGCTGCTGCTCCGCTTCGTGAGCATGGTCGGCGCCTCGACCGGCTTCTTCCTGCTCCTGTCGGTCGTCCCCCGCTATGCGACGGCGTCGGGCGCGGGCCCGGCCACCGGCGCGCTGATGCTGTCCACCGTCCTCGGCGAGCTGGCCGCCCCCCGTTTCGTGGCCCGTTACGGCCACCGGTTCGCGCTGGTCGTCGGGCTCGTCCTGCTCGGCGCGCCCGCCGTGGTGCTGACCCTCTCGCACGACCTGGCATGGATCGTGGCGGTGTGCCTGGTGCGGGGCCTCGGCTTCGCGCTCACCCTGGTCGCGGGCGGGGCGCTGACCGCGTCGCTCATCCCGGCCGAGCGGCGCGGTGAGGGGCTGGCCCTGGTCGGAGTGGTCTCCGGCGTCCCCTCGCTGATCGCCCTGCCGCTGGGCGTGTGGCTCGCCACGCACGTCGGGTACACGCCCGTCGCGATCGCCGCGGGTGTGGCGGCCCTGGCCTCGGTCGCCTCCGTGCCGGGTCTGCCGGGCCGTCAGGAGCCCGCGCCGGGTGGGGAGAAGCCGGTGGGTGTGGTGGCCGGCCTGCGCACCGGAGGCCTGGTGCGCCCCGCCGCGGTCTTCGCGGCCACGGCCGTCGCGACCGGCATCGTCGTCACGTTCCTGCCGCTCGCGGTGCCCGCCGCGCTGGGCGGCGTGGTCGCGGTCGCCCTCTTCGTCCAGCCCGCCGCGTCGACGGCGGCACGCTGGGCGGCGGGCCGCCACGCCGACCGGCACGGGCCCGCGCGGCTGGTGCTGCCCGGTCTGGTCCTGTCCGCCGTGGGCATGCTGGTCACCGCCGCGACCGGCAGTGCGGTCGCCGTGCTCGCCGGGGTCGCCCTGTTCGGCATCGGCTTCGGCATCGCCCAGAACGCCACGCTGACGCTCATGTACACACGGGTCACCGCCTCCGGGTACGGCACCGTCACCGCGCTCTGGAACCTCGCGTACGACGGCGGCATGGGCGTCGGCGCGGTCGGCTTCGGCGCGCTCGCCGGGTGGACGGGCTACTCCTGGGCGTTCGCGCTGACCGCCGTGCTGATGCTGGTGGCACTGGTGCCCGCCGTGCGTGACCGGCGGTCGGAGGCACCCGCGCGACCGTCGTGCTGAGCGCGCCGTGCCGAGGCCCCCAGGTGCCGGGGGCCCGCCCGTACGACGTCAGCCGGTGGCCGTCTCCCCTCGGCCTTCGGCCTTCGCGGCGCCGTCGAGCACCCGTCGCAGGCCCTCGGTCAGCTGCTCGGCGGTCGTCGCGGAGTCCGCGTCGAAGAGCCACTGCACGCTGAGTCCGTTGAGCAGGGTCTGGTAGAAGCCGCCCACCGTGCGCAGCGTGTCCTCGTCCACGTCGCCCTCGGATCCGCCCATGAGCAGGGGGACGAGGCCGCGGCGCCCCTCGTCCGAGGCCTTCACCAGGTGATCGCGGACCGTGGGCAGCCGGTCGGTGTTGGTGATGACCTCGAAGGTGAGCATCCAGATCGGGCGGTCCTCCACGAAGGACCTGGTGACGTTCGTCCAGACCTCCTGGAAGCGGGCGAGGGAGCCCGGCTCCCCGACGGCCCCGCCCGCGCCGATGGATTCGAACGTCCCGCCGACGTCCGAGATGAGTTCGACGTAGGCCTGGGCGAGGAGCGTGTCCTTGGAGCCGTAGTGGTAGCCGATGGACGCCAGGTTCGTCCCCGACTCCTTCACGATGTCGCGCGCCGTGGTGCGCACGAACCCCTTCGCCAGCAGGCAGCGCTTGGCGCCTTCGAGCAGATCCTCACGGTGTCCCATGCGGGTCAGCGTACCCCGATCCACACAAGCGTCCTATACGCACGTATCAAACCAACGTCTTATACGACCGTACTAGACAAGCGTTTAAGACGTCCGTACAGTCACTGCCATGACGAACCCGAAGAGCACGACCGCCTTCGCGTCCGGCGCCCCCGCCGGCCGCCGCGAATGGACCGCCCTCGGCGTCCTGATGCTTCCGCTGCTCCTGGTCTCCATGGACGTCTCGGTCCTCTACTTCGCGATCCCCGCGATCAGCGCGGACCTGGAGCCCAGCGGCACCCAGCAGCTCTGGATCTTCGACATCTACGCGTTCGTGCTCGCGGGCCTGCTGATGACGATGGGCTCGCTCGGCGACCGCATCGGCCGCCGCAAGCTCCTGCTGATCGGTGCCGCGGCCTTCGGCACGGCCTCCGTGATCGCCGCCTACGCCGACAGCGCCGAGATGCTGATCGCCGCCCGCGCGGTCCTCGGCATCGGCGGAGCGACCCTGATGCCGTCGACGATGGCGATCATCCGCACGATGTTCACCGACCCCGGACAGCGCGCGAAGGCGATCGGACTGTGGTCCGGCGTCATGACCGGCGGCGTCGCGCTCGGCTCGGTGATGAGCGGCGTCCTCGTCGAGTACTTCTGGTGGGGCTCGGTCTTCCTGGTCAACCTGCCCGCGATGGTGCTGCTGCTGATACTCGGCCCGATCCTGCTCCCCGAGTCCAAGGACCCGAACCCCGGCCGCTTCGACCTGCTCGGCGTGCCGCTGTCGATGGCCGCCGTCCTCCCCGTCATCTACGGCGTCAAGGAGATCCCCTCCGAGGGCTGGAACGTCCGCTACGTCGTCTCCATCACCGTCGGCCTGCTGTTCACCGCCCTCTTCGTCCACCGCCAGCGCACCACGAAGTCCCCGCTGATCTCCCCCGCCCTGTTCCGCGGCCGGGGCTTCGCCCCCGCCGTCGTCCTCAACCTGGTCTCGTCCTTCGGGATGATGGGATCCGCGTTCTTCACCACGCAGTACCTCCAGTCCGTGCTCGGCAAGAGCTCCATGGAGGCCGCGCTGTGGGCACTGCTGCCCACCGTCCTGGTCGGCGTCGCCGCGCCGGTCGCCGCGCAGCTCGTGCAGAAGGGCGTGCACCGCGCCCACGTCGTCTCCGGCGGCTTCGTCACCGCCGCCTGCGGCTACGCGCTGCTGGCCCTCGCCGGCACCGACTCGATGTGGCTCGTCCTCGCCGGCGCCGGTGTCCTCGCCTCCGGCATCGTCACCGTGATGTCGCAGATGATGGACCTCGCCCTCGGTACGGTCCCCGTCGGCAACGCCGGTGCCGCGTCCTCCCTGCTGGAGACGGGCGCCGAGTTCGGCGGCGCGCTGGGCATGGCCGTCCTCGGCTCCATCGGCACCGCGGTCTACCGTCACGACATGCCCTCCGGGGTCCCGGCCCCCGCCCACGAAACCCTCGGCGGCGCGCTGGCCGTGGCCCGGCAGCTCCCCGGCGACACCGGCCAGGCCCTGGCGACGGCCGCCCGGGAGGCCTTCACCCACGGCATGCAGGCGGCGGCGATCGCGGGCACGGTCGTACTGCTGGGGGCGGCGGTCCTGGCCACCGCGACCCTGCGGAAGGTGCACGTCCGGGAGGCCGGACCCGCGGACGCCGCGCACGCGGAGGCGGAGGCGGAGGGCGCGACCGCCTGACGCGGTCCACCGAGCACGTTCCGCGAGGGGCCCGGACCACCGAAGGGTGGATCCGGGCCCCTCGCGTGCGGGACCTGGGCCCCTCGCCTGCGCGGATCCGGGCCCCTCGCCCTTGGAGACACGCCCCTCGGTGGCCCGCCCCTCGGTGGCCCGCGCGCGGGGCGCGCCCGGCCGGAGCGGGTCGGAACCGGGTGCTCCGGCCGCCACCTGCCGAGGTCCGTCGCCCTGGTCGCCACCTGCCGGACCCCGTAGGTCGGAGCACGTGGGCCGGAGCACGTAGGCCGGAGCACGTGGGCCGGAGCACGCAGGACACAGCCGTCGCGCCGGTCGTCACCCGCCGAGCGCGCCATCGGCCGGAGCGCACAGGCCTGCGTGCACAGGCCTGCGTGCACAGGCCTGCGTGCACAGGCCGGAGCCGCCGCTTCCGGTCGCCACGCCTGAGGTCCCCGCCGGTCCCGGCGCACAGGCCGGAGCCGCCGCTCCCCCTCGCCGCCGCCTGCGATCCCGTCGCTCCGAGTGCGCCGGTCGGAGCCGTCCTGTCCGAGCCACGTGCCAGGATGTCCTCGTGGCACAGACTTTCGGTACGCCGTTCATCGGCCGCGCGGACGAACTCGCCCGGCTCACCGGCGTGCTGGAGCGGGCGAAGCAGGGCGACCCGCGCGCCGTGCTGGTGGCGGGCGACGCCGGCGTCGGCAAGACCCGCACCCTCGCGGAAGCCGCGGCCCACGCCGCCGCCACCGGCATGACGGTCCTCACCGGCCACTGCGTGGACCTCGGCGACGTAGGCCTGCCGTACCTGCCGTTCACGGAGATCCTCGGTGCCCTCGCCGCGGACGAACGCTTCGCCCCCGCCCTCGCGGCGCACCCTGCCGTGGGCCCGCTGCTCGGCGTCGGCCCCGGCACCGGCGCGGACCACGGCGGGCGGCTCCAGCTCTTCGAGGGTCTGGCCGGACTCCTCGCCGCCGTCACCGACATCAGCCCCCTGCTGCTGGTCCTCGAAGACCTGCACTGGGCGGACCAGTCCTCCCGCGACCTCCTGCGCTTCTTGCTCAGCCGCGGCGTCCTGCAACGGCCGGCGGCCGGCGCCTCCGCGCACCGCCTCGCGGTCTTCGCCTCCTACCGGGCGGACGACCTGCACCGGCGCCACCCCCTGCGCCCCCTGCTCGCCGAGCTGATACGGCTGCCCGCCGTCGACCGCCTCGAACTGCGGCCCATGCCCGACGCCGAGGTGGCCCGCCTCGTCCGGGCCCTGCGCACGGACCCCGTGCCGGACACCACGGTCACCCGCATCGTCGAACGCGCCGAGGGCAACGCCTTCTACGCGGAGGAACTGCTCGCCGCGCTGCCGGGCGGCGTCGACCCCGCCTCCCCCGCCATGCCCAGCGGCCTCGCCGACGTCCTCCTCATCCGGATCGAGCAACTCTCCGAGACCGCCCAACAGGTGCTGCGCACCGCCGCCGTCGCCGGCCGCCGCGTCGAGCACGACCTGCTGCGCGACGCCGTACAACTGCCTGAGGACGCCCTGGAGTCGGCGCTGCGCGAGGCCGTCGGCCGGCAGCTGCTCGTCCCCGACGAAGCCGGCGCGTACTCGTTCCGGCACGCCCTGACCCGCGAGGCCGTGTACGCCGACCTGCTGCCGGGCGAGCGGGTCCGGCTGCACGGAACCTTCGCCGGGCTCCTCGCGGAGAACGGCCGCTCGGCACGGAGCGCGGCGGAGCGGGCCCATCACTCGCGCGAGAGCCACGACCTCGCCGACGCGCTGACGGCCTCGCTCGAAGCCGCCGACCACGCCCAGCAGGTCGGCGCGCCCGCCGAGGAACTGCGCCACGTGGAGATGGCCCTCGAACTGTGGCCCGCGGTGGACGCCACGGCCCGACCGGGGGACGGCGACCCGGTGACCCTCACCCTGCGCGCCTCCGCGGCGGCCGCGCGGGCCGGCGAGTCCCACCGGGCGGTCCACCTCACCCGCGCCGCGCTGGCCCGGGCGGGCTCGGACGCCGACTCGGAACTCGCGGCGCGCGTCCGCTACACCCTCGCGGGCAACCTGATGCGCATCGACAGCCTGAAGGCGGCCTTCACCTACAGCAGCGAAGCGCTCGCCATGATCCCCGAGGAGCCGCCGTCGTACACCTGGGTGTGGGCGGCGGCCACCCATGTCATGGCGGCGCGGTACGTGGGCCGCGACGAGGACGCCGAGCGGGTCGCCCGCCAGGCGCTGCGCACCGCCGAACAGCTCCGCCTCGTCGACGCGCAGGCCGACCTGTTGGTCTCCCTGGTCGGCCTGGAGCCCGACAACCGGCGTACGCGGCGGGGCCGCGACCGGCTGCGGCAGGCCCGCGAACTGGCACGCGGCTCCGGCAACGTCCCGGTGGAGATGCGCGCGCTCTACAACCTGGCCATCGGCTGCTACGAATCGGGCGACCTCGACGAGTGCCTGAGCTGGCTCGGCGAGGGCCTGGACCGTGCCCGCCGCTCCGGTCTCGTCTCCTCGCCGTACGCGCTGGAGCAGCGCTACCTCCAGTCCTTGGTGCTCTACACCCTGGGCCGCTGGGACGAATGCGTCACCGCGGCGGCGTCCGATGCCGAGCGGCTGCCCGCCGCGGCCGGGTTCGCGACCGGCCCCGCCCTGTACGTCGCCGTGGCGCGCGGTGACGCGGACGCCGACGACCGCGCCCGTGCCCTGCTGGCCGGGCCGTTCGACTGGCTGGCCACGCTCATCGGCGGGATCGCGCTGACCGACGCCGCAGCCCTGCGCGGGGACGCCGACGCCGCCGTCGGGCGGATGCGCGACACGATCGGCGCGCTCACCGGGAACACGGCCACCGACCGGCCCGACGTCGGGGTCAGGCTGGCCGCGCTCGCCCTGTCCGCGGTCGCGGACACGGCCGTGGAGCTGCGGCTCACCGGGGACGAGGCGGGAGCACGCCGGTGGACCGACACCGCGGCCGAGCTGGTGGAGACCGCGCGGGTCACCGCGGACCGGGGCGAGGACGGATCGCGGCAGGGGCCGGAGGGACTGGCCTGGCTGGCGCGGGCCGAGGCGGAGTGGCTGCGCGCGCACTCCGGGCCGGACGTGTCGGCCTGGGAGAAGGCCGTCACCGCGTTCGGCTACGGCGATCCGTACGAGCTGGCCCGGTGCCGGTGGCGGCTCGCCGAGGCGCTGCTCGCGGCGGACCGACGGGTGGAGGCCGCCGAGCAGGCGCGGGAGGCGCGTGGGACCGCGGTCCGTCTGGGGGCGGAGCCGCTGCGTGAGGCCGTGGACGCGCTCGTGCGGCGCGGGCGGCTGGGCGAGGCGCCGTCCGGCGCGGACCGCTCCCCCGTGCTGACCGCCCGGGAGAGCGATGTCCTGCTGCTGCTCTCGCGGGGGCGCACCAATCGTCAGATCGGGGAGGAGCTCTTCATCAGCGGCAAGACGGCGAGTGTGCACGTGTCCAACATCCTCGCGAAGTTGGGTGCCGCGAGTCGTACGGAGGCCGTCGCCATCGCCTACCGAGAGGGCCTGGTCACCCCCGGCCCGGACGGCCCCTGACCCCGGCCGGAACGGTCCCCCTGACCTCGGCCTGGGCAGTCCCCCCGCCCCCGGCCTGGGCAGTCCCCTGACTCCGGCCGGGACGATCCCTCCCCACGGTCGCGACGCTCCGCCGGCTCCGATCGGACGCCCTGATCGGACGCCCCGGCCCGGACGCCACTGCCCGGACGTCCCTGCGGACGCCCCGGCCCGGACGCCACTGCCCGGACGTCCCTGCGGACGCCTCGGCCCGGATGCCTCGGCCCCAGGTCGGCGCCGCCCAGGGTTCCTTCGCCCCCGCCGCCCCTACCCGTCCCTTGACCTGGGGCTCCGCCCCAGACCCCGCTCCTCAATCGCCGGAGGGGCTACTTCTTGCTGCTGCACTCCCCTGCTTGCAGCACCACAGCAACCACAAACGCCGAACGCCCCGGTGCTCCCGGCGCACGGAAGCTCCCAGCCCGTCCGGCGCTGGAGGACGAGGCCGTCCAGGCCGATACAGCAACGCCGGACGCGCCGGTGCTCCCGGTGCACGGAAGCTCCCAGCCCGTCCGGCGTTTGAGGACGAGGCCGTCCAGGCCGACGCGGGGGTCTGGGGGCGGCAGCCCCCAGACGGTGCGGGCGACCTCAGACGAGGTTGACCGAGCGAGCCGAAGCCGCTCCGATCTCCTCCGACAGCTCACCGAGCACCGCCGGCGAGACCGTGTCGTCCACGGTGAGGACGGCGACCGCCTCGCCGCCCACCGCGGCACGGGCGACCTGCATACCGCCGATGTTGATGCCGGCCTCGCCGAGGATGCGGCCGACGGTGCCGACGACGCCGGGACGGTCCTCGTAGCGCAGCACCACCATGTGGTCGGCGAGCGCGAGGTCCACGTCGTACTCGCCGACGGCGACGATCTTCTGGAGGTGCTTCGGCCCGGCCAGCGTGCCGGACACCGAGACCTCCTGGCCGTCGCCGAGCGTACCGCGCACGGTCACGACATTGCGGTGGTCCGGGGACTCCGAGCTGGTGGTCAGCCGGACCTCGACGCCGCGCTCCTGCGCGAACAGCGGAGCGTTGACGTACGACACCGTCTCGTCGACGACGTCCTCGAACACGCCCTTGAGCGCGGAGAGTTCGAGCACCTTGACGTCGTGCTGGGTGATCTCGCCGTACACCTCGACGTCGAGACGGACCGCGACCTCGCCCGCGAGGGCGGTGAAGATGCGGCCGAGACGCTCGGCGAGCGGCAGGCCCGGCTTGACGTCCTCGGCGATGACACCGCCCTGGACGTTCACCGCGTCGGGGACGAGCTCGCCCGCGAGGGCCAGGCGCACCGAGCGGGCGACGGCGATGCCGGCCTTCTCCTGCGCCTCGTCGGTGGAGGCGCCGAGGTGCGGGGTGCAGACGACCTGGTCGAGCTCGAAGAGCGGGGAGTCCGTGCAGGGCTCCTTCGCGTACACGTCGAGGCCGGCGCCGGCGACGCGGCCCTCCTTGAGCGCCGAGTAGAGCGCCTCCTCGTCGACGATCCCGCCGCGCGCGGCGTTGACGATGCGCACCGAGGGCTTGACCTTGTGCAGCGCCTCGTCGCCGATGAGGCCGAGGGTCTCGGGGGTCTTGGGGAGGTGGACGGTGATGAAGTCCGACACCTCCAGCAGCTCGTCCAGCGACAGCACCTTGACGCCCATCTGCGCGGCCCGGGCGGGCTGCACGTAGGGGTCGTAGGCGACGACCTTCATGCCGAACGCGGACATGCGCTGCGCGACGAGCGCGCCGATGCGGCCGAGGCCGACGACGCCGAGGGTCTTCTCGGCGAGCTCGACACCGGTGTACTTGCTGCGCTTCCACTCGCCGTTCTTCAGCGCCGTGTTGGCCTGCGGGATGTGGCGCGCGGTGGCGAGGAGGAGACCGCAGGCCAGCTCGGCCGCGGTCACGATGTTCGAGGTGGGGGCGTTGACGACCATCACGCCGGCCTTGGTGGCGGCGGAGACGTCGACGTTGTCCAGGCCGACGCCGGCTCGTGCGACGACCTTCAGCTTCTTCGCGGCCGCCACGGCCTCGGCGTCGACCTTGGTGGCCGAGCGGATCAGGATGGCGTCGACGTCGGCGATGGCGGGCAGCAGCTCGGCACGGTCCGCGCCGTTGCAGTGCCGGATCTCGAAGTCCGGGCCCAGGGCGTCGACGGTCGCGGGCGACAGCTCTTCAGCGATGAGTACGACAGGTTTCGAGCTCACGTGAGTCCTCACAAGTCCAATGCGGACGGCCGTCCCGACGGCCGCAGGCGGTGGAGGTTGGCTAGCCGCGTGGAAGACGCACGACGCTGTGGGCCTGACGCGTATGTTGTGCAGCAGTGTAGTGGCGTCACGCCGTTCGTCTTACGCCGCTGCGGAAGGATCACCCGTCCGTGGCTGGACGGGATGGACAACGCCGTGTTCTCGGCGTTACCCGGGGTTCGACGAAGGGGCCGAAGCGTCACGCTCCGGCCCCCGCGTCGTTCGGCTCACGCCTCGTCGTCGTTCACCCACGACATGAGCTTGCGCAGCTCCTTGCCCGTGGTCTCCAGGAGGTGGTTCTCGTCCTGGGTCTTGTACTCGTTGTACTTCTTCAGACCGGAGTGGTACTCCTCCATCCAGTTCTTGGCGAACGTGCCGTCCTGGATCTCGGCGAGGACCTTCTTCATCTCGGCCTTGGTGGCGTCCGTGATGATGCGCGGGCCGGTGACGTAGTCGCCCCACTCGGCGGTCTCGGAGACGGACCAGCGCATCTTCTCCAGGCCGCCCTCGTACATCAGGTCGACGATGAGCTTCAGCTCGTGGAGGCACTCGAAGTAGGCGATCTCCGGCTGGTAGCCGGCCTCGGTCAGGGTCTCGAAGCCCGCCTTGACCAGCGCGGCCGTACCACCGCACAGGACGGCCTGCTCACCGAACAGGTCGGTCTCGGTCTCCTCGGTGAAGGTCGTCTTGATGACGCCGGCCCGGGTGCCGCCGATGCCCTTGGCGTACGAGAGCGCGAGCGCGAAGGCGTTGCCGGTCGCGTCCTGCTCGACGGCCGCGATGCAGGGAACGCCGCGACCCTCCTCGTACTGGCGGCGCACCAGGTGGCCCGGGCCCTTGGGAGCGACCATGGCGACGTCGACACCGGCCGGGGGCTTGATGAAGCCGAAGCGGATGTTGAGGCCGTGGCCGAAGAACAGGGCGTCGCCGTCCTTCAGGTTCGGGGCGATGTGCTCCTCGTAGACCTGGGCCTGGATCGGGTCCGGCACCAGGATCATGATGACGTCGGCCTCGGCGGCGGCCTCCGACGGCGTCACCACGCGCAGGCCCTGCTCCTCGGCCTTCGCCTTGGACTTGGAGCCCTCGTGCAGACCGACGCGGACGTCGACACCCGAGTCACGCAGCGACAGCGCGTGGGCGTGGCCCTGGCTGCCGTAGCCGATGACCGCGACCTTGCGGCCCTGGATGATGGACAGGTCGGCGTCGTCGTCGTAGAACAGCTCGGCCACTGGGGTTCTCCTTGGTGTGCTCGTGTTGCGTCCCACCGTACGGCGGGCGGGGGAAAGGAAGTCTTCGGGTCTCGGTATGCGGGCGGACTGTGTGCGCTGTCCGCCCGCACCGAGACGGTTTCCGGGATTAGGCCGACCGGTCCAGAGCGCGCAGCGACCGGTCCGTGATCGAACGCGCCCCGCGTCCGATCGCGATCGTGCCGGACTGGACGAGCTCCTTGATGCCGAACGGCTCCAGCATCTTGAGCATGGCCTCCAGCTTGTCGCTGCCACCGGTCGCCTCGATGGTGACCGCCTCCGGGGAGACGTCCACGGTCTTGGCGCGGAACAACTGAACGATCTCGACGATCTGGGAGCGCGTCTCGTTGTCGGCGCGGACCTTCACCAGAACGAGTTCGCGCTGAACGGCCGAACCGGGTTCCAGCTCGACGATCTTCAGCACGTTGACGAGCTTGTTGAGCTGCTTGGTGACCTGTTCGAGCGGCAGTGCCTCGATCACGTTCACCACGATGGTGATGCGGGAGATGTCGGGGTGCTCGGTGACACCGACGGCCAGCGAGTCGATGTTGAAGCCGCGACGGGAGAACAGGGCCGCGATCCGGGCGAGGATGCCGGGCTTGTTCTCGACGAGGACGGAGAGGGTGTGCTTGCTGCTCATGATCTGACTCGGCTCTCTCTCAGTCGTCTTCGTTGTCGCCGAAGTCGGGGCGGACGTCCCGGGCTGCCATGATCTCGTCGTTCGAGGTGCCGGCGGCGACCATCGGCCACACCATCGCGTCCTCGTGGACGATGAAGTCGACGACGACCGGACGGTCGTTGATCGAGTTCGCCTCTTCGATGACCTTGTCGAGGTCGTCCGGGGACTCGCAGCGGATGGCGTGGCAGCCCATGGCCTCCGACAGCTTCACGAAGTCGGGGACGCGGGTGCCGGCGCTCGGCTGCTTGCCGTCCGCCTCAGGGCCGGAGTGCAGCACGGTGTTGGAGTAGCGCTGGTTGTAGAAGAGGGTCTGCCACTGGCGGACCATCCCGAGGGCGCCGTTGTTGATGATGGCGACCTTGATCGGGATGTTGTTCAGGGCGCAGGTGGTCAGTTCCTGATTGGTCATCTGGAAGCAGCCGTCGCCGTCGATCGCCCAGACCGCGCGCTCCGGCTGACCGGCCTTGGCGCCCATCGCGGCCGGGACCGCGTAGCCCATCGTCCCGGCGCCGCCCGAGTTCAGCCAGGTGGCGGGCTTCTCGTACTGGATGAAGTGCGCGGCCCACATCTGGTGCTGGCCGACGCCTGCGGCGAAGATCGTGCCCTCGGGCGCGAGCTGCCCGATGCGCTCGATGACCTGCTGCGGCGAGAGCGAGCCGTTGTCGGGCTGGTCGTAGCCGAGCGGGTACGTCTCGCGCCAGCGGTTCAGGTCGTTCCACCAGGCGGAGTAGTCGCCGGCGTGTCCCTCGCCGTGCTCCTTCTGCACGGCCTGGATCAGGTCGGCGATGACCTCGCGGGCGTCACCGACGATCGGCACGTCGGCGGCGCGGTTCTTGCCGATCTCGGCCGGGTCGATGTCGGCGTGGACGATCTTGGCGTACGGGGCGAAGCTGTCCAGCTTGCCGGTGACGCGGTCGTCGAAGCGGGCTCCGAGGGCGACGATCAGGTCGGCCTTCTGCAGCGCGGTGACGGCGGTGACCGCACCGTGCATGCCCGGCATTCCCACGTGCAGCGGGTGGCTGTCGGGGAATGCGCCGAGCGCCATCAGGGTGGTGGTGACGGGCGCTCCGGTGAGTTCTGCGAGGACCTTCAGCTCGGCGGTGGCGTTCGCCTTGAGGACGCCGCCGCCGACGTACAGGACGGGCCGCTTGGCCTGGGTGATCAGCTTGGCGGCCTCGCGGATCTGCTTGGCGTGCGGCTTGGTCACCGGGCGGTAGCCGGGCAGGTCCTGGACGGGCGGCCACTGGAAGGTGGTCTGTGCCTGGAGGGCGTCCTTGGCGATGTCGACGAGGACGGGTCCGGGACGGCCGGTGGAGGCGATGTGGAAGGCCTCCGCGATCGTCCGCGGGATGTCCTCCGCCTTGGTCACCAGGAAGTTGTGCTTGGTGATCGGCATGGTGATGCCGACGATGTCCGCCTCCTGGAAGGCGTCCGTGCCGATCGCCTTGGAGGCGACCTGACCGGTGATCGCCACGAGCGGCACCGAGTCCATGTGCGCGTCGGCGATCGGGGTGACCAGGTTGGTGGCACCGGGGCCCGAGGTCGCCATGCAGACCCCGACCTTGCCGGTGGCCTGCGCGTAACCGGTGGCCGCGTGGCCGGCGCCCTGCTCGTGGCGGACGAGCACGTGCCGCACCCGCTTGGAGTCCATCAGCGGGTCGTACGCCGGAAGGATCGCACCGCCGGGAATGCCGAATACGGTCTCGGCCCCGACCTCCTCAAGCGAGCGGATGAGGGACTGCGCGCCCGTGACGTGCTCGGGGGCGGACTGCTGTCCTCCGGAACGGGGCCGCGGCTGCGGATGGTGGGCCCCGGTGGCCTGCTCGGTCATCGGCATTCTCTTCTCGATGCTGAGGGTTTTTGCGAGTTTTGTGCGGTGTACGACATGTGCCTGTGCAACAAAAAACCCCTCGTGCCGTGAGGCAAGCGAGGGGAGCGCGCCGGGTGCGGTCGCTGGGTGTCCCGGGTCCGTCCGGTGGCCACCTAGCTTCAGCCGACGCGCTTTCCAAGTACGAGAATTCGGGTGCGCATGGCATTGACCCTCCCCCCGGCACGCACTGACTGTCAAGTGGGTGGGACGGGAGTCTCATTATGTGAGCGGAGGGCCGTACCGCCCCCGAAAACTGCGGGCACACCACTCGTATACACCCCCGAGCCGCCGCCCGCGAACGCGGGCTCGACGGGGCCGTGGGGCACCGGATAATGGCCGGAAGACAGCGCTCTGCGCAGCCGGTACTCGTCGAGCGGCCCGGAGAACGCCATGCCCTGCCCATGGGTGCAGCCCATCGCGCGCAACGCGATGACCTGCTCCGGAAGGTCGACACCGTCGGCCACGGACTGGAGCCCGAGGTCGGTGGCGATTCGCAGCAGCCCACTGGTGATCTTGTGCAGCCGGGCGGACTCGACCACTCCCTCGACCAGACTCCGGTCGAGCTTGAGCACGTCCACGGGGAGTCTCCTGAGCGCCGTGATGGCCGCGTAGCCGCTGCCGAAGCCGTCCAGGGCGATACGGACGCCGAGGCGCCTGAGCGCGTTCAGCCGGCGCTCCAGCTCGTCCAGGGAGACCCGGGGATCGGTGTCGGACAGCTCGATGATCAGGGCGCCGGAGGCGAGCCCGTGCCGGGTGAGCAGGGCCTCCACGGAGCCGAGGGGGCCCGAGCGGTCCAGCAGCCGTCGCGCGTTCGTCCGGACGGTGACGGGCACCGTGACGCCCGCGGCGGTGCGCTGGGCGGCCAGTTCGACGGCTTCCTCGAGCACCCAGCGACCGAGTTCGGCGGTCTTGTCGCTGTCCTCGGCGACGCGCAGGAACTCCGCGGGGGTGAAGAGCACACCTTGGGCGGAGCGCCAGCGCGCCTGCGCGGTGACCGACGTGATCCGGCCGCTCTCGAGCGACACCACGGGCTGGTGCAGCAGCGCGAACTCGCCGTCCTGCAAAGCCGACCGCAGCCGGGTCGCCAGCTCCGCCTTGCGTACGACGTCCTGCTGCATCTGCGGCGCGTACAGCTCGACGCGTCCTTTGCCCGCCGCCTTGGCGCGGTACATGGCCAGGTCCGCGTTGCGCTGGAGCTCTCCGGCGCCCAGGCCCGGTTCGGCGAAGGCGACGCCGATGGACGCGGCCACCCGGACATCGTTGCCGTCGATGGAGTAGGGCTGGGAGAGGGTGACCCGCAGCCGGTCGGCGAGCTCCATGATGTGGTGTTCGCGGGCGCTGCGGTCGCGATTGCCGTCGCCGACGATCAAGGCCGCGAACTCGTCGCCGCCCAGACGGGCGGCGGTGTCGCCCTGCCGTACCGAGTCCTGGAGTCTGCGGGCGGCCTGGACGAGGAGTTCGTCGCCGGCCTGGTGCCCGATGGTGTCGTTGACCGCCTTGAAGCCGTCGAGGTCGATGAAGAGGACGGCGGTGCCGCGGTCGGAGGAGCGGCGGCCGGAGAGCGCCTGCTGGACGCGCCGGGTGAACAGCGCGCGGTTGGGCAGGTCGGTGAGCGGGTCGTGCTCGGCGTTGTGCTGCAACTGCGCCTGGAGGCGGACCCGCTCGGTGACGTCGCGGCTGTTGAAGATGAGGCCGCCGTGGTGGCGGTTGACGGTGGACTCCACGTTGAGCCAGCCGCCGTCGCCGGACCGGAAACGGCACTCGATCCGGGTGGTGGGTTCCTCGGTGTGGCTGGCCGCGAGAAAACGTCGTACTTCGTGAACTACGCAGCCGAGGTCTTCGGGGTGGATGAGCGCGGCGAGCTCGGAGCCGACGAGATCGTCGGCGTCGCGTCCGTAGACCCCGGCGGCGGCCGGGCTGACGTACCGCAGGACGCCGTTGGGCGCGGCGATCATGATGACGTCGCTGGAGCCCTGCACCAGGGAGCGGAAGTGGTTCTCCTTCTGGGCCAGCTCCTGGGTGAGGGTGATGTTGTCGAGCAGCATGATGCCCTGGCGCACCACGAGGGCCAGCACGACGAGGCCCGCGGTGATCAGGACCACGCGGTCCACGTTGTGGCCGTTGAGGACGTTGTACAGGATGCCCAGGGTGCAGACGGCGGCGGCCAGGTAGGGCGTGAGGGCGGCCAGCGAGCCGGCGATCGGGCGTGAGGCCGGATACCGGCCGTGGCCTCCGTCCTGGGGGTTCGCGTGCACGTGTCCCCCTTGCTGTCCGTCGGGCTGTGACGGCTGTGGTCCGTCGTGCCCCGGTGGTCCGTCGACCCCTTCCGGGCCCTGGAATGCGTGGGATGCATGGGATGCATGGTCCGCCCGCCGCGCGGCGCGGTCTCCCCGGCGCTGCCCCGGAATGTGCTCGTGGACCACGCGCGCGTGCCCGTCCGCGGGATGGTCGTCGGCGTCCGGCTGTCCGTGCCGGGTGCCGACCCAGGGCGCGTACGCGAGGAGCAGTGAGCCGGCGAACCAGCCCGCGTCGAGGAGCTGGCCCGAGTGATAGCTGTTGTGCAGGAGAGGAGAGGTGAACAGGGCGTCGCACATCACGGTCAGGGCGAGCGCCCCGATCGCCGTGTTCACCGCGGAGCGGTTCACCGACGAACGCCTGAAGTGCAGCGCGAGCACCATGCTGACCAGCGCGATGTCCAGCAGCGGGTACGCGAGTGACAGCGCGGTGTGGGCGACGCTCGGACCGTCGAACTTCGCGGCCTGGGCGAGCGCGAGGCTCCACGACAGCGTGAGCAGCGAGCCGCCGATCAGCCAGGCGTCCAGCGCGAGGCACACCCAACCCGCCTTGGTGACGGGCCTCTTGGCGAGCACGAGCAGTCCTACGATGGCGGGTGGCGCGAAGCACAGGAAGAACAGGTCGGCATAGCTCGGGCTGGGAACTGGGCGGTCGAGGACCACCTCGTACCACCCCCAGACCAGGTTCCCGAGCGAGGCCATGGCGGAGGAGAGCGCGAACAGCAACCACGCCGGTCGAAAACGGCTGTGCCGGCTACGGGCATAGCGGAAGCAGGAGACGGCCGCGGTGCCCGCCGCGGCGCTCAGTCCGAAGTCGCCCATGATCAGCGCAAGTCCGGCGGAGCCCCAGCCGAGCGCGGAACCGACGGCGTATCCCGCGCACACGAGGGCCAGTGCGAGTTGTGAGTACAGACCCGTCCCACCGCCGAACACCGGTCGGCGGGTCAGCAGCGCCCCTGGCGAGCTCACCGGGGCCACCCGGTCCGCACTCCGGAGTCCCGCTGGTCGCCGTGGGCCGGGTGCGCGTGCCTCCGGCGGCCGCCGTGCCTGCGGTGGTGATGGCCACCATGACCCTGGCCGCCGTACTCGGCGTGGCCGCGTCTGCGCGTGGCCGCGCACAAGGGCCGTCGTCGGCTCCGCCGCGTCGGATCGTTGGTCCATAGGCCGTGCATCGCCCGTCGCCCCCCTCGCAGTCCGAATGTTCAACCCCGGCGCCGAACGGTGCGCGGCGCAGCCCCTGTCGGGACGATACACCAGTCTCGTCACTCAGGGACATAGTTCCTCTACGCTCCGTAACGACCAGCGCGGATGTCGGAACTGCCCGCGTTCGGGGAACTGCGGAGGGTGCCCGAAGCGGACGGTGCGCGAACGGGACGTGACCTAAGCGCCGGTGGTAAGGACCACGTTCCACAGCGGCTCCCGGTTCACGAAACGGTTCAACTGGTCCGCCAGGAGCCGCTTGGCGCGCGGCATGAACGCCGAAGTGGGACCGCCGACATGGGGGCTGATGAGCACGCCGGGCGCGTGCCACAAGGGGTGTCCCTGGGGCAGTGGCTCGGGATCGGTGACGTCGAGGGCCGCGGTGAGCCTGCCGCTCTCCAGCTCGGCGAGCAGGGCCTTGGTGTCGACGACGGGGCCGCGCGCGACGTTCACGAGGAGCGCGCCGTCCTTCATTCGGGACAGGAACTCGGCGTCCACCAGGCCTCTTGTGTCCTCGGTGAGAGGCGTGGACAGCACCACGACGTCGGCCTCGGGCAGCAGGGCGGGAAGTTCCGTGAGTGGATGCACCAGACCGCGCGCCATGGTGCGCTCGGAGCGCGCGACGCGCGCCACCCGCGCCACCTCGAAGGGTGCGAGCCGGTCCTCGATGGCGGCCCCGATGGACCCGTAGCCCACGATCAGCACGGACTTGTCGGCGAGCGCGGGACGGAAGCCCGAGCGCCACTCCCCCTTGTCCTGGCCGCGCACGAAGTCGGGGATGCCGCGCAGTGAGGCGAGGATCAGGGCGAGGGCGAGCTCCGCCGTGCTCGCCTCGTGCACACCGCGCGCGTTGCACAGCTGCACTCCCGGACGCAGGTGCCCGAGGCTCGGCAGGACGTGGTCGACACCGGCGGAGAGCGTCTGCACGACCTGGACCGACGTCATCCCGGGCATCGGCCGCTGCGAGACGGCGGGCGGCTTCATGTAGGGGACGACGTAGAACGCGCACTCGGCCGGGTCCGCGGGGAAGTCCTGGCCGCCGTCCCAGAAGCGATAGTTCAGGCCTTCGGGGAGGCCTTCGATCTCGTCGGCGCGAATCGGGAGCCACACATCGGGAGTCATGGTCAGGAGGCTATGCCAGGCACCCGGAGGCGCAGAGGTTAGGTTGGGGTGCCAGCAAGGGGAGGATTACGGCCAGGTGGAGCGCAGGACGATCGGGGCGGCGGCGCTCGAGGTGGGCGCGGTCGGGCTCGGGTGCATGCCGATGAGCTGGGCGTACACCGCTTCGCGGCAGCGCGGCGAGGAGTCGCTGCGCGCGGTGCACACGGCGCTCGACCAGGGTTCGACGCTGCTCGACACGGCCGACATGTACGGCCCCTTCACCAATGAGCTCCTGGTGGGACGGGTGCTGAAGGAGAGGCGCTGCGACGCCTTCGTGTCGACCAAGGTCGGTCTGCTGGTCGGCGAGCAGCACATCGTGGCCAACGGCCGCCCCGGCTACGTGAGACGGGCGTGCGACGCGTCGCTGCGCCGGCTCCAGACCGACGTGATCGACCTCTATCAGCTGCATCGCGCGGACCCGGAGGTCCCGGTCGAGGAGACCTGGGGCGCGATGGCCGACCTGGTCACCGCGGGCAAGGTCCGCTCGCTCGGCCTGTGCGCGGTGGGCGCCCGGTCCGGCCGTCGCCCGGGGGCGCGGCTGCACGACGGGACGATCCGGCAGCTGGAGCGGGTGCAGCAGGTCTTCCCGGTCAGCGCGGTCGAGGCCGAGCTGTCGGTGTGGTCGACGGAGGCGCTGGACGCGCTGCTGCCGTGGTGCGCGGCGCGCGGGGTCGGCTTCCTGTCGGCGATGCCGCTCGGCAACGGTTTCCTGACCGGCACGCTGACCCCGGGTGAGGGTTTCGAGCCCGACGACGTGCGCGCCCGCCACCCCCGTTTCACCGCGGAGATGATGGCGGCGAACCAGCCGATCGTCGCGGGGCTGCGGCGGATCGCCCGGCGGCACGGGGACGAGGTGACGCCCGCGCAGGTGGCGCTCGGGTGGGTGCTGGCGCAGGGGTCGCAGGTGGTTCCGGTGCCGGGGACCAAGCAGGAGCGCTGGGTCACCGAGAACGCGCGGGCGGCCGGACTGCGGCTGACGGCGGCGGACCTCGCCGAGGTGGCGGCGCTGCCGGGGGCGCGGGGATCCTGGGACTGAGCCCGCCCGCTGCGGGGCCGTCCGCCTCGGGCTTCGGTGATCGGGAACCTGCGCGGCACCGGCGGTGTATGAACAGTAGGACCGCCGCGTCGAAGGGACCTTGATCGTGCAACGACGAGTGGTGACGGCCGTGTTGGCCGCGGCAGCGCTTCTGGTGACGGCCGGCTGTTCCTCCGGGGACGGGGGCGCGCCGGACGACGGCAAGAGCGCGTTCCCGGGCCTCGGGAGTTCGACGCCTGCGCCGTCGTCCTCCGGCAGTCCCACCGAAAAGGCACCCCCCGCGAAGGGTTCGGTGAAGGTGGTGCGGACGGTCGCCGAGGGCCTGAAGACGCCCTGGGGTCTGGCGCCGCTGCCGGAGGGCGGGCTCCTGGTGTCGTCGCGGGACGCGGGGACGATCGTCCGCGTGGACGAGAAGACCGGCCGGAAGACGGAGCTCGGCGAGGTCCCGGGGGTCGCGCCCGCGGGCGAGGGCGGCCTCCTGGGCATCGCGCTCTCCCCGGACTATGCCTCGGACCACATGGTCTACGCGTACTTCACCACCGCCTCGGACAACCGCATCGTCCGCATGCTGTACGACGCGAAGAAGCCGCCGGGTGAGCAGCTCGGCGCTCCGGACACCGTCTTCAAGGGCATCCCCAAGGGGGTGATCCACAATGGCGGCCGGATCGCGTTCGGCCCGGACAAGATGCTGTACGCGGGCGCGGGCGAGACCGGTGACCGGGGGCAGGCCCAGGACAAGAAGGCACTGGGCGGCAAGATCCTGCGGATGACGCCGGACGGCGATCCCGCGCCGGGCAATCCCTTCGGCGACTCCGTCGTCTACTCGTACGGCCACCGCAATGTGCAGGGTCTCGCCTGGGACGACAAACAGCGGCTGTGGGCCTCCGAGTTCGGCCAGGACACCTGGGACGAGCTCAACCAGATCAAGCCCGGCGACAATTACGGTTGGCCGGTCGTCGAGGGCCGCGGCGGCGATGCCAAGTACCACGACCCGGTCGCCCAGTGGCACACCGACGACGCCTCCCCCAGCGGCATCGCCTACGCGGAGGGTTCCATCTGGATGGCGGGCCTCAAGGGCGAGAGGCTCTGGCGCATCCCCTTGAGCGGCACGAAGGCGTCGGCGGCCCCCGAGTCCTTCCTCAAGGGCGAGTACGGCCGCCTGCGGACGGTCGTCTCCGCCGGCGGCGACAAGCTCTGGCTGACGACGAGCGAGACGGACGGCCGCGGCAGCCCCGCGAAGGGGGACGACAAGATCCTGGAGCTGAAGGTGAGCTAGGGGCGGCGCGCGGGGACGGGTCCGTTTCCCGGCTCCTGGCCGGGGCCCTGGCGCCCGCCGGTGTCTGAGTCCTGGCCGGGGCCGTGGTCGACGGCCTATTCAGGCTCGGAGTCCTGCCCCGCCTCGGGCCCCTTCTCGGACTCGCCATCGTGTGCGGGCTCAGGCCCCTGCCCGTCCCCAGAACCCTGATCGGACGTGGGCTCGGGTCCACCGTCCGGCTCGTGATCGGCGTTCTGTTCCCGCTCGGGCCCCTGCTCGTGTTTCGGCAGTCGTACGACCACCTTGCCCGAGGACAGGTCTATGGGGCCGCGGCCCGGGTCGCCGTCCGTCAGGTCGACCCGGCTCAGCTCCAGTCGCTTGCGTTCGTCATTGGTGTGCTTGCGGCCTGGTGCGAAGAGCTCCTCGAACATGTTGAACACAGCGCCTCCCTCGGCCCGGATCCTTCACAGCGTAGATCTCAGCCCGTCGCCCTGGCGGCCGGGGCCTCCGGGGGAAAGAGCCGCAGCCGGTGTGCGAGCGCCGCGGCCTCGCCCCGTCCTGAGACGTCCAGCTTGGCCAGAATGTTCGAGACATGGACGCTGGCCGTCTTTGGGGAGATGAACAGCTCCTCGGCGATCTGCCGGTTGCTGCGGCCGACGGCCACGAGGCGCAGCACGTCGCGCTCGCGGCTGGTGAGGCCGAGCGCCAGCGCCGGGTCCTTGGGGGCGGGAGCGCCCCGTCCGGGGGCGGCGGTCAGGTTCAGCCGGGCTCGCTGGACGAGCAGTGCGACGGCGTCGGCGAGCGGACGCGCGCCGAGGTGATCGGCCGCCGCCCCGGCCAGCCGCAGCAGTTCGGTGGCGCGGCCGCGGTCGTCCTCCTCGGCGCCCGAGACCAGCAGGGCCTCGGCGAGGCGGTACCGGACCCGGGCGAGGTCGTAGGGGCGCTCCAGGAGTTCGAAGGCGGTGACGACCTCGGACCAGTCGTCCGGGGCGGTGACCCCTTCGGCGCGCCGGAGTTCGGCGCGCACCCAGGCCTCGTGGGCGAGCCACACGGGCGCGCCCGTGGCCAGCCGCTTCGCCATGGTGCGGACGCGTTCCACGGTCTCGGAACGGCCCGCCTCGGCGTGGGGCAGTCCTCGGGCGTCCGCCTCCGCGGTGGCGGCGGCGAGCAGCAGCGGCCAGGCGTAACGCTGGGTGCCGGGCGGGAAGCCGCAGTCCAGGGCCTGTTCCAGGACGGCGCGGGCGTCGAGGAGACGGTCCTCCGCCGCGGCGACGCCGAGGGTGGTGCGCAGCAGTGGCAGGGCGTGCTGCGGCTGGATGTCATGGGTTCCGAAGTGGTGGCCGGCGGCCGCCAGTTGGCGTCCGGCCTCGGCGAGGTCCCCGCGGGCGAGGGCGAGGGGGGCGAGCCGGGAGGCACCGACGCCGGACGGCTTGCCGCTGAGCCCGATGCCCACCGCGTTCCGCGCCGCTTCGGTGGCCTCGTCCCAGTGGCCGAGGGAGCCGAGCGACTCGGAGAGGTTCCCCCAGATCCAGGCCTCGGTGTCCAGCAGCCCGTGCTTCCGCGCGAGTTCGGCGCCCTCGCGGAGGATCCCGACGGCTTCCCGGGAGCGGCCGACCGACTCCAGATGGGAGGGCAGGTTGATGTGCACGCGGCCCATCACGAGGAAGACGTCCTGCCGGACCACCTGCTCCCTGACCTCGTACAGCTCTTCGAGCCCCGCCTCGACGTCACCCGAGTCGACCATGAGTCCGCCGAGGGTGAGCCGCGCGTTCAGCTCGATGTCGCGGGCGCCCACCATGCGCGCGTACTCCACGGCGCGCTCGGCGGCGGACACGGCGCCGGGACCCGGCTCGTGCAGCATGCACCAGGCGGCGACGTTCGACAGGACGTCGGCGTGCACCTCGGACGGCGGAAGGCCGCGGACCAGGTCCTGCGCGGTCGCCAGTTCCGTCCAGCCGTCGCCGCGGGCCTGTGCCTGGATGAGGCGGGAACGCTGGATCCAGAACCAGGCGGCGCGCAGGGGGTCTCCCTTGACCGCGCCGGGCGGGGAGTTCGGGGGCGGTGCGGCCTCGTCCTCCAGGAG
This sequence comes from Streptomyces siamensis, assembly GCF_039543605.1. Taxonomy (NCBI): domain Bacteria; kingdom Bacillati; phylum Actinomycetota; class Actinomycetes; order Kitasatosporales; family Streptomycetaceae; genus Streptomyces; species Streptomyces siamensis. Next base: position 77,597 of record NZ_BAABKB010000034.1, on the reverse strand, counting down.
GTGCAGCGCCCGCTTGGTGATCTTCAGGGCGCGCTCGCGCTCCCCGCAGAGCCGGCCCGCGACGGCGGCCTCGGCCATCAGGTCGAGGTAGCGCAGGGGTGTGGTGGCCGGGTCGCAGCCGCAGGGCGGGTAGACCTCCACGTAGTCGACGGGCCGCAGCTCGGCGCGGACGGTGTCCGGGGTGACGTCCCACAGCTCCATCGCCCGCTCCAGGAGCCGCAGTTGCTCGGAGGGGGCGTGGCGGCGGCGGGCCTGGACGGAGGCGTCGAGTACGGCGGGGAGGGCCTTGGCCGCGTCGTGGGCGTGGTACCAGTAGCTGGCCAGGCGGGTGACGCGCTCGTCGGCCGGTACGAGCGCCGGGTCGGCCTCCAGGGCCTCGGCGTAGCGGCGGTTGAAGCGGGAGCGCTCGCCGGGCAGCAGGTCGTCGCTGACGGCCTCGCGGACCAGGGAGTGGCGGAAGCGGTAGCCGTCGCCGCCGGGTGAGGCGAGCAGGATGTTGGCGCCCACGCAGGCGCGCAGCGCCTCGATGAGGTCGTCCTCGGCGAGCCGTGCCACGGCGGCGAGCAGCGGGTACTCGACGGTGGAGCCGCCCTCGGCGACGATCCGGGCGACCCGCTGGGCGCTTTCGGGCAGGCCCTCGACCCGGACGAGGAGCAGGTCGCGCAGGGAGTCCGTGAGCCCGGTGGGACAGCCCTCGTGCGCGGCGACGGCGAGTTCCTCGACGAAGAAGGCGTTGCCGTCGGTGCGGCCGAAGATGTCGTCGACCTGGGCCGGGTCGGGTTCGTGGGCGAGGATCCCGGCGATCTGGCGGCCGACCTCGGCGCGGCTCAGGCGGCTCAGTTCGATGCGGCGGACGGTGCGCAGCCGGTCCAGTTCGGCGAGGAGGGGGCGCAGCGGGTGGCGGCGGTGGATGTCGTCGGCGCGGTAGCTGGCGATGACGACGAGACGGCCGCTGCGCAGGGTGCGGAAGAGGTAGGCGAGGAGGTGGCGGGTGGAGGCGTCGGCCCAGTGCAGGTCTTCGAGGGCGACGACGACGGTGCGGTCGGCCGCGACGCGCTCCAGGAGACGGGCGGTGAGTTCGAACAGGCGGGCCATGCCCTCCTCTTCGTACCGGCGGCCGGAGGTCTCGCCGAGCTCCGGCAGGAGCCGGGCCAGTTCCTCCTCCTGTCCCGCCGCCGCGGCCGCGAGCTCGTCGGGGAGTTGCCGGCGCAGGGCGCGCAGGGCGGTGGAGAACGGCGCGAAGGGGAGACCGTCGGCGCCGATCTCCACGCAGCCGCCGCAGGCGAAGACGGCGCCTGCGCGCGTGGCCGCGGCGGCGAACTCCTCCAGCAGGCGGGTCTTTCCGACGCCCGCCTCGCCGCCGAGCAGCAGCGCCTGCGGCTCGCCCGCGGCGGCGCGGGCGAGCGCGTCGTTCAACTCCCCCATCTCGTCGGTGCGTCCGACGAACACCGGGCTGACGGACCTGGTCTCCACAGGCCCGAGCATCGCACAGGGGTCCGACCGTGCGGCACCGGATATCGCGACGACGTCCGCGGTGCCTGTGGCGGGGGCCTCACGGACGAAGGCGCCGACCTTCTCGGTCGGCGCCTCGCCGGGGAGGTTCCCTGTCGTGTTCCGCGGCGGGCGGCCGCCCCCGGTACGGCCGCCCGCCCGTGCTCCGGCGTTCACGCGACGCGTGCGAACCGGTGCCTGCGGGGGTGATTGCTATGTCCCTCGTTCTCGTTGCGTCCTGCCTCACGCGCGGCGGCGTTGCGGGCGGCCCGGCGGACGCGGCGCGCCTCCCGGACGAGCCGGTGGGTCTCGGCCTCGCGGATGAGCTCTGCGGAACGGATCTGGTGAAGCTCGTACTCGAACATCTCGTGTCCCTCGTGAAGAGTCGGTTTCGGCCTCGCTTGTTCGCGATGCCTCAACTTTCGTCTCCCAGGGGGGTGCGCCACATCGGGAGAGTTCCGCATCTTGCGCGCGTGAGGGGCCTTAGGGCGGACCCGGATGACCGGCGCCGGCCCTAAGGCCCCTCAGACGTACGGGACGGGCGGAGTGTGTCAGCCGGTGGAGGGCAGTCCGAGCAGGATGTCGGAGTACTTGGCCACCGCGAGCACGAGGCCGATGACGCCGAGCGAGACGCCCGCCCAGGCGACCGACTTGATCCAGGCGGCCTGCGGCCTGCCGGGTGCGCCGAAGGCGGGGCGGGCGAGCACGACGACTCCGACGATCAGCGCGGCCAGCGCGAACAGGCCGCCCACCAGGGCGGTCGCCGCCCAGGCGTCGCCGTAGACCTCCTTGACCTGCTTGGCGACGCTGGCGGAGGAGGAGGTCTGGAGCTGGCCGACGAGCGTCTCGCGGGCGGCGGCGACGGTGGCGACCCAGCTGCCGGTGAGCGAGACCACGCCGAGCCCGGCGGACACGACGGCTGCCGCGCCCTGGCCCACGCCGGTGGCTCCCTCGCCGTCGCCAGGGATGTCGTCCCCGGCCGTGCCGTCACCGGTGGTGTCGTCGGCCTCGTCGGTGACGCTGCCGTCCGTCTCGGTGACGCCTTCCTCGGTGACGTCCTCCTTGGTGACGTCCACGGTCTTCTCGTCGCTCGTGGCCCCGGTGCCGGTGTCGGTCCCGGCTTCGTCAACTGTCTTGGTACCCATGCCCCGCACCGTACGGACGCTGTCTGAGAAGTCTCTTAATGATCGTCGTGAGCGGCACGCGCGCGTGCGGCACGCCATTCCGGCGCGAGGACGGACCAGACCTCCATGTCGTGGCGCGCGTCCCGGTAGACGTAGCTCTGCCGCAGTACGCCGTCCCGGGTCATGCCGAGCCGCCGGGCGACGTTCAGGCTGGGGGTGTTCGCGCTCGGGGCGATCCACTCCACACGGTGCATGCCGCGCTCGTCGACGGCCCAGTCGATGAGGACGCGCATGCCGCGGGTGACGAGTCCGCGGCCGGCCGCGGCGGGCTCCAGCCAGCAGCCGGCCTCGCAGGTGCCCATGGCGGTGTCGAAGATCCGGAAGAGCAGTCCGCCGACGAGTTTCCCGTCCAGCCAGATCCCGTGCAGGCTGCCGCTGTCGGCGGCGCGCTTGTCCGCGTACAGCTGGAGGTAGTTCCGCGCGGAGTCGAGGTCCGTCACGTGGTCCGGGAGCGACACATGGCGGCCGATGTAGTCCCGGCCACGCTCCATGTGCGTGAAGAACTCCTCGGCGTGCCAGGGCTCCAGGGGCCGCAGCTCCGCTCCGTCGTCACCCAGGGATATCGCGTACATCCCGCTCTCGCTCCTTCTCCAGTACGTCCGCCACGTCGGCGTCCACCGCTTCGGCCAGCCTCTCATGGGCGGCGCGGCACTCGGGCGGCTCGATGCTGATGCGCGGCAGGCAACGGTCGAGGCGGCGGGGCAGCCACCAGTTCGCGCCGCCCAGCATGTGCATGAGGGCGGGCACGAGCAGCGTGCGCAGGACGAAGGCGTCGAGGGCGACCGCCGAGGCGAGGGCGATGCCGAACATCGCGATGACGCGGTCGCCGCTGAGCACGAAGGCGAGGAAGACGGAGATCATGATGACGGCGGCGGAGTTGATCACGCGGCTGGTCTCGGCGAGACCGACCCGGACGGCACGCCGGTTGTCCCGGGTCTCCAGCCATTCCTCGTACATCCGGCTGACCAGGAAGACCTGATAGTCCATGGAGAGCCCGAAGAGGACGGACACCATGATCACGGGCAGGAACGGTTCGATCGGCCCGGCACGGCCCAGTCCGAGCAGCTCGCTGCCCCAGCCCCACTGGAAGATCGCGACGACGACCCCGAAGGCGGCGGCGACTGCGGCGACGTTCATCACGGCGGCCTTCACGGGGATGCCGATCGAGCGGAAGGCGAGCAGCAGCAGGACGCAGCCGAGCCCGATCACGACGCCCACGAAGAGCGGGAGCTTGCCGACGACGACGTCCGCGAAGTCGTCGTAGCTCGCCGTCACCCCGCCGACGTGCACGTCGAGCGCGGTGCCCGCTTCGGCCCGCGGCAGCACCTCGGCGCGCAGCCGGTCGACGAGGTCGCTTGTCTGCCGGGACTGCGGGGCGGAATCCGGTACGACGGTGAGGTACGCGGTGTCGCCGCCGCTGTCGTAGGTCACGGGTGTCACGGTCGCGACGCCCTTGGTCGCCCGGAGCGTGGCGTCCAGGTTGTCGAGCGCGAGCCGGCCCTCGGCCCCGCCGACCCGGGTGACGAGGGTCAGGGGGCCGTTCACGCCGGGCCCGAAGCCGTCCGCGACGAGGTCGTAGGCCTGGCGTGTGGTCGTGCGCCCCGGGTCGTTGCCCTGGTCGGAGGTGCCCAGACGGAGCGAGAACGTGGGCAGGGCGAGGAGCACCATGACGACCACGGCGACGGTGCCGAGGAGCTTGGGATGCCGTTCCACGAAGGCGGACCAGCGGGCGGCGAACCCGGTGGGGAGCTCCGGTTCGGGCCCGTGGTCGTGGAGCCTGCGCCGTTCGCGGGGGTTCAGCGCGCGTGGGCCGATCCAGGAGAGCAGGGCCGGCAGCAGGGTCACGGAGGCCGCGACGGTGAGGACGACGGTCAGGGAGGCGGCGACCGCGACGCCGTTGAGGAAGCCGAGCCGCAGGATGAGCATCCCGAGCAGCGCGATGCAGACGGTGGCGCCCGCGAAGACGACCGCGCGCCCGGTGGTGGCGACGGCGTTCCGCGCGGCCTCGTCGACGGGGAGACCGCGTTTGAGGCCCCGCCGGTGCCGGGTCACGATGAACAGCGCGTAGTCGATGCCGACGCCGAGTCCGATCAGCATGCCGAGCATCGGCGCGAAGTCGGCGACGGTCATGGCATGTCCGAGGAGCACGATGCCGGCGTACGCGGTGCCGACGCCGACCAGTGCGGTCGCGATGGGCAGCAGGGATGCGGCGAGCGAGCCGAAGGCGAGGAAGAGGACGACGGCGGCGACGACCACGCCGACGACCTCGGCGAGGTGCCCGCCGGACGACTGGGTGAGCCCGATCGCGCTGCCGCCCAGCTCCACTTGGAGCCCTTCGCCCTCGGCGGCCTTCGCGGTGTCGACGACGGCCCGGGCCTCGGCCTTGTCGATGTGTTCGGCGCGGTCGTCGAAGGTGACGGTGGCGTAGGCCGTGCGGCCGTCGGAGCTGATCCGGTCGGTGCCGCGGCCGCCGTAGGGGCCGGCGACGGAGGCCACTCCGGGCAGGTCGGCGATCCGGTCGAGGGTCCGGGTCATGGTCTGTTCGACGTCGGAGGACCGCACGGTGGCCGACGTGGTGTGCCAGACGACGGTGTCGCTGTCGCCGCCGAGGCCGGGGAAGCCGTCGGACAGGAGGCGGGCGGCGCGGCCGGATTCGGTGCCGGGGGCTTCGTAGTCGTTCGAGTAGGCGGAGCCCGTGACGGCAGCGGCGGCGGTGACGCCGCCGAGGGCGAGAAGCCAGAGCAGTAAGGCCACGAGGCGGTGTCGGACACACCAGCGTGCGAGGGCTGCCACGGACGAGCTCCCTGAGTGATTTGTGGATCTTTATCGGGAACTGCCCGCAAAGAACGCATGACTTATGCGTCATCACTCTTGCAGCCGGTAGTGATCGTTCGCCCCGTTCGCGGGGCTCCTCACGAGAGTGCGAGCCAACTCACAGGACATTCCCGTGAACTCTGTCGCCCCGCGAGGCGTCGGTCAGTCGAACTGGTCTCCCACGGCCATGACCATCACCCCGGCGACCATCAGCCACAACGCCCGCCGCGTGCGGCCACGGGAACCGAGAACCGAGGCGATCGCGCACAGGGCGGCACCGGAGGCGTACGAGACGGGTACGAGCGCGGACGCGGAACCGGTGGAACGCAGCGCCGAGGCGGCCAGCCCGGCGACGGTCAGCAGCGCTCCGGCACAGACCGCCGTCCAGCGGGCCCGTCGTGCCTCGTGCGCCGGGTCCTCGACGTCACCGGGCTCCACTTCCTGTATCTCGGAGTCACTGCTTCCGCTCATGGCGCGGGAGCGTAGCGCGTGTCCCTGAGAAGGCGCGCGCATGCCCAGGGGGGTGCATCGGAACCGATGCACCCCCCTGGGGTTCTGAAAAGGACGGGCTCAGCCCTCGCTGACGCCCAGCTTCTCCAGGATGAGCTCCTTGACGCGGGCCGCGTCGGCCTGGCCGCGCGTGGCCTTCATGACCGCGCCGACGAGCGCGCCCGCGGCCTGGACCTTGCCGCCACGGATCTTGTCGGCGATGCCCGGGTTCCCGGCGATGGCCTCGTCGACGGCGGTGGTGAGCGCGCCCTCGTCCGAGACGACCTTCAGGCCGCGCTTCTCGACGACCTCGTCGGGCTCGCCCTCGCCGGCGAGCACGCCCTCGATGACCTGGCGGGCCAGCTTGTCGTTGAGGGAGCCCTCGGTGACCAGGGCGGTCACGCGGGCGACCTGCGCCGGGGTGATCGGCAGGTCCTCCAGGGCCTTGCCCGACTCGTTGGCGCTGCGGGCCAGTTCGCCCATCCACCACTTGCGGGCGGACGTGGCGTCGGCACCGGCCTCGATCGTGGCGACGATCGGGTCGATGGCACCGGCGTTGAGGATCGACTGCATGTCGTGGGCGCCGACGCCCCACTCCTCGCGCAGCCGGTTGCGGCGGGCCAGCGGCTGCTCGGGCAGACCGGCACGCAGTTCCTCGACCCACTCGCGGGACGGGGCGACGGGGACGAGGTCGGGCTCCGGGAAGTACCGGTAGTCCTCGGCCTCCTCCTTCACGCGGCCCGAGGTCGTGGACCCGGTGTCCTCGTGGAAGTGGCGGGTCTCCTGGATGATCGTGCCGCCGGAGTTCAGCACCGCGGCGTGGCGCTGGATCTCGAAGCGGGCGGCACGCTCCACGGAGCGCAACGAGTTCACGTTCTTCGTCTCGGAGCGGGTGCCGAACTTCTCGCGGCCGTGCGGACGCAGCGACAGGTTCACGTCGCAGCGCATCTGCCCCATCTCCATGCGGGCCTCCGACACACCGAGCGCCCGGATGAGCTCGCGCAGTTCGGCGACGTAGGCCTTGGCGACCTCGGGGGCCCGCTCGCCCGCGCCCTCGATCGGCTTGGTGACGATCTCGATGAGGGGGATGCCCGCACGGTTGTAGTCGAGCAGGGAGTGCGAGGCGCCGTGGATGCGGCCGGTGGCGCCGCCGACGTGCGTCGACTTGCCGGTGTCCTCCTCCATGTGGGCGCGCTCGATCTCCACGCGGAAGACCTCGCCGTCCTCCAACTGCACGTCGAGGTAGCCGTTGAAGGCGATCGGCTCGTCGTACTGGGAGGTCTGGAAGTTCTTCGGCATGTCCGGATAGAAGTAGTTCTTCCGGGCGAAGCGGCACCACTCGGCGATCTCGCAGTGCAGCGCGAGGCCGATCTTGACGGCGGACTCGACGCCGGTCGCGTTGACGACCGGGAGTGCGCCGGGCATGCCGAGGCAGGTCGGGCAGGTCTGCGAGTTGGGCTCGGCGCCCAGCTCGGTCGAACACCCGCAGAACATCTTCGTCTTGGTGCCGAGTTCGACATGGACCTCAAGGCCCATGACGGGGTCGTACGACGCCAGCGCGTCCTCGTACGACACCAGGTCGGTCGTGGTGGTCACGGTGAAACTTCCCTCTCAGCCCAGCAGGACGTCGTCGTCGCCCAGCCGCTTCAGCTCGCGGTACAGGATGGCGAGACCGGTGGCGATCGCGACGGCGGACACGGTGGCGTCGATGAGCCGCAGCGTGTCGTGCTCGGCGCGGGCCTTCTTGATCTGCTTGGCGACCCCGAACGCGCCGAACGCGGTCCCGGCCATCGACAGATACGTACCGGACTTCGACTTCTTGAAGCCCTTGGCCTTGTTCAGTGCACTCACAGCGACGGAGCCTCCTCGATCAGCGGGTGCCCCCACTTTTCCACGAAGGCGGCCTCGACGGCGGCGCCGACCTTGTACAGCCGGTCGTCCTTCAGCGCCGGAGCGATGATCTGGAGACCGACGGGCAGGTTGTCCTCCGGCGCGAGACCGCAGGGCAGCGACATGGCGGCGTTGCCCGCCAGGTTGGTCGGGATGGTGCACAGGTCCGCCAGGTACATCGCCATCGGGTCGTCGGCACGCTCGCCGATCGCGAAGGCGGTGGTCGGCGTGGTCGGCGAGACGATGACGTCGACCTGCTCGAAGGCCTTCTCGAAGTCGCGCGTGATGAGCGTGCGGACCTTCTGGGCGCTGCCGTAGTACGCGTCGTAGTAGCCGGAGCTGAGCGCGTACGTGCCGAGCATGACGCGGCGCTTGACCTCGGCGCCGAAGCCGGCCTCGCGGGTGAGGGCGGTGACGTCCTCGGCCGAGCGGGTGCCGTCGTCGCCCGTACGGAGGCCGTAGCGCAGGCCGTCGAAGCGGGCGAGGTTGGACGAGCACTCGGACGGGGCGATCAGGTAGTACGCCGAAAGGGCGAGGTCGAAGGACGGGCAGTCCAGCTCGACGATCTCCGCACCCAGCTCCTTGAGCAGCTCGACGGACTCGTCGAACCGCTGGATGACGCCGGCCTGGTAGCCCTCGCCGCGGAACTGCTTGACGACGCCGACGCGCATGCCCGCCACGCTGCCGTTGCGGGCGGCCTCGACGACCGGCGGGACCGGCGCGTCGATGGAGGTCGAGTCGAGCGGATCGTGCCCGGCGATGACCTCGTGCAGGAGGGCCGCGTCCAGGACCGTGCGGGCGCAGGGACCGCCCTGGTCGAGGGAGGACGAGAACGCCACCATGCCGAAGCGGGAGACGGCGCCGTAGGTCGGCTTGACGCCGACCGTGCCGGTGACGGCCGCGGGCTGGCGGATGGAGCCGCCGGTGTCCGTGCCGATCGCCAGGGGCGACTGGAAGGAGGCCAGGGCTGCGGAGGAGCCGCCGCCGGAGCCACCAGGGATCTTGGTGAGGTCCCAGGGGTTGCCGGTCGGCCCGTAGGCGCTGTTCTCGGTCGACGACCCCATGGCGAACTCGTCCATGTTGGTCTTGCCGAGGATGACGACGTCGGCGGCCTTCAGCCGCTTGGTGAGCGTCGCGTCGTACGGCGGGATCCAGCCTTCGAGGATCTTCGAACCGACGGTCGTCGGAACGCCCTCGGTGGTGAAGATGTCCTTGAGCGCGAGCGGAACGCCGGCGAGCGGACCGAGCTTCTCGCCGGCCTCCCGCTTGGCGTCCACGGCACGGGCCTGGGCGAGGGCGCCCTCGCGGTCGACGTGCAGGAAGGCGTGCACCTTCTCGTCGACGGCCTCGATCCGTGCCAGGTGGGCCTCGGTGACCTCGACGGCGGTGAGCTCGCCGGCCGCGATCTTCCCGGCGATCTCGGCCGCGGTGAGCTTGATGATGTTGACGTTGGTGTCCGTCATGGTGATTAGTCCTCCCCCAGGATCTGCGGCACCTTGAAACGCTGCTGCTCCTGGGCCGGGGCGCCGGACAGCGCCTGCTCGGGGGTGAGCGACGGACGGACCTCGTCCACGCGCATGACGTTCGTCAGCGGCAGCGGATGAGAGGTCGGCGGTACGTCTTGGTCGGCGACCTCACTGACGCGGGCGACCGCGCCGATGATGTCGTCCAGCTGTCCCGCGAAGTGATCGAGCTCTTCGGGCTTCAGCTCCAGACGCGCCAGCCGGGCGAGGTGGGCGACCTCCTCGCGCGTGATGCCAGGCATGCAGCGTTCCTCTGGGGTGAGTGTGTGTGGTTTGGGGCCAATCCTAGGGTGCCGGGCCCGGTGCCCGTGAAACGGTTTCCCCTGCGGGGCCCCCTCAGCGGCGGCCGTCCCATGCCCGGCTGTGCAGGAAGTGGTTGTCGTAGAGCTCCTGCACGTCCAGCAGACTCTCCGCGGCGGCCTCTCCGAGGGCCACCCGCCGCAGGTGGCGGAAGTACTCGAAGCGCTCCACGCCCGGGGTGATGACGACGAGGAGGTCGGCGTCGGCGCCGGGCGCGGCGGCGAAGGCGTGGGGTACGCCCGGCGGGACGACGACCAGGTCGCCGCGTTCGGCGGTGACGACCTCCTCTCCCGACAGGAGTTCGGCGCGGCCGTCGAGGACGAAGAACATCTCCGCGGACTTGGCGTGCCAGTGGGGGTGGGCGCCGTCGGCGCCGCTCGTGAGGGTGACGCGCTGGGTGGACAGCGCCCCGCCCGTGGCGCTGCTGTCGGCCAGCAGCCGCACGGTGGTGGGCGCCCGGCCCACCACTTCGGCCTCCGCCTCGCGGACGATCACGGTCGAGTCGAACGTCGGAACGATCAGCGACATGTCGGGACTCCCTGTGGATGTCGGGTGGAGCGATCAGACGGCGAAGAGGAGACCGGCGCTGACGAGGACGGCGACGGCGGTGGCGAAGTGGATGCCGTACGCGACGGCCTTGGTACCGCCGTGGCGCAGCACTATCAGCGTGTCCCCGAGCGGGACGATCGCGACCATGAGCATGAACCACGCCTCCGCCCGGGCACCGGCGAAGGCCAGCAGGGCCAGGCCGATGACGCCGAGGGCGGCGTCCCTCAGGCCCTTGATCGTGAGGTAGGCCGCGTCTCCGTCGGGCTTGGCGGGGACGCCGTAGCCGGCGGCGGCGGCCTGCGGCTGGAACAGGAACCGGGCCCCGATGAACAGCACGAGCAGGTCGAGGACGACGGCGAGCGTGTACGCGGTGACGGTCATGTCGGATCTCCTTGCTAGCAGCGCTAGTGACAAGAGCGAAGCTAACAGAGCATCGACATGAACGCTAGCGATGCTAGAATTCCGGTCATGTCGATTCAGACGCGCCGGGAGCGCGAGCGGGCGGAGCGAGAGCGGCTGATCGTCACGGCCGCACGGGAACTGGCGGAGGCCGAGGGCTGGGAGGCGGTCACCACGCGACGGCTGGCCGCCGAGATCGAGTACAGCCAGCCCGTCCTCTACAGCCACTTCAAGGGCAAGGACGCCATCATGGCGGCGGTCGCGGTGGAGGGCTTCGCCGAGATGGCGCAGGAGCTGCGGAAGGCGCGCACGGCGGCCGGGGGGACCCGGGCCGCCCTCGCGGCGGTCGGCGAGGCGTACACGGCGTTCGCGCGGCGGCGGCCCGCGCTGTACGACGCGATGTTCACGCACACCGTGGACCTGCCGTTCGCCACGCCGGAGGCACCCTCGGCGCTGCACGCGGCGTTCGGCGAGCTGCTCCTGGCCGTCGAGCCCGTCGCGGCCGACGGGGAGGATCCCGGCCGGCTCACGGAGACGTACTGGGCCGGGCTGCACGGTCTGACCACCCTGATGCGCAGCGGTCGCCTCCCGGAGGGCGCCCACGACCGCCGACTGGCCCTGCTGACCGCCCACTTCACCGCGTCGGACTGAACTGGGGCCGACCCTCGACGGCCCCACGAGCCGGCCCGGGCGGGCCGGCATCACCGGCTCCGCCACCGGGGTCGCCCCGGTCGGGGCCACCCGGCCCGCGACTGCCGGAGGCCACTCAGGCCGCCGCGGGTGCCGTCGGCGGGGCTGCCGGAGCTGCTTGCGGCCGGGCCGCTCAGGTGGCCGTCGTCGGTGCCGTCGGCGGGGATGTGCGGCCCGACTCGGCTCGAGCGAGCCGATCGGCGAAGGCTGGGCTGCACGATCCGGCCCCGTGCGACCCGACCCGGCTCGAGCGAGCGGGCCGGCGAAGGCTGGGCTACACGATCCGGCCCTGGTCGTCCGCGGCGGACGCCGGCAGGGCCGCCTTCGGGCGCTGCCAGCCACGGCTGCCGCGGGCCCGCAGCCAGGCCGTCGCCTCGTCGGCGGGCATCGCGGCGGCGACCAGCCAGCCCTGTACGGCGTCGCAGCCGAGGTCGCGCAGCCGCTCCCAGGTCTCGTCGTCCTCGACGCCTTCGGCGACGACGAGGAGGCCCAGCGAGTGCGCCAGGTCGACCGTGCAACGCACGATCTCCGCGTCCTCGGCGTCCACCGCGAGCCGGGCCACGAAGGAACGGTCGATCTTCAGCTCGCTGACCGGCAGGCGCCTGAGGTGCACGAGCGAGGAGTACCCGGTGCCGAAGTCGTCCAGCGACATCTTCACGCCGTGGCCGGTCAGCCCCGCGAGGGTGTCGGCGGCGCGCTGCGGATCCTCCAGGAGCACGTGCTCGGTTATCTCCAGCTGGAGCGCTCCCGCCGGGACCCCGTGCCGGGCGAGCCGGGCGGCGACCGCGCCGGCGAAACCGGGGGTGTGCACATCGCGCGGCGAGACGTTCACCGCGACCGGCACGTGCAGCCCCTGCGCCCGCCACCGCGCGACCTGTCCGAGCGCCGTCTCCAGCACGTACTCGGTGAGATGGGGCATCAGCCCGGAGGACTCGGCGATGGCGATGAACTCGTCCGGCGGAACCTTCCCTCGCTCGGGGTGCACCCAGCGGACCAGTGCCTCGAGTCCGGCCACCTGACCGTTGAAACGGACCTTGGGCTGGTAGTGCAGTTCGACGTCGCCGGCGTCGAGGGCCCGGCGCAGGTCGCCGAGCAGGCCGAGCCGGTCCGGGGTGTTGGAGTCGCGCTTGGACTCGTACACCTCGACGCCCGTACGGTCCCGCTTCGCCTGGTACATGGCCACGTCCGCCCGCCGCAGCAGCCCCTCCGCGTCGAGCGCGTGGTCGGGGAAGACGGCGAGGCCGGCACTGGCCTCCAGCACGAGGGTGAGGCCGTCGAGGTCGAGCGGGGAGCCGAGCGCGGCGACGAGGTTGCGTGCGACCCGGGTGGCCGACGTCGTGGAGTCGGCGACCGGCAGCAACACCGCGAACTCGTCGCCGCCGAGCCGCGCGGCCTCCGCCCCGCGCGGCAGCGCCAGACGCAGCCGGTCCGCTATCTGGAGGAGCAGCCGGTCCCCCGCGAGATGCCCCAACGTGTCGTTCACCGACCGGAAACGGTCGAGGTCGATCAGCATCAGGGCGGAACGCGCACCGATGCGTTCGGCGTCGTCCAGAGCCGTCCAGGTCCGCTCCAGCAGCCACTGCCGGTTGGGCAGACCCGTCAGCGGGTCGCGCAGTTGCTCCTCCGCCCGGGCGCGGGCGATCCACAGCGTCGAGTCGAGGGCGATCAGCGGGATCGCGAACAGCGGCAACAGGATCGGCAGCGCGACGGCGACCACGCAGACCAGCGGCGCGATCCCGAGGAGCGCGACGGCGACGAGCCCCTGTCTGACCAAAGCGGTGCGCGCGACGGTGGGCAGACCGCCGGTGCGCGGCGCGTGCAGGTACCAGAGCAGGGCCCGGGTGACGGCGAGGTAGGCGGCCGCGACGAGCACGACCTCGGGTGCCGCGTAGAGCGTCCAGGTCCTCGGGTCCCAGGGCGTCTCGACGGTCGGGAAACGTCCGAACACGGCGAGGACCAGCGCGCCCGCCCCGATGCCGAGGATGTCGACCGCGCCGTGCAGGACGCCCTGCCGCCAGCGGTTGCGCCGTGCGGCGCCGACCAGGACCACGACGGTCAGGCTGACCATGCCGGCGGGCACCCAGCCGTACAGCAGCAGGACCGCGAGGGTGAGGGCGGCGCCGGATCCGGTCCCGCCCCACCACCGGGCCCGGCCGAGGGCGACCAGGTGGCCGACGATGACGCCGGTGAGCAGGGCGAGCGCCCAGCCGACGGTGCCGCACGGGAAGAGCGCGTGGTTGCCGCTGAACGCCCGGTAGAAACCGGCTCCGAGGAAGAAGCCCGCCGCCGCGACGACCGCCGCGGGCAGCGCGGGCCACGAGATGTGCCGTTCGGAATCGTGTTCGGAACCGTGACTCAGGCCGTCGCCGCGGCCCGCGTCGAGCGGGCCGACGCCGGGTGCGGCGGGTGCCATGAGGGGTCCGGAGTCGCGCTGCCCGGCGCGCTCCTCGGTCCGCCCCGTCCGGAGTCCGGCCATCCACACGCCGGTCATCCGGCGCAGGCGCAGCCGTGAGTCGGGGGCGGCGCTCTCGGTCGGTTCCATTCCCGTCCCTCTCACAGCCGGCGGTGCCCACGCCACGCGGTCCGTTGCCGGCCACGACTGCCAACGGCGCGTCTGAAAACCTTCCCCGGCACTCGTGATGAGCAGGGGATGCCCCGACCGCAGTTGGGCACGGCAGGTGCACACCTCAACAGTAGGCCGCAGAAGGCTTCCACGGGCAGCGGTCGTCGACGGTTGCCCGAATGCGACCTGGCCACCCGTATGCATCTGATATGCGCCGAACGGGTGGTCTTCAACCGCTACTCCTCGATCGGAAGCGCAACTTCCGCCGCGGCCTCGGGTCCTTGTTCCAGAAGGACGGCGAAGCCCTCCTCGTTCAGAACGGGGACCTTCAGCTGCATCGCCTTGTCGTACTTCGAACCAGGATTGTCACCCACCACGACGAATGACGTCTTCTTGGAGACAGAACCGGTCACTTTCGCTCCCCTGCTCTGCAGTGCCTCCTTGGCGCCGTCGCGCGTGTGGTGTTCGAGCGTGCCGGTGACGACGACGGTGAGCCCCTCCAGGGGGCGCGGCCCCTCGTCCTCGCCGGAGCCCTCCTCCTCCGTCCGGACCCCGGCGGCCCGCCACTTGCGGAGGATCTCGCGGTGCCAGTCCTCGGCGAACCATTCCTTGAGCGAGGCCGCGATGATCGGCCCGACACCCTCGGTGGTGGCGAGCTCCTCCTCGGTCGCCTGCTCGATCCGGTCGATGGAACGGAACTCGCGCGCCAGCGCCTCGGCCGCCACCGGCCCGACATGACGGATCGACAGACCGGTCAGTACGCGTGCGAGGGGACGCTCCTTGGCGGCCGCGATGTTGTCCAGCATCGCCAGCGCGTTCTTCTTCGGCTCGCCCTGCTGGTTGGCGAAGACCGTGGCGATCTTCTCCTCGCCCGTCTTCGGATCCCGCTTGGGCAGACCGCTGTCCTGGTCGAGGACGTACGCCTTGATGGGCAGCAGCTGCTCGACGGTGAGGTCGAAGAGGTCGCCCTCGTCCGCCAGCGGCGGGTCCGACGGCTCCAGCGGCTTGGTCAGGGCCGCCGCGGCGACATACCCGAAGTGCTCGATGTCCAGGGCCTTGCGGCCCGCGAGATAGAAGAGCCGCTCGCGCAACTGGGCCGGGCAGCTGCGGGCGTTCGGGCAGCGCAGGTCGACGTCGCCCTCCTTCATGGGCCGCAGCGGCGTGCCGCACTCGGGGCACTCGGCGGGCATCACGAACTCGCGCTCGCTGCCGTCGCGCAGGTCGACGACCGGGCCGAGGATCTCCGGGATGACGTCGCCCGCCTTGCGCAGCACCACCGTGTCCCCGATGAGGACGCCCTTGGCCTTCACCACGTCCTGGTTGTGCAGGGTGGCGAACTCGACCTCGGAGCCTGCGACGGTGACCGGCTCTACCTGCGCGTACGGCGTGACGCGGCCGGTGCGGCCGACACCGACGCGGATGTTGATCAGCTTGGTGTTGACCTCCTCGGGCGCGTACTTCCAGGCGATCGCCCAGCGCGGCGCACGCGAGGTGGAGCCCAGCCGCCCCTGGAGGGGGATCTCGTCGAGCTTGACGACCACGCCGTCGATCTCGTGCTCCACGGAGTGGCGGTTCTCTCCGTAGTACGCGATGAACTCCCGTACGCCGTCGAGGTCGTCGACCACCTTCGCGTACCGCGTGGTCGGCAGGCCCCACTCGTGGAGCAGCGTGTACGCCTCGGACAGCCGGGTGAGGCCCTCGAAGCCCTCCAGCGCGCCGATGCCGTGGACCACCATGTGCAGCGGGCGGGTCGCGGTGACGCGCGGGTCCTTCTGGCGCAGTGAACCCGCCGCCGCGTTGCGGGGGTTGGCGAAGGGCTTGTCGCCGGCCGCCACCAGACGGGCGTTCAGCTCCTCGAACTTCTCCATCGGGAAGTAGACCTCGCCGCGGATCTCCACGAGGTCGGGGACGCGGTCGCCGTGCAGCCGGTCCGGAATCTCCGTGATCGTCCGCACATTGGGGGTGATGTCCTCACCGGTGCGGCCGTCGCCACGGGTCGCCGCGCGGGTGAGCCGCCCCCGCTCGTACGTGAGGTTCACCGCGAGGCCGTCGACCTTCAGCTCGCACAGGAAGTGATGGACGGAGGTGCCCACGTCCTTGGCGACGCGCTCGGCCCAGGCGGCGAGCTCCAGGTCGGAGAAGGCGTTGTCGAGCGAGAGCATGCGCTGGCGGTGCTCGACGGAGGTGAACTCCGTCGCGTACGCCCCGGCGACCTTCTGGGTCGGCGAGTCCGGGGTGCGCAGCTCGGGATACTCCTCCTCCAGCGCCTCCAGGGAGCGCAGCAGTTCGTCGAACTCCGCGTCGCTGACGACCGGAGCGTCCTTCACGTAGTACCGGAAGCGGTGCTCCTCGATCTGCTCAGCGATCTGCGCGTGCTTCTCCCGTGCCTCGGCGGGCACCGAATCCGAAGCCGAGGCGGTCTCTGCGTGCTTTTCGCCGGCCACCGTATGTCCTCCCGTTACTCAGGGTTGTCCGCGAGGGATCTCGCCGCCCGGACGCAGTGGGCGAGCGCCTTGCGCGCGAAGTCGGGGGAAGCCCCCGCGAGCCCGCACGTCGGGGTGACCGTGACCGATTCCGCGAGAAGTCCCGGTCGCAGCCCCAGCCTGCGCCACAGCGTCCTGACACCCATGACGCTACCGGCAGGGTCCGACAACGGGGCATCCACGCTCGGCACGACACCGGCGAAGAGCCGCGTGCCCCCTTCCACCGCCTCGCCGATCGCCTCGTCGTCACGCTCGGTGAGGAGCGAGAAGTCGAAGGAGACGGCCGCCGCACCCGCCCGGCGGAGCAGGGCGAAGGGCACGTCCGGTGCGCACGAGTGGACCACGACGGGCCCGTCGCCGTGAACCCCGACGACGTCCCGGAGCGTGGCCTCGACGACCTGCCGGTCCACGGCACGGTGGGTGCGGTAGCCGCTGGCCGTCCTGACCTGCCCGCGCAGCACGGAGACGAGTGACGGCTCGTCGAGCTGGAGGACGAGCCGGGCGCCCGGGACGCGCCGCCGCACCTCGTCGAGATGGAGCCGCAGGCCCTCGGCGAGCGACCCGGCGAGGTCACGGCACGCTCCCGCGTCGGAGAGCGCCGCCTCGCCGTTCCTCAACTCCAGGGCGGCGGCCAGGGTCCAGGGGCCGACGGCCTGCACCTTGAGCGGTCCCTCGTACCCCTGGGTGAACTCCTCGAGGGCGTCGAGGTCCTCGCCGAGCCAGGACCTGGCCCGCTTGGTGTCCCGTCCGGGCCGGTCCCCGATCCGCCAGCCGCTCGGCTCCACGCGCGCGTACAGCTCGACCAGCATCCCCGCGGTCCGCCCGATCATGTCCGCGCCGGGCCCCCTCGCGGGCAGCTCCGCAAGGAACGGGAAGTCCTCGAAGGACCCGGTGACGGTCTTCGCGGCCTCCCGGGCGTCACCACCCGGCATGGACCCGACCCCGGTGGCGCCGCCGAACCTGAACTCGCTGTTTTCACTCACCCCGGAAGCCTACGTAACGCTCCCGGGGCGAGGCCGACGAAGGTGCCCGCACCGGAGGACCGTCCGCGCGGAACGTCAGCGTCCCGGACGCACCGTCAGGTCGTTGACCTCCGCGTCCCTCGGCAGGTCGAGGGCCATCACGATCGTGGTCGCAACGGACTCGGGGTCGATCCACCTCGCGGCGTCGTACTCCTTGCCCTCCTGCTGGTGGACCTTGGCCTGCATGGGGCTCGCCGTGCGGCCGGGGTACACGGAGGTGACCCGGACGCCGTTCGCGTGCTCCTCGTGGCGCAGGGAGTCCGCCAGGGCCTTCAGACCGTGCTTGGACGCGGCGTACGCGGACCAGTCGGCGTGCGCGTTGAGGCCGGCGCCGGAGTTGACGAACACCACGTGGCCCTGGGCGACGCGGAGTTGCGGCAGGAAGTGCCGGGTCAGTTCGGCGGGGGCGATCAGATTGACGTTCAGCTGGTGGCGCCAGGACTTCGGGGTGAGTTCGCCCACCGGGCCCAGGTCGACCACGCCCGCGATGTGCAGGAGCGAGTCGACGCGGTCCGGCAGGGTCTGGTGCGAGAACGCCCAGGAGAGCTTGTCCGGGTCCGCCAGGTCGCCGACCAGGGTCCGGGCGCCGGGGAGCTCGGCCGCGAGTTCCTTCGCGCGGCCGGCGTCGCGCGCGTGCAGCACGAGTTCGTCCCCGCGCGCGTGGAGGCGGCGGGCGACGGCCGCGCCGATGCCGGAGCCCGCCCCGGTGATCACATGTGTAGCCATGACCGCCATGCTCGCATCACCCGACGGTCACCTGACGCCCCGGCTCTCCTCCAGGTACGCCAGCGCGCCGACCGGCTCCTGTGCGAAGAACACCAGCTCGGTCAGCGGGCGGGGCAGGAAGCCCTCGGCCTCCATGCGCCGGAACTGCTCCTTGAGGCCGTCGTAGAAGCCCGCCGTGTTCAGCAGCACCACCGGCTTGTCGGTCCTGCCGTGCTTCTTCAACTCCAGGATCTCGGTGGCCTCGTCGAGGGTCCCCGTGCCGCCGACCATGATCACCACCGCGTCGGCCTTCTCCAGGAGCAGCGCCTTGCGCTCGGCGAGGTCACGGGCAATGACCATCTCGTCCGCGCCCACCCGGGCCTTCGCGGCCAGGAAGTCCACCGAGACGCCCAGCAGCCGTCCGCCCGCCTCCTGCACACCGTCGGCGACGACCTTCATGAGACCGACGTCGGAGCCGCCCCACACCAGCGTGTGGCCGCCCTTTCCGAGGAGTTCGGCGAACTCGCGGGCGGGGCGGGTGTAGCGGTCGTCGAGGTCGGCGGCGGAGAGGAAGACGCAGATGTTCATGGGTTCACCGTACGCGGGAAGAACACGGGTCCCGCGAGCGCTTCCTCTTGTATGGCTGAAGGACACACGATCACCATCGAGCAGAGCGACCGGCACGTGCGCGTGGTGCGCGGTGACCAGGTCCTGGCGGAGAGCGACCGCTCCCTCGTGCTGCGCGAGACCGGCTGTCCCGCGCGGTACTACATTCCGGCCGAGGACGTGCGCCTCGACCTGCTGACCCCCTCCGACACGCACACCCGATGCCCGTTCAAGGGCACGGCGTCCTACTGGTCGCTGCCGGACGCGACGGACCTCGTCTGGTCCTATCCCGAGCCGAAGCCCGACGTGGCACAGATCAAGGACCACTTCTGCTTCTACGAGGTGGAGGTGTCGTGACCCGATGAGTTCCGGTCCGCCCGGCAGTCTCTACGGGTATGGACAAGAACACCGTCTCGCGCGACGGAACCCCCATCGCCTACGAACGCCTCGGTGACGGCCCGCCGATCATCCTGGTCGCCGGAGCCATGTGTACGGGTGCGACGCTGGCGCCGCTCGCCGCGGCCCTGTCGGACCGCTTCGGAGCGGTCGTCTACGACCGCCGGGGGCGCGGCGCCAGCGGCGACACCGCGCCGTTCGCGGTCGCCCGCGAGGTCGAGGACATCGCGGCGCTGATCGAGGCGTGCGGCGGCGGCGCCGCGCTCTTCGGCGTCTCCTCGGGCGGCGCGCTCGCCCTGGAGGCGGCGGCGAGCGGGCTGCCCCTCACCGAAGTCGCCGTCTACGAAACACCGTTCGCCGTCCATGACGAGGGCCGCGCGGAGCGGCGGGCGTACACCGCGCGGCTGACGGGGCTGCTCGCCGAGGACCGGCGCGGCGACGCCGTGGAGCTGTTCCTGTCGCTCACCGGCATGCCCCCGGAGATGATCGCGGGCACCCGCCGCTCCCCCGCGTGGCCGGACATGGAGGCCATCGCGCCCACCCTGGCGTACGACGACGCCGCGCTGGGCGACGGCCCGGTGCCCACGGAGCGGCTGGCCGCGATCGGCGTCCCGCTGCTGTCCGTGGCGGGCGGAGCGAGTCCGGAGTGGATGCGTGAGGCGGCGCGCGCCGTCGCGGACGCGGCGCCGGACGGGACGTACCGGGTGCTGGACGACCAGACCCACATGGTGGACCCGCAGGTCCTCGCCCCGGCGCTGGCGGACTTCTTCGGCGGCACGGCCGAGGCCGGCTGAGGCAGCGCGGTGGCGGGGATCCGCACGCCGCGGGCCCGGCCGGGCGGGGCGCTGCCGGCTCCCGGCGGGCCCGGTCACCGGCCGGGCCGCTCCGTCCAGGCCGGCGTACCGCGTCCGTCGGCCCCCTCCGGACCGAGGCCGTCGTGCTCTAGACCGAGGCCGTCGCGCGCGTGGTCGTCGCGATCGTCGCCGACCCCACCACGCGCGTGCCGTCGTACAGGACGACCGCCTGACCGGGGGCCACACCGCGGACCGGCTCGGTGAAGGCGACGCGCAGTTCGCCGTCCACGAGTTCCGCCGTCACCTCGGTCTCGCCGCCGTGCGCGCGCAGCTGCGCCGTGTACGTGCCCGGGCCGGCCGGGGCGGCGCCGCACCAGCGCGGCTTGATCGCCGTCAGGGCGCTCACGTCGAGGGAGTCCGCAGGACCGACCGTCACCGTGTTGTTCACCGGCGAGATGTCCAGCACGTAGCGCGGCTTGCCGTCGGCGGCGGGGGTGCCGATGCGCAGTCCCTTGCGCTGGCCGATGGTGAAGCCATAGGCGCCCTCGTGGGTGCCCAGCTTCGCGCCGGCCTCGTCGACGATGTCGCCCTCGGCCCGGCCGAGCCGGTCCGCGAGGAAGCCCTGGGTGTCGCCGTCGGCGATGAAGCAGATGTCGTGCGAGTCGGGCTTCTTGGCGACGGCAAGGCCGCGGCGCTCCGCCTCCGCGCGGATCTCGTCCTTCGTGGTGACCGTGTCGCCGAGCGGGAACAGCGCGTGGGCGAGCTGGCGGTCGTCGAGGACGCCGAGGACGTACGACTGGTCCTTGGCCATGTCGGAGGCGCGGTGCAGCTCACGCGTGCCGTCCTCGTTCACGAACACCTTGGCGTAGTGGCCCGTGCAGACCGCGTCGAAGCCGAGGGCGAGCGCCTTGTCGAGCAGGGCGGCGAACTTGATCTTCTCGTTGCAGCGCAGGCAGGGGTTCGGGGTGCGCCCGGCCTCGTACTCGGCGATGAAGTCCTCGACGACGTCCTCGCGGAAGCGCTCGGCGAGGTCCCACACGTAGAACGGGATGCCGATGACGTCGGCCGCGCGGCGGGCGTCGCGCGAGTCCTCGATCGTGCAACAGCCACGCGCGCCCGTGCGAAAGGACTGCGGGTTCGCCGACAGGGCGAGGTGCACGCCGGTCACGTCGTGGCCGGCTTCCGCCGCGCGGGCGGCGGCGACGGCGGAGTCCACGCCGCCCGACATGGCGGCGAGTACGCGGAGGGGGCGCTGCGAGGTGTCAGTCATAACCCCTCCAGGGTACGGGGCCGCGGGAACCGGAGCCCCCGCATATGCGTTGAAGATCGCATGGGGGAGAAAAAGGCGAAGCCACGGGGCCGCGGGGCCGGGGACGCGGACCGTCGCGTCGGGCGCCGGGCGCTGCTCGTCGGCGGTGCGGCGGCCGCCCTGGGCACGGCGGCGCTGGCCCGGGAGGAGCTCGGGCACCTGTGGTGGCGGCTGCCCGGCGTGGACAAACCGCGGGTGGCGGGGGCGGTGGACTTCCGGGGCGCCCAGTGGGTGGCGGCGTCCCCGGCGAACTGGCGGCGCGCGGACCGGCCCGCCGACTACGCGATAGACCGGGTCGTGGTCCATGTCACCCAGGGCAGTTTCCGGAGCGCGGTGAAGGTCTTCCAGGACCCGGGGCACGGCGCGGCGGCGCACTATGTCGTCCGCAGGGACGGGCACATCACCCAGATGATCCGCGAGCTGGACGTGGCGTTCCACGCGGGCAACCGCGAGTACAACGAACGGAGCGTCGGCATCGAGCACGAGGGCTTCGTCGAGCGCGCCTCCTCGTTCACGGACGCGATGTACGCCGCCTCCGCGCGGCTCACGGCCGGGATATGCGGGCGCTACGGCATCCCCGTCGACCGCAAGCACATCATCGGGCACGTGGAGGTGCCGGGCACGGACCACACCGATCCCGGGCCGCACTGGGACTGGGACCGGTACATACGGCTCGTACGGCAGGCGCGTACGGCCAAGGCCTGACGCCGCGCCGGTCCCGGGGCCGGGCGGGGTCGCCGCCGGAGCCGGCCGTGGCCGGGACGGGTCTCGGCCGGGGCGGGGCCGGGGCCGGTCGCGGCCGGGCTAGCTCAGACCCGCGGTGCGCGCGCGTTCCACCGCCGGACCGATCGCCTTCGCCACCGCCTCGACGTCCGCCTCGGTGGAGGTGTGACCGAGGGAGAAACGCAGGGTGCCCCGGGCGAGGTCGGGGTCGGTTCCGGTGGCGAGGAGGACGTGGCTGGGCTGGGCGACGCCCGCGGTGCAGGCGGAGCCCGTGGAGCACTCGATGCCCTGCGCGTCCAGCAGGAGCAGGAGCGAGTCGCCCTCGCAGCCGGGGAAGGTGAAGTGCGCGTTGGCCGGCAGGCGCCCGCCGGCCGCCGGGTCGCCGCCGAGGATCGCGTCGGGCACCGCCGTGCGCACGACCTCGACCAGTTGGTCGCGCAGGGCTCCGATCTCCCGGGCGAACCACTCCCGCTGCTCGGCGGCCAGCCGCCCGGCGACGGCGAAGGACGCGATCGCGGGCACGTCGAGCGTGCCGGAGCGGACGTGCCGCTCCTGGCCGCCGCCGTGCAGCACCGGCACGGGGCTGTACTCACGGCCGAGGAGCAGCGCGCCGATGCCGTACGGTCCGCCGATCTTGTGGCCGGAGACGGTCATGGCGGCGAGCCCGGAGGTGCCGAAGTCGACGGGGATCTGACCGAAGGCCTGGACGGCGTCGGCGTGCAACGGGACGCCGAACTCGGCGGCCACGTCGGCCAGTTCGCGCACCGGCATCACGGTGCCGATCTCGTTGTTCGCCCACATGACGGTGGCGAGTGCGACGTCGTCGGGATTGCGGGCGAGTGCCTCGCGCAGCGCCTGCGGGTGGACGCGGCCGTGGGAGTCGACGGGCAGGTACTCGACGGTGGCGCCCTCGTGTTCGCCGAGCCAGTGCACGGCGTCCAGGACGGCGTGGTGCTCGACGGGGCTCGCCAGGACCCGGGTGCGGGCCGGGTCGGCGTCTCTGCGGGCCCAGTACAGACCCTTCACGGCGAGGTTGTCGGCCTCGGTGCCGCCGGAGGTGAAGACGACCTCGCTGGGGCGGGCGCCGAGGGATTCCGCCAGGGTCTCGCGGGCTTCCTCGACCGTACGCCTGGCGCGGCGGCCGGCGGCGTGGAGGGAGGAGGCGTTGCCCGTGACGCTCAGCTGGGCGGTCAGTGCCTCTACCGCCTCGGGGAGCATCGGGGTGGTCGCGGCGTGGTCGAGGTAAGCCATGGTGGGCCCGATTCTACGGGCCCGCCGTACGCGGCTCGGCCCCCACCGGGGTGGCCGCCGGGCGGGCCGGCAGCCGGGGGTCGACGGGGCCTAGAAGTTCCAGGACACCGTCGAGTCGAACTGCATGAACGCCACGAGGACGAGCAGGTCGGCGACGCCGAGCCCGAGGCCGAGGAAGGCGCGTCCGCGGCGGGCCGTACCGCGCCACAGGGCGACGGAGGCCAGGGCGATGGCGATCGGGCCGAGGAAGACGTTGAGGACCAGCAGGCCGAGGAGGCCGAGGATGAAGGAGGCGACGGCCATGCCGTCGGCGTCCCGGGCGGCGCTCCTGCGGGTGGCCTGAGCGGTGAGTTCCATGAGGTGGTTCAGCTCCCAACGATCGGTTGGTCGAGGTGGTCACCAACGGTCGGTCGGCGCGGGTGGTGTGGCACCGACGGTCAGTTGGCGGAGGTGTGCCGGCGCCGGGCGTGGCGCTCGCGGACCGCGAAGACGGCCAGCCAGACGCCGATGACGGCGGCGGCGACGAGGGTGACGGGCAGCGGCGCGTGGGCCACGGAACCCATGACGACACCCAGCAGCAGGAGGGCGGCGACGAGGAACAACATGAGATGCCTCTCGTGGAAGTCTCGAAGTCCCGTCCCGGAGGTACCGGGCCTCGACGGTGAGGCCCGAATGTTTCCGGGACTTGACGACTCAGTGAACGGTTGTAGTAACAGTTGTTCACTGACTCTTGAGTCTAGCGCGTCTCCCGGCTTTCCAATTACGGAGAACAGTTGTTAACTGCATGGCATGAGTCACACTCTCGGCATCCGCCAGGCCCAGAAGCAGAAGACCCGACAGGCGCTCCTCGACGCGGCGTTGGGTCTCCTGGAGGAGCAGAGCCTGAGCAGCCTGGGCCTGCGGGAGGTCACCCGCGCGGTCGGCGTCGCCCCGACCGCCTTCTACCGGCACTTCCGCTCGACCGCGGACCTCGGGGTGGCACTCGTCGAGGAGGCACTGGGCAGCCTGCACCCGATGATCGAGGACACCGTCTCCGCGGCCGGCGACAGCGACGAACGCATCACGCGAGCTGTCGATCTGATCTCCCGTCACGTCGAGAGGTATCCGGCGCACGTCCGCTTCATCGCGCGGGAGCGGCACGGCGGCGTCCAGCCGGTGCGGGACGCGATCCGGGAGCAACTGGCCCGGTTCGCCGAGGAGGTGAAGGTCGCGCTGGCCGAACACCCGGAGTCGAAGGGGTGGAACGACGCGGACCTGCTGATGCTCGCGGGCCTGTACGTCGACCACATGCTGATGGCGGCGTCGGCCTTCCTGGAGGCGCTGGAGGCACCCGAGGCCGAGCGGGAGCGCGTGGCCCGCACGGCGAGTCGGCAGATGCGGCTGATCAGCATCGGCCGCCACCACTGGCTGGGGTGAGGCGAGAAGCCATCACCGGCTGAGGTGAGGCCGCAGGCCACCACCGGCTGGGGCGAGGCGGGACGCCACCACTGCCCGGGATGACGCGAGACGCCACCGCGGCCCGGGGCGACGCACGAGGGCGGCACACCCGTTCACCAGGTGCGCCGCCCCGCCGTACGACGGCCGAGTACGCGCCCGGGTCACGCCGGCCCTTCGGAACGGGCCACCCAGGTCGCGCCGGCCCGGGTCAGCCCTGCGCCCGCTGTCCCTGACCGCCTCCGGGGCCGCCGCAGCCGCCCTGTCCGCCACCCGCGCCGCCACCGGGCATTCCGCTCGGCATCCCGCTCGGCATTCCGGAGGGAGCACCGGACGGCGCCTTGCCGGTGGGCATGGCCGACGGCGTACCGGACGGCGTGGGCATTCCGGACGGCGCGCCGCCGGGACGTCCGGACGGGCCCCCGCTCGGCATGCCGGACGGCCGTCGGCAGCTCTGCCCGCCAGAATCGCCGCCGTCCGAGGACGACGAGGAGTCGCCCGAGCCGCAGGCGGCCAGCAGCGGTGAGAGCACCAGCAGGGCGACGGCGGGGACGAGGGCACCGTGTCGTGCGCGACGGTTCATGAGGGCAACTCCCAAGCAGGTCAAGGGGACCGGTCGATGAGAACGGGATGAGCGGGGCCAAGAGCACCAGATCCAGGTAGGCCCGCGCTGTGCCGGGGCTGTGTCTTGCTGTGGACGGGCGGCCCCGGCGCCGACCTCAATCCCCCGCGTACACCGCGCGGACGGCGGCGGCCGTCGCGGCGAGCTCCGCACGGACCTCGGGCGGCGAGAGGACCTCCACCGCGTCCCCGAAGGCCAGCAGGGTGCGGGCCTCGCGGACCGCGCCGCAGGACAGCCGTGCCACCACCCAGTCGCCCGTCCCGTCGTCCTCGGGCAGCTCCGCGAGCGTGGCCGCGTTCAGACGCAGGAACAGATCGAGGCGGGAGCGCCGTACCCGGACCGTGACGTCGACACCACCCGGACGCTCCTCCACCTGGCGGCGCAACACCTCCCAGGCGTCGGCGAGTTCGACTCCCGGCCGACGGCGCACCGGATCGGGCAGCACGGTCGCCGCGCGCACCCGGTCGGCCCGGAACAACCGCGGCTTCGCACGCCGGTCGGCGACCAGGTACCAGATGCCGGCCTTGGACACCAGTCCGTACGGGTCGACGGTGTACGTGTGCGCCTCGGGGTCCCCGCTGTGCCGGTACCGCAGCCGCAGCCGCCGGTCGGAGAAGACGGCGTCCTGCAACACGTCCAGGTCCACGGCCGGTTGCGGTCCGCCCTTCCAGCGGGTCGCGTCGACCAGGACGCGCCGGCTGGTCACCTCTGCGGCGGGCCGGTGCGGTGCGGGCAGCGCGGCCATCACCTTGCGCAGCGCGGAGCCGAGCGCCGCGTCCAGGCCGAGCGCGGCGTGCGCGCCCTGCGCCGCGAGGATGAACAGCGCGCGGGACTCGTCGGCGGTCAGGCCCGTGACGTCCGTACGGAATCCGGCGAGCAGTTCGATGCCGCCGTGCCGGCCGCGCTCGGCGTAGACCGGGACGCCGGAGGCCGACAGCGCCTCGACATCGCGATAGATGGTGCGGACCGACACCTCCAGCCGGTCGGCGAGCTCGTGCGCCGGGACGCGGCCGCGGGTCTGCAGCAGCAGGAGGATCGAGAGCAGGCGGTCGGACTTCACGGGCCCCAGGATCGCGCCCGCCGGAAGCCCTTCGCAAATGTTGACGGAAACTGTCAGGTTATCCGGCGACGCTGGGGGCATACCGAGACACGGAAGAGGTCAGCTATGAACGTCGATCCCCGCCCCCTGTACGCCCGCACCGCCGAGCAGATCGCCGCCCTGGTCGGGACGGTCCGGCCGGAGCAGCTCGCAGGACCCACCCCGTGCGCCGAGTTCGAGGTGCGCACGCTGCTGTCGCACATCGTCGGCGGTACCCGTCGTATCGCGGTGATCGGGGCGGGCGGCGACGGACTGGCCGTGCGGCCGTTCGCCGACGGGGTGCCGGACGACGCCTGGAGCGCCGCGTACGACGGGGCCAGGACCGAGGTCGCCGAGGCATGGGCGGACGACGCGCGACTGGACGCCCTCGTCCGGGTCCCGTGGGGAGAGGCTCCCGGACGCCAGGCGCTGTCCGGCTACGTCATGGAGGCGGTCACCCACACCTGGGACCTCTCCGACGCACTCGGCCGGCCGCTCGCACTCGACCCGGAACTCGCCGAGTTCGCGCTCGCGGTCGCCCGGCACGTGCTGCCCGACGCACAGCGGGAGGACCCGGAGCTGCCGTTCGACTCGGCGGTGCCGGCCCCCGAGGGGGCCGACGCCTACGAACGGCTGGCGGCCTGGCTGGGGCGGACGCCGCTCAGCCGAGCCTGACCCGCGCGAGCTGCCGGGACTGCGCGACCAGCCGGTCCTCGCTGTCCCAGACCTCCGCGTCCTCCTCCAGGAAGCCGCCGGCCAGGTTGCGGGTGGTGATCGAGACGCGCAGCGGGCCGGGCGCGGGGCGGGAGCGCACGTGCACGGTCAGCTCTACCGTCGGCACCCAGCCGGAGAGGCCGATCTCGAAGGCCGTCGGCGGCAGCGCGTCGACCGCGAGGAGCAGCGAGAGCGGGTCCGCGTCGCGGCCGTCGGCGAGGCCGAACCAGGCACGCATCTCGCCCTTCCCGGACGGCGCGCCGAGCGCCCAGCCCAGGGTCGAGGGATCGAGCTTGAGGAACAGCCGGTCGGTGATCGCGGAGCTGCCGGGGACCGGCGCGGGGGCGTCCTGCGGGCCGAAGCACTGATCCATCGGCGGGATCGCGGGCGGCCGCGCGGTCGTACGGACGTCGTCGGGCAGGGCGTCGAGGTCGCCGTACGAGGCGAGCACGCGGATGCGCTCGACCTCGCGGCCCTCGTCGTCGTACTGGAAGAGGGATGCCTGGCCGGTCGACAGCGTCCGGCCGGTGCGGACGACGTCCGTGCGGACCACCGCCGGTCCCGGCTGGGACGCGGTCAGGTAGTGCGCGGAGATGGTGAACGGGTCGGCGTGCGGCAGGGCCTCCGCGAGCGCGCGCCCCAGGACGGCGAGCAGGTAGCCGCCGTTGACGGCGTTGATGATCGTCCATCCGGCGGAGAGGTCGATGTCGTAGACGCCGGGCTCGCGCAGGGTGACCGCGGTGTCGCGGTCGAACTCGCTGTCACCGATCGTGGCCCGTACGGCCTGTACCGAAGCTGCTTCTGCCATGCGTGAACAGTACAACAGGAAATTACTAAGCGGTAGCTTTGCATATTGCGCTCGTGTGACATCGTCACCTCGGGCCGCCTCGGACCGACCGGAGCCGCCCCGCGTCCTACGGGGTCTCCTCCTCGGTCACCGTCGAACGACGGTTCCACGCGCGCGGCGCCCGCCAGTGGTACCGCATCGCCAGCAGTCGCAGGACGAAGGCGGTGACGACCGCGAGGCCGCTGGTGAACGGGGTCAGCACGTCGTAGTAGATGCACAGCACGACCATCGTGGCGCCGACCATCGCGGGCACCGCGTACAGGTCGCGGTCCCAGCGCAGCAGCGAGGGCACCTCGTTGGCGAGCACGTCGCGCAGCACACCGCCGCCGACCGCGGTGGCCAGGCCCAGCGCGGCGGACTGCGGCAGACCGAGCCCGTACTCGTACGCCTTCGTGGTGCCCGCGACGCAGAACAGGCCGAGACCGGCCGCGTCGAAGACGTTGACGCCGACCTGGATCCGCTCCACATGGGGGTGGAGGAAGAAGACCAGCAGAGCGGCGAGCAGCGGAGTGCTGAAGTAGCCGAGGTCGGTGAACGCGGCCGGCGGCACGGCGCCGATCATCAGGTCCCGGAACAGCCCTCCGCCCAGCGCGGTGACCTCGGCGAGTACGGCGATGCCGAAGACGTCGAAGTTCTTGCGGACGGCCAGCAGCGCGCCGGAGATCGCGAAGACGAAGATCCCCACGAGGTCGAGCACATGCTGGACGGAGGGGCTGAACAGTTCCTGAAGCACCCGAACATTCTCACCTGCCGACGGGCCTGAACCTTACAAAGCAAGGCCTGCGACAGGTGATACGGCCTACACCACCGGCTTGCCCGTCGTGTGGATCCACGTCTGGAAGAGATCGTCGAGCTGCTGTCCCGAGATCTTCTCGGCGAGCCGGACGAAGTCGGCGGTGTTCGCGTTGCCGTAGCGGTGCAGCTTCGTCCAGGCGGGCAGCAGCTTGAAGAACGCCTGGTCGCCGATGCGCTCGCGCAGCATCTGGAGCGTCATCGCACCACGCTGGTAGACCGCCGAGGCGAACATCGTGTCGCGCTGCGGGTCGGCGACCGTGATCTGCCAGAAGGAGGAGTCCGCCGGCCGCGCGTTGTACCCGGCGAGGAACGAGTCGTGCGCCGAGCGGATGCCCTTGTGCTCGGACCACAGCCACTGGGCGTAGGTGGCGAAGCCCTCGTTGAGCCAGATGTCCTTCCAGCGCTCCACCGAGACCGAGTCGCCGAACCACTGGTGGGCCAGCTCGTGGACGATGGTCGACTCGGAACGCACGGCGGAGTACGCGGGCTTGGACTGGACCTCCAGGGAGAACCCGGCCTGCGGCATGTCGTCGACGATGGCGCCGGTCTCCTCGAAGGGGTAGGGGCCGAAGACCTGCGACCAGTAGTCGGTGGCCTCGGCCGTGACGCCGTACACATCGACGCTGTTGCTGTTCGCGAGCACCGGGTCGATGGCGACGTAGATGGGTGTCCCCGCCGGGGTCTTCCCGGTCTTCACGTCGAATCTGCCGATGGTCGCGGTCGCGAGATAGGTCGCCATGGGCCGGCTCTCGCGCCAGTGCGCGACGGTCTGGCCGCCCTTGTCGTACGTCGAGACGAGGCGGCCGTTGGAGACCCCGGTCAGACCCTTCGGGGCCTTGATCCTGATGTCGTACGTCGCCTTGTCGGACGGATGGTCGCTGGACGGGAACCAGGTGGAGGCGGCGTTGGGTTCACAGGCGACGAAGACGCCGTCGGTGGTCTTCATCCACCCGTAGTCGGAGCCGAAGACGATGGGGCCGTTCAGGGCTTCGGGGACGCCTCCGTAGGTGACGGTCACCGTGAAGGTCTTGCCTCTGGGCAGAGTGCCGCGCGGGGTGATGTGGATCTCGTCGCCCGCTCGCGTGAAGTCGGCGCGTCTGCCGTTCACCTCGACCTTCGTGACATCCAGCTTCTGGAGGTCCAGATCGAAGGCGGACAGGCTCTGGGTGGCGCGGGCGGTGATGGTCGTCCGGCCGTCGAGGCGGTCGGTGTCCGGGTTGTAGGCCACGTCGAGGTCGTAGTGGCGGGCGTCGAAGCCGCCGTTGCCCAGTTGCGGGAAGTAGGGGTCACCGATGCCGTCGGCGCCCGGGGTCGGGGCGGAGGAGGCGGCGATGACGAGGAAGGAGGCCGCCGCGGTGGCGAGGGCCCCTAAACGTGCCGAACGGGAGAGTGCCATGAGCGTCCCTTTCGAACGTGTTCCGAACTGACGGACACGCGAGACTCTGCACTCTCCCGTTCAGGCATGTTCATGACTTTGCCAAGTCGTCACGGCCTACTTGCCGGTTGACTCCTGACGATCGGATTCCGCGGCCTCGGGCTTCGCCTCGGCGTCGGTCTCCGACCCGGCGTCGGAGGACTCGGCCGGGGCCTCCTCCGCGTCGGACGCGGCCTCGGACTCGGACACGGCCTCGCCGGAGGACTCGCCCTCGGTCACGGCCTCGGCCTCGTCCCCGGCGTCGGACTCGGCGGCGTCGGCGGGAGCCTCCGCGGCCTCGTCGCCGGCAGCCTCGGCCACCGTCTCCGCCTCGGCAGAAGCCTCGGCTTCCGCGGACTCGGCGTCGGCGTCGGCGTCGGCGGAAGCCTCAGCCTCGGCGGGAGCCTCCGCGTCGGCGGCGGCCGTCTCCGCGACGGCGGCGGTCTCCTCGGCGTCGGCCTCGGCAGAACCCTCGCCGCTCTCGGCCGGCGTCTCGGCGGCGGCCGGAACCACCAGCTCCACCGCCTCCTTCGCCACCGACAGCAGCACCGTGTCCTGCGGCGCCTGGTCCTCGGCGTTCTCCGGGTGGTGGCAGGCGACCCGCTGACCGGGCCTCAGCTCCAGGAGCGGCGGCTCGGTCGTCCTGCAGACCTCCGTGGCCTTCCAGCACCGGGTGTGGAAACGGCAGCCGCTCGGCGGGGAGATCGGCGAGGGAACGTCGCCGCGCAGCAGGATGCGCTCGCTCTTCGCGCCCCGGCGCTTGGGGTCCGGCACCGGCACGGCCGACATCAGGGCGTTGGTGTACGGGTGCATCGGCGCCTCGTACAGCGAGGTGCGGTCGGCGAGCTCGACGATCTTGCCGAGGTACATCACGGCGATGCGGTCCGAGACATGGCGGACGACGGACAGGTCGTGCGCGATGATCACGTACGTGAGGCCGAGCTCCGACTGGAGGTCGTCCATCAGGTTCACGACCTGCGCCTGGATCGACACGTCCAGCGCGGACACCGGCTCGTCCGCGACGACCAGCTTCGGCTTCAGGGCGAGCGCGCGGGCGATGCCGATGCGCTGCCGCTGACCGCCGGAGAACTCGTGCGGGTAGCGGTTGTAGTGCTCGGGGCTCAGACCCACCAGCTCCAGGAGCCGCTGGACCTCCTTCTTGACCCCGCCCTCGGGCTCCACGCCCTGGAGCCGGAAGGGAGCCGAGACGATCGAGCCGATGGTGTGCCGGGGGTTCAGCGACCCGTACGGGTCCTGGAAGATCATCTGGATGTCCCGGCGCAGCGGGCGCATCCCTCCCGCGCTGAGTCGGGTGATGTCCTTGCCCTCGAACTCGATGGTGCCGCCGGTCGGGTCCTGGAGGCGGGTGATGACCCGTCCCATGGTCGACTTGCCGCAGCCGGACTCGCCGACGACGCCGAGGGTCTCGCCCTTGCGGACCTCGAAGTCGATGCCGTCGACGGCCTTGACCGCGGCGACCTGGCGCTGGAGCACTCCCTTGCGGATCGGGAAGTGCTTCTGAAGCCCCCGGACCCGGAGCAGGACCTCACGGTCGTCCGAGCCCTCCGCGGACTTCGCGCGGTCCTCGGTGGCCGTTGCCTGCTGCGGGATCACCGCGTCGGCGGCGTCCGTCTTCTTCGTTTCGCTCACAGCTTCGGCGCAATCTCTTCGGTCCAGATCCGCGTCCGGTCCTCCTGCGAGAGGTGGCAGGCGGTGTAGTGACCGCTGCCGACCAACTGGAGGTCGGGGCGCACGGTGCGGGTGACATCACCCTTGGGCAGGTCCGCGTACGGGCAGCGCGGGTGGAAGGCACAGCCCGAGGGGACGTTGATGAGGCTCGGCGGCTGGCCCTTGACCGGGATGAGCCGGTCGGACGTCTCCCGGTCGATACGCGGCATCGAGCCGAGCAGACCCCAGGTGTAGGGGTGCTGCGGGCGCTCGAAGATCGTGTCGACGGGACCGCGCTCCACACACCGGCCGCCGTACATCACGAGGACGTCGTCGGCGATCTCGGCGACCACACCCAGGTCGTGGGTGATGATGATGACCGCGGAGCCGAACTCCTTCTGCAGATCACGGATGAGGTCGAGGATCTGCGCCTGGACGGTCACGTCCAGGGCGGTCGTCGGCTCGTCCGCGATGAGCAGCTCGGGGTTGTTGACCAGCGCCATCGCGATCATCGCGCGCTGGCGCATACCGCCGGAGAACTCGTGCGGGTAGCTGTCGACCCGCTTGCCGGGCTCGGGGATGCCCACGCGGTCGAGCATCTCGACGGCACGCTTGCGCGCCGTCTTCTTGTCGACCTTGTGGTGGACCCGGTACGCCTCGACGATCTGGCTGCCGACCGTGTAGTACGGGTGCATCGCCGAGAGCGGGTCCTGGAAGATCATCGCCATCTCGCGGCCGCGGAGCTTGCGCACCTCGTCCGGATCGGCGTTGACCAGTTCCTTGCCGTCCAGCCAGATCTCGCCGGCCATCTGGACGTTCTTGCCCCGCGCGCCGAGCCGGTGCAGACCCATGATGGCCAGCGAGGTGACGGACTTACCGGAGCCCGACTCACCGACGATGCTGAGGGTCTTGCCCTTCTCCAGCGCGAAGCTGAGTCCGTCGACGGACTTGACCAGGCCGTCGTCGGTCGGGAAGTGCACCTTGAGGTCACGCACTTCGAGGAACGCGCTCGGCGCGTTTGAGGGGGCGTTGACGGGCTCGCCCACCGCGGCGCCGGTCTTGGAGAGTTCGGTCACGAGAGCCTCACCCGCGGGTCGGCGGCCGCGTAGAGCAGGTCCACCAGAAGATTTGCGATCACGACGAAGAAGGCGGCGAGCAGGGTCACGCCCAGGATCGGGGGCAGGTCGTTGTCCTCGATGGCCTGCACCGCGTACTGGCCGACACCGTGCAGGGAGAACACGGTCTCGGTGATCAGCGCACCGCCGAGCAGCAGACCGAGGTCCATGCCGAAGACGGTGATGATCGGGGTGAGGGCAGCGCGCAGTCCGTGCCGGACCACGACGTTGCGCTCGCGCAGGCCCTTGGCGCGGGCCGTGCGGATGAAGTCCTCGTTCATCGTCTCCAGCATGCCCGAGCGGGTGAGCCGCGCGTAGATGGCGGAGTACAGGAGCGCGAGTGAACACCAGGCGGGGAAGAGGGTGTTGGCCCACTGCGCCGGGTTCTCGGTGAACGGGACGTAGGTGCGGCCGAAGATCGGCCACTGGTAGGTGAAGAGGAGGATCGCCAGGTTGCCCGTGAAGAACATGGGCAGCGAGACGCCCGCGAGCGCGACACCCATGAAGGCGCGGTCGAAGAACGAGCGCGGCTTCAGCGCGGAGATCACACCGACCGCCACGCCCGAGATCAGCCACAGGACGGCGGCACCCGCTGCGAGCGAGATGGTCACCGGAAGGCGGGAGGTCAGCTGAGGCCACACCGCGACGTGGGTCTTGAAGGAGTACCCGAAGCACGGCGCGTTGCAGTGCACCGTGGTGGGGCCCAGGTCATAGGTGGCGCCGGCCACGATCCCCTTGATGAAGTGCCAGTACTGGACGTACAGGGGTTGGTCCAGACCGAGGTTGTGCTTGACCGCGGCGATGTCGGCCTTCGACGGGCTCTTACCGATGTACTGCTGCGCCAGCTGGTCCGCGGACTGGCCGGCGAGCCGTGGCAGCAGGAAGAAGATGGCGAAGGTGACCGCGGAGACGACCAGCAGCAGGATCACTGCCGCTACCGTCCGACGGAGGATGTACGAGATCACGGGGATCGGCGCTGGTGCCCGCGGGCTGAGCCCGCGGGCACCAATGCCTTCACCTGCCTTCCGGGGCTGCTACTTCTTGGTGGTGCCGATGTTGAGGTAGTCGTACTGACCGCTGAAGGCCGCCGTGGAGACCAGGTTGGTGTAACCCTGCGGGCGGGCCAGCAGGACCTTGAAGTAGGTCAGCGGGACGAGAACCGCGTCGTCCATGGTCTGCTTGTCGATCTGCGTGTACAGCGTGTTGCGCGCCGCGTCGTCCTGGGTGCCGATCGCCTTCTCGAGGAGGGCGTTGACATCCTTGTTGTCGTACTGCGACAGGTTGGTGTTACCGGACTCGCCGATCGCGGAGCCGTTCAGGATCTGCTGCAGGAAGCCGTAGCCGGACGGCCAGTCGGCGCCCCACTGCATCATGATCAGGCCGATGTTCTGCTTCTCGGTGAACTTCGGGACACCCGCGTAGTCGGTGAAGTACTTGCCCGACGGGTACTGCTTCAGGCTGGCGTCGATGCCGACCTTCTTCAGCGAGTTGATGATCGCGGTGGCGGCGTCGATCTCCTGCGGGCGGTCGCTGCGCGCGGAGATGTTCGTCTTGATGCTCGTCTTGCCGCAGGCCTTCAGCTGCTCCTTGGCCTTGGCCTCGTCGCCCTTGTTGCCGGCGGACGCGTAGACGTCCGACTTCTCGTAGCCCGGGATGTCCGGCGGGAGAACGGTGGAGGCGACGTCACCACGGATCGGGCCGCCCTCGGCGGTCTGCACCGAGACCTTGTCGATCGCGAACTGCACGGCCTTGCGGCACTCGACCTTGTCGAACGGCTTCACCTTGGTGTTGATCGCCATGTAGACGAGACGGCCACCGTAGGTGTTGTCCGTGCCGGCCTTCTTCTCGGCGGAGCTGAGCAGCTGCGCCTGGGTCGCGGCCTGGACACCCGTACCACCGAGGTCGATCGCGTCGCCCGCGAGGACGTCCTTGTCGATCGTCTCGGCGTTGACCTTCAGGTTGACGACGATCTTTTCGGGGTACTGCTTGCGCAGCGGGTCGGTCTTCGCGTCCCAGTTCTCGTTGCGCACGAGGACGGCCTGCTTGCCCTCGGAGTAGCTCTGGAACTTGTAGGAGCCCGAGGAGACGATGCTCTTGACGTAGTCGACGCCCTTGTCCTTGGCCTGGGGCACCGGAGCGGTCTGCGGGGCGGCGACCAGGTAGTCGAACTCCTGGAAGGCCGTCTTCAGGTGGAAGACGATCGTGGTGTCGTCGGGGGTCTCGATCGACGACAGGCCCTTGGCGCTCTTGTCCTTGTAGGGGCCCTTGTACTTGTCGCCGCCGGCCAGGAACTGCTGGAAGTAGTTCGGGCCGAGGGAGAGCACGTCACGCGCGAAGTTCGAGCGCTCGACGGCGTACTTGACGTCCTTCGAGGTGATCGCGGAGCCGTCCTGGTACTTCAGGCCCGAACGCAGCTTGTACGTCCAGGTCTTGCCGCCGTCGCTCGGGACGCCCTTGCTCTCGGCGAGGTCCGGGACGAGGGTGTTGCCCTTCTCGCCGGCGCCGGGCTGGAACGTCATCAGCGGGCGGGCGTACAGCCGGCTGAGGTTGTACATGTACGCGTAGTACGTGTTGCCGGGGTCGAAGGAGTCCGGGACGTCGGACAGCTCGTAGGTGACCGTCCCGCCCTTCTTCGTGGAGGCGTTGACGACATCCTTGGTCGCGGCGTTGGCCCCAGCCGATTTGTTGCCGTTGTCGTTCTTGTTGTCATCGGCCTTGCTGCAACCTGCAACGAGCAGGCTCGCGGAGCCGATGGCCGCAATAGCGGCCAGCGCTGACCTTCGCATGATGGTCGGGTTCCCCTCCATTGTCGGAAACTTGATGGACTCTCGGTGTCGGCAGGCGTCAGCGACTGCGCGGGTCGAGAGCGTCGCGGAGACCGTCACCCAGCAGGTTGAACGCCAGGACGGTCACGAAGATGGCGAGACCAGGCACGATCATGAACTGCGGGTCCACCTCGTAGAAGGTGACCGCCTCCCTGAGCATGCCGCCCCACGACGCCTGCGGGGGCTGGATGCCGACCCCGAGGAAGCTCAGGGACGCCTCGAAGAGGATGTTGGTCGGGATGAGCAGCGTCGAGTAGACGATGATCGGGCCGACCAGGTTGGGCAGCAGCTCCCGGAAGAGGATGTAGGGGCCCTTGGCGCCCATGCCCCGGGAGGCGTCCACGAATTCCCGCTCGCGCAGGGCGAGCGTCTGACCGCGGACGATGCGGCCCAGGTAGGGCCAGTTGAAGAAGCCGATGACGAAGATCAGCACGCTCAGGTGGAGCGGGAGCCCTTCGAGGCCGAACGCGCCGCCCTGGAGGGTGGCGGAGATGGCGATGGCGAAGAGCAGGAGGGGGAAGGCGAGGAAGGTGTCCATCAGACGGCTGATGATCGAGTCGACCCGCCCGCCGTAGTAGCCGGCGACGACGCCGAGGATCGCGCCGATCACGTTGGACAGGATGGTGGCGCCGAAGGCGACCACCAGCGACACCCAGGAGCCCTCCAGGATGCGGGTGGCGATGTCGCGGCCGAACTTCGGGTCCACGCCCAGCGGGTGGTCCGCGCTCATGCCGCCGAAGCCGCCCTTGGGCAGCGAGGTGTTGGGGTCGATCAGATCCTGGTGGAAGGCGTTCGGGTCCAGCCCGAACATCGCCTGGATGGGCCGCGAGAGCACGGCCAGCAGGATGAGCAGCACGACGATGACACCGCCGGCAACCGCCACCTTGTCGCGCTTGAAGCGCGTCCAGGCGATCTGTCCCAGGGAACGGCCCTCGATCTGCCCCTTTTCGACACCGGCAAGCACAGCCTCCGGCTGCGCTTCCGGTCCCGCCCCGGTGGTCTCGATCGGTGCGGTCACAGTGACCCGACCCCTCTCGCCGGTGGTGACCGGCCTACGCCCGCCGCTGTCTGCGGCTTGGTTCACTTGCGTGCCGGGAGGTCGGCCGCAGATGGTGCGACCTGGTGACCCGGCTGATCGTTCGACTTGCACTCGCTCACAGGATCGATGACCCCATGTCTGATGGGCGAGTCTTCAGTGCCGCCACGATCACGTGCCAGGTCTGATGGAGAAAGTATGCGCAACCGTGATGCTCTTAAGGGGATTCCGTTATCCGAACAGTGGGTAACGCGAGGCGGACGGGGGGCAGTTGCGCCGGAAGGGGCCATGACGCCCTCTTTCGGCACGCCTCCTACCCAACCCGGACAAGCAGCCCTAACGCCGGTTCCCGTGCAGGTCAGGCGTGAGAGACTGCCGCGAGGAACACCTCCGCGACCGCTGAGCCAGGGACGGCGGGCCGGCGGCGTGCGCCGTCAGTATCCTCCGCGGGCCGGCGGATAACCGTAGCCGCCCGCCATCGGCGCCTGGGCCGGGGCCGCGTGGGCCTCACGGTCGTAGAACGGCCGGGCGTTGACGCGCAGCCACATGGCCACCGGGTCGTACTCGTCGGACATCGCCACGGTCGAGACGGGCAGCCCGTCGGGGACCGCGCCGATGGACTGCTGCATCATGGCGCGCACCGAGTCGACCGCGGGCGGCGAAGTGTCGTACACGTCAAGG
The DNA here is from genome assembly GCF_039543605.1 of Streptomyces siamensis. NCBI lineage: Bacteria > Bacillati > Actinomycetota > Actinomycetes > Kitasatosporales > Streptomycetaceae > Streptomyces > Streptomyces siamensis. The sequence goes on along the minus strand of NZ_BAABKB010000034.1, from coordinate 40,187 downwards.
CCGATGGCGAGATAGGGCGCCCCGAGCGCGGGCTGAACCCAGGCGCGGCGCAGCGACCGCACGGCGGAGGTGCGGTGCGCGTTCTGCGTGAGCAGGGCGTAGAACTGCGGGATCTCGATGCCCGGTTCGGACAGCCGAAGCGGTCCGGCGGGCTGCCGCTCCAGGCCCGCGGCGATGCGCCGCAGGTCCAGCCAGGGGATGCCCAGGCCGCCGCCGGGCGCGTGCGGATTGAGCCAGAGGCCGAAATGGTCGGGGTAGAGGGTGCGGGCGACGTCGAGGCCGTCGACCACCTCGTACGAGCGGTTCCAGCCGCTGGCCGAGAGCTCCTGGGCGGAGGTGACGCACGGGGCGTACCCGAAGCCGTCCACCTCCATGTTCCCGTACTGGGCGTCCGGGGACCCGGCCTGGCCGTGCCACAGGAGCATCCAGACCTGACCGGACGACGGGGTCGCGAGCGCGCGAAGGAGCGCCTCGTAGGCGTCGTAGCGCCCGGGGGTCACCTGGCGCAGCATGTGCTCGACCTGCCCGGCCGCGGCCGTGCCCGACGCGCTCACCCTCAACCGCCCCTTCGCGAACAATTCACGACGAACTCATCCAATACGCCCGAGCCACCGGTGACGAACCTGCGTCAACACCTCGACCGAGCCATGAAACCAGCTTAAGCGGCGATCCTGACAGCGACTTGACGCACGGCGTCACGGGTCTCCGTGGTGTCACCGCTCACGCTGGTGCCGGGGTCAGTACTCGCGCTGGTAGAAGGGCCGCACCTGGGCGCGCATCCAGTCGCCCACCGGGTCCTGGGCGACGTCCAGGAGAACCAGGTTCACGGCGTGGCCGACCGGGACCCGGCCGAGGGCACGGCCCAGCGCGTCGAGCGGGAGGGTGCGGGCGTCGCCCTCCCACTGGGAGAGCTCGACGCCGATGAACATCACCGGGTCGCCGCCCTCGATGCTGGCCAGGCAGCGGCGGGCGCTGAGCACGACGCCGGTCCCGGCGAACTCGGCCGACGCGGCGGACAGGAAGTCCACCGGGTCGTCCTGCCAGTCGGGCTCGAACAGCCGCACCCGGCCGCCGCCGGCCGGCCCGTCCAGCGGGGTCCGCCCCGCCCGGCACAGCTCGGCGACCGCGACGGGCGGCAGGGGTACGCCGACCACGCCGTCCGGGTTGACCGCGATGCCGACCTGGGGCGGCAGGCCCCGGGCGAACTCGACGGCGGGCGCGATCGTGTACGACAGATGACCGCCGGTGACCTGGCGGAACTGCTCCTCGGAGCTGAACACGGGGACGTACGCCTGGCCCTCGATCTCCAGCGTCGGCAGGTCGAGGGGGCCGCTGTGCGGACCGCCGCCGCTCGGCAGGGGCACCCAGACGAAGCTGCGGCCGAGGACCTCGACGATGCGGGCACCGGCCGAGGGCACGCCGAGCGAGGCGGACAGCACCTCCTCCAGCTCGTTGCCGGGCCATCCGCCGTGCGGATGGGGGTGCGCCTGTGCCGGGAAGTCCATCTGTCTACCGCCTGCTTCGAACCACTGTTCCGGCTGGAAAGATTAGTGGGCGCCGGTGACGGCCCGGCCGTCGAAGTCGATCCGGCGCAGCACGTCCGCGGCCTCGCGGTCGATGAGCACCGCCGAGCCGCAGCCCTCGGGCAGGTCGCCCTTCTCCACGGCGCGCAGCAGCCGGGCCACGGCTCCGCGATGCCGAGCGAAGGCGTAGCGCGAGACACCGCGACCCCGGTCGTGCTGGCCCCGGAGCGCCGTGCCGGGCGGGACGTCGAGCAGCAGCAGGTGCAGCGAGCCGCCCCGGCGCCGGGCCTCGCGGGCCAGCCAGCGGCGCACCCAGGCCTGTGTGCCGCAGTCGTGCACCACGACGCCGGCGCCGGAGCGCAGCGTGCGACGCAGCCCCGCGTAGTGCGCAAGGCGGACGAAGGGGCGGTAGACCGCGTACGGCAGCCATCGGGCCATCCTGGCGTCCCAGCGGTCACGCGTGTCCTGGGAGTCGATGCGCGGGCCCTTGACGGCACGGCGCATCAGGGTCGACTTGCCGCTGCCGGGCAGCCCCGTGACCACCACGACGTCGGACGCCCCGAAGAGCAGGCCGTGCGGGCTGTGCCCGGCGCGGGCCCTGAGGTCGCGGACGACGGCCGCCGGGAGCGGGCCGCACGCCTCCCGGGCCGGGGCGCCGGGCTGCTTGGGCAGGGCAATGCCCGAGGTCGTCGCGTACGCCGTGGTCCTGTTCACCGTGATCGTCCTCCCCTTGGGTGTGGAGTCCCATCCCCGTCGAGTGTAAAGAGAAGGTAATGCGTGGTCTCTCTCGTTTCCGTACTCGGACTGCCACAGGCCGGTTACAGATGCGGACTGCCCCGATCGGACGGCGCGTGCAATGATGTGCGCGCCAACTGCATACCGGCCGCTTGAATCCGCGCGGGAGAGTCCTGGGGTACTAGTCCCCGGGCGCCGAAGGAGCAAGTCCCTCCCTTGAATCTCTCAGGCCCCGTTACCGCGCGGGCGAGGCACATCTGAAAAGCGGGCCGCTGACCAGTGGCTCCACCCAAGGTGCAAGTCATGACCACCGTTTCGTGGGGTCGTGGCGAACCTCTCAGGTTCCGATGACAGATGGGGAGGAACGACCTCGCCGTCATGCCTTGGGAGCCCCACCGATGAGCAGCAACGCACCCCGTCACACCGCGCTCGATGCCCTGCATCGCTCGCTCGGCGCGACGATGACCGACTTCGCAGGCTGGGACATGCCCCTGCGGTACGGCTCCGAGCGCGACGAGCACCTCGCCGTCCGCACGAAGGCCGGCCTGTTCGACCTCTCGCACATGGGCGAGATCACCGTCACCGGGCCGCAGGCCGCCGCCCTGCTGAACTACGCCCTGGTCGGCAACATCGCCTCCGTCGGCGTCGGCCGCGCGCGCTACACGATGATCTGCCAGGAGGACGGCGGCATCCTCGACGACCTGATCGTCTACCGGCTCGCCGAGACCGAGTACATGGTCGTCGCCAACGCCTCCAACGCCCAGGTGGTCCTCGACGCGCTCACCGGGCGTGCGGACGGGTTCGACGCCGAGGTCCGCGACGACCGCGACGCGTACGCCCTGATCGCCGTACAGGGCCCCGAGTCCCCCGGCATCCTCAAGTCGCTCACCGACGCGGACCTGGACGGCCTGAAGTACTACGCGGGCCTGCCGGGCACCGTGGCCGGCGTCCCGGCGCTCATCGCCCGCACCGGCTACACCGGTGAGGACGGCTTCGAGCTGTTCGTGGCACCCGCGGACGCCGAGCGGCTGTGGCAGGCACTGACCGAGGCGGGCGCCCCCGTCGGCCTCGTCCCCTGCGGCCTGTCCTGCCGCGACACGCTGCGCCTGGAGGCCGGCATGCCGCTGTACGGGCACGAGCTGACCACCTCGCTGACGCCCTTCGACGCCGGGCTCGGGCGGGTCGTGAAGTTCGAGAAGGAGGGCGACTTCGTGGGACGCAAGGCCCTGGAGGCCGCCGCCGAGCGGGCCGAGAAGAACCCTCCGCGGGTGCTCGTCGGCCTGATCGCCGAGGGCCGTCGCGTACCGCGCGCCGGGTACACCGTCGTCGCCGACGGCACGGTGATCGGCGAGGTCACCTCGGGCGCCCCCTCCCCGACGCTGGGCAAGCCGATCGCGATCGCGTACGTCGACGCCGCGCACGCGGCGCCCGGGTCCGCCGGGGTCGGCGTGGACATCCGGGGCAGCCACGAGCCGTACGAGGTCGTGGCCCTGCCGTTCTACAAGCGCCAGAAGTAGGCACCGGGCGCGCGACGGGCGCCATGGGCACCGGTAGGAAGCGGACCGAGCGAGCGCCGCGGGGGTACCCGCGCGCGTTGGTGCGTGACCTGTGCCCCGGCGTGCCGTCTCGTATCCCATGACCACCCCTCCCCCGGGTTTCCGGCTTCGTCCGGGCACGGGGTACCCCCGACATCAGCAGTCCCCCGCGTACAGGAGAATTCAGGCCATGAGCAACCCCCAGCAGCTGCGCTACAGCAAGGAGCACGAGTGGCTGTCGGTCGCCGAGGACGGCGTCTCGACGGTCGGCATCACCGAGTTCGCGGCCAACGCGCTCGGCGACGTCGTCTACGCCCAGCTTCCGGAGGTCGGTGACACGGTGACCGCGGGCGAGTCCTGCGGCGAGCTGGAGTCGACCAAGTCGGTCAGCGACCTCTACGCGCCGGTCACCGGCGAGGTCGTCGAGGCCAACCAGGACGTGGTGGACGACCCGTCGCTGGTGAACTCCGCCCCCTTCGAGGGCGGCTGGCTGTTCAAGGTACGCGTCACGGACGAGCCGGAGGACCTCATGTCCGCGGACGAGTACACCGCTTTCACCGCCGGCTGAGGAGTCACCGCATGTCGCTTCTGAACACGCCCCTTCACGAACTGGACCCGGACGTCGCCGCCGCCGTCGACGCCGAGCTGCACCGCCAGCAGTCCACCCTGGAGATGATCGCGTCGGAGAACTTCGCTCCGGTCGCGGTCATGGAGGCCCAGGGTTCGGTCCTGACCAACAAGTACGCCGAGGGCTACCCCGGCCGCCGCTACTACGGCGGCTGCGAGCACGTCGACGTGGTCGAGCAGATCGCCATCGACCGCATCAAGGCGCTCTTCGGTGCCGAGCACGCGAACGTGCAGCCGCACTCGGGCGCCCAGGCCAACGCGGCCGCGATGTTCGCGCTGCTCAAGCCGGGCGACACGATCATGGGTCTGAACCTCGCGCACGGCGGGCACCTGACCCACGGCATGAAGATCAACTTCTCCGGCAAGCTGTACGACGTGGTCGCCTACCACGTGGACGACGAGACCGGTCAGGTCGACATGGCCGAGGTCGAGCGCCTGGCCAAGGAGTCCCGGCCGAAGCTGATCGTGGCGGGCTGGTCGGCCTACCCGCGCCAGCTCGACTTCGCGGAGTTCCGCCGCATCGCCGACGAGGTCGGCGCGTACCTCATGGTCGACATGGCGCACTTCGCCGGACTCGTCGCCGCGGGCCTGCACCCCAACCCGGTGCCGCACGCCCACGTCGTCACCACGACCACCCACAAGACGCTGGGCGGCCCGCGCGGCGGCGTGATCCTCTCGACGGCCGAGCTGGCCAAGAAGATCAACTCCGCGGTCTTCCCCGGTCAGCAGGGCGGCCCGCTGGAGCACGTGATCGCGGCCAAGGCCGTCTCGTTCAAGGTCGCCGCCTCGGACGAGTTCAAGGAGCGCCAGCAGCGCACGCTGGAGGGCGCCCGCATCCTGGCCGAGCGCCTCGTCCAGGACGACGTGAAGGCCGTCGGCGTGGACGTCCTGTCCGGCGGCACGGACGTGCACCTGGTCCTGGTGGACCTGCGCAACTCCGAGCTGGACGGTCAGCAGGCCGAGGACCGCCTCCACGAGGTCGGCATCACGGTCAACCGCAACGCCATCCCCAACGACCCGCGTCCACCCATGGTCACCTCCGGCCTGCGGATCGGCACGCCCGCCCTCGCCACCCGCGGCTTCCAGGCCGAGGACTTCACCGAGGTCGCGGACATCATCGCCGAGGCGCTCAAGCCGTCCTACGACGCCGCGTCCCTGAAGGCCCGCGTGTCCGCTCTGGCGGACAAGCACCCTCTGTACCCCGGCCTGAAGTAATTTCGTACGCTTTCTGTCGTACGTTTTGGTTCGTACGGTCCCCTTCGTACGGACGTCCGGGGCACCGCGCACACTGGAACCGAGCGCGGTGCCCCGTTCCATGCAGTCCCCGCAGTCCCTGCACCACCTCCACCGGACAACGGCGTCCGGCGCGACCACCAAGGAGTTCCCGTGGCCATCTCGGTCTTCGACCTGTTCTCGATCGGCATCGGCCCGTCCAGCTCCCACACCGTGGGTCCGATGCGCGCGGCCCGCATGTTCGCCCGCCGCCTGCGCAACGAGGGACTGCTCGACCAGGTGACCTCCATACGCGCCGAGCTCTACGGCTCCCTCGGCGCGACCGGTCACGGCCACGGCACCCCCAAGGCGGTCCTGCTCGGCCTGGAGGGCGCCTCCCCGCGCACCGTGGACGTCGAGGGCGCCGACGAACGCGTCGAGGAGATCAAGTCCTCCGGGCGGATCAACCTGCTCGGCGAGCGGGAGATCGGCTTCGCCTTCGACGACGACCTGGTCCTGCACCGCCGCAAGGCACTGCCGTACCACGCCAACGGCATGACGGTCTTCGCGTACGACGCCTCCGGCGGCCTCGTGCTGGAGAAGACGTACTACTCCGTGGGCGGCGGCTTCGTCGTCGACGAGGACGCGGTCGGCGAGGACCGCATCAAGCTCGACGACACCGTCCTGAAGTACCCCTTCCGCACCGGCGACGAGCTGCTGCGGCTGACCCGCGAGACCGGTCTGTCGATCTCCGCGCTGATGCTGGAGAACGAGCGGGCCTGGCGCACCGAGGAGGAGATCCGCGAGGGGCTCCTCGGCATCTGGCGCGTCATGCAGGCGTGCGTGTCGCGCGGCATGACCCGCGAGGGCATCCTGCCCGGCGGCCTGAAGGTGCGCAGGAGGGCCGCCGTCTCCGCCCGCCAGCTGCGCGCCGAGGGCGACCCGCTGGCCCACGCCATGGAGTGGATCACCCTCTACGCGATGGCCGTGAACGAGGAGAACGCGGCGGGCGGCCGCGTCGTCACCGCCCCCACCAACGGCGCCGCGGGCATCATCCCGGCCGTCCTGCACTACTACATCAACTTCGTGCCGGGCGCGGACGAGGACGGCGTCGTCCGCTTCCTGCTCGCCGCCGGCGCCATCGGCATGCTCTTCAAGGAGAACGCCTCCATCTCCGGCGCCGAGGTCGGCTGCCAGGGCGAGGTCGGCTCCGCCTGCTCGATGGCGGCGGGCGCCCTCGCCGAGGTCCTCGGCGGCAGCCCCGAGCAGGTCGAGAACGCCGCCGAGATCGGCATGGAGCACAACCTGGGCCTGACCTGCGACCCGGTCGGCGGCCTCGTCCAGATCCCGTGCATCGAGCGCAACGGCATGGCGTCCGTGAAGGCCGTGACCGCCGCCAAGATGGCCATGCGCGGCGACGGCTCCCACAAGGTCTCCCTCGACAAGGTCATCAAGACCATGAAGGACACCGGCGCGGACATGAGCGTCAAGTACAAGGAGACGGCGCGCGGCGGCCTGGCGGTCAACATCATCGAGTGCTGACCCGGGCCGACGGACTCCCCGGCACCCCGCACGGGGGTGGGAGGGCCCGGCGGAGGGAAAGCGGTGGCTAGCGCACCCGCGCACCCCCTGTCCCCCACGACCCCAGGGAGCCCCCATGCTGCGAGGTGTCGATGTCAGCGCCTATCAGTCGTCCGCTTACGGCACCGACGGTCTCTCCTTCGTCTTCGTCAAGGCGACGGAAGGCCGTTCCTACGTCAATCCGAAGCTGACCGCGCAGGTGAAGACGGCGCGCGACGCCGGATGCGTGGTCGGGTTCTACCACTTCCTGTGGCCGGGGAACATCACCGCGCAGGCCGAGTACTTCGTGGGCAAGGCCCCGGAGAAGGCCGGCGACCTGCTCGCCGTGGACTGGGAGACGACGGGCGACGGCACGCACGCGAGCAACGCGGAGAAGGACCGGTTCATCCGCAAGGTGAAGGAGCTGCGGCCCCACCACCGGGTGGTGCTCTACACGAACCGCAACTACTGGCTCAACGTCGACACCACCTCGTACGCGGGGGACGGACTGTGGATCGCCGACTACGTGACCGCGGGCAAGCCCCGCATCGAGGCCTCGTGGCGTTTCCACCAGTACACCGACGACCCGCTGGACAAGGACGTCGCGGACTTCGCCGACAAGGCCGCGCTGCGCGCGTGGGCCCTGAAGCAGTGATCAGGCGCCGGAAGTGCGGTCCCGGTCCGCTCCTCCCACGAAGGCCAGGATCTCGGGTGCCGCCTCGGCGAGGCTCCCGAAGTGGCGGTGCACGCCGTCCACTTCGGGCCCGTTGACGCCCCAGACCGTCATCCCGGCCCGCAGCCCCGCCGTCACCCCGGACGGCGCGTCCTCCACCACCAGGCAGTCCGCCGGACGGGCGCCGAGCAGCTCCGCCCCGAGCAGATAGGGCACGGGCGACGGCTTGCCCTCGGCGACGGAGGCGGCGTCCACGACGACCCCGGGCACGGGCAGGCCGGTCCGGGCGAACCGGCCGCGCACCCGGTGCGCGTAGTTCGACGTCACCAGGCCCCACCTGCCGGGCGGCAGGGCGGCGAGCAGGTCGGCGGCGCCCGCGAAGGCGGAGTAGGTGCCGGTGCGCACGTCCTCGTCCTCCAGCGCGTGCAGGGCGGCCAGGCACTCCCCCGGGTCGCGGTCCGGGGCGACGGACTCGAACGTCTCCAGGGGACGGGTGCGCAACGCGACCCGGTGAACCTCGTCGGGATCCAGCCCGTACCGCTCGGCCCAGGTGTGCCAGACCCGGCGCTGGTTGTCCACCGCGTCGATCAGGGTGCCGTCGACGTCGAACAGGACGTACGGTCCGGGGGCCGTGTCCGGGGCTTGCCTCACGTTCCAGCTGTTCACGTCATGATCATGCCGGAAGGGTGCGGCCCGGGTGCAGGGCGGGCCGCACCAGTGCCCGCGTTCCGCGGGGTGGGGTCTCAGGCCCGGAAGTCGGCCGAGCGCTCCGGCGACGCCTCCGCCAGCGCCTTCGTCACCGCGTCGGCGCCTTCCTGGAGGCCGTAGACCGGGGTACCGGGCTGCTGGCGCCAGGAGTCGGCCAGGCTCCCGGCGTCGACGGTGTCGAAGCCGAGCTCGTCGATGAGGGCGCGGACGACGCGCTTGGCCGCCTCGTCGTCCCCCGCCACCGGGAGGGCCATGCGGTCGGGGGCGCCCGCCGGACGGGGGCGGTCGAGGATGTCCTGGGCGTAGGTGCCGTTGAAGGCCTTGACGACGGTGTGGCCGATCTGCCGGGCCGTCCAGCCGCTCTCCGTGAGTCCCTCGTCCTCGATGCCGGCGATCTTGCCGTCGCGCTGCTGCGGGTAGTAGTTGCCGGTGTCGATGACGGCCACACCGTCCGCGGCCCCGTCGAAGAGCCCGGACGGCAGGTCCGGCACCGCCTTCAGCGGGACCGTGACCACGACGAGGTCGGCGTCGCGTGCCGCGTCCCCGACCTCGACGGGTGTCGCGCCGGTCTCCTCGGCGAGCGCGGTGAGCGTGTGGGGTCCGCGGGAGTTGGCGACGGAGACGTCGTGGCCGAGGGCGGTGAGCCGCCGGGTGAGGTTGCCGCCGATGTTGCCCGCGCCGATGATGCCGATCTTCATGAGTGCAACGCCCTTCCAGGGTTGATGCTCCTGATGGGGATCACCAACCCCGGTTTTGAGCACGCTATTCCGTCGTGTACGGCATTCGGGTGGGGGTCGTGACGTCGCCGCGGACGGCCACCGGGCGATGGGGCTCCACGCTCCTCCGGTGGCTTTCCGTGGCCCTACGGTCCGGCCGTCCCCGGTGCTGTCGAGATCGGCCTGAACGGCCTCGTCCTCAATCGCCGGACGCGCTGAGAGGTACCCCCGACTCTCAAGCGGGCGGGCTGCCGGTGCGCTCCGCTCTCGAGCGGGCGGGCCGGTGGTCGGTGTTCCTGAGGGACGCGCGCCCCCTCGTACGTGTGGTCGGCCGCGGGCCGGAGGGGCCGTGCCGGTGAATCACATGCCCGTCGCGGACGGCGACACGGACACGCCGAGGATCCACCAGCTCCGTTTGCACGACGGCTGCGACGGGCGGATCACCGGCACGGACCCGCCCCACCCACCGGACCGCACCCGCGCACCACGGACCCGCACGACGGCCACGCCGGGACGGAACACCGGACCGGACCGACGGCGGTACGACAAAGGGCGCCCACCGGAGATCCGATGGGCGCCCTCCGCGCGCGTCGCACGGGGGCGGGCGTCACTTGTTCAGGTGGGCCCAGAACTCGTCGAACGAGAGGACCTTGTCCCCGTTGAGGTCCCGGGTCTTGATGATCACCTCGGCGACCGACTCGGTGACGTTCCAGTCGCCCTCCTGGGCCAGGGCGGTCTTGAACTCGGCTGCGGTGATGAAACCGTCACCATCCGTATCGATCCGCTGGAACTGCTTGCGTGCTTCCTCGATGTCCGCCACCGATCCGCCCCTTCGTCGTGCATGACTGCATGTAGTACTGCCGTGTTTACGGACGTCAGATTAACGGGCCGCCCCGGCACGCAGTGCGGCGAGTACCCAGGCGAACTCCTCCCGGTGGGCGGACAGCGGCTCCGTCCCGCGCACCAGCGCGTTCAGCTCCCGGAAACGGGCCATCTCGACATGCGCGGCGGACTCCATGCGTTCCAGGACGGCAGCCCGGTCGGCGTCGCCGAGCAGCCCGCGCAGCACCTCCTCCGCCTCCGGCGACCCGGGCTCCACACCCCGCTCCAACGCCTCACCGGCGAGCTGCACGAGCCGGCTCATGAACCACACGGAGGTGCCGGCCGGCACATCGGGCCCCCGGTCCGCCGCGTTGAACTCGATCATCTTCCGCATCCGCACCCGGAAACCCCGGTCCTGGATCATCTCGGCCAGCTCCACCCAGGCGTCCACCTGCTCGGGCGTCGGCTCCTCCGGCAGGTCCGCCAGGGTGAACCGCATCCGGGTGCGGATGTCGGGGTCCGCCGTGTCCAGGCCCCCGAACGTCTCCTCCATGAAGTCGTCGACGATGCGCTTGCGTTCCGCGGCCGAGAGCCGCGCCAGCTTGTTCATCAGTGTCATCTCCTCAGCGGTCGAACCGCGTCGCGCCACGGTCGACAGCACCGCCCGGGTCACCTGCAGCGAGCGGATCTGCGCGTCCAGCGCCGCCACGTGCGCGGCGGCCACCTCCGCGACCGTCGTCTCGCCGGCCAGCACCTTGCGTACGTCGTCCAGCCCCAGGCCGAGCTCGCGCAGCGTGCGGATCAGCTCCAGCCGGGCCACGGACGCGGCGTCGAACAGCCGGTAGCCGCCCGCGGAACGGGTCACCGGGGGCAGCGCCCCCTCGTCCGACCAGTACCGGATCGTACGGACGGACAGGCCGGTGCTCCGGGACAGCTCTCCGATGGTGAAGAGGCCGGTGCCGTCGTGCGGGGGGTCATGGGGGTGGCCCCCCGGGGAAGACTGCATGTCTGCGAGTCTGGGCCTTCCAGTGGGTGGAGACTCAAGGGAGCGCCATGGCGACGGAGAACCTGCGGGACATTCTGGACGCGGTCGCGCGGGGTGACTTCCCGCCCGCGGACGGCGGTACGACCGTCGTGCCCCAGCCGAGCCACCGGGACGCCGGGGTCCTCGCCCTCACCGCGCATTCCGTCGTCTTCACCGACGAGGACCCCGAGTGGGTGCGCGAGGCGATGCGCGCCGCGCGCTGCGACGCCCTCGCGGCCAGCATGAACGCACGGTTCCTGACGGCGTTCCTGGACCGCACGGGCCGCAGGACCGACACGATCGACGTGCTCGCCGTCGGCTCCCCGCTGCCGGGCGCGCCGCCGCTGCGGCTCACGGAGATCGAGGACCCCGGCCATCCACGCGTGGCCGGCTCCCGGAAACGGCGCGACGCCGTACGGGTGTGGGCCGCGGACGGCGGCGTCCTGGTCCTCGGGCGCGGGGTCGCGGGACGCCTGGAGGTCGCGGTCGAGGTGGACGAACACGCCCGCCAACGCGGGCTGGGGCGGCAGTTGGTGACGGCGGCTCGGCATCTGAGCGGGGGTGAGCCGGTGTGGGCCCAGATCTCGCCGGGGAACGCCCGCAGTCTGCGGGCGTTCCAGGCGGGCGGGTATCTGCCGGTGGGGTCCGAGGCGCTGCTCGTCGCCCGGTGAACCGTGGCCCTCGGCCAGGGTCCGGCTCCGTCCGACCCGCGCGGGCGGGAGCCGGGTTCAGGTCAGTGCCAGGGCTCGTAGTACGGGTTGCTCTCGCAGTCGCTCATGATCTCGGTCCTGGTCTTCTTGTCGACCGGACAGACGCCGATGATGTACTGGCGCGCGATGCCGCCGGGGAAGGCGACCTCGACCTGGTCGGCCCACTTGTGCGTGTCACCGATCGTCTTGTTGACGTCCACGCCGCCGGGCGCGTCGATGTAGTAGTTGAAGCCGGACTTGTACCAGGTCTTGTACAGGTCGTGGTCGTACGTCGTCGACACGTACGGCGAGGGCTGGTTGACCAGGACGTACTGCTCGATGTCGTACTGCCCGCCGACGGCGTCCTTCGGGTAGAAGCCCTGCTCGAAGACGGTCGCCGGGCCGCGGCTGTCACTGCGGTACAGCGTGCCGCAGGTCTTGCGCCAGACCGGGGCGGGGGTGATCCGGTCGACGTCCACACGGCGGTCGGCGGCGGCCTTGACCGGATCCGCGAACTGGGGGCACGCGGGGGCCGCGGCGGATGTCGCCGGGGCCGCGGAGGCCCCGGCGGGGGCCGCGGCGGACGTCGCGAAGACGGCCGCGAAGGAGAGGACGACGGCAGCGGCCCTGCATCGCAGGCGAGTTGTGATCATGGCAGCACGATCTCGGGTACGCGGTGACGGGCCGGGGACCGTCACCCGTACGGCGGCGTGTCAGGTCCTAGCGGAAGATGCCCGTGTGGCCCAGCGAGTAGCGGCCCGGCTGCGGATACACCGCGAGGCCGTGCGGACCGCTCCCGACCGGGATGCGGGCGAGCTGCGTGCCCGTACGGGTGTCGATGGCGTACACCTCGGAGTCGTAACGGCCCGACAGCCACAGGACCTTGCCGTCGGCCGAGACCCCGCCCATGTCCGGGCTGCCGCCGCCCGGCAGCGGCCACTTCTCCGTGAGCCGGTTCTTCGTGAAGTCGAAGATGGAGATGGTGCCTTCGCCGCGGTTGGAGATGTACATCCGGCGCGAGTCGCGGCTGACGTACAGGCCGTGCGTGCCCTTGCCGGTGCGCAGCAGGGTCGGCTTGGAGAACTTGTCGCCGTCCAGGACCCATACGCCGCCCGCCATCATGTCGGCGATGTAGAACCTCTTGCCGTCGGGTGAGATCTTCACGTCCTGCGGCATCGAGCCCGTGAACGGGATCTTCTCCTGCGCGACCACCTTCATCTTCTCGGTGTCGACCTTCAGCACCTCGCCGCTGAACTCGCAGGAGGCGATGAAGTAGCGGCCGTCCAGGGAGAAGTCCGCGTGGTTCACGCCGTAGCAGCTCACCGGCTCCGTCTTCACCCGCTTCATGGTGTGCGCGTCGCGGAAGACGAGCTCGCGGTCGAGCGAGGCCATGACGATCGCGTACTTGCCGTTCGGGGTGAAGTAGAGGTTGTACGGGTCGTGCACCGGGACCGCCTTGCCCGCCTTGCCGGTCTTCGGGTCGATGGGGGTGAGGGAGTTGCCCTTGTCGTTGTTGACCCACAGCGTCTTCATGTCCCACGACGGGACGACGTGCTGGGGCTGTGTGCCGACCGGGATCGTCTTGACGACCCGGTACGTCTTCGGGTCGATGACCGAGACGGTGTTGGAGTTGGTGTTGGGCACGTAGACGCGGGACGGGAAGTCCTTGACCACCGGGGAGAGCTTGTTCGGGCGGTCCGCGGCGTACACGTCCTTGGGGTTCAGCACCGGGGGCATACCGGGCAGGACCCGCACCTGCGGCTTCCTCGGCGGGGGCGGCGACTGGACGGCCGGCTTGCTGCCCAGGGCCTCGGTCGCGTGGTCCGTCGAGTCGCTGCCGCAGCCCGTGAGTCCGGCGAGGGCGGCGAGCGCGGTGAACGCGGTGACGGCGACGCCGGTGGTCCGTGCGCGCCCGGCGGCGGTGGGGTGCATCTGCATCAGCTCAGCAGCTCCGTGGTGGTGACCGCGCGCAGGCCGCGGCGGTCGAGTTCGTGCAGGAGGGAGGGGAGGGCCGTCACCGTGTCCGCGTAGCCGAAGTGCAGGCTCACCACGGAACCGTTGCGGACCTCGCCGATGACCTTGCGGGTGACGGCGGGGGCGCCCGGCGAGGTGTAGTCGAGCGAGTCGACGTCGTAGGAGAGGACGTGGGGGTAGCCCGCGCGGCGGGCCAGCCGGGCGACTTCCGGGGAGGCGCGGGCGGTGCGGGAGGGTCTGAACCAGGTGCCGATCGAGCCGGTGAGCCGTCTCAGGCGGTCCGCGCAGCCGCGGATCTCCGCGTCGGCGTCCGCCTCCGGCATGGAGTTGATGTCCAGGTGGTGGAGGGTGTGGTTGCCGAGGTCGTGGCCGCCGTCGAGGATGCGGCGGGCGATGTCGGGGTGCTCGTCGAGCCAGGTGCCGACGGCGAGCACCGTGACACGGGCGCCGGCCTTCTCCGCCTCGCCGAGCACCGATGCGGCGATGGCCGGGTCGCCCTGGCCGTGGAAGGTGAGGGCGACCTGGGGGCGGGTGCGGGGGCCGTGGGTGATCTCGGCGGGCTGGGACGGGAAGGTGCGGGGGGTGGGGGCGGTGGGGGGCGCGGTGCCGTTGCCGGGGGTGGCGGTGGCGGTGGCCGGGGAGCTGTCGGCGGGCCGGGGGTGCGTGGATGTGGGTGTGGACGTCGGCGGGGGTGCGGCGGCTCCGGCGGTGGAGCAGCCTGCGGTCAGCGTTCCGGCGGCCAGCGCGGCCCCGGATCGCAGCGCCGTCCGCCGGTCCGGGGCGGGGGGTGCGGTCGGTGACTGCGGGGGGTGTGCGGGCGGCGTGGTCACCCGCACCATTTAAGGGCGAAACGCCCGTGAAACTGTTGATTGGCCCTAGTGGGGGATGTACGGGTCGCGTGTGCGGTCCGCTGTACCGCGCCGGGTCCAATCCGGTCCGCCCCGGCGCCGGTGCGGTGGGCGCCCTCTGTTGTAGCGCTGCGGGTCCGGTCCGGTGTTCCGGCCCGGCGTGGCCGTCGTGCGGGTCCGTGGTGCGCGGGTGCGGTCCGGTGGGTGGGGCGGGTCCGTGCCGGTGATCCGCCCGTCGCAGCCGTCGTGCAAACGGAGCTGGTGGATCCTCGGCGTGTCCGTGTCGCCGTCCGCGACGGGCATGTGATTCACCGGCACGGCCCCTCCGGCCCGCGGCCGACCACACGTACGAGGGGGCGCGCGTCCCTCAGGAACACCGACCACCGGCCCGCCCGCTCGAGAGCGGAGCGCACCACCGGCCCGCCCGCTTGAGAGTCGGGAGTACCTCTCAGCCCGTCCGGCGATTGAGGACGAGGCCGTTCAGGCCGATCTCGGTCAGCACCGGGGACCCCGGGAGCGGGGGTGCCTGGGGGCATGTGAGGGCGGCGGAGCGGGAGTTGGGTGGGAGGTGAACGTGGGGTGCACAGCGGGCGTACAGGTTCGGCGGTGCTTTTGGATCAGTCGGGCCCGTCTGCGATAGTCAGCGGTGCGACCTCCACCCATTGACCCGGGCCACGGTTGTCGCCGGCGCCGCGGATCACACCCCAATTCGTTCCGCGGCGCCCTCGGACCCCGGCCGCACGGCGGCCGGGGTCCCGCATGTCAGCGGTCGGCCACGCGCATCTCGAACCAGGTGGTCTTGCCGCGGGGCAGGAGATCGACGCCCCAGCGGTCGGAGAGCTTGTCGACGAGGAAGAGGCCACGGCCGCTCAGGTCGAGTTCCTGAACGGGCATCAGACAGGGCAGCCCGCGCGAGGGATCGCGGACCTCGATGCGGATCCAGCCGCGGCGGCGGCGCATCCGGAGCCCGAAGACGCGGGCGCCGGTGTGACGCACGGCGTTTCCCACGAGCTCCGAGACGAGTAAGACCGTGTCCTCGGTCATCTTGGGCGACAGCCCCCAGTGGCGCAGGACCACGACCTGGGTGAGCCGTCGCGCGGTGGCCGCGGACTCGGGGCGGGACGGCAGCGGCACCTCCGCCTCGGTCGGATTGCCGAACAGTTCCAGGGCCTTGAGCGCCCGTTCGTCCTCGACCGCAGGCGTCCAGCGCGCCGCGGTCGCACTCCCGTGCCGCCGCGGCTGTTCGATACCCTCCAGCCCCGCCATGCCCCCATCATGGCCGCCCAGAGCATCCTTCGGGGGCGTTCCGGAGGAATACGCCCCCCGGAACACCTCATTCCGCAACATCCGATCGGCATATGACAGAGGCAGTTCAGGTCTTTCGAGAGCCCGACTGACCTGGGCGGACACACCTCGGTGGGGCAATCGCCGACGACCCCCGACAAGGTCGGCTTAAGGCTGCGTTAAGGCTCCCATAAACCGTCCCTTCGGGGGACACCGGATAAGACACCGCGTCAACTGCAAGTGGATCAGCGGAATTTGTTAAGTGACTTTCGCTGCATTGCGCGGTGCACGCTCAGAGGAACTTGGCCTTTCCGGGGCCCTCCTCGACGAAGCTGCGCATGCCCCGCTCCCGGTCCTCCGTGGCGAACAGGCCCGCGAACCAGTTCCGCTCGATGGCGAGCCCGGTCTCGAGGTCCGTCTCCAGACCCGCGTCGATCGACTCCTTGGCCGCACGCAGCGCGATCGCGGGGCCCTGCGCGAGCTTCGACGCCCAGGCGTGCGCGGCGGTGTACACCTCGTCGGCGGGGACGACCCGGTCCACCAGGCCGAGGGAGAGCGCCTCGTCGGCCTTGACCATGCGGCCGGTGAAGATGAGGTCCTTGGCCTTGGAGGGGCCGATCAGACGGGACAGCCGCTGGGTGCCGCCGGCACCGGGGATGAGGCCGAGCAGGATCTCGGGCTGACCCAGCTTGGCGTTGTCCGCGGCGATGCGGTAGTCGGCGCAGAGGGCCAGTTCGCAGCCGCCACCGAGCGCGTATCCGGTGACGGCGGCGACGACCGGCTTGGGGATGCGGGCGATGGCGGTGAAGGAGTCCTGCAGGGCCCGGGACCGCACGACCATCGCCGCGTGGTCCATGGCCTGCATCTCCTTGATGTCCGCGCCCGCCGCGAACACCTTCTCCCCGCCGTACAGGACGACCGCGCGGACGTCCTCCCGGCGCGTGGCCTCCTCGGCGAGTTCCTTGAGCCGGTCCTGCGTGGCGATGTCCAGCGCGTTCATCGGCGGGCGGTCCAGGCGGATGGTACCCACGCCCTCGGCTACTTCGAGATGCACAGTCATGGGAGCAGGTTAGAGGGCGTTAACGGCGACGGGCCGGGTGTGCTGAGTCACAGCACACCCGGCCCGAACCGCTGGAGCCTCTACTTGGTCCAGTCGGACCAGGACATGTTCCAGCCGTTGAGGCCGTTGTCCGGGGCGACCGTCTTGTCGTGGGAGTTCTTCACGATCACCACGTCGCCGATCATCGAGTTGTCGTAGAACCAGGCCGCCGGCACCTTGCCGTCGTAGCCTCCGCGCACGTCGCGTACGCCGATGCAGCCGTGGCTGGCGTTGTAGTTGCCGAAGGCGCCGCCGCCCCAGTAGTTGCCGTGGATGAACGTGCCGGAGTTGGTCAGGCGCTGGGCGTGCGGCACGTCCTTGATGTCGTACTCGCCGCCGTAGCCGACCGTCTCGCCGTTCATGCGGGTCACCTTGAGGCGCTCGCTGATGACCATCTGGCCGTTCCAGGTGTCGTAGCCCGGCTTGCCCGTGGTGATGGGGATGGTCTTGAGGACCTTGCCGTCACGCTTGACGACCATCTTGTGGGTCTTGGCGTCGACCGTGGTCACCTGGCTGCGGCCGATCGTGAACTTCACGGTCTTGGTCTGCTTGCCGTAGACGCCCGGACGGCCCTCGACACCGTCGAGGTCGAGGCTCACGGTGACCTCGGTGCCGGCCTTCCAGTACTCCTCGGGACGGAAGTCGAGGCGGTCGTTGCCGAACCAGTGGCCCTCGACGTCGACCGCGGGCTCGGTCTTGATCCGGATGGCCTTCTCGACGGCGTCCGGATGCGTGATGCCCCGCGTGAAGTGGACGGAGAACGGCATCCCGACGCCGACCTTCGAGCCGTCCTCCGGCGTGTAGATGCCGACGAAGGTGTTCTTCGGGGTGAGGGTGGTGAAGGCCGACTCCTCTGCCGCC
The DNA here is from genome assembly GCF_039543605.1 of Streptomyces siamensis. Lineage (NCBI taxonomy): Bacteria > Bacillati > Actinomycetota > Actinomycetes > Kitasatosporales > Streptomycetaceae > Streptomyces > Streptomyces siamensis. Next base: position 22,297 of record NZ_BAABKB010000034.1, on the reverse strand, counting down.
TCACGGCCCGCCGAGTCCTTGGCCACCGCGTGGACCTTGTACTTGGTGGCGGAGGCGAGGTGGGTGGAGGGCGTCCAGCTGGCGCCCCCGTCCGTGATGGTCCCCTCGACCGCCTTGCCCTTGGTGTCCTCGACCTTGACCTCGGTCAGCTTGCCCTTGGCCGCGGTCACCTTGAGGGCGCCGCTGGTCTTCACGTCGTCGGCGCCGTCCTTGGGGGCGATGGTCACGACGGCCTGCGAGGCCTTGGTGTCCGCCGAACTGGAGGCCTTGCCCTTGCCGTCACTCTTCTCGGACCCGGAGTCCGAGTCCCCTCCGCCGCCGCAGGCGCTCACCGCGAGCAGGAGGGAGGCGAGGAGCAACGCCGACACCCCCCGCTTCCGGTGTGTGCGTGCGCCAACCGACGCCCCCGATATCGGTCGCCCGTTCAAAGTCGTTCTCCCCTCGCACGGCCTGATCAGGCCCGCACTCCAGCGCGTCCCACGCGCGTATCGCGCTAATTAATCACACGGCCAGGAGGGATGGCTCCCCGGGAATGTCACTGTTCAGTCCCAACTTCGGCCGTACGGGGCGCCGCTGGAGTGCGTCGTGCGCGTACCCCTTTGTCGGGCTACCTCACCGCCCCACCCGCTTTCCACTGCTTCCAGCCCATGTTCCATCCGCTGAGCCCGTTGTCGGGAGCAACCGTTTTGTCTTCGCTGTTGACGACCTCGACGACGTCGCCGATGAGACTGCGGTCGAAGAACCAGCCGGCGGGGGTGTCCGAGCTGCCGCCCTTCACGTCCCGCAGGCCCACGCAGCCGTGACTGGCGTTGCTGTTGCCGAAGACGTCCGTGGCCCAGTAGTTGCCGTGCAGGAAGGTGCCGGAGTCGGTGAGCCGCATCGCGTGGGGGACGTCGGGAATGTTGTACTCGCCGCCGAACCCGACCGTCTGGCTGTTCATCCGTGTCACCTCCAGCATCTCGGTGACGACCATCTTCCCGTTGTAGGTGGGGTTCTTGGGGGCGCCGGCGGTGATCGGCACGGTGGCGAAGAGGTCGCCGTCGCGCCGTACCTCCATGGTGTGCGCGGCGGCGTCGACGAGCGAGACCTGGCTGCGTCCGACGGTGAACGAGAAGGTCTTGTACTGGAGTCCGTACACGCTGCGGGCGCCCTCGACGTCCCGCAGCCGCAGGCCCACCGTGACCCTGGTGCCGGGCTTCCAGTACTCCCGCGGCCGGAAGTCGAGGCGTTCCTTGCCGAACCAGTGCGGACGCACCTCGACGGCGGGCCGGGTGTCGATGTGGACGGCGCGTTCGACGGCGGCCCGGTCGGTGATCTCCCGGTTGAACTTCAGCGAGATGATCATCCCGGTGCCCACGGTGGACCGGTTCTCCGGGGTGACGTACGCGATGAACCGTTCGTCGGGGACGGCGGTCGTGAACGTCGTGTGGCGCGCCGAGCGCCGGCCGTGCCCGTCCAGGGCGACCGCGTCGACCGTGTACTTGGCGGCCAGCGCGAGCCGTGCGTCGTCGGGCTTCCAGGTCAGGCCGTCGTTCGTCAGGTGCCCGGGCACCGTGGACTCCTGAGCGTCCTGGTACTTGACCACCCGAACGGACTCCAGGCGCCCGTCGGGCACCCGCACCTCCAGCGTCTTGTCCGGTCGTACGTCCTTGCTGTCGTCGGCCGGGGAGACGCGGATGACGTCCCCGGACGACGGTGCCTTGCCCAGCACCTCGTCGATTCCCCCCGAGGTGCAGCCGGCGGCTCCGGCCAGCAGGCCGGCCCAGGTCAGTACGGCGGCCAGCGCGGTGCCGGCGCGCCGCGGGCCCCATGTCATGTGTCCCACTCGAACCTCTGTCTTTCCGGCCGGGGGTCCGGGGTCGTCCCCGGGAACTGCGGTACACGGGTCCCAACGACCGCGCCCCTCCGGGGAAACGTGAGTGCGAGCCATGCTCTGGGCAGAACAGTGGGGAGGACGACGCGACGGGGAGCTGCGGCCGGGACTCCGTACGCCCCTTTTCCCGTCGTTCCATCGAGCCGCGGGAGGCTGACCGGTGTCGAGCGCACCCGAGCAGGAGGCCGTCCAGGAGGGACGTGCCGCGGGCGGCGGACTGCCCATGCAGTCGGCCCCCGTGTCGAACGGCGCCCGGACGCGGCAGGTCGTGCCGCCCCCCGGGGACGCCGCCGAGGCCCCGCCCGCGGCGGCACCCGCCACGGCCGTGTGGCCGGGCGCCCCGACCCCGCTGGGCGCGCGCTTCCGCGTCGGGCCGGACGGCGTCGCCGGCACCAACTTCGCCCTGTGGGCGGGCGGTGCGGAGGCCGTGGAGCTGTGCCTTTTCGACGAGCGAGGCGTGGAGACCCGCGTCCCGCTGACCGAACTCACGCATGAGATCTGGCACGGTTTCGTGCCCGACGTGCTCCCCGGCCGCCGCTACGGCTACCGCGTGCACGGCCGCTGGGATCCGTGGACGGGCGCCCGCTGGAACCCGGCGAAACTGCTCCTCGACCCGTACGCGCGTGCGGTGGACGGCGACTTCAGCCTGCCGCCCGAGGTGTACGGGCATGTGCGGGACTGGCCGCAGCAGCAGGTCGCCGACACCGTGCGCGACGACCGCGACTCGGCTCCGTACGTGCCCAAGGGCGTCGTGGTCCATGACGACGACGACTGGTCGGACGACCACCGCCCGAAGACCCCGTGGGCGGACTCGGTGATCTACGAGGTGCACGTGCGCGGATTCACCCGTCTGCACCCGGGGGTGCCGGAGGAACTGCGGGGCACCTACGCGGGTCTCGCGCACCCCGCCGCGGTCGAGCACCTGGTGAAGCTCGGGGTGACGGCGGTGGAGCTGCTGCCGGTGCACCAGTTCGCGCACGAGGACCATCTGCTGCGCAAGGGCCTGAAGAACTACTGGGGTTACAACTCGATCGGCTACTTCGCGCCGCACGCGGGGTACGCCGCCTCCGGGACGACCGGCCAGCAGGTCGGCGAGTTCAAGCGGATGGTGCGCGCGCTGCACGCGGCCGGCATCGAGGTCATCCTCGACGTGGTCTACAACCACACCGCGGAGGCGGGCGAGCTGGGCCCGATGCTGTCGCTGCGCGGCATCGACAACCGGGGGTACTACCGGCTCCAGTCGGACGCCCGCCGGTACGCCGACTACACGGGGTGCGGGAACACACTGCACGTGGTGCAGCCCCATGTGCTGCGGCTCATCACCGACTCCCTGCGCTACTGGGTGACGGAGATGGGCGTGGACGGCTTCCGGTTCGACCTGGCGGCGGCCCTGGCGCGCTCGATGCACGACGTCGACATGCTGTCGCCGTTCCTGGCCGTGATCGCCCAGGACCCGGTGCTCCGGCGCGTGAAGCTGATCGCGGAGCCCTGGGACGTGGGATCCGGGGGGTATCAGGTGGGGGCCTTCCCGCCCCTGTGGACGGAGTGGAACGACCGGTACCGCAATGCCGTGCGGGACTTCTGGCGGGGCGCGCTGCCCGACGTGCGCGACCTGGGCTACCGGCTCTCGGGGTCCAGCGACCTGTACGCGTGGGGCGGGCGGCGGCCGTACGCGTCGGTGAACTTCGTGACCGCGCACGACGGGTTCACGCTGCGGGACCTCGTCTCCTACGAGCGCAAGCACAACGAGGCGAACGGCGAGGCCAACCGCGACGGCTCCGACGACAACCGCGCCTGGAACTGCGGTGTCGAGGGGGAGACCGGCGACGACCGGGTCGGGGCGTTGCGGCGGCGGCAGCTCAGGAACCTGCTCACCACTCTGCTGCTGTCCACCGGGGTGCCGATGCTGGTCGCGGGCGACGAGTTCGGGCGGACCCAGCGCGGCAACAACAACGCGTACTGCCAGGACAACGAGATCAGCTGGGTCGACTGGTCGCACCTCGACGACCCGGGATGGCGGGCTCTGTTCGACCTCACCTCCCGGCTGATCGCCCTGCGGCACGAGCATCCGGTGCTGCGGAGGCGCGCGTTCTTCTCCGGCCGGGCGCACTCGGCGGACGGGCTGCGGGACCTGGCGTGGTTCACCGCCAGGGGAACGGAGATGACGGAGCGGGACTGGTACGCACCCGCCGCGACGCTGGGCATGTATCTGTCCGGGCGGGACATCCCGGGGCGGGACGCCCGGGGAGTGCCCGTCGTGGACGACAGCTTTCTCGCCGTGCTCCACGCCGGCGACCGGCCGGTGGGTTTCGTGCTGCCGGGGACGCCCTGGGCCGCGCGGTACGAGGTGGTCGTGGACACCTCGCGGGAGGAACAGGGGGAGGCGCCCGGCGTCGAGCACCCGGCGGGGGCCTCGATCACGGTGCCGGCGCGGTCCGTCCTGCTGCTCAGGGTCGTCTGACGGGCGGGGTGCGCCGGCTTCCGCAGTGCGGACGTGTCCGGCCAAAACTCGCTGGGCGCTGTCGGTGCCGAACCGTAGGCTCGCCGTTGATGCCCACAACAGATGCAGTGACCAAGGATCCTGCCCCGGCCGGGGACGGCGCCGGGACCCGGGACCGCGCCGCGGACGCGCGCGGTGCCGGCGCTTCGACCGTGCGCAGTCTGCTGCGCCTGTGGCCGTACGTGCGACCGGTGCGCGCGCGGCTGTTCGGCGCCGCGGGCATCGCGGTGGTCGCCTCCTGTACGGGGCTGGTGTTCCCGCTCGTCCTGAAGTGGATGGTGGACGGTCCCGTCGCCGACCGCGATCCGGCGGGCGTCTGGCTCGGCGCGCTCTGGCTGCTGCTGCTCGGCTTCGCCGAGGCGGGCCTGTTCGGACTGCGGCGGTGGCTGGTGGCCCGGCCTCTCGCGGGCGTCGAGGCGGACATGCGGGCCGACCTGTACCGGCATCTCCAGCGCCTGCCCGTCGCCTTCCACGACCGTTGGGCCTCGGGGCAGTTGCTGTCCCGGGGCACCACGGACCTGATGCTGCTGCGCATGTTCCTGGCGTTCCCGCTGACCTTCCTGCTGGTCAACGCGGTGACGATCCTCGCGGGTGTGGGCATCATGCTCGCCCAGGACTGGACGCTCGGGCTGGTGCTCCTCGCTCCCGCGGTCCCGGTGATGATCGTCTGCTGGGCCTTCGAGCGGCGCTACGCGGAGGTGGCGCGGCGGGCCCAGGACCAGGTCGGCGACCTGACGACGGTCGTCGAGGAGAGCGTCCTCGGCATCCGCATCATCAAGGGGTTCGGCCGCCATCGCAGCCAGGCCCGTGCCTTCCACGAGCTGTCCCGCACGCTGCGCGGCACGGAACTCGCCAAGGCCCGTCTGCTCGCCTCCATCTGGGCCGTCATCGTCACCCTTCCGGAGCTCGCGATCGGTGCCGCGCTCGTCCTCGGCACCGTGCAGGTCGCCGACGGCGACCTCTCCGCCGGGACGCTGGTCGCCTTCCTGTCGACGGCCCTCGCGCTGCGCTGGCCGATCGACTCCATCGGCTTCCTCCTCGCGATGAGCCAGGAGGCGGCCACCGCGACACAGCGCTATTTCGAGGTCATGGACGCCGGGCCGGAGTCCGCGGACGTCGCCGCCGTGGCGGCCGGGGACGGCGGCGGTCTCCGGTTCCGCTCGGTGCGGTTCCGCTACCCGGACGCCGCCGTGGACTCCGCCCCCGTGCTGGACGACATCGATCTGCACGTCCGCCCGGGTGAGTCGATGGCCCTGGTGGGCGCGACCGGCTCCGGCAAGACGACGCTCACGGCGCTCGTCCCCCGCCTGCACGAGGTGACCTCCGGCCGGATCACCCTGGACGGCCGGGACATCACGGCCATGCCTCGCGAGGAGCTCCGCGAACTCGTGGCGGTCGCCTTCGAGGAGCCCACCCTCTTCTCGGCGAGTGTCGGGGAGAACGTGCTCATGGGCGCGGCCGACGGTGCCGGGGAGACGGAGCTGGACCGCGCGCTGGCCGTCGCGCAGGCCGGCTTCGCGCACGGGCTGCCGAACGGCACGTCGACCCAGGTGGGCGAGCAGGGGCTGAGTCTCTCGGGCGGGCAGCGGCAACGCCTCGCCCTGGCCAGGGCGGTGGTGGGCCGTCCGCGCTTCCTGGTGCTCGACGACCCCTTGTCGGCGCTGGACGTCCACACGGAGGCCGCGGTCGAGGCGGCACTGCGCCGGGTGCTGGCCGAGACGACGGCACTGATCGTGGCGCACCGCCCGTCGACGGTGCTGCTCGCCGACCGGGTGGCCCTGCTCTCCGGAGGCCGCATCGCCGCGGTCGGCACCCATCACGAACTGCTGCGGACGAACACCGAGTACGCCTGGCTGATGTCGGGCACCGGCGGGGAACCCGGGGCCGACGGGGACACCGGCATCGGCGCAGGACCGGCGGCCGACGGGGACCTCGGCGCCGGCGCCGAGGCGGCGGACGTCACCGATCGCACGAAGGAGGACCAGCGATGACGGCGCCCACCGCCACCGCGCCGGACCAGGACCGGCCGGCTCCGGACCAGACGCGGCACGAGGACCCCTTCGACCGCGACACGCTGCCCGCTCCCCCGGGCGCGACCGCCGCGCTGCTGCGTTCCCTGCTCGCCCCGCTCCGCGCCCGCGTGGTCGTCACCACCGTCCTCCTGCTGCTCCAGCAGGCCGCGGTGCAGGCGGGCCCACTGCTGGTGGCGTACGCCATCGACCGGGCGGTGCCCGCGTTCCGGCACGACGACCACGGCCCGCTGATCGCCGTCGGTGTCGCGTACCTGCTGTGCTCGGTGGCCTCCGGAGGGCTCCAGTACGGGTTCATCATCGCCTCCGCACGGGTCAACCAGGACGTGCTGCTGGACCTGCGCGGCCGGATCTTCCGCCACGCGCAGGCGCTCAGCGTCGACTTCCACGAGCGCTACACCTCGGGCCGGCTGATCTCGCGTTCCACGACGGACGTCGAGTCGCTGCGCGAACTGCTCAGCGAAGGTCTCCAGGAACTCGTCACCGTCATCCTGTCCTTCGTCTACATCTCGGCGATGCTGCTCTGGCTGGATCTCGGCCTGGGCGCGGTCGCGGTGGTCTCGTTCGTGCCGCTGTACCTCCTGATCCGTCTCTACCAGCGCCGTGCGGGCCGTATCTTCGCGCTGCGTTCGACGGCGATCGCCGCCGTGATCGTGAAGTTCGCGGAGACGATGAACGGCATCCGCCCGGTGCGCGCCTTCCGCCGGGAGGCCGCGAACGACGCCGACTTCAAGGTTCTCAACCAGCGCCACGAGCGGACGAACGGCGACGCGCTGCTGGAGATGGCGCGCTATGTGGTCGGCTCCCGTCTGGTCGCGAACACGGCGGTCGCGGGGATCGTGCTGTGGGGCGCCGACCGGGTGGCGTCGGGTTCGCTGGAGCTCGGGGTGCTGGCCGCGGCGGTGCTCTATCTGCGCCGCCTGTACGACCCGATCGACCGGCTGGGCATGTTCCTCAACTCGTACCAGTCCGCGGCGGCCTCGCTGGAGAAGATCTCCGGTCTGCTGGCCCAGACGCCGTCCGTGCCGGAGCCGTCCGAGCCCCGCCCGCTGCCCGCTCCCCTGCGTGAACTCCCGGGCAGGGAGGTCGTCTTCGACGGGGTCCGATTCGCGTATCGCACCGGCGGCGAGGTCCTGCCCACGTTCTCGCTGACGCTGCCGGCCGGGCAGACGGTCGCCGTCGTCGGGTCGACCGGGGCGGGCAAGTCGACGCTCGCCAAGCTGCTGGCCCGCTTCTACGACCCCTCGGACGGCCGTGTCCTGCTGGACGGCGTGGATCTGCGCGAGCTGGCCCTGCCCGAGCTCCGGCGCGGTGTGGTGATGGTGACCCAGGAGGCGTTCCTGTTCTCGGGCACGGTCGCCGAGAACATCGCGATCGGCCGCCCCGACGCGGGGCGGGAGGACATCGAACGGGCCGCGAAGGCGATCGGTGCCCACGACTTCATCACCGCGCTGCCCGACGGCTACGACACGGACGTCCGTAAGAGGGGTGGCCGGATCTCGGCGGGCCAGCGGCAACTGGTGGCGTTCGCGCGGGCGTTGCTCGCCGATCCGGCCGTCCTGATCCTCGACGAGGCGACCAGTTCCCTGGACATCCCCGGCGAACGGGCGGTGCAGCGTGCCATGGCGACGGTGCTGCGGGGCCGTACCGCGGTGGTCATCGCGCACCGTCTGTCGACGGTGGAGATCGCGGACCGCGTCCTGGTGATGGAGCACGGGCGGATCGTCGAGGACGGGACGCCCGCCGAACTCGTGGCGGGTACGGGCAGGTTCGCGGACCTGCACCGTGCGTGGCGCGACAGTCTCGTCTGACGGCGGGCGGGCCGTGGGGCGGGCGAGTGCCGGGAGGAGCGGCTGCCGGGGCGGGCGGCGCGGCAGACGGACGGCGGAGGGGGACGGATGATCGACGCGTACGAGGACCCCGGGACACCGGATCGTCGTGGCGGTTGGCACTACCTGTGGTGGCTGGTCACCCGGCAGGCGGGCCGTTCGGCGGCCGGCGCGCTGGTGGCCGGGGTCTGGATGGGGCTCCTGGCGCTGACGCCGTATCTGCTGTCCCGGGCCGTCGACGACGGCCTGGAGCCGGGCGACGAGGCCGCGCTGTTCGGCTGGACCGCCGCGGTGCTGGGTGCCGGGGTGTTCAACGCCTGGCTGGGCGTCGTGCGGCACCGCATCATGACGAAGGTCCGGATGGACGCCAACTTCCGCACGGTCAAGGTCGTGGTCGGCCAGTCGGTCCGGCTGGGTGCCGCCCTGCCACGGCAGGTCGGGACCGGGGAGGTCGTGTCGATCGGCGTCGGTGACGTCCAGACGATCAGCCAGTCCCTGACGGTCGTCGGGCCCGGCGTCGCGGCGCTGCTCACCTACGGTGTGGTGGCCGCGGTGCTGCTGTCGGTCTCGCTCCAGCTCTCGGTGGTGATCCTGCTCGGTGTGCCGCTGATCGCCGTACTCGTCGGACCGCTGATGGGACGGCTCCAGGACACGGAGACGGCGTACCGCGAGCGGCAGGGCGTGCTGACCGCCCGGATCGGGGACCTCGCGGGCGGTCTGCGCGTGCTCAACGGCCTTGGCGGCAAGGGGCTGTTCGCCGACACCTTCCGCCGTGACTCGCGGGAGCTGCGGGAACAGGGGTACCGGGTCGGGGCGGTGACCAGCTGGATCCAGGCGCTGGGCATGGGGCTGCCGACGCTGTTCCTGGCCGTGGTGACCTGGCTCGCGGCCCGGCTGGCCGCCCAGGGGGAGATCACGGTCGGCGAACTGGTGTCCGTGTACGGCTACGTCGCGGTCCTGGTGCTACCGGTGGCCTTCTTCATCGAGTGCGGCTACCAGCTCGGCAGGGGGGTGGTCGCCGCCCGGCGCGTCGTGCGGTTCCTGGCCCTGGAGCCCGCCGATGTCCGCTCCGACGCGCGGGAGGCGCCCGTGTCGCCCGCGGCGCTGTACGACCCGGGGTCCGGGGTCCGGGTGGTGCCGGGGCGGCTGACCGCGCTGGCGGGGGCCCGCCCCGCGGAGTCCGAGGCCGTCGTCGACCGGCTCGGCCGGTACGCGGAGTCGGCGGTGACCTGGGGCGGCCTACGGCTCGACGAGATCACCCTGCCGCGGGTGCGTGAGCGCGTCCTGGTCGCCGACAACGAGGCCGATCTGTTCGCGGGTACCCTGCGCGAACTGGTCCGCGGGCGCCACGACCACGATGACGAGGCCGTCGCCCGTGCCGTGCACGCGGCCGTGGCGGACGACATCGTCCTCGGTCTGCCGGACGGGCTCGACTCGGTCGTCGAGGCGCAGGGCCGCAGTCTCTCGGGGGGCCAGCGGCAGCGGGTCCGCCTGGCGAGGGCGCTGCTGGCCGATCCGGAGGTGCTGCTCGCGGTCGAACCCACGTCGGCGCTGGACGCACACACCGAGGCCGCGGTCGCCGCCCGGCTGCGCGCGGCCCGCGCCGACCGCACGACCGTCGTCACCTCCACGTCCCCCCTGCTGCTCGACCAGGCGGACACCGTGCTGTACCTGGTCGACGGGAAGGTCGCTGCGAGCGGCAGCCATCGCGACCTCCTGGACGGCGAGCCGGGCTACCGGGCACTGGTGGCACGGGACACGGACCTGGTGCCACCGGGCGCGGACACAAGCACCGGCAAGGGCACCGGCACCGGGACGGACACCGGCGCCACGACCGGCGTGAGCACCGGCGCCGACTCGGGCAGCGACACCGACAGCGGCGGCCGCAGCAACCACACGGGTACGGATTCGGCCACGGGGGCCGTGGTGGACGACGAGGGGACCGTGGTGGACGCCGAGGGGGCCGTGCGATGAGTGCGCAGCTGCCCATCGCCGAGCCCGGCGACGTCCGCCGGGCGTCGGTGCGGCTGATCCGGGCGGACGGCCGGGCTTTCGCCGCCGTCCTCGGCCTCAACGCGCTGGCGGCGGCGGCCGGTCTGGTCGGTCCCTGGCTGCTCGGGCGGATCATCGACGAGGTGCGGGCCGGGCACGGCGTGGGAGTCGTGGACCGGCTCGCGTGCGTCATCCTGCTGTGCTCGCTGGCCCAGCTGCTGCTGGCCAGGTGGGCCCGGTTCGTGGGGCACCGCTTCGGGGAGCGGACGCTGGCCAGGGTGCGGGAGGAGTTCGTGGAGCGGGCGCTGTCGCTGCCGGCCTCGGTCGTGGAGCGCGCGGGCACCGGCGACCTGACCGCGCGCGGCACCGCCGACGTCACCGTGGTGGGCAACACCCTGCGCGACGCGGGCCCCGAACTGCTGATCTGCTCGGCGCAGGCCGCGTTCATCCTCGGCGCGGTGTTCGTCATCGACCCGCTGCTCGGCGGCTGCGGGGTGCTCGGTCTGGCCGGCATCTGGTTCGCTCTGCGCTGGTATCTGCGCCGGGCGCGGACCGCCTATCTCGCCGAGGGCGCGGCCACGTCCGACGTCGCCGAGATCCTCGCGGCCACCGCGTCCGGCGCCCGCACGGTGGAGGCCTTCGGTCTGGAGCGGCGCCGGATCGACGCGAGCCGGCAGGCGCTGGAGACGTCCCGCCGCAGGCGGATGCGGACGCTGTTCCTGCGCAGTGTGTTCTTCCCCGCCGTCGAGGTGTCGTACGTCGTTCCCGTGGTCGCGGTGCTGCTGGTGGGCGGTGCGCTGCTCGCGCGGGGCGTGACGAGCCTCGGCGCGGTCGTCGCCGCCACGCTGTATCTGCGCCAGCTGGCCGAGCCGCTCGACCAGATCCTGATGCGGGTCGAGCAACTCCAGGCCAGCAGTGCCTCGTTCGCCCGGGTGGAGGGGCTCGGCGCGGCCCCGCGGGCGGTGCCGGCCGGATCGCCGTCGCCGGTGGACGACCGGATCGACGTGAGGGGGGTGCACTACGCGTACGACCGCGGGGGCGAGGTGCTGAGCGGGGTCGACCTGACCGTGCGCCCCGGGGAGCGGCTGGCCGTGGTCGGGCCGTCGGGCGCCGGCAAGACCACGCTGAGCAGGCTGCTGGCGGGTGTCGACGCGCCGGGCAGCGGCACGGTGACCGTCGGGGGCGTGCCGGTCGTGGGGCTCGACCCCGAGCAGCTGCGCCGGCAGGTCGTGCTCGTCACCCAGGAGCACCACGTGTTCCTCGGTACGGTGCGCGACAACCTGCTGATCGCCGAACCCGGGGCCACGGACGCCGAGTTGTGGGCCGCCCTGGCCGCGGTGGGCGCGGACGACTGGGCCGCGGAGCTGGCGGCCGGGCTGGACACCGAGCTGGGTCCCGAGGCCCATCGGGTGGACGGCTCTCGTGCCCAGCAGCTCGCCCTGGCCCGTGTCGTGCTGGCCGACCCGCACACGCTGATCCTCGACGAGGCCACGGCCCTGCTGGACCCGGCGACCGCCCGTCACACGGAGCGCGCGCTGGCCGCCGTGCTCGAAGGGCGCACGGTCATCGCCATCGCGCACCGGCTGCACACCGCGCACGACGCCGACCGGGTCGCGGTGATGGAGGCCGGCCGGCTCACCGAACTCGGCACGCACGACGAGCTGGTGGCGGCCGAGGGGACGTATGCGGCGCTGTGGCACTCGTGGCACGGGGAGCGGCGCCGGTCCGGCCTTGTGCGTCCACCCGGCGACGAGTCCGTATACCGAACATGACATCCCGGACAACGAACCATTTCTGGCCAAGTTCCTGACGCGCTCCTGACAGAAGGTGCGATCTCCTGCCACTCTTCCCACGACCGCTTCACAGCAACCCCACAGCTCGCACCGTCGTGAAGCGCTCGCACGGCCCCATGCACCTGGTTCCGCGTACAGCCCTGTTCTGCCCGGACGGGTCACCCATCGTCCGGTCTCCCCTGGCCGCGCGACCCGCGGCCACGCAGAAGGAGTCAGTGTTGAGTAGCAGTTCCTCCCACAGACGCACCTCCCACATCACCAAGCGCCGTGTCGCCGGCGTCGCCCTCGTGGGCGTCTCCGCCCTGCTGGCCGCGGCCGTCCAGTCCGGCGCCGCGAGCGCCGCACCGGCCAAGGCACCCACGGGCAAGATCGACCCGGGCGCCGTCGCGATGAAGCTCACGCCCTCGCAGCGCGCCGAGCTGATACGCGACGCCGACTCGGCCAAGGCGGACACGGCCAAGGACCTCGGCCTCGGCGCCAAGGAAAGCCTCGTCGCCCGTGACGTCATCAAGGACCACGACGGCACCGTCCACACCCGCTACGAGCGGACGTACGACGGACTTCCGGTCCTCGGCGGCGACCTGGTGGTCGACACCGCCAAGTCCGGGAAGACCGGGCACGTCTACAAGGCGACCAAGGCCGCCATCAAGGTCGCCACGGTCGAGCCGGCCGTCGCCGCGTCCGCGGCGGAGAAGCAGGCACTGTCCGCCGCCAAGGCCGCCGGGTCGAAGAAGACCGACGCCGACCGGGCGCCCCGCAAGGTGATCTGGGCCGCCACCGGCAAGCCCGTCCTCGCCTACGAGACCGTCGTCGGCGGCCTCCAGGACGACGGCACCCCCAACGAACTGCACGTCATCACCGACGCCGCCACCGGCAAGAAGCTCTACGAGTACCAGGGCATCAAGAACGGCATCGGCAACACCCAGTACAGCGGCCAGGTGACCCTGACGACCACCCAGTCGGGTTCCACCTACACGCTGAACGACGGCGCGCGCGGCAACCACAAGACGTACAACCTGAACCGCGGCACCTCCGGCACCGGCACGCTGTTCTCGCAGACGAACGACACCTGGGGCAACGGCACCACGTCGAACGCCGCGACGGCCGGCGCAGACGCGCACTACGGTGCCGCGGAGACCTGGGACTTCTACAAGAACACCTTCGGGCGCTCCGGCATCAAGAACAACGGCGTGGGAGCGTACTCACGCGTCCACTACGGCAACGCGTACGTCAACGCGTTCTGGGACGACGGCTGCTTCTGCATGACGTACGGCGACGGCTCCGGGAACGCGGACCCGCTGACCTCGCTGGACGTGGCCGGCCACGAGATGAGCCACGGCGTCACCTCCAACACCGCGGGCCTCAACTACAGCGGCGAGTCCGGCGGCCTGAACGAGGCGACCTCCGACATCTTCGGCACCGGCGTCGAGTTCTACGCCAACAACTCGACCGACGTGGGCGACTACCTCATCGGCGAGAAGATCGACATCAACGGCGACGGCACCCCGCTGCGCTACATGGACAAGCCCAGCAAGGACGGCGCCTCCAAGGACTCCTGGTACTCCGGTGTCGGCAACGTCGACGTGCACTACTCGTCGGGTGTCGCGAACCACTTCTTCTACCTGCTGAGCGAGGGCAGCGGCGCCAAGGTCATCAACGGCGTCAGCTACAACTCGCCGACGTCGGACGGTCTTCCGGTCACCGGCATCGGCCGCGACAAGGCGCTGCAGATCTGGTACCGGGCGCTCACCACGAAGTTCACCTCGACCACCAACTACGCGGCGGCCCGCACCGGCACGCTCGCGGCGGCGGGCGAGCTGTACGGCACGACGAGCGCCGAGTACACGGCCGTGCAGAACGCCTGGGCGGCCGTGAACGTGGGCTCGCGTCCGGGCGGTGGCGGCGGCGGTACGTCGTTCGAGAACACCGCCGACGTATCAATTCCGGACAACGGCGCGGCGGTCACGTCGTCGATCACGGTCACCGGCCGTACCGGCAACGCGCCGTCGAACCTCGCGGTGAGCGTCGACATCGTGCACACCTGGCGCGGTGACCTCGTCATCGACCTGGTGGCCCCGGACGGGTCGACGTACCGCCTGAAGAACTTCAGCTCGTCCGACTCGGCAGACAACGTGAACGCGACCTACACGGTCAACGCGTCCTCCGAAGTCGCCAACGGAACCTGGAAGTTGAAGGTCCAGGACCAGGCGGCACAGGACACCGGCTACATCAACAGCTGGAAGCTGACGTTCCCGTAGACCGCACCGCGCTCCCCCGGAGCGCGTCGCGGTGACGCACAGGACAGGGCGCCGTCCCGGAGGTTCAACTCCCCGGGGCGGCGCCCTCTTTACCCGTCCGGGAGTTTGGTTTGACTCCCCTTTGAAGAAGATCGACTCCACTCCGGAGCACCGAAGCGTTCACCCAATGGTCGACTTTCGGCCAAGGTCTTTAGGGCCTCCTGACATGTACGCGCCCCAGATGGCACGCTTCCACCGCACGGCTCACCCGCACCGCAACTTCACATCGCTCGTCCGGCCACCCCAAAGCCGTCCGGGCGCCCCCACAGAAGGAGCTTGCGTGACCCCCCTCTACGCGCGTCACAAGCGCACCACTCTGGCCATCGCCACCGCCGTCGCGGCCGGAGCTCTGCTCGCCACCGGTATGACCACCGGTGCCGCCGCCCAGAACGCGGCGACCCCTGCCGGCGCGACCACCCTCGCCGGCGCCCCCGTCCAGCTCTCGGCCCCCGCGCGGACCGCCCTGATCCAGAAGGCCGACGCCGCCACGGCGGAGACGGCCCAGGAGATAGGCCTCGGCGCCAAGGAGAAGCTGGTCGTCAGAGACGTCGTCAAGGACGCCGACGGCACCGTCCACACCCGCTACGAGCGCACCTACAACGGGCTTCCGGTCCTCGGCGGCGACCTGGTCGTCCACCAGTCGAAGTCCGGCAAGGCCGAGGGCGTGACCAGGGCCACCAAGGCGGCCATCAAGGTCGCCTCGCTCAAGCCGGCGGTCACCACCGCGAAGGCCGAGAAGCAGGCGCTCACCGCCGCCAAGGCCGCGGGTTCGGAGAAGACCGCGGCCGACCAGGCGCCCCGCAAGGTGATCTGGGCCGCCACCGGCAAGCCCGTCCTGGCGTACGAGACCGTCGTCGGCGGCCTCCAGGACGACGGCACCCCCAACGAGCTGCACGTCATCACCGACGCCGCCACCGGCAAGAAGCTCTACGAGTACCAGGGCATCGAGACCGGTACCGGCAAGAGCCTCTACTCGGGCACCGTCACGCTCAACACGACCCTCTCGGGCTCGACGTACCAGCTGACCGACGGCACCCGCGGCGGCCACAAGACCTACAACAAGGCGCACGGCACCAGCTCCTCGGCCGGCACCCTGTTCACCGACGCGGACGACACCTGGGGCACCGGCTCGGCCTCCAGCTCCACCGCCGACCAGACCGCGGCAGTCGACGCCGCGTACGGCGCGCAGGTGACGTGGGACTTCTACAAGAACACCTTCGGCCGCAGCGGCATCAAGAACAACGGCGTGGCCGCGTACTCCCGCGTCCACTACGGGAACCAGTACGTCAACGCGTTCTGGGACGACAGCTGCTTCTGCATGACGTACGGCGACGGCTCCGGGAACACCCACCCGCTGACCTCGCTGGACGTGGCCGGCCACGAGATGAGCCACGGCGTCACCTCCAACACCGCGGGCCTCAACTACAGCGGCGAGTCCGGCGGCCTGAACGAGGCGACCTCCGACATCTTCGGCACCGGCGTCGAGTTCTACGCGGCGAACTCCTCCGACGTGGGCGACTACCTCATCGGTGAGAAGATCAACATCAACGGCGACGGCACCCCGCTGCGCTACATGGACAAGCCCAGCAAGGACGGCGGCTCCGCCGACTCGTGGTCCTCGGGTGTCGGCAACCTGGACGTGCACTACTCGTCGGGTGTCGCCAACCACTTCTTCTACCTCCTCTCGGAGGGCAGCGGCGCCAAGACGATCAACGGGGTCAGCTACAACTCCCCGACGTCCAACGGCACCACGGTCACCGGCATCGGCCGGGCCAAGGCGCTGCAGATCTGGTACAAGGCGCTGACGACCTACATGACGTCGACGACCAAGTACTCGGGTGCCCGCACCGCCACGCTCTCCGCGGCGTCGGCCCTGTACGGCTCCACCAGCACGGAGTACAAGACGGTCGCCGCGGCCTGGTCCGCGGTCAACGTGAACTAGTCCACGGCGTGCGGCGCGAGCCGCGCGGCCCGCTGGACGAGGCGGCACCCGGAGCGAGGGCTGCTCCGGGTGCCGCCTTACTCTGTCCCCCATGCCCTACACGTACGAGGACGTGGGCGCGACCCGCGAGGACCGCTGCCCGCCGGGCTTCCGCCGACTGCACGTGCGCGCCCGGATAGGTGAGGGCGAGGCCGTCTTCCGCCGCGCCTCCGACGCCCTGATGACCTGGGAGATGCACCGCGCCCTCGGCGTCGGTATCACCTCCGACGCGGACAAGGCGGCTCCCGGCGTCGACGTGACCGTCGGTCTCGGCCCCATCAAGGCCCCCTGCCGTGTGGTCTGGACGGCCGAGGAGCACCGGCGCACCGCCTGGGCCTACGGCACGCTGTCCGGACATCCCGAGTGCGGTGAGGAGGCGTTCGTCGTCGACCGCACCGGCGACGGGACCGTCTGGCTGACGATCACCGCCTTCAGCCGTCCGGCCAAGTGGTACGCCCGCGCGGGCGGACCGGCGACGCGGGGGCTCCAGCACGCCTACGCCCAGAGGTGCGGCAAGGTACTGCGCCGCCTGTGCGCGGGCCTGGACGAGTGAAGCCCCCGGCACTCACCGCATGAGCAGACCCGCTCCCTCCCCGGTCTCCTCGGAGGGCACCGTCACCAGGCCCAGTTCCGCACTGGACGCGAGCAGCCGGTGCGCGGGCAGGATGCGGACCGTGTAGCCGAAGGGACCCGTGCGGTCCAGGGACAGCGGCCCCTCGTAGACCCAGCGCCCGTCCAGGTCCGGCCCGCCCGCGGGTTTCAACGGCACGCACACCGCGTCCGCGATGCGGTCGTCCGTGTCGACGCGGCCGGCCACGGCCTGGACCTCGACGTCGTCGGGGGCGAGGTCGCCGAGTCCGACGCGGACGCGCAGCGAGAGCGTGGTGCCCAGTTCGGCGGTCGTGGTGGCGGCCGAGGCCTCCACGTGGTCGACGGTGACCTGCGGCCAGGCGGAGCGGACGCGGGACTTCCAGTCCGCCAGCTCGCGGGCGGTGTCCGGGGTGAGCGCGCGGTGCGCGCGCGCCGCCGGCGTGTACAGCCGCTCCACGTACTCGCGCACCATCCGGCCGGCGAGCACCTTCGGCCCGAGGTGGGTCAGCGTCCTGCGGACCATCTCGATCCAGCGGTCGGGCAGCCCGTCCCGGCCGCGCTCGTAGAAGCGGGGTGTCACGCGCTGTTCGAGGAGGTCGTAGAGGGCCGCCGCCTCCAGGTCGTCGCGGCGGTCGTCGTCGGTCGCCGTGCCGTCCGCGGTGGGGATCGCCCAGCCGAAGTCGGGCTGGAACCACTCGTCCCACCAGCCGTCCAGGACGGACAGGTTGAGGCAGCCGTTGAGGGCCGCCTTCATGCCGCTCGTGCCGCAGGCCTCCAGTGGACGCAGCGGGTTGTTCAGCCAGATGTCGCAGCCGGGGTACAGCTTCTGCGCCATCGCCATGCCGTAGTCCGGGAGGAAGACGATCCGGTGGCGCACCCGCGGGTCGTCGGCGAACCGGACCAGCTGCTGGACCAGGCGTTTGCCGCCGTCGTCCGCGGGGTGGGCCTTGCCCGCGACGACGATCTGCACCGGACGTTCGGCGTGCAGGAGGAGGTCCATGAGACGGTCGCGGTCGCGCAGCATCAGGGTCAGCCGCTTGTACGACGGGACGCGGCGCGCGAAGCCGATCGTCAGGACGTCCGGGTCCAGTACGCCGTCGATCCAGCCGAGTTCGGCCGTGCCCGCGCCGCGCTGGCGCCAGGACGCGTAGAGGCGCTCGCGCACCTCCACGACCAGCTGCTCGCGCAGGACCCGCCGCAGGTCCCAGATCTCCTGGTCCCCGATCTCGGCCACCGCGTCCCAGCGGTCCGAGCCGCCGACGGTCAGCGCGTCCTCGGTGCGCCTGCCGCCGATCTGGCGGGTGCCCAGCCGGAACACCTCGGGCGCCACCCATGTCGGTGCGTGCACGCCGTTGGTGACGGAGGTGATCGGGACCTCCTCGGGGTCGAAGCCCGGCCACAGGCCCGCGAACATCTCCCGGCTCACCTGGCCGTGCAGCAGGGAGACGCCGTTCGCGCGCTGGCCGAGCCGCAGCCCCATCACGGCCATGTTGAAGAGGTTCGGCTCGCCTCCCGGGTAGGTCTCCATGCCGAGGCCGAGGACGCGTTCGACGTCGATGCGCGGGAGCTCGGCGTCGGGGCCGAAGTGGTGGGCCACCAGCTCGCGGTCGAAGCGGTCGATCCCCGCCGGGACGGGGGTGTGCGTGGTGAAGACGGTGCCCGCCCTGACCGCTTCGAGGGCGGCCTCGAAGTCGAGTCCGCCGTCGGCGAGTTCGGCGATCCGCTCCAGGCCGAGGAAGCCCGCGTGGCCCTCGTTCGTGTGGAACACCTCGGGCGGGGCGTGGCCGGTGAGCCGACAGTACGTCCGTACCGCGCGCACACCTCCTATGCCGAGGAGCATCTCCTGGAGCAGACGGTGTTCGCTGCCGCCGCCGTACAGCCGGTCGGTCACGCCGCGCTCGCCGAAGTCGTTCTCCTCGACGTCGGAGTCGAGCATCAGGAGGGGCACGCGGCCCACCTGTGCCACCCAGATGCGGGCCCGCAGCGCCCGGCCGCCGGGCAGGGCCAGGGAGACCTGGGCGAGGGTGCCGTCGGATTCGCGCAGCGGCACCAGGGGCAGTTCGTTCGGGTCGAGGACCGGATAGTGCTCCTGCTGCCAGCCGTCGCGGGACAGGGACTGGCGGAAGTAGCCGTGCCGGTAGAGCAGTCCCACGCCGATCAGCGGGACGCCCAGGTCGCTGGCCGCCTTGAGGTGGTCGCCGGCGAGGATGCCGAGGCCGCCGGAATACTGCGGCAGCGCGGCGGTGATGCCGAACTCGGGCGAGAAATAGGCGATGGCGGAGGGGAGTTCGGCGACCTGCTGCTGGTACCAGCGGTCGCCGGTCACATACTCGCGCAGGTCGTCGGCGACCGTCGCGAGCCGGTTCAGGAAGCCCTCGTCCTGGGTGAGCTGCGCCAGCCGGGCCGGCGGCACGCTGCCGAGCAGGCGTACGGGGTCGCCGTCGGAGGCCGCCCAGCGCTCCGGGTCGACGGACTGGAACAGGTCACGGGTCTCGGCATGCCAGGACCAGCGGAGATTGCGCGCCAGGTCACTGAGCGGGTGAAGGGCTTCGGGAAGTACGGGACGTACGGTGAATCTGCGGATCGCCTTCACAGGCTGCACCTCTTTGCGCCTGGACCGGCGCCGCTGGCGCGGGCCGGTCGATCGCGGTCGGGGTACCTCAATTACGGGTGGTGCCGAGTGGTCCCTCGGAAGACCACTCCCGACGGTACCGGCCACGGCGCCGCCACCTCTACGGCGCCTCGAAGGCCGCCCCCGAACGGGCGTACTGCGTGACATCGGCGGAAACTCGCCGCAACCTTCACGTGCACTTCACGGCCGATATGGCCGATTCCGCCCGCCTGGGCGGCCTTGTGGCGCTTCACACCGCACGAGAGGCTCGCCACGTGGCGTACGGCCGGGCCTGGCCCACACCGGCCGGTCCGGCCTCCGTACGCCGAGTTGAGGAGGGGAACTCAAGCCATGGCACGGACGAGAAAGAGGCGTCTGCGCTGGACGGCGGGTCTCACCGCGGTCACGACGGCCGCGGTGCTTTCGGCCATCGCCCCACCCGCGCACGCCGCCCCGCAGGGACGGATACTCGGGGCCGGCGCACCCGGCTCCGTCAGCGGCAGCTACATCGTGACGCTCAAGGGGGGAACGAAGGCTCCGTCGTCGGCGGGAAAGGACATCGCCGCGAAGTACGGAGCGAGAATCAGCCAGACCTACGGCACGGCCCTCAACGGTTTCGCCGTGCGGGTCGGCGAGGAGCAGGCCCGGCGGCTCGCGGCGGACTCCCGCGTCGCCTCGGTCGCGCAGGACACCCGGGTGGCGCTCGACCACGTCCAGAAGAACCCGCCCTCGTGGGGCCTGGACCGGATCGACCAGCGGGACCTGCCGCTCGACAAGAGCTACACCTGGCCCGAGTCGGCGGGCGCCGGCGTGACGGCGTACGTCATCGACACGGGCATCCGGATCACGCACAAGGACTTCGGCGGCCGGGCAAGCTACGGCTGGGACTTCGTGGACAACGACCGCACGGCGAAGGACGGCAACGGCCACGGCACGCACGTCGCCGGAACCATCGTGGGCACCAAGTACGGCGTCGCCAAGAAGGCGAAGGTCGTCGCGGTCCGCGTCCTCGACAACACCGGGGCGGGCACCACCGCGCAGGTGATCGCCGGGATCGACTGGGTGACCCGGCACGCGAAGAAGCCGGCCGTCGCCAACCTCAGTCTGGGCGGGTACGCGAACGCCCAACTGGACGCCGCCGTACGCAACTCCATCGCCTCCGGTGTCACCTACGCGGTCGCGGCGGGCAACGACGGGCTGCCGGCCGGTCTGTACTCCCCGGCCCGGGTCGGCCAGGCTCTCACGGTCGGCGCGAGCGACCGCAACGACGCACGGGCCGGTTTCTCGAACACGGGTTCCGCGCTGGACCTGTTCGCCCCGGGCGTGGCGATCACCTCGGCCTCGTACGCGAGCGACACGGGCACGGCGACCTTCTCCGGAACGTCCATGGCGAGCCCACACGTCGCGGGCGCGGCGGCCCTGTACCTGGCCGGCCACAAGAAGGCCACCCCGGCGCAAGTATCCAAAGCACTGGTGAAACAGGCCGTTCCGGGAAGGATTTCGGGCGCCGGTCTCGGTTCACCGAACAAGCTCCTGCGCGTCGATCGAGCCTGGTAGGACCATGACAGGACCCCGGTGACACGGCCGTACGGGACCGGCCTCGCCCGCACTGGACGAGGCCGGTCTTGTGCGTAGACATACGCGTGAGTAGTTAACAAAGTGCCGGAATGCGCACCCGCATAGGGTGGGAAGGCTCCTCCGGTACACCCCGCAGGCCCCACCTCCCCACACCCTCATCCGCCCACCCACGTTGACGCGGACAGGAGCGGTCATGCCCGCAACGCACCAGACGTCGCCACCCCCGACGAGCACTCCCGGCACATCCGGACCAGGCAGGCCCGGCGCCGGTTCCCGCACCACGGAGAAACCCGCCACCGCGGCCGAGGACGGTTCGCCCGTCGCGGAGAAACCCTCCGCCCCCGCCGAGGGCACTTCCCGCACCACGGAGAAACCCCCCGCCCGCAGCGCCGTCCTCGCGGCAGGGCCCGCCGTCGCCGACGACGGGACGGCCGATGCCTCCGGACCGACCGTCGGGCGCATCCCCGTCCTCGACGTCCGACCGCTCGTCCACCAGGGACGACGGCCCGCGAAGGCGGTCGTCGGCGAGGCGTTCGAGATCTCGGCCACGGTCTTCCGCGAGGGCCACGACGCGGTCGCCGCCAACGTCGTCCTGCGCGATCCGGACGGACGCGCCGGCCCCTGGGCCCCGATGCGCGAACTGGCCCCCGGCACCGACCGCTGGGGCGCCACCGTGACCGCCGGGCAGGAGGGCCGCTGGACCTACACGGTCGAGGCGTGGAGCGACCCCGTCACCACCTGGCGCCACCACGCGGGCATCAAGATCCCGGCCGGGATGGACACGGAACTGGTCCTGGAGGAGGGCGCGCGCCTGTACGAGCGGGCCGCCGCCCAGGTGCCGAAGAGCAAGGGCCGCCGGGACACGCTGCTGCGCGCCGTCGACGCGTTGCGCGACGTGGACCGCCCCGCCGCGGCCCGCCTCGCCGCCGCCCTCACCCCGGAGGTGGACGCGGTCCTCGCCCGCCGCCCGCTGCGCGAACTCGTGTCGCCCTCCGAGCCGTTGCCGCTGCTGGTGGAGCGTGAGCGCGCCCTGTACGGGTCCTGGTACGAGTTCTTCCCGCGGTCGGAGAGCGGCCGGTCGGAGCGCGACCCGTCGGTCCCGGCCGTGCACGGCACCTTCCGTACGGCCGCGGAGCGGTTGCCCGCGATCGCGGCGATGGGCTTCGACGTCGTGTACCTCCCGCCGATCCACCCGATCGGCAGCACCTTCCGCAAGGGGCCG
>NZ_BAABKB010000033.1:0-125499 GCF_039543605.1 Streptomyces siamensis | reverse complement strand
CCGCCTTGTGCTCTTGCGGCCCGCCCCGGCCGAAGGTGCCGAAGAGTCGGTGGTCATGCCCTGATTCGCCTTCGCATGCCGGAGGGCTCCTGGTGACGACCTCGTGGCGGCGCCGTGCCGGGAGGGTGCGCGAAGTGGACGCGGACCAGGCCGCCCGTCCGGCTACGGGCGAGCAGGTCCAGCTCTCCGGCACCGGAGTGCGGCTGGTACGTGCAGTTCCAGGACGCATCAAGGTCGTCAGACGGCCGGGGATCCGCCGTCCATCGGCTCGCCGGGCAGCGGATCGGTCGTGAGGCCTGCGAGGGCGGCCACGGTCAGCCGTACCGCACGATCCGTGACCGCGGCGTAGTCGTCTCCTGCTTCCAGTGCCGTGGTCGCTGCGTTGACGAATCCTTGCAGCAGTCGGGCGGTGCGCAGGGGGGCGTCGTCGCCGAGGTCGCGCAGCGCGTCCACGAGGGGGTCGAGCAGGGCGCGGTGCGCCGCGTCGGCGCCTGCGCGCAGGGCGGCGGCGTCCTGGGTGTCGGCGGTGGCGCGGGCGATGCGGTGCTCGCCGTCGCGCACCATCTCCAACTGCACCCTCACATAGGCGGCGACGCGCCTTTCGGGGGTGTCCCCGGCGGCGGCGAGAGCAGCCTGGATGCGCTCGGTCCAGCGTGGCGCGGCCTGCCGCACCACCTCGGTCAGCAGCTCGCCGCGGTTGGCGAAGTACTTGTAGACGCTGTTGCGGGCCAGCCCGGTGCGGCGGGCGACCGCCGCGAACGTCACCTCGGCCGCATCGCCCTCGGCAAGGAGCTCGTACGCCGCGTCGAGAAGGGTGGCGCGCTGCTGCGCGCGGTGATCGGCGACTGAAGCGGCCTGGATCTTGGGCACCCGGTCAGTCTAGAACCCCACCCCACTTAGGGACGCCGCGTCGCCATCATCTATTTTTGGGGACGCCTTGTCCCTATCTTTGGAGAGTGCCCATGTACCTCGCCCTGCTGGAACTGAAAGCGGCCAGAGGCCGCTTTCTGCTGATGGGCAGCGTCGTCGTCCTCGTCGCCGCGCTCGTCGGCATCGTCTCCGGTTTCACCACCGGCCTCGGCGACGACACCGTCTCCGCCCTGCGCAGGCTGCACGCCACCCACGTCGCCTTCGCCGAAGGCACCAAGTCGGACCAGTTCGCGCGCGGCCTGATCGACCAGCGCACCGCCACCGGCTGGACGGGGGAGAAGGGCATCGAGGCCACGCCGCTCGGCGTCGCCATCACCCGCGGCACGACCGACCGCGACGTCGAGATCGATCTCGCGGCCCTCGGTGTGGACCCCGGCGCCTTCACCGACACCGGCGCCGAGGACGGCCACCACCTCGACACGGCCACGCCCCAGGGCATCGTCGTCTCCCGGCAGCTCGTGAACGACGGCGTCCGCATCGGAGACACCCTGACCATCGACCGGCTCGGCATCGACCTGAAGGTCATCGGCACCACGGGTCGGTCCTCCTACGGCCACGTCCCGGTCGCCTACATGAGCACCGACACCTGGCGCCGGATCCGCTTCTCCACCCCCGGTGCACGCACCATGTCCGCAGACCTCCCCTCCCAGTACAGCGCGATGGCTCTCAGGGCCCGTGCCGACCTCAGTGACGAGGCGCTCGCCGAGGCCGACCACCGCCACGGCACCGCGACCGTCCCGCTGGAAGACGCCTTCGCCGCCGCCCCCGGTTACAAGGGAGAGCGCCTGACCATGACCTCCATCCAGACATTCCTCTTCCTCATCGCCCCGCTCGTCGTCGGCGCCTTCTTCGCCATCTGGACCGTCCAGCGCACACCGGAACTCGCCCTGCTCCGTGCCATGGGCGCATCCCGCCGCCGCCTCCTGGGCCACACCCTCACCCAGGCCGCCGTGGTCGTCGCCGCCGGTACTGCCCTCGGAGCCGCGCTCGCCGCCGCTGTCGGCCTCCTCGTCGGCGAGCAGGTGCCCTTCAGCCTGCCCGCGTCCACGCTCACCACGACCATGGCCGCCGTGGTCCTGGTCGGCCTCGGAGGAGCCGCCCTCACCCTGCGCCGTGTCACCACCGTCGATCCGATGACCATGCTGGGAGCCGCACGATGACCCTCCACCTGAAAGACATCACCGTCACCCTCGGCCGCGGCGCATCCCGCACCACCGCCCTCGAAGGCCTGACCGCCTCCTTCCGGCAGGGCGACCTCACCGCCCTCGTCGGCCCCTCCGGTTCCGGCAAGTCCACCCTCCTCGCCGTCGCCGGCGCACTGCTCCGCCCGGACCGGGGACAGGCCCTCCTGAACGACACCGACCTGGCCGCCCTCACGGACCGGGAACGCGCCCACGCCCGCCGCACCCGCATCGGCTACGTGTTCCAGAGCGGAAACCTGCTGACCGGCCTCACCACCGAGGAACAACTCCTCGCCGCCGCCTCCCTGGCCGGGCACAGACCCCGCACCCTGCGCGGTCAGGCCCGCGAACTGCTCGCCGAGGTCGGACTCGACCACCGGCTCCGCCACCGCCCCGACCAGCTCTCCGGCGGCGAACGCCAACGCGTGGCCCTGGCACGCGCCCTGCTCGGCCGGCCCGAACTCCTTCTCGTCGACGAGCCGACCGCCGCGGTCGACCGCACTCGCGCCGACGACCTCATCCGGCTCATCGCCCGCACGACGCACGAACACGGTTGCGTCACCCTCGTCGCCACCCACGATCCGGTCGTCGTCGAGGCGGCCGACACCACCCTCGACATGCTGGACCACGCCCCCGCAGCCACTGGCTGAACGGCAGGGTCATAGGCAGACCACCGCGTACGGCTGCGGGATCACTCGGAGTCGGGTTCCTCGTACGGAATCCGACTCAGGTGGATGACCTCGCCCAGGGTGCCCCACTCGTCGCCGCCGAGCTTGGTGAGGGGGCGCAACAGGGTGCTGCTGGGACGGTCGTCGGCGAGGAAGTCCCGGTCCGCCGCGGCGTGGACCACGCGTCCGAAGACGAGCGTGGAGTTGCCCATCCGCAAGGTGGTGTGGGAGCGGCACTCCAGGACCACATGAGATGCGGCCACCCTGGGTGGGCGCACGCACCTGCTGGCTTCGCGCTGGATGCCGGCGGTGTCGAATTCGCTGACGGACCGGGGGAAGTCGATGGCGGTGGCGTTGATCATGTCCAGTAGCGGCTCGGACGAGAAATTGACGACGAACTCCCCGGTGTCCTCCACGTTGCGCAGGGAGTCCTTGCGCCCGATCGAGGTGAACTGGACGATCGGGGGGTCGGTGCTGGCGATACTGAAGAAGGAGTGCGGGGCGAGGTTCTCGGTGCTTCCGTCCGAGGTGATCGTGGAGACCCAGGCGATCGGGCGAGGAACCACGACGGACGTCAGAAACCTGTAGAAGACCGCCCTGTCCATGGCCTCGGGGTCGTATTCGACGCGCATGCCGATCAGTATCGAACCGGCCATGCCGTGCGGACTCCGCGACGCGTCGGGCCTGGGATCTTCGCGATTCCTACCACCCGCCTTGCGGAAGCCCGGTCGGCCCTCGGCTCGACAGCGGGCGGGCATGGACCTGACGAAGCGACAAGGGCGGCGCTCGCGCCGCACCTTGGGGCCGAGGTCAGCGATGTCCTGTGCGAGTGCGCGAGTGCGCGAGTGCTCGATGCGCAGCGGAGCTGTCCGGCGTCGGCTTCAACCGAAGGCGGGCGCAGCACAGAGTGGTCGCACCACGGGCTGCGACCTCACTGCGGTGAACCCTGCGGACGTGTGGTGGCGAAGCGCCTGCGGTACTCCGTCGGGGTGGTGCCGAGGTGGCGCGCGAAGGCGCGGCGAAGGGTCTCGTCGCTGCCGAGCCCGCTGCGCTGCGCGGCCGAGGTCACGCTGTGCCCGTCGAGGAGCAGTTGCTGCGCGCGGTCGAGGCGGACACGCTCGACCCACCGTGCGGGTGTGGTGTTCAGTTCGGTCTGGAACAGCCGGGTCAGGTGCCGCGTGCTGATGGCGGCGGATGCGGCCATGGCGGGCAGGCTGTGGTCGGCGGCCGGGTCGGCGAGCACGGACGCGGTCAGCGAGCCCAGCAGGTCGCTGCGGGCCGGTGGCGTCGCCAGAGCCGTGGAGAACTGCGACTGCCCGCCCGGCCGCTGCATGAAGACGACCAGTTCGCGGGCGGCCTCCCGGGCCGCGGCCGCTCCGTGATCGTCCTCGACCAGCGCGAGGGCCAGATCGATGCCCGCGCTGATACCTGCGGAGGTGACGTACCGGCCGTCCCGGATGTGGAGGGCGTCCGGCTCGACATGGACCCGGGGGTAGCGGTGGGCGAGCGTGCCGGCATGCCGCCAGTGCGTGGTCGCCCTGCGCCCGTCGAGCAGGCCCAGCTCGGCGAGGACGAACGCACCGCTGCAGACCGACGCGACTCGCGGCGCCCCCTCGGCGAGGATCGCGGCCGCCTCCAGCAGCTCCTCCCCGGGAGGTTGCGCGGCGAGCCGGTCCGCTCCGGCGACCACGAGCGTGTGGACCGGCCCGACGTCGGCCGCCGCCACGGTCCGGGCGAGCGCCAGGCCCGAGGCGGTCGTGACGTCGCCGCCGTGGGGGGAGACCAGTACCGGTGTGTAGGGGTGGCCGAGGCGTGCCGCCTGATGCAGCACCTCCGAGGGCCCGCTGACGTCCAGCAGGGTCACACCGTCGAACACCAGGAAGGCGACACGGTGTGTCATGTCTGAATCTGTGGCTTGTGTGGCAGGAAGGACATGGCATCAGCCTAGGGCACGCGACGAGTCTGTAGGAGGTCACTGATCGAGAACGGAGAGGAAGGCGGTCATCATGGGTGAATCGATTGCGAGCGTGCGGATCCCGGACAGTGCGCTGACGCGGGAGGCGACCGAGCTGGTACGGGATGTCGCCTCGCCACTGCTGTTCGACCACTCCCGGCGGGTGTTTCTGTTCGGGGCGCTCCGCGGCCGGGAACAGGGGCTGCACTTCGACCCCGAGCTGCTGTACGTGGGCGCGATGTTCCACGACCTGGGACTGACCGACCGCTTCCGCCGTACCGACCAGCGTTTCGAGATCGACGGTGCCGACGAGGCCCGCCGCTTCCTGCATGCCCACGGCATCACCGGCGAGCCGGCCGACCGGGTCTGGACGGCCATAGCGCTGCACACCACCCCGGAGATCCCCTTGCACATGGCGCCCGAAGTGGCCCTGGTCACCCGCGGCGTGGAACTGGACGTCCTCGGCATCGGTTACCACGCCATCTCCGAGGAACAACGCGCGGCCGTCGTCGCGGCCCACCCCCGCCCGGATTTCAAGAACCGGATCCTCGCCGCCTTCACCGACGGCATCAAGGATCGCCCCGAGACGACGTTCGGCAACGTCAAGGCCGACGTGCTGGCCCACTTTTCCCCCGGCTTCGTGCGCGGCGACTTCGTGGAGGTCATCAAGAACTCCGACTGGCCCGAGTAGCGGGCAGCACCTCGCGCCGACGCCCACCATCGGAGCCGACGCGAGGCCGGAGACTGGTGTGCCCAAGTCCTGCGGCATGTGCTCTACCGCAGGCTCGGACGACTCCACCACTGCCTCCGGAACAGGGGGCGACCTTCGACGCTTCCCTCGCCTTCACACCGCCCCCGAACCGGAATGATGTGGTTCAGGGAGTGTTGGCGGCGAAGGAGTGGCGCACCGCGCAGTACCAGTTGGCGGGGCCGGTGGGGCATCCCGGTTCGTCGACGTCGGCGGAGGGCGCGTACTCCCAGCCGGCCGCACCGGCGAACGAGGGGTACTTGCCGGCCAGGGTGCGCAGGGTGGTCTGGAGGGTCGGCATCGGGACGTAGCCGGCGCAGTCGAGGTCGGAGTTGGTGATGGCGGCGGCGACGACCTTGGATGCGGGGAAATCGTTCTGGATGATCGCGTCGTAGTCGCTGGTGTCGGCGAGGCTGCCGTTACTGCAGTAGAACTGGGCGTTGTACCAGTTGATCTTGGTGCCGACGTTGTTCTCGAGGGTGCGGTAGTCGAGTTGCGGCAGCCTGCTGCCGTCGGCGGTGGAGAGGTCTGTGGGCACCGGGGCGAGGGTGATGAGGAAGCTCGGCCCGAAGTCGGCGCGCAGCTGGTTGATCAGCCGTTCCGCGGTGGCCTCGGTGAACGGTTCTTCGACGTCGAGGTCGATGCCGTCCAGCTTGTAGGTCCTCAGCGCGTCGCGGATGGGCGGGTAGTACATGTCGAAGTTCTGGTCGAGGCGGGTGTAGGTGCCGGGCGCGGCGCCTCCGAGGAGCGCGGTGGCCTTGACGCCCTTGGCCTGCAGCGCGGCGACGTCGCGCCACATGGGGACGTACTTCGCGGCGGAGGGGGCGTCGCTGTTGAGGGTGAGGATGGGGTACTGCGCGGGATCGTTGAGGTGGAACGCGGCGACCTCGACCACGTCGGCCTGCCCGGCCAGGGGGGCGGGGGATACGTAGGGCTGGCCGGGGTCTCCCGTCGTGGTGCCGGTCTGGTAGAAGGCGACCACGTGGCGGGCTGCCGGCGGGACCGGGGTCAGCGGCAGGCTGCCCTGCGTGATGGTGTGGCCGGTGCCGAGGGTGTTGTTGTTCCCGATGACGAGGTCCCGGCCGGCGATGTTGTTGTTGTCGCCCTTGTTGGCGATCCGGACCGGACCGCTGGGGTCCGGGTCGTCCGCGGCCACCGCGTGGGCCGAGCCGACACCCAGGAGTACAAGCGCTGCCAGTCCAGCCGCAGCACGTCGCCCCATCCGCTTCATCGCTACCAACCCTTCGGCCAAGATGTTCTGGATTCGGGCGATTCTGTTCGCGGCGGGCACGCACGCTCTGCACGACGCGCGTTCGCTCACTTCGATGCCGGAAAACCGCCACTATGCGGCCCAATAATCCGTTCATCACCACACCGCCTCGCAGGCTTCGCGCGGTGCGTCCGCCCGGTGGTTCCTCCACCGACTCAACTGGGCGGCGTGAGCGGGGACCACATACCGAGCCACTGTTCGGCGCTCCAGGCCTCGAACCGCTCCACCTCGGCGAACCCCAGTTTCGCCGCGAGGCGCATCGAACCGGCGTTGGCGGTCTGGGTGGTGAGTACCACCGGTTCGCCGGGAAGCGCGTCGGTGAGCCAGCCGAGTGCCGCCGCGCACGCCTCGGCGGCGTACCCGCGTCCCCACGCCTGCGGCAGGAACAGGTAGCCGAGATCGGCCTTCCCCGCGGCAGCCGGGCGACGGTGCCCGGTTGCCCTCCTCAGCAGGATCTGGCCGATCATCGACCCGTCGAGATCGACGACGAAGCTCCCGGGCCACCGCTCCGGCACCTCAGGCGTCCCGCGTTCAAGCTCGGCACGCGGTCGGGGGCCGCCAAGATAGGTGTGCACCTCTGGCGAGGCGAGCAGTTCGATGAACGCCGCGCGGTCCCGGGCCTCGGGCTCACGGAGCACGAGTCTCTCGGTCCTGATCGGCTCAGGCGGCCAAGCAACGGCTCCCAGATCTTCCATCCGCGCACGCTAACAGGTGGTCAAACCCACCGTGCCGTCAGGACTCTTGGGCCGGCAGCGCGTACGACTGAGGCAGTCGACCACGATCGTCTCCCGCGTGCTGCGGGCGATGACGACCACTGCCTCCTGCGTGGGGTCGGGGTCAAGGCCGCGTCTTCAGGCCCCCTGCTGAAGTCGCTGCTCGACCTGCAAGGTGCCGACGTCACCGCCAGCGGTCCCACGGGACGCGGTCGACGCCACCGTCGCCCATGCTCCGCGACACGTTTCAGGGGGTGGTGCGGTAGAACTCGGCCGCGCTGACGGTGGCGGGGACGCCGAGTTCGGCTGCCACCGCGTCGATCGCGGCGTCACCGATCGCGAGGTCGACCTGGCCGTCGGTGGTGAAGTGCGGTGCGATGAACGCCTCGTAGTGCGCTCGGACTTCGTCCGGGGTGTGTCCACCGAGGAACGTCTGCATGTGCCGCACCGTGGTGTCGGGGTCGTTGCGGATCACCTTCAGGGCACGGCGGTGCGCTCGCAGGACTGCCTGGACCGCGGGGTCGTCCGGGTCGGTGCGCGTGGTGTCGACGGCCAGGCCCACGGTGGGGATCCGGAAGTGGTCGCCCATCCAGGCCAGTACCTGCCAGCCGTACTCGGCGGCCACCGACTCCGGCGCCATGGTGCTGCCGACCAGCGCGGCGTCGATCTCGCCGTCGCGCAGCCGGCGCAGGTCCATGCCGTAGTCGCCGGGCGACCGGACGACGGTCTGTATGTCATGGTCCGGGTCGAGGCCGGCCTTGCGCAGCACGATCCGGGTGAAGCATCCGGGCGCGGTGTGGGGGGCGTGCACCGCCAGCCGTCGGCCGGCCAGGTCGGCCAGAGAGGTCGGGCCGGGGCGGGCGAGGAACCAGAACAGCGGGCGGTGGGTGTTGACGACGAGTCCGACCCAGGGGGTGCCGTCCGTCAGCCGGGACAGCAGTGCCCGGCCGAGGCCGATGGTGGCGCCGTGGCGCAGCCGCTCCTCGTCCCAGGTGCAGCCGTCGCGCAGCGTGACGTGGACGCCCTCGTCGGCGTAGAAGTCCTCCTGGTCGGCGACGTAGGCGGCCAGTTCCTCGTGCAGGCCCCGCCCGACGTAGGCGAGATCGATCGTATGCATGAATCGGTTCCTTGATCGTGTCGCCGTCGTGCGCCCATGGCGGTCACAGGTGCCGCGGCGCATGGTGCGTGGGCGACGGTGTGCCGGATGCGGTCCGTCCGTCGGCCGGACGGAGCCGGTACGGTCCCGTGTGCCGGGGACGGCGAGGCGTCAGTACATGGCCATTCCGCCGTTGACCGCGGCGGTGGTGCCGGTCATGAAGGCGTTGTCCTCGCCGGCGTAGAAGGCGACCGCCTGGGCGACATCGGCGGGGTGGGCCAGGCGGCCCAGCGGGGTGGCCGCCACCTGTCGCTGCTTCGTCTTGTCGTCGAGCACGTCATTGGCGATGCGGGACTCGACCGGTCCGGGCGCCACGACGTTGACCGTGATGCCCTGCGGGCCCAGTTCCTGGGCGAGGTACCGGGCGAACTGCTCCAGTGCGGCCTTGGCCGTCCCGAGTGCGATCATGCCCGCGCGGGGCCGGCGGCTGAGGCCGGTGCCGAGATAGATGATGCGTCCCCAGCTCTGTGCGGTCATGTCGGGCAGGACCGCTTTGGTGAGCGCGAACGCCGCGTGCATCTCGGCGTCGAGTTTGCCGCCCAGTTCGTCCCACGTCATGTCCTTGAACGACTTGACGGCATACGGGATGAGCGCGTTGTGCACGAGCACGTCGACGCCGCCCCACGACGCCCGCACCTGCTCGACCATGCTGTCGACGGCCGATACTTCGCGTACGTCGGCCTGTACGGCCATGGCCTGACCGCCGGCGGCCCGTATGTCGGCCACGACCTCCTGGGCCGCCTTGCCGCTGCTGAGGTAGTTGACCACCACCCGCATACCTCGGTCGGCCAGAACGCGTGCGGTGGCCGCACCGATCCCGCTGCTGGCCCCTGTCACCAGAGCCACCCTGCCGTCTGCCCCGGTCATGGGCTCACCTCCTCGTCGTCGTCGTCACGGGCCGCCGAATGAGCGCTCCGAGTCGTTCGTCGTGGATTCCGGCGCGATGTGGGGCGGCTGCCCCGTAGTAGTGCGCGGTGTCGAGCCTCGCCCGCAGCGGATCAGCTCGGTTCTGCCGTTCGGACCGATCGCCATCGCCGCGACGGCGTTGCTGAAGCCGGTCAAGGTCCTCAGGAGGAGTGGGCCTGGACGGCGAGGCGGCGATCAGCGACGGATGAGGGCGGGTGAATTCGCCCAGTGAATCCACGCATACGTTCATTTTAGGTGCTGGACCTGGACGGCTCCGCGGACGAGAAGGCCGCGAGGCTGGTCCGGCGACCGCGGTCACCAGCGGTCACGGCGGTCCCCCTCCTGTCGATCAGTTCGCACAGAAGTCGGCCGCCGCTGAGCTCGTGCCCGTCGCGGCGCCTGAATGTCGCGACTGTCGGGTCCCGTTCCGTGGCAGAGCGAACGGGCAGCGGCGGGGAGTGATCTCAAGGCGAGCGTCACGTTCGGCATGTCAGTGAGCCACCCCACCACGGTATGGGACCCGAGGGAGGCACTTCGGGCCACGCGGTCCCGAGGCGCCTGAACGCGCAGATCAGAGACGTAGCTTCGACGTCAGCAGTCCCGCGCTTCCAGACGCGGGGGGCGTTCCCGTGGCCAGGACCGCGGCCCGTCCGGCTGCTGCAGTCAAGGCCCGTGGGATGAACGACAGGAACCTCGGCGCCGCCGTCACCTTCCAAGGAGTTCCACTGATGAAGACCGTCACCCACTGGATCGGCGGCAAGCCCTTCGGGGACGCTGCGGGCGACTCCGGTACCTGGGGCCCTGTGACCGACCCCGCGACCGGAGAGGTCACCACACGTGTCGCGTTGGCCGGTGCCGACGAGGTCGACGCCGCGGTCGGCGCGGCGAAGCAGGCTTATGCCACATGGCGTACGTCCTCGCTCGCGCAGCGGATCGCGATCCTCTTCCGCTACCGAGAGCTGCTGAACGCGCGTCGCGACGATCTCGCCGCGCTGATCACCGCTGAGCAGGGCAAGGTGCACGCGGACGCCCTCGGTGAGGTGGCCCGGGGTCTGGAGATCGTCGAACTGGCCTGTGGGCTCGGCACTGCACTCAAGGGCGACACGTCCACGGAAGTGTCGGGCCACATCGACGTGGCGTCCATTCGCCAGCCGCTGGGGGTGATCGTCGGCATTTCGCCGTTCAACTTCCCCGCGATGATCAGCATGTGGATGTTCCCCATGGCGATCGCCTGCGGGAACACCTTCGTCCACAAGCCGAGCAGCAAGGCCCCGTCCGCGTCCATGCTCCTCGCCGAACTCGCGGCCGAGGCCGGGGTGCCCGATGGTGTGCTCAACATCGTGCACGGTGACGAGATTGCGGTGAACGCGCTCCTCGACCACCCGGACGTGGCGGCCGTGTCGTTCGTCGGCTCCACCCCGGTCGCCCGCCACGTGTACAGCAGGGCATCCGCCGGCGGCAAGCGCGTCCAGGCCCTCGGTGGAGCGAAGAACCACATGCTGGTACTGCCCGACGCCGACCTCGACGCGGCCGCGGACGCTGCCGTGACCGCCGCCTACGGCTCCGCGGGGCAGCGCTGCATGGCTGTCTCCGTGGTGGTCGCGGTCGGCTCGACGGGCGACGCGCTGGTGTCCCGGATCGCCGAGCGGGCCATGAAGGTCACGATCGGACCGGGCAATGACCCGGCGTCCGAGATGGGTCCGCTCGTCACCAAGGCACACCGGGACGAGGTCGCGAGTTACGTCGCACGCGCCGCCGTCCAGGGGGCCGACGTGGTGCTCGACGGCAGGGACTTCACCGTCGAGGGCTTCGAGAACGGGCACTGGATGGGTGTCTCCCTCCTCGACAACGTCAGCACCGACTCGGACGCCTACCGGGACGAGATCTTCGGCCCCGTTCTGTGCGTGGTCCGCGCGGGGACCTACGAGGAGGCGATGCGCATCATCAACGGCTCTCCGTTCGGCAACGCCAGCTCGATCTTCACCCGCGACGGCGGCGCGGCCCGCCGGTTCCAGCTGGAGGTCGAGACGGGCATGGTCGGCGTGAACGTTCCGATGCCGGTGCCGGTGGGCTACCACTCCTTCGGTGGCTGGAAGGACTCGGCCTTCGGCGACCACCGCATGTACGGCAGCGAAGCCGTGCACTTCTACACGCGCGGCAAGGTCATCACGAGCCGCTGGCCGGACCCCGCCGAACTGGCGGCCGGTCCGGACCTGGGCTTCCCCGTGACCCGCTGACCACCCCGCACCCGCGGCCGCGCCGCCGCCTACTACGGCGCCGACGCGGCCGCCACGGAATCTCGCCGCCCGCGTAGTTCTGGCGGGTGCCGGAAGGTGCGACGTCCCACGAACATCCCCTTCTCCGAGGAAGGGCGAACGATGACGGGTTGCGCGTCGCCGTGGTCACAGAGAAACGTAGAGCCCGAGGGCAGCGAACGTCGACACATCCTTGACCAATTCTTTGAGGCCGACCGATGAGTAAATATCGCGCAAAGAGAGCCTGCGTGCGACCAAAAGAACTGCCCGCTATTTTCCCGCAAACTACCGCCCGCCCATGGTCGAAATTTGAACGTCCGGCATTGAAGTGAGGGTTCGACTCTCCACGGTGACTTTCGCCCATGGCGCGGCCCGGTGCGCCATATCGCCAGTCCCGTGCACGGTCTCGATCCCGGCGTACCGGCAACTCGCCGCCGCGGGCGGTGGGCCCGAAAGCGCGCGCCTTATATCCATGCGCGCGGCTGAAAGTCCGAGTAGGTCGAATTGACAGATGTGGCACCATGGAACACGTGGCATTTAATGCTGATGGGTGCTTCCATCAGTGAACCCTCAGCGGGGAGAGCTCAAACAGGCGAGAGGAGTACATCATGATCGCCAAGCTGCTCGGGAAGCTGTCCTTCACCCGCCACTACGGTGCGTATGGCGAACACGAATGGGATGCGTACGCCGGCGCCGACTCGGCCTGACCACACTGCCGGCGGGAGCCCCTGGGCGCCCGCCGACTCCCAACTGCACTGCCGACGACATCGGCCTGGACGGGTACGAGAGCCAGGGACGATCTCATGGGCCGAACGAACGAGCCGCCGCGGTTGCCCGAAGGCGGCTTCGCGGCCTGGAGCCGCGACCGGCTGGCCGTGGCGCGCCGTGGCGCTGAAGAGTGCGGCGACGTCTGGCAGCTGGAGCCGGGTGTCTACGTAGCCGCCGCGGCCGGGCCCTGCGAAGAGGTCCTGCGCAACGCGGAGGAGTTTCCCAAGGCACCCTCGCCTCTGTTCCCGCCGTTGAAGCGGTCGAGCGGAGCGCCGACGCGCGAGGAGCGCGCCCGCGCTCACGCCGCCCGCATGCGGGGGCTACGGGCGCATGCGGTTGCCGCCCGGATCGGTGAGATCGCGCCCAGTGCCGCTCGATTCGCCGACCAGTGGCCCACGGGCGAGGACGTCGAGATTCTGCCCCTGGTCAGGCAAGCCCTGGCGGACATCGGCGTGCACTATCTCTTCTCCGAAGACGCTCCCACCCTGCTGCCCTTCGCCTCACAGCTCTTCCTGGCCCGGGAAGTGCTCGTGCGCCCCTCGCGCTGGATAGTGCCGCGCTGGATCCCCACACCCGCACGGCGGTTCCGCACACGGCAGCAAGTCGCCTTCACGAACGCTTTGCGGCCCGTCGTCCGCCGGCGCCGTTCGTCGGGCCGGCTCGGTGACGACCTGCTGGGGCAGATGCTCCGGCCCACGTCCCGCTACGGCCTCCTGTCGGAAGAGGCCATCCTCGACACGCTGCCCGGAATCACCGTCGCCACCTTCGAGACACCGTCCCGCGCCGCCGGATGGATCCTGCTCTACCTGGCCCGGCACCCCCGGGCGGCGGATCGCGTCTCCGCCGAAGCCGCCTTGCTGCCCGCGGACCCGGCCGCGACGACCAACACCCACCTCGACAGCCTCCAGTACACCCAGGCGCTGATACGCGAGGTGCTCCGACTGCACCCCCCGAGCTGGCTGCTGACCCGGCGCGCCACACGACAGACCCAGCTCGGCGGCTACACCATCGACGCCGGTTCCACCGTTCTCGTCTGCCCCTACACCGCCCACCGCGACGCGCGGGAACACTCCGAGCCGGACCGGTTCGAGCCCGAGCGCTGGCTCGACGACTCGGGCTCGCCGGCGAAACCCGGGGCCTTCCTTTCCTTCGGTACCGGGCCGCACGGCTGCGAGGGGGTCGCTCTGGCCATGGCGATGCTGACACTCCTGACCGCGCAGACCGCCCGCCGCTACCACTTCAGCGAGCCGTCCGGACCGGAACCCAGCTTCCAGGTCACCACCTTCGAAGGTCTCACGACTGCCGGCTTGCGCCTGCGTGCCACCGTGCGCAGCTGAGGGCAGACCTGCTGTCTGTGACGGGCCGCAGCCACCCGCGAACACTGATCGAGTTCAAGTGCCGTTCCGTACAAGCTCGGACAGCCGGCTCATGGTCCACTCATCGTGTGTCGCCGGTCGAACTCGTCGGCGAGCATGCCCATCATGACGAGGTCGTGGTGCCGGCCGGCGAAGAAGACGTGTTCCCGCAGGCGCCCCTCCTCGGTGAAGCCGACCCGACGAGTGAGCGCCAGGGACGGCTCGTTGTGAGCCAAGATCACTGCCAGGCATTTGTGATACCGCCGCTCGGCGAACATGAAGCGCGACAGCAGCACGAGGGCTTCTGTCGCGTAGCCCTTGCGCCGGTGGTCAGCGCCGACCATGACATCGAATTCGAACCAGCCTGAACGAGGGCCGCTGCGATGCGAGCCGATCGTGCCGACCAGCTCTCCCGTGTCCGCCGTCACGACGGCCAACCGGAAGCGGTCGTCATCGCACTCGGCGACGGCTTGCTCCTTCGCCCAAGCGCGATAACTCTCGGCGGACCGCGGCAGATCCAGCCGGCCCGCTCGCCGCCCGTCCTCGTCGGCGAAGCGCGTGAACGCTGTCCAGTCGTCGGGTTCGATGGCGCGCAGGCGTACCCGTCTACCAGTCCAGGACGATGCCATGCCCCATTGGAGCACGCTGCGGCGCACGCGAGGCCGAGGGGCACGCCGCGCTCCGTCTCGTGCCGTCGTCGCGGTCTCTCCATGTGCTGTGGGGCAGTCAGTGGCCCGCTGACGTGTGATCGCGCAGCTGTCTCCCGGAGCGAGGGGAGCGA
The DNA here is from genome assembly GCF_039543605.1 of Streptomyces siamensis. Classification (NCBI taxonomy): domain Bacteria; kingdom Bacillati; phylum Actinomycetota; class Actinomycetes; order Kitasatosporales; family Streptomycetaceae; genus Streptomyces; species Streptomyces siamensis. Next base: position 110,814 of record NZ_BAABKB010000033.1, on the reverse strand, counting down.
CCTGCCGGTGTCAAGCCACGAACTGCCGTGTCATGACGCCATGCGTAGGCCGCGGCCTACTTGGGACACGGGCTTCCGCTGAACATGCGGCTCACTCGCACCAACCAATCACGTTCTGCAACTGGAGACGATTCTCATGCCTCGTACGTACCAGGATCGCTGGATCGAATGCACGGCCGAGGCCCTTCGGATCCGCGGCTACTACTTTCCCTGGGGCACAAAGCGCATCCCCTACGCGAGAATCCGCTCGGTCCGCCGCGTCGCGATGAGCGCCCTCACCGGAAGGGGTCGCATCTGGGGGACGGCGAACCCGCTGTACTGGGCGAGCCTGGACCCGCAAAGGCCGGCGAAGAGCATTGGACTCATCCTCGACATCGGCTGGGGCGTGCGTCCGTTCATCACCCCGGACGATCCCGACGCCGTGGTGAGCGTGATCCGCGAGCACACGGGCCTCAGCGCCGCCGGCGAGGCCGACAAGTACGGCCCGATCCTGTGAGGCCGGCGAAGCGGACGGCCCGCCTGACCTCGAACAGTTCACGCAACCGCCTCCACGACCAGTGAGGCTCCCGTCGGAACTCGCCTTCGGCCCGTACCAGGCCAAGGTTGTGTCGGCGCCCCTCGCAGTGCCATCGGTGGCGCGTGGACGTTCGATGCCGATCAGCGCGTGCCGGGGACCGTGTCGGCCTGGTGGATGACCTCGAAGGCAGCTCATTCCTGAGGCTGAGACCCAAGTTCGTCGTGAGTGCGGAAGGACTGGGTGACCAGGCACCCAAGACTGAACGAGTGCCCTGACCAGCGGGCATTTCCCCTTCCTGAGCACATCGACTGCGAGCGGAGCACAGCCGCGTGGCTACATTTCTCTACAGAGTGGGCAGATTCGCCTTCCGGCACCGGTACGGCGTGGTCGTGGCCTGGATCGCACTTCTCGTCCTGGGCGGCCTCGGGGCATCCGCGGCGACGCCCCCCACCCCGAGCTCGTTCTCCATGCCCGGGACAGAGGCCCAGCGGGCCGTCGATCTGCTCAAGGAGCGCTTTCCCGATGCCAGAGCCGACAGCGCGACGGCCCGTGTGGTCTTCAAGGCGCCGGGCGGCCACAAGGTCACCGAACCAGGCACCCGGGCAGCCATCGAGAAGACCCTCGCCGCGGTCAAGCGGAGTTCCGCCCAAGTCGCAGGCGTCGCCGACCCGTTCCGAGCCGGAACCGTGAGCGAGGACCGGTCCACCGCCTTTGCGCCGGTCACCTACAAGGTCGGCGCGGCCGCTCTGAACGAGACGGCCAAGGACGCGCTGCTGAGCACGGTGCAAAAGGCCCGTACCGATGGGCTGACCGTCGAGGTGGGCGGCAGTGCCGTGCAGCAGGACGAGGAGGACTCGGGGGCAGAGATCATGGGTATAGCGATCGCCGCGGTCGTCCTGGTCCTCACCTTCGGGTCGCTGGTGGCTGCCGGTCTGCCCTTGCTCACCGCGCTGCTGGGCGTGGGGATCGGCGTCTCCACGATCAGTGCGCTCGCCCACACCCTCGATCTCGGCGACACCACCTCCACCCTGGCGATGATGCTGGGCCTGGCGGTCGGCATCGACTACGCGTTGTTCATCGTCACTCGCTACCGGACCGAACTGGCCGAAGGGCGGGACCGGGAGGAGGCCGCCGGCCGAGCCACGGGAACAGCCGGCTCCGCGGTCGTGTTCGCCGGCCTCACCGTGGTGATCGCCTTGGCGGCCCTGTCCGTGGTCGGTATCCCGGTACTCACCAAAATGGGTCTGGCCGCGGCCGGTACGGTCGCACTCGCCGTGATCGTCGCGCTGACCCTGCTCCCGGCACTGCTGGCGATCGCGGGCAAGCGGATAATCGGCCGGCGGGGCCGCCGGGCACTGGCGAAGCAGGCGGGCCATCGGGCACCCGCGAAGCAGGCGGGCGGTGGGTCGACCGTCGGTGCTCGATGGGCGAGATTCGTGCTGCGGCGGCCGGTGGCGGTGCTGGTCGCATCGGTGATCGGCCTCGGCGCCCTCGCCGTACCGGCCGCTTCCCTCAAGCTCGGCCTCCCCGACGAGGGTGCCATGCCGACCGCCAGCACCCAGCGCAAGGCCTACGACCTGATCTCCGAAGGATTCGGACCCGGGCTCAACGGCCCCCTCACGGTGGTCGTCGACGCCCACCGCGGCCACCATGCCGACGCAGCCGCACGGCAGGTCAGGTCCACGGTGCGGGACCTGGACGGTGTGGCCACCGTAGGCAGGGCCACCTTCAATCCGGCCCACGACACTGCGGTGATCACGGTCGTGCCGAGCACCAAGCCGGGCAGCGCCAAGACCGAGAACCTGGTGCACCGAATCCGCCACGTGGGAACGGAGTTGAGCGACGCCACGGGTGCCCCGGTCCTCGTCACGGGACAGACGGGCATGAAAGTCGACTTCTCCACGAAGATCAACGGGGCCCTGCTGCCCTATCTGGGCATCACGGTCGGCCTGGCGTTCCTGCTGTTGATGTTGGTGTTCCGGTCCGTACTCGTGCCGCTCAAGGCAGCCCTCGGGTTCCTCCTGTCCATCGGGGCCGCACTCGGCACGGTCGTCGCCGTCTTCCAGTGGGGCTGGCTGTCCGACGCGCTGGGTGTGGAGCAGACCGGGCCCATCGCGAGCACCATGCCGATCTTCATGGTGGGCATCGTCTTCGGTCTCGCCATGGACTACGAGGTCTTCCTGGTCACACGGATGCGCGAGGCTCATGCGTCGGGGCAGACAGCACGCGAGGCGGTCGTCGCCGGATTCCACCACGGCGGGCGCGTGGTGACCGCGGCCGCGGTGATCATGACAGTGGTCTTCGGCAGTTTCATCGCGTCGGGCGAGGACTCGGTCAAGATGATCGGTCTCGGACTCGCGGTCGCCGTACTCCTGGACGCCTTCGTCGTCCGCATGGCGATCGTGCCCGCTGTGCTGGCGCTCCTCGGCGAAGCGGCCTGGTGGCTGCCGGCGTGGCTGCGCAGGGTTCTGCCCGACGTCGATGTCGAGGGCCGCAAGCTGGACGGGGCAAGCGAGAACGCCGGTCCCACGGTGGTGACTTGCCTTCCGGAACAGGACCGGTACAACGAGTCCGTCCGCAGGTGACACGAGCCGTTCGGCACCTGGCGACCGAGCCCGGCTCCCTCACTGAGGGAGCCGGGCTCCACTGTTCGAGGTGGCGGCCGCGCACGGCTCTTGCCCACTTGGCCGGGTCTGGATCCCGTCGTCCTGTGCCTTCTTGCTGTTGCACGACCGACCTCAGCGGGGTGCGCGGTCGTATGGGTGGGGTACGGGCCGAAGCCGCTGCGCCGTGGAGGCCGTCCCCGGCGTCCACGACGAACCAACAACCGCGTGTAGGACAAGCCCGTCTCGCGGTCTGTCGCGGTGGAACGACAGGGGTCGTCTCGGCAGCAGTTCGCCGGATCCGGTACCAGGCGCGGGGATTCCGGTCGGTGAGGCGTGCGGCATCACTTCCGACAGGCCATCACCAAGGGAATCCCCGCGGCAGGGGCTGGACGAAGGTGAAGGGGTCTCGCGGCGGATGTCCGCTTGCGCTTGGCCGGATTCGGCGGATGTCCGCTTGCGCGTGACTGCATGCGGCCGATGTCCGCTCGCGCCTGACCGCATGCGTCGGCCACGGCTCGGTGCGGAGCTTGTCCGCCGCCGAGCCGTGGCCGCTGAGTGTTACTGTCTCGTGCCGATCGCCTCGACCGGACGGGTGCGCAGCAGGATCCGTGCCGGAACCAGTGCTGCCAGCGCCGCGAGCGCCGCCGTGGCCCCCGCGATCGCCAGGCAGACGAGAGGCGGAACAGTCGGCCAGGGACTGCCGGTCACGGCCAGGGACACCAGGACGAGGGCCGGCGCCGAGGCCAGCAAGCCGCCGCCCACTCCGGCGATGACCACTGCCAGGCTCTCCCAGCGCATCATCCGCATCACCTGGGCCCGCGTCGTGCCCGCCAGCCGGAGCAGAGCGAACTCCCTGCTCCGGGCAGTGGTGTTCATCGCCTGCGTGGTTGCGACCGTCACCCCGGCGTACGCCAGGATCAGGCCGGCCAGCAGGTAGTTGACCCAGGCGTTGGCCTCTTGCTGTCGGTGCGGTCCGCTGGACGCCCGGTCCCGCAGCACCGCGCCGGGATGGCGCCGGGCCAGTTCCTTCAGCGCCGCGTCGGTGCCCACCGCCCCCGGCGCCGTGCGGACGAGGACGGAGGTGTCCAGACGTGAGGTCGTGTGTGCGAGCAGCATGCGGTGCTCGAAGGTGACGTCCGCGAATCCCAGGCCGCGTTCGTAGACGGCCACGACGGTCGCGGTGACCGGAGTTCCGTCCCCCAGGCGCAGATCCACGGTGTCGCCGGGCCCGCGACCCAGTTGGGACGCCGCGCCGGCGCTGAGTGCCACGGAGTCGGCCGCGAGACGCGCCAGGCTGCCTCGGGAGGGCTTCAGATCCATGACGTCGTCCAGACGCCGGGGTTCCACGCCCTGAGCGCTGAGGGACACCAGTTGTTCGCGGCCGGCCCCGTCGGTGCCGGCCGTGCCGATGACGGTGGATGTGACCACGCCGGTTGCCTCCCGCACCTGCTTCAGGCCGCGGACCTCCGCGGCGACGCCCGGAGCCAGGCCCCCCGCTGCCGACAGGACGTGGTCGGCCCTGAGGCCCTGGTGCATCTGGTTCTCGGAAGCACGCTGAACGGTGGTCTGGGCGAAGACCACGGTCGCGGCGAAGGACACGGCGAGGATCAGCGGAGTGACCGCGGCGGCGAGGCGGCGGGGGTGTGCGGTGTGGTTGGCCGCGGCCAGGTACCCGGTGACCCGGGACGTACGCAGCAGGGGGCCCAGCACGCGCATCGCCGCCCGTGACAGCAGCGGGCCCAGAACGGCCACGGCGATCACGGTCACGAGCACGAGGGAATTGGCGAGTGCGGTCAGGACGGCGATGTCGCCGTCCTGCGTCAGGCCCGTGGTGAACATGCCGGCCACCGCCAGCGCGAGGAGGATTCCGGTGATCAGGCGTCCTCGGCCGGGTGCGGTGCGCTCGTCGGCGGCCTCGCCGAGTGCCTCGGTCGGTCTGATCCGGTTCGCGCGACGGGCCGAGACGAGGGCGGCCGTGTAGGCGGTGAGCACAGCGGTCAGCACGGCGGCGGCCGCGGGAAGTGGCCCGATCGACGGCTGGAAGTCGGCCGGGACGAGACCGTAGCCGGCCAGTCGGTCCTTCAACGCGCGGGCAACCGCCACACCCAGTGGCCAGCCGAGCGCTCCGCCGAGGAGGGACACCGTCAGGGCTTCCATCGTCAGCATGCGACGCACCTGCCCCGGGGTGGCCCCAAGGGCGCGTAGGAGCGCCGTCTCGCGCCGTCTCTGTGAGACGGCGAGCGACATGGTGCTCGCGACGACGAAGACGTTCACCAGCAGGACGTTCCCGGCGACAGCCGACGCCAGGAGGAGCAGCGTGGAGCCTGATGCGGCCACGTCGAGGAACTCGGCCTCGCCCCGGCCGTCACCCGTGCGTGCGTCCAGTCCCGGCTCCCCGAGCGCCCGTGCCACGTCCCGGGCCAGCTTCCGCGTGTCGGTTCCGGGATCCGCCAGGACGCCGAGGGCGTCGACGGCACCGTCTCGCGCCGCCAAGTGGCGGGTCAGCTCGTCCGAGAAGAAGACCACCGACCGGCGTGGCGACGGGTTTGCGGGGAGGGCGACCACTCCCGCGATGCGGAAGCGTTCGGGGGACGACCCGGTCGTCAGCGACACGGAGTCGCCGACCGTCGCCCGGGCTCGCGCGGCGAGACCTGCGTCGAGCACCACCTCGTGACGTCCGGTCGGCGCGCGGCCCTGGGCGAGCCGGTAGGCGCCCATGCGGGTGCTGGACCAGTTGTGCCCTGTGGACGGGACGCCGTGAGCACCGGGCAACGGGCCCCCGCTCGGACCGATCACCTGTGCCGGCACGCCGATGTCGGCGACTACGGCGGCGACACCGTCCACCGCGGTGACACGACGCTCGACGTCCGCCGGCACCGGCACGCGCTCGACGAGCGGCTGCGGAAGGGCGGCCGACGCCCCCCGGACGCTGCTCGAACTCTTGGCCTGCTGGTGGCCGGCGACGACGACGTCCGCGGACGCGTACCTCTCGGGCGGCCGGGACGCATGCAGCCCCGACTCCAGGAGGACACCGCACACGCTGAGGACGGCGGAGCCCAGGAGCAGGGCCACGAAGGTACCCACGAAGCCGCCCTTGCGCGTCCTCAGGGTCTGCAGGGCGAGGCGCAGCATCAGGCAGCCCCGCGCAGCCCGGCAATGGCGGCCGTGACGCGCTCCACGGTCGGGGAGGTCATGCCGGACGCGATGCGCCCGTTCGCGAGGAACACGGCCCGGTCGGCGTGGGCCGCGGCCACCGGGTCATGGGTCACCATCACCACGGTCTGGTGCAGGTCCGTGACGGCCTGGCGCAACAGTCCGAGGATGTCGTTCGCGGTGTCGGGGTCCAGGCTGCCCGTCGGCTCGTCGGCGAAGATCACCTCCGGACGGTTCACCAGGGCGCGGGCGATCGCGACACGCTGCTGCTGACCGCCCGACAGTTGCGAGGGCACATGACGCAGACGGTCGGCCAGGCCCACCCTGGCGACGATCTCCCCGAACCACGCGCGATCGGTCCTGCGGCCCTGGAGCCGCAGCGGGAGGGTGATGTTCTGCTCCACGGTGAGCGAGGGCACGAGGTTGAAGGCCTGGAAGACGAACCCCATGCTGCTGCGGCGCAGCCGCGTCAGCGGCGCTTCGTTGAGCCGGGCGAGTTCCGTGCCACCCAGCCGCACCGAGCCGCTGGTGGGCCGGTCGAGCCCGGCCGCGCAGTGCAGGAAGGTGCTCTTGCCGGACCCGGAGGGTCCCATGACCGCGGTGAAGGTGCCGCGTGCGATGTCCGCGCTGACCCGGTCCAGGGCCAGGACCGCCTGTGGGCCCTTCCCGTACCGCTTGGTCACCTCGTGCAGCCGAACCGCGTTGGCGGTGCCGCCGGTGGTGCCGTGCAGCTGTCGCTTCCAGCCGATCATGTGGTCGTCTCCTCATCCGGTCGGGAGGCGGTCGGTCGCCGGCGCGGGACCGCTCTCCCAGTGGATGCCGGACGGATCACCGATACCTCGGCCGAGCCGGTGACACAGCGGGTCCGTCGTCGGAGCGAGCCGTGGCGCGGCCGTCGGCCGGTGGACGGAGGGCTCGCCGGTCTGTGCCGCCGCTGACGGCGCAGGCGCTCCTCATTCGGGATGACAGCCACAAGGGCGAGGGGGCCGCTCAGGGCTCGCTCTCGTGGCAGAGGGCGTGGGGACGAAGCGCGTCTACGGTGACATACATGACCTATCTCGATTCGATGGCGCGGCGCCGAGCGCCGCAGGCCGTCGTCGACATGGTCCTGGCCCTGCTGGTCACGGTCGGGGCACTGGCCGTCCCGGAGCGGCCTCCGGCCGGGCCGCCGCTGACAGCCCCCGACACACGGCTGGTGCTGCTGGCGCTGCTGTCGGGGCTCCCGCTGGCCGTCCACCGCAAGTGGCCGCTGCCCGCGCTGCTGACCGTCGTCGCGGCCGTCGCGGCCCTTCAGGCCTGCTACTACTTTCCTCCGCTGGTGGGGCCCGGGCGTACCTGGATCGGGATTCCTTACATGGGCGCGGCCGCAGCCGTCTTCCTGACCGCCGTTCGGTCCTCGCGCCGTGTGGCCACGATCGTCGTCACGGCCGTGATCCCCGCCGTAGCCGTCGCCGAAGCGCTGATGGAGCCCGGCTTCCGCACGGCCAACGCCGCCACCATGACGATCTTGCTGGTGGCGGCCTGGGCACTGGGCCGGCTGTCCGGCGCCCGGAAGGCGCTGGCCCAGGACGCGGTGCAGAAGGCCGCCGCCCTGGAGCGGGAACAGCATGCGAACGCCCGCGCCGCCGTGGCTCAGGAGCGTGCTCGCATCGCCCGCGAACTCCACGACATCGTCGCCCACAACGTCAGCCTCATGGTCGTGCAGACCATCGCCGCGGACCGGGTGCAGGACCGGGACGCCGCCAAGACCCACGAGCTGCACCACATCATCGAACAGACAGGGCGGGCGGCCGTGGGAGAGCTGCGCCAGCTGCTGCACGTGCTGAGGGCGGACGAGAACGAGGACGGCGTCCCGAGCCGGCAGCTTCCGCAGCCCACACTGCAGGAGATCCCCCGGCTCGTGGAGTCGGTGCGCACGGCCGGGCTCGACATCGACTTCATGTCCACGGGTGAGCCGGCGCAGTTGCCCGCCGGCTCCGAGCTCGCCGTCTACCGCGTCGCCCAGGAAGCGCTGACCAACACGCTCCGGCATGCGGGGCACACCCGTGCGCGCCTCAGCCTGGACTGGGGGCCGGACCGGACGCTGACGGTGCGCGTGTGCGACGAAGGCCGGCAGCCGGGCAATACCCTGCCGACGCCCAGAGCGGCGGTCAAAGGCGCCGGTCACGGACTGGTGGGCATGCGGGAACGCATCGCCGCCGTCGGTGGCGCCTTGCACATCGGACCGCGCCCCGGCGGTGGATTCTGCGTTCACGCCACCGTTCCGGTGCCCGCCGAGGGCGACTGTGGCACGACTGAAGGAGAACAGGCCCCATGACCGCCATCCGCGTGCTTCTGGTCGACGATCAGCCCATGATCCGGACCGGCTTCCGGCTCATCATCGAAGCCGAACCCGACATGATCGTCGTGGGGGAGGCGGGGGACGGGCAGGCCGGTGTCGAAGACACTCGTGCGCTTCAGCCCGACGTCGTGCTGATGGACATCCGCATGCCGCGTCTGGACGGTGTCGAGGCGACCGAGCTCATCGTCGCGTCGGGTTCGGCCAGCCACGTCATCATTCTCACCACGTTCGACCTCGACGAACACGTTCACGACGCTCTGCGGGCGGGTGCCAGCGGCTTTCTCGTCAAGGACGGTCCCGCCGATTCCCTGGTGGAGGCGATCCGCACGGTCGCCCGGGGCGACGCGGTGATCTCCCCGCGGGTCACCCGCAGGCTCCTCGACCGCTTCTCGCGCCTCGCCGACCAGTCCGCGCCCGCTGTTCCGCCGACCCTCGACGCGCTGACCGCCCGGGAACTGGACGTGCTGCGCGCACTCAGCCGGGGACTGTCGAACGCCGAGGTCGCCCGGGAACTGCACGTCAGTGAGGCCACCGTGAAAACGCATGTCGCGCACATCCTCGACAAGTACCAACTGCGAGACCGGGTACAGGCGGTGATCCTCGCCTACGACACCGGCCTGGCCCGCCCGGCGGCTGGTTCCTGACGGTCGGCGACGGTCCGCCCGGCTACGGCAGCCCGTGCCCGCCTTGCCCGGAAGAGGCAGCGGGCGGAGGCTGTGGTCATGGAAGGTCGGACGGGACGGCGTCGTCCGCACCCGGTGGTGATGGTGCTCTTCGACGGGGTCCAGCTGCTGGACGTCACCGGCCCCCTGGAGGTGTACGCCTCGGCCAACGATCACGGCGCCGACTACCGGCTGCTCACCGCCTCCTGCCGTGGCAGGGACGTGCACACCACGGCCGGGGCCAGGCTCGTCGCGGACACGGCCCTCGAAGAGGTCTCCGGCCGGATCGGCACACTGATCGTCCCCGGGCGGTTCGACTGGCGGGCGGCCGTGGCCGATCGTGAGCTCATCGCCGGGATCGGCCGCCTGCTGCAGCCCTCCCGCAGGGTCGCTTCGGTGTGCGCCGGCGCGTTCCCGCTCGCCGCCACCGGAGCGCTGGACGGACGCCGCGCGGCCACGCACTGGTGCCTCGCGGCGGAACTCGCGGAACACTTCCCCGCGATCGATGTCGATCGCGATTCGATCTTCGTCCGGGACGGCAAGACCATCACGTCGGCAGGCGTCACCTCCGGCATCGATCTCACCCTCTCCCTCGTCGAGGAGGACTTCGGGCCCGTGGTGGCACGAGCGGCGGCGAAGTACCTGGTCGTCTTCATGGCGCGCCCCGGAGGGCAATCGCAGTTCAGCGTCCGCCAAGCGGCGCGGCAGCCCCGGCACGAGACGCTGCGGGCGGCTCTCGACGCGGTCACCGCCGACCCGGCCGGCGACCACAGCCTGGACGCCCTGGCCCGTCGGACGGGAGTGAGCGTGCGCCAGCTCACCCGCCTCTTCCGCAGTGAACTCGGCACGACCGCCACTCACTTCGTGGAGCAGATCAGGATCGAGGCGGCCCAGGCGCTGCTCGAGTCCGGCAGCGACTCTCTGGACGTCGTCGCCCGGCGCTCCGGCTTCGGTTCCGAGGAGACCTTGCGCCGCGCATTCCAGCGCGGACTCGGCGTCACCCCTGGTGCCTACCGTGCGCGGTTCCGCACCACACGCAGCGCCCACACCGTGGAGCGTGTGCCCGGGGCCGGAGGCTGACGGTCGGGGACGGCCACGCGCATCCGGACGTGATTGCCTCGGATCCGGTAGAGGTGGCTCTGTCCGGAAATGAGCGGGGTCCGCCGACGCTTTTCCCGAACAGCGCCGAGCGGTGCGACACGTTGTCCGGGATTCGACCGGGACACGCTGCGGCGCGGGAAGGAACTGTCACCATGACCGACTCCATGGCGGACTCCACGGCCGACTCCAAGACTGACGCTGTGACGGACGAGACCAGTGGCCGACCCGCGCTCGCACGGTGGCGCGTGCCCCCTCCCACCCTCGCTGCACTGCTCGCCCTGTCCCTGGCGGGCGCTGCCGTCGTGCTCCTGCTGTCTCGACCGCTCGGCGGCGCCACCACGTCTCTGGGCCTGATCGTGACGGCTCTGGGCGCGGCGGCGATCGGATGGGCCACGGGATGTCCCCTGCGGGTGCGCCGGGCCACGACGGCGGGGACGCTCGCGTACGCCGCCGCGGAACGGGAGCATCGGGCGAGGACGCGCACGGCCGTCACGCAGGAGCGCGCCCGGATCGCCCGGGAACTGCACGACATCGTGGCCCACAACGTCAGCCTCATCGTGATCCAGGCCGCGGCCGCGCGGCGGGTCCGGGAGCGCGACTCCGGCAAGATCCGCGCACTGCACGAGACCATCGAGGAGACAGGCCGGTCCACCGTTGTCGAACTCCGCCGCCTGCTGGACGTTCTTCGCGCCGAGGAGGGTTCCGGGCCGGAGGAGACGCGGGAACCCGGGATCGCGGACATTCCCTGCCTGCTGGGCGCCGTGCGTGAGGCCGGACTGCGCGTGGAGTGGACTTCGGCCGGCACGCCCCGTCCGGTGTCGGCGGGAACCGGACTCACCGCCTACCGGACCGTGCAGGAGGCTTTGACCAACAGCCTCAAGCACGCAGGGTTCACCCGCGTGGCCGTGGCCCTCCGCTGGGGGGACGAGGCGTTGACGGTGACCGTGCGCGACGACGGACGAGCCGTCGGTGGCGAGACGACCGCACTGCCGGTCGGCGGCAGGCACGGCCTGGCGGGGATGCGCGAGCGTGTGGCCGCAGTGGGCGGAACCCTGCACGTCGGCCCACGTCCCGAAGGAGGCTTCGTCGTCCGCGCGGTGCTTCCCCTGGGGGAGCGCGTCGCCATGGGATGACCGCGCGGCAGGACACTGCGGCGGAGGCGCTGAACCGCCCTCATCCTCGCGAGTGAGCCGGTGAATCAGCGCAGCGGCCGATGCCTGGTGGTCGGAGAGCAAGAAGGCTGGGACTGGTGAGCGGCCACACCCGAGAGGGCGCCGCCGAACATGCCGAACTACCTAGAGGAAGTCCGTGAGTTCCACCGTGATCGACACTGTCCCCGGCCTGCTCCCGGCCTTTCCGCACCTCTCACACCTGGTGCACGGAAAGTCGTCGCCGGTCCCGGTCCAGATCCCGGACCATTTGCGGATCACCCTGTCGAGCGGCAGCAGCGGTGCCCTCGTCCGGCTCGAGGGCGAGCTCGACATCGCCGGGGCTCCCGCCCTGACGTCCGTGCTGGCGCTGTGCGTCGGGCAGCCCGGATGCATAACGGTGGACGCGGCCGGGCTCGCCTTCATCGACGCGGCAGGAGTCCGCCCGCTGGCGGACGCGCAAGCGCTCTGCCACCGGCAGGGACGCGATTTCCGCGTGGCACCGGCGAGTGTCGCGGTACGCCGCGTCGTCACACTCACCGGGCTGGCGGACCGGCTGCTCGGCGACGAGGACGCCCGCCCGCACCGCGCGGACTAGCGCGACCGCTCGGCGATCCCCTCAAGCTTCCGACCTGGGTGTCGTCGAGAAGGCGAAAGCCGTCCTGATGCCCCTTCGTACGCCGGTGGATTGCGGGGCAGCGAGGGCGCGTTGAGCCTCTCGGCGTCCCCACGGGGTCGTCCTTGCCCGCAGCGGTCGCCTGGAACGGGCCGGGCACGCCTTCGGCAAGATGTTTCCGCACGCCGACCTCGTGGGCCCCTACGCCGAGGAGATCGGGCTGACGGGGAACAACTCGCCCAATTTCCGTGCGCGTTCACCCATGGCGTCGGCGCTCGTCGGCATGGCGAACGTGCTGAGAGAGGAACAGGAGCGGGGAGAACGACTCGGGCACGGCCGGCCACGGCGACGGCCTGTGACGGTGCGCAGAGCCAGGTGTGTGCCCGCGGCGGAGGGCTGGCCGAGTCACCGGGCGGTGGGCGGCCGGGATTCGGATGAGGCTGCCGTGGGTCACCAGCACCACGTCGCTGCCTCCCGCGAGCAGGCGACGGCAGCAGTCGAGCACCTAGTCAGGCCGTGCGGTCACCCCGGGTGGCCTCGCTCTCGCCCGCGGGCGTCAGGATGGGGCCGTACTGCCCGGCGTAGAAGCGCCCAGGCCAGTTCCACGCGGTCTCCGCGTGCCGGACGAGGATGATCTGGCGCATCGTGGGCGTCGGCCTTCCAGGGTGTGCGGCTGGGGCGGCCCTTTGGAGCACCGGGCCGCCCGCCACTACCCCTGCGCGGTGTCCGCCGCTTCGGCGCTCTGCCCGCCGCTCCCGGCGGCCACGGTGGTGATCGGCATCGCCGAGCTCAGCATCCGGTGGACGGGACAGCGCTCGGCCATGGACATCAGTCTGCGTCGCTGCTCGTCGTCGAGGTCCCCCTCCAGGACGATCTCGCGCACGACGGCCGGACCGTCGAACCGCAGCCGTACCCGGACGTCGCGCAGCGGCCACCCATGACGGTCCGCGTACAACCGCAGGGTCATCGAGGTGCACGTCCCCAGGCCGGCGAGGACGAACTCGAAGGGGTTCGGCCCGGCGTCACCGCCGACCGGCACCGGCTCGTCCGCAGCGATCCGGTGCGGGCCGACGGCTACCGAGCGGGCCATGCCCGCCCGCTCGGTGACCAGCACATCGCGGGTGGGCATGTCAGTTCCTTCCAGGTGCGAGGAGTACGGCCGTCCCGCTGGAGTGGGCTATGGCGTCGCTGACGCTCGGCGTGAACCAGGACGCGAGGCGGCCACGGTGGTGCGGGCTGACGACGATCAGGTCGGCGTCGAAGCGCTGCGCGGCCTCCTCGATGGCGGGTGCCACGTCGGACACCAGCCCGTCGAGCAGTTCGCCGTCCGCCTCGACACCCGCCTGCTGCAGGGCCGAAACGGCGTCCTGCAGGGTCCGGTGCGCGGTCGGGTCGTCCTCCAGCTCGACCACGGTGTCGTAGACCACGTCGGAGGTGTCGACGTGCAGGACCCGTACGGTCGCGCCGGTCAGCGAAGCGAGTTCGGCGGTGGTCTCGACGGCACTGTGGCACGCAGCGGTGCCGTCGACGGCGACGAGGATGCGGTCGAACATGGCGGGAACTCCTTGGATCTGCGGGCCGGTCATCGCTCTGCGGCGGACCGGTCGGCCGGAACGGGGACGGGAACGGGAACGGGAACGGGAACGAGGGTCGGGGCGTCCTGGTGCCGGTGCTCGGCGGCACCGCGCTCGCGCTGCACGAGGGCGACGGCGGCGGAGACGGCCAGCAGGACCACGGAGAGCCACAGGCCCTTGGCGATGCCGCCGGAGGAGTCCGACAGCAGGCCGGAGATCAGCGGACCGACCGCCTGGCCGACGCTGAAGGCGACGGTCAGCAGTGCGATGCCGGACGTCCAGGCGTGCTGGGGCAGCATCCGGCGGGCGAGCACCGTGACGGCGGTGGGCCCGGCCATGAACGAACCGCCGAAGACGACCGCCGAGACGATCGCGGCGACCGTGCCGTGCCACAGCAGCACCGGCAGCACACCGACCAGGACGACGACGGACACCAGCGCCGGGGCCGTGCCGCCGCGCAGCCGGCCGATGAGCCGGCCCCACACCAACAGGGTCGCGACCGCGGAAGCGGCCCCCAGCACGATGAAGAACGTCGCCGTACCCCAGGTCTTCATGCCCTGGCCGTGCAGCAGGGCGATGACGAAGGTCATGTACGAGACGTAGCCGGCGCCGAACAGGACGTACCAGGCGAAGGTCGGTGCGAGCAGCTTCAGGCCGGCCCTGCCGCGCTGGGCGGCCGCCGCGCCGGTCGCCTCGGGCACGTGGCGCGAGGCCCAGACGGCGGGAGTGACGGCCACGAGCGCGAGTACGCCCATCAGCAGCCATCCTGCCTGCCAGCCGGAGACGCCCCAGGCCGTGAGAGCCGCGGGCACCACGACGCCGGAGAGGACCACACCGATGCCCACGCCCGTCATGTAGACGCCCACCAGAGCCGCGGAGCGGGACTGGTGGCCACCGTTGTGGACGCGGGAGGCGAGCGCCGAGCCGACCACGAAGGTGATCGCTGTGCTCAGGCCGCCGACGAACCGCAGGACGGCCAGCCCGGCGAGGTCCCCGGTGGACGCCGAGGCCAGCAGGGCCAGGGCGCTGATGACCATGGACCACAGGAACACGGCCCGGGCGCCGAAGCGACGGGACCACCACGCCGCGGTGGCGGCGCCGATGATGTAGCCCAGGGCGTTGGCGGTGTTCATGCCGCCCGCGGAGGCGTAGCTCCAGTGCAGCTTCTCACGCATGGCGGGCAGCAGGAGCGCGTACGCGAAGCGGGTGAAGCCCAGCGCGACCACAGGACCGGCGGCCAGGCCCAGCGCGATCAGGAACTCCGGCCGAGACTTCGCCACCGGGGTGGAGGCGGAGGTCGTCGCGAGCTCGCGGAGATGGAGAGGAGTCGAGTCGGACATCGCAGTAGGCCTTTCTCGGACGTTCGGACGTGTGGACCGTGTGCACCCGGACCGGAATCGGTCCCCGGCGCGCACGCTCAGTACGAACCGCCCTGTCGTGGGCACCGATGGCCGGTCGACGGGCCATGGAACCCTCGGCTCCGGCCATCGGCCGCGGCGGTCGGCGCGGGGACGCGGCGACGACTGCGCAGCCGTCGGGCGGACCGGGACCTGGCAGGAGTGCCGCTCGCACAGCGGGCAGGGCATCGGAGGTGCCGTCCGCACCCGGGACCGCACCAGGACGAAGATCCCTGCTCCGACGAGCGGTGCCGTCGGACGGACACACAGCCACGCGCAGTCCACTCGGGCCGAGGACCTCGGAGCGCATCGCTCGTGCTCACGGGGCCCCGGAACGGCAGCCCGGGTACGGGTGTTCCGACCGGGCCGGGCCGCTCATGAGACACCGTCGCCGAGCCGGCGCACGACTCTTCATGAGAGGCTGGACGGCATGGGGGCGGCGTCGGAGGATCCGGGTTGTCGGGAGTTCTTGGCGGGAATCCGCATCGGAGATCTCTGCAGCGGGACCGTCGCAGAGGTGACGCGGTCTCAGGGGGTGACGGTCACCCTGGACGGATACTCGGCACGCCCGCTGGGGGTCGTCTGGCCTTTGGACGTCTCGTGGAGTTGGAATCAGTCTGTGGCCGTGGAGGTCGGTCACCGGGTCAGCGCCGAGGCGATCGCCATTGATCTGGACGAGGGGCATGTCCGGCTGGCGATGACCGCCGCCGAGAACCCGGAACTGTGGGCTTTCCTGAAAGCACGTCAGAGCGGCGAGATCCTTTCCGGCACGGTCACGGCCATCGAGCGGTTCGGTGTGTTCGTGGCGCTGGACGACGGACCCGAGCATCCGGTCTTCCCCGGCGTCGGGTTCATCACGATTCCTGAACTGTCCTGGCGCCGCATCGAAACGGTCTCGGACGTCGTTCAGGTCGGGCAACGCGTCTCGTGCGAGTTCCTCCAGTTCGACACATGGAACGGCGAGGCCAGACTGTCCCTGAAAGGGACACAGCCCGATCCTTGGCAGGCATTGACGGTTGGTCAATCTGTGCGGGGGCAGGTCACCAAGCTGGTTCCGTTCGGCGTCTTCGTCCGGGTCGCCGAGGGCATCGAGGGACTGGTCCATCTTGATGAGCTCGCCTGGACGCCGGTGGCAGGTCCACAGGATGTCGTCGAGGTCGGCGACGAGGTGACGGTCGTGGTCACGGAGGTCGACCGAGAGCGGCGCAGGCTGTCCCTGTCCCGGCGGCAGGTGTCGCCCGACTCTCGGTGACACCCGCACATCACCGTCCCGAGGCTCCGCGACATGCGTGCTCCGTTTCCTGGGGCAGGGCCAGACCTTGACCCGACGAACCTGCGTTGCCCGCACGCAAAGCCGGATCCACACCTTCGCTCCCCACCTGCCCCTGCGGAGGCCACCGGCGCCATGGGCCGACCCACCGCATCGCAACCGCCGACCTTGTCGCCGTCGACGAAGACGCGGCCCTCCCTGGGTGCCCATGCTGCTTCCGCGCCCTCCTTCTGCTCGTTGCCGGTACGGATGACATGAATGGGGCGCCTCGGAGTTGACACGACATCCTGGAAGGGGCCACGGCCATGGAGGAGAGCGGGACGAAGGTCGGCAGCCCGCCCGGCGGAGGCGACAGGGCACAGGCCGATCCGGAGCAGGTGCGGCGCACCGTTGCCGACGCGTTCGCGGCGGCCGGATCCGGCGGCGTCGTCCACGCCGTCGACATCGACAGCGGGGTGCAGTTCGAGTACGGGGCGGACGACCCGGTGGCCCTGGCCAGTGTCTGCAAGATCCCGGTGCTGGTCGAGCTGCACGCCCGGTCCGACGAGGGCACGGTCGACCTGAGCAGCCGCGTGCATGTCCGGGCGACCGGCCGTTCGCCCGGGCCGACCGGGTTGTCGGTCATGCTCGACCCGGTCGACGTCTCCTTGCGCGACCTGGCCTACTGGATGATCAGCGTGAGCGACAACGCGGCGACGGACGTCCTGTGCGACCTGCTCGGCCTCGACGCCATCAACGCCAGGATGAGCGGGCTGGGACTGAAGGAGGTCCGGCTGGAAGGAACGTGCCGGGACATCTACGACGCGTTCGACGAAGAACTCGGCGGCGCCGACGTGCTCGACCTGAGTGATACGGAAGTCGCGCGACTGCGAGCCTCCCGCGTGCTGCACATCCCGACCGCGACCCGGGGAACACCCCGATCGATCACCACCCTCCTCTCGATGATCTGGCGGGACCGGGCGGCGTCGCCCGAGGCCTGCGCGGCGATGCGCCGCATCCTCGGACTGCAGGTCTGGCCGCACCGGCTGCGCAGCGGTTTCCCGGACGACAGGGTGGCCGTCGCGGGCAAGACCGGGACCCTGCCCTTCGTCCGCAACGAGGTCGGTGTGGTGGAGTACCCGGACGGCGGCCGGTACGCCGTCGCCGTCTTCACCTGCCCCGATTCGCTGGCCTACGCGAACCCTCCGGCCGACGCCGTCATCGGTACCGTGGCCCGCGCCGCCGTCGACTGCATCCGGGCGGCGCAGCCGACCGACTGACCACCCCGGGCGACGTTCGACGCCCGGGTACGGCCGCGCACCGACCCGTAGCGAGCACCTCCGGCAGCCGGATCCCCGGGATCCGGCTGCCGGAGGTTTTCGGGCCCGCATCCCGGGGCCTAATGCAGGGACTCCAGGCTCACGTACTCGCGCGAGACCGTGACCTCCTCCAGCACGTCGAGCTGTACCTCGACACCGAGACCGGGTGCGTCAGGCACCCGCAGGTGCCCGTCGGACAGGACGAAGGGCGCGGTGATGTCCTGGGCGTAGTAACGCGCCGACGCCGACGTGTCGCCCGGCAGGACGAAGCCGGGAAGCGCGGCGAGCGCCACGTTGGCGGCCCTGCCGATGCCTGTCTCGAGCATGCCCCCGCACCAGACGGGGACTCCCATGGCGGCGCAGACGTCGTGGATGCGCCGGGCCTCCAGGTAGCCGCCGACGCGACCGGGCTTGATGTTGACGATGGAGCAGGCCCCGATGGCCAGCGCGTCGGCCGCGGCGCGCGCCGAGGTGATCGACTCGTCCAGGCAGACGGGCGTGCGGATGCGCCTGGCCAGTTCGGCGTGTCCGCGCACGTCGTCCTCGGCGAGCGGCTGCTCGATCAACAGCAGCCCGAACGGGTCCAGTTGGGCGAGCCTGGGTGCGTCGGCGACGGCGTACGCGGTGTTGGCGTCCACCTGGAGCAGCAGTTCGTCGCCGAAGCGTTCCCGCACGGCCCGGACGGGTTCCACGTCCCAGCCGGGCTGGATCTTCAGCTTGACGCGCAGGTACCCGGCGTCCAGGTAGCCGGCCACGGCGTCGAGCAACCGGTCGGTCGAGTCCATGATTCCGACCGAGACACCGGCCGGGACCCTGTCGTGCACCGCGCCCAGGTAGCGGGCCAAGGGCATGCCGGCGGCGCGCAGTTCGGCGTCGAGTACGGCCATCTCCACGGCCGCCTTCGCCATGCGATGGTCCTTGACCGGTGCGAGCAGCGGCGCGACATGGGCGGCGGACACCTCGGGAACCGCGGCGAGCCTGGGCAGGAGGAAGTGCTTGACGACGTGCTCGGCACCGTCGCAGTACTCCGCCGAGTACAGCGGGTCGCTCATCGCCACACACTCGCCCCAGCCCTCCGCGTCGGGGGTGTCCATGCGCAGCAGCAGCAACTCGCGGGCGTGCGCGGTGCCGAACGAGGTGCGGAACGGCTCGACGAGCGGCAGCCGTACACGCCGCAGTTCGCATCCGGTGATCTTCACGACGGGTTCCTCCGAGTCAGTAGGTAGTGCCCGGACCGGGTGCAGGTCCGGATTTCGTAGCCCTCGGCGAGGGCGCCGGTGAGGGCGGTGCGCAGCGCGAGCCGCCAGTGCGCGGCACGGGCGGGGTCCTCTCGGCGCACGGCCTCGATGTCCGGGGGGATCCAGCACAGTTGGGCCTCGGCGTCGCTGAGGTGCGGCTCGGGGCCGCCGTCCGGGCCCTGCACCAGCCGTGGTTCGGCGCGGGCGGCATCGGGTTCCGCGGCTCGGCGGCTCGGGACGCCGTCGAGCAGATCGATGACGTGGGGCGCGAGCAGTGGCCAGGTGAGGTGGAGCCGGTCACTCTGCTGGCCTGCGTTGATTCCGTCGGTCATGTCGCCGTAGAAGTCCGTCAGGTACTCGGTCGCCCGGGCACCGAGTTTGACCAGGTTGAAATGGGCGTTGCGCCGTATCAGCGGGTCGAAGGTCCAGGTCACGCTCTCGATCCCACGGCGGGCCGCCCAGGCGCGCTGGTGGAGTTTGAGCGCGAAGCCGATGCTGCGACCCTGGGCGCCGGTGTGGACGCCGCTGATGTGGGAGTGCAGGGTCGGCCGGTCACGCAGACCGAGGAAGGCGACGGACGCGCCGAGAAGTTCCTCGCCGTCGAAGGCGCCCACCACGTAGTTGCCGGCGTGGGCGAGTGCCCGCAGGACGTCGGTGTTGATCGGGGGCCGGTCGGTGTTCCAGATGTCCGCGAACAGGAGGGCCGCGCTTCTCAGCGCAGGGATGTCGGTCAGTTCCCGCACATCGACTCGGGCACGGGCCTGAGCGGCCGCCGCGGCGGCCGCCGCCCGGTCCGGCGCGTCGGGTGCGGCGCCCGTGAGGGCTGCCGAGGGTGAAGTAGCCACCCCCTCACTCTGTTTGCATCAGCGGGCCAGTGCTTCGTCGCAGCAGATCAATCCCGGCCGGGGACTTGGTGGGGGCCGACGACGGTCGGCGCTGCTCTGCCCTCGGAGACCAGCAGCCGCAACTGCAGCCAGAGCACCAGGCGTTCGTCCGCGTCCCCGAGGTCCACACCGAACAGCTCCCCGACCCGGCGGATGCGGTACCGGAAGGTGTTCTGATGGATGTGCAGACGGTCCGCCGCGACGGTGGTGTCACCGAAGGCGTCGAGATATGCGAGGAGGGTCTCGGCGTACCGGGTCCCCCGCTCCGCGTCATGGTTCAGCATGGCGGTGACGGAGGCGAGTCGGATCCGCGGGTTGTCGGCGATGGTCTCTTCGAGTTCCAGCAGGATCGCCTGGCAGCGTACGTCCTCGATGGAAGCCACGTGGGCGCGATGTGGTTCGCCGGCGAGAACCGCCAGGACCCGGTCCGCCTCCATGCGCGAGCGCGGTACGTCCGCGAAGTCTGCCACCGCGGATCCGATGCCGGCCCGCAGCCGGGTGTGCAGCGACTCCTCCGAGCGGGTGATGACGGTCTCGGCCAGTGACGCCACCCGTGCCTGCGGCACGTCCTCCGGAAGGGGGAGCAGGGCGTAGACGACCTGTCCCTCGACCACACAGGAGGCGGAGGCGGTCAACGTCTCGGCGCAGGCGGTCACCAGGTCCGCGACCTGCAGCCCGAGGACGTCGGCCGGAGCGCCGGACGAGGCGGGCAGTTCGAGGGCGAGCACCGTCATCCGGCCGGAGTCGATGCCGAACCTGGCCACGGGCGGGGTCCTGCCGGCGAGCAGGGAGCGGAGCAGTTCGCCGCGGGCCCGGCGTTCCAGCTCCGTGGCGCGGCGCAGCCTGAGCAGGTGGAGCGCGGCCACCCCGGCGGCTTCGGTGAGTGCCTGCTCGGCCTCGGGAGAGAATGGGGTCCCGGACTCCACCGCCCAGATGGAGCCGAGGAGTTCGGAGCCCGCCCGGACCGCCACCGCGAGCCGGGCCAGCGGTGAGGCGTCGCCGATCCGGACGGCGCCGGGCGCGCGCCACAGCCGCCGGTAGATCCGCATGTAGTGGTCGTCCAGGGGCACCTGGCGCCCGAGGATCGTGTCACGGCGCGCGTCGTCGATCGGCTGGCCGGGGAGGTTGGAGTAGGCGAGGACCCGCTGCTGGGGGTCCTCGACGGTGATGGCGCCGCCCACCATGGCCGCCACGGCGTTGGCCAGGGCGAACAGGTCACCCACGGCGGCGGCCGAGGGAAAACCCGGCGCGTCCTGCCCGGAGTTGCCCGCGGCGGCGGCGAGCAGCGCGTCGACGTGCCGCCAGGGAATGACGTCGGCGACGGCGAGCACAGCGATCCCGGCGGCGGTGGCGGCCTCCACCAGTGGGCCGGTGTCCGCCCCGCGGGTCTTGAGAGCGATCGCCGCGGCGCCCGCCCGGCCGAGCGCGGGCAGGGCGTCGAGGAGGGCCGTGGCGTCGGGACGCATACCGACGGCCAGCAGGATCGCCCCTCGGTGGGCCTGCCCCTCCTCCTCGGTGACGTCCAGGACGCTGTGCCCGGTCACCGGGTTGTCACATCCCGCCGGCGCGGCGAGCAGGCGGGCGGCGGATGTCCCGAGCAGGTCGACTATCCGCGCCAGGGAGGGATGTGCGTAAGGGGTCGTCACGTTCCGTCCTTCCAATGCCGCTCACGATCGCACGCCGCACCCGGCGCGGACATGTGCGGGGGCACATGATCGCCGCACCGGATTGGTCGCGGAGGACGAGGTGAGGGTGCGGGCCTCCGGCGAGACTGCCGTGCGCAGGCAAAAACAGTGAGGAGACAGGCGTGTACGAGCTGAAGTTGCGCGGGGGCACCGTCCACGACGGCCTGGGCTCCCCGGGCATGCGGGCGGACGTCGCCGTCACGGGCGACCGTGTGATGGCGGTCGGCCATGATCTGGGGCCCGCACGGCGGGAGATCGACGTCGCGGGGATGGTGGTCGCGCCAGGGTTCATCGACCCCCACAGCCACTCGGACATGGTCCCGATGATGTCCGATCCCCAGCCCTTCAAGCTGCTCCAGGGCGTGACCACCGAGATCGTCGGCAACTGCGGCTACTCCGCCGCCCCGATGGACGACGCGGCCGCGCAGGAGGCCCAGGCGTTGTACGGCGACCTCTCGGCCGGGGCCGCGTACACGGCGCGCTCCTTCGGCGCGTACCTCGACGACATCGAGGCCGCCGGTCCCACGAACCACATGGCCGTGATGGTCGGGCACCACACGCTGCGGCTGACCGCCAACGGCATGCGCCGGCAGCTGGCCCCCGAGGCGCTGGCAGCCATGTGCACGCTGGCGGACGAGGCATTCGCCGCGGGAGCCGTCGGCTTCTCAAGCGGTCTGATCTACACACCCGGGGCGTATGCCGACGTCGAGGAACTGGTGGCACTCGGCAAGGTCGCCCACCGGTGGGGACGCCCGTACGCGACCCATATGCGGGACGAGAGCGACGCCTTGGAGGACGCGCTGGACGAGGCGATCGAGATCGGCCGGCGAGCACGCATCCCGGTGCAGATCTCCCATTGCAAGGCGGCCGGCCGGCCCAACCACGGCAAGTCCTCGATGCTCCTGGGAAAGCTGCACGCGGCGCGGGTGGCCGGCGTGGACGTCCGCGGCGACCTGTACCCCTACCTCGCCGGAGGCACCATGCTCCACGCGATGCTGCCCCCCGAGGCGCTCGCCGGAGGCGCCGAGGCGCTGCTGGCCCGGATGGCCGACCCGGCCGAGCGGGCTCGGCTGCGCGCCAGGGCCGAGGATCCGGCGCGGGCGATGGCGGCGGGTCTCTGGCGCCAGGTGACGCCGGCCGACGTACTGATCACCCGTCACCGGGACACCGGGGTCGTCGGTCGGACCCTGGCGCAGGTCGGCGCAGAGGGCGACGCGTGGGAGGCCCTGTGCGCGCTGATCACGGCCGACGTGAACGCGATGATCGTGCCGACCATGATGGCCGAGTCGGACATGCGGACGATGATGGCCGATCCGCTCATCGGCATCGGTTCGGACAATGGCATGCCCACCGGGCTGGATCATCCGCGCACCTGGGGCTGCTTCCCACGCTTCCTCGGCCGCTACGTGCGGGACGAGGCAGTGGTGGACTGGCCGGAGGCGGTCCGCAAGGCGACCTCGGCGAGCGCGGCCCAGTTCGGCCTCGCCGCACGGGGCTGGCTGGGGCCCGGTGCCGTCGCCGACCTGTGCGTCATCGACCCGGAGAAGGTCGGCCACGACGGCACCTACGCCGTGCCCGACGCCAGGCCGACGGGCATCCCCTTCGTGGTGCTGGCCGGGGATGTCGTGGTGGACTCCGGGGAGTTCACCGGTGAGCGGCGAGGTCGCGTGCTGCGCGCGGGCCGTGGCGAGCGAGCCGCCGGAGCGGCGGTGGCGGGATGAAGCACACCGCGCTGCTCGCCGCGGCCGCCTCACAGGCGCCACGGATGCGGGCCGAACTCGCGGAGCTGGTGGAGCAGGAGTCCTTCTCCTCGGACCTGCCGGCCCTGCACGCGTGTGCGGACCTGGTCGCGGAACTCGGCGCGCAGGCGCTGGGAAGCGCGCCCAGGCGGCTGGAGCTGGGAGGCCGGCCTCATCTGCTGTGGCCGGGTTCGGGTGACGGCGACGTGCTGGTGCTCGGCCACTTCGACACGGTGTGGCCGACGGGCACGCTCGCGGATTGGCCGTTCACGGTGGACGGTGATGTGGCGACCGGCCCCGGTGTCTTCGACATGAAGGCCGGCATCGTGCAGATGTTCGCGGCCCTGCGGCTGCTGCCGTCGTCGGAGGGCGTCGCCGTCCTGCTCACCAGCGACGAGGAGATCGGCGCCCCGTCCTCGCGGAAGCTGATCGAGGACACCGCCCGCGGCTGCCGGGCCGTGCTCGTGCCGGAACCGAGCGCGGCAGGGGCGCTGAAGACCGCACGCAAGGGCATCGGCACCTACCGGCTGGACGTCCGCGGGCGGGCGGCGCACGCGGGACTCGAGCCGGAGAAGGGCATCAACGCGACCATCGAGGTCGCCCGCCAGGTGCTGCGCATCGCCGCGCTGGGCGACTCCACCGTGGGCACCAGCGTGACCCCGACCGTGCTGTCGGGCGGCTCCTCCATGAACACGGTTCCCGAGCAGGCCTCGGTGCAGGTGGACGTGCGGGCCTGGACCGCGGCCGAGCTGGCACGGGTGGACGCCGTCCTGCGCGAACTGGAGCCCGTGGCCGCCGGCGCCGCCCTGGAACTGGACGGCGGCGTCAACCGGTACGCGCTGGAGGCCTCCCATTCGGCGGACCTGTTCGCCGCGGCAGCGCAGGAGGCCCGGGCGCTGGGGCTGGCCCCCCTGCGCGGCGCTGCGGTCGGCGGCGGCTCGGACGGCAACTTCACCGCCGGGCTCGGGGTGCCCACCCTGGACGGGCTGGGCGCGGTCGGGGATCATGCCCACGCCCCGGGCGAGTACGCCGACCTGTCCGCGATGCCGCAGCGGGCGGCGCTCATGACGGCGCTCGTCGGACGGCTGCTCGGCATCGGCTGAGCAACTGCCCGATCTGGGCTCGGGAACCGGTACAAGGGCCGTGCGCTCAGCCGGTCTTCGGCGTGGCGCGACCACCGAAGTGGATGTAGCGGGAGCTGTCGCCCAGGGTGTGGAGAACGACGGGTGTCCACGCGGCGAAGTCCTGTTCCCGGGTGACGAAGAGACCGGCGTCCGGATCGACGGCGGTCAGTGACATCCGGTGCGGTGGCTCGTCGACGCCTGCCAGTCCCTCGGTGACGGTCACGGTGAGTTCCGGCGTGCCGTCCTCGGAAGGAGCGAGGTCCATGCGCACGTGGTGCCGCTCGTAGCTCCCGTACCAGTCGGCGAGATCCACGGGGAGGGGCTCCGCGGGCGGCTGCGGCGGCCCCGGCATGCGCAGCCCGGCGGTCTCGGGGAGCACCTCGTTCGCGACCGCCCGGAAGAGCTCCCGGGTGCGTCCGCCGTTGGTGAGCAGGACGATGACGACGTCCCGGTCGGGGAGGACGCGCAGGAAGGCGCTCTGGCCGATGGTGCCGCCGTCGTGCCCGTACAGGGCACGGCCCTCCCAGGTCGGCAGGAACCAGCCCAGGCCCCAGTGGTCGGCGATGGTCCAGCGGTCCGGCACCGCCACCTGCGGCTCGCGCATCATGCGTGCGGAAGCGGCCGACAGCACGCGGGTGCCGTCCGCGGCCGCGCCGTCGGCGAGGTGCATCCGCGCGAAGGTGACGAGATCCTCGGCGGTGGCGACGACGATGCCCGCCGGTCCGGCCGAGCGTGGGACGTCCCAGCGGGGCGCGGGTCGCGGCCAGTCGTCGGCTCCGCCGTCCGGCACCGGCAGGTGCCCCATGGCCGCCCGGAAGCGCAGTACGTCCTCGGGCAGGGTGAAGGTGTGGTCCATGCCCACGGGGGCGAGGAGACGCTCGCGCAGGGCGGTGTCCCACAGCTTGCCGGTGAGCACCTCGATGACCCGGCCGGCGACACCGAAGCCGGTGTTGCAGTACGACTGGGTGGCACCGAGGGGGTGCGACTGGCCGAGATCCGCGCACCGGGCGACGAACCGCTCCAGCACGTCGTCCCCGCGGCCGACGTCAGTGAAGACGTCTCCCTGGATGCCGCTGGTGTGGGTGAGCAGGTGGCGCATCGTCACCGAGGCGGTCACGTCCGGGTCGGCCACCTTGAACTCCGGCAGCACCTTCACCACTGGCTCGTCGAGATCGAGCAGCCCCTCGTCCACCAGTTGCATCACAAGGGTGGTGGTCAGCGTCTTGGTGATGGAACCGATCTGGAACAGCGAGTCGGTCGTGGTCTCCACTCCCGTACCCCGGTTGAGCACGCCCGCCGCCGCGAGAACGGTCCGGCCACCGGCGTGGACGGCCAGGGATGCGCCGGGCACGCGGTACTCACGTGCGAGCTCTTCGAGTCGTCGTCCCAGTTCTGCCTGGTCCAGTGTCAACGTTGCTCCTTCGTAGCGGTCTTTGCATCGGTGGTGGCCACGGCGGGCGAGGCGTGCCCACCGTTCGACGGACTGTCGTGTTCTTCGGCGAAGTGGCAGGCGGCCCGGTGGGGCCGCGCGGCGGCGCCGAGCTGCGGGTCCAGGGTCAGGCACACCGAACGGGAGGCGTTCACGCGCGGCCCGACGGGGCAGCGGGGGTGGAAGCGGCAGCCGTGCGGAGGGTGGTGGGGATCGGGGGCGTCCAGGTCCCCGGACGGCGTGTCGATCTCGCGCCAGGACCGGCCCAGGCGGGGCACGGCTGCCAGCAGGGCCCGTGTGTAGGGGTGGCGGGGCCGGGCGAGGAGCTCCTCCCTGGGCGCCGCCTCGACGATGCGGCCCAGGTACATCACAGCGATGAAGTCGCTGACGTACCGGACCACTTCGAGGTTGTGCGAGATGAACAGCATCGAGGTGCCGGAGCGGGCCTGGATGTCGCGGACGAGGTTGAGTACCGCGCCCTGTACGGAGACGTCGAGAGCGCTGGTGATCTCGTCGGCGATGATGACGTCGGGGCGTACCGCGAGCGCCCGCGCGAGCGCCACCCGCTGCCGTTGGCCGCCCGACAGGCGCCTGGGGAGCACATCCGCGTGCTCCGGGGACAGGGCGACCAGATCCAGCAGCCGGCCGATCTCCTGGCCGCGCTGCTCGCGCGTCGGGCGCGTACCGGCGCGGGCCCGTACAGCCTCGTCCAGGGTCGCCGCGACCGTCATCCGCGGATCGAGCGAGGCGTACGGGTCCTGGAAGACCATCTGGATCCGCCGTCGGCGGGCCGTGTCCGAGGCGATGTCCTCGTCGTCCAGCAGGACTTGGCCGGCGGTGACGGGAACGAGTCCGACGACGGCGCGGGCGACGGTCGACTTGCCCGAGCCCGATTCGCCCACCAGGCTGACGATCTTTCCCGGGGGCACGGTGAGACGTACGCCGTCGACCGCCGTCATGGCTCGGCGACCCCGCCCGAAACGTACCGTCAGTCCCTCGATCCGCAATCCGGTCATGCCGGTCCCGCCTTGGTGGTCGTCGTGTCGGTACGGTCCGCCGGAGACGGAGGACGCGGATGCCAGCAGGCGACCCGCCGCCCGTCCCGGAACTCCAGCGGCGGCTGCTCGCCACGGCACTTGTCCGATACGAACCGGCAGCGCGGTGCGAAGGCGCAGCCGGGCGGCAGCTCTAGGGACTGCGGGGGCCGACCGGGGATGGTGGCCAGCGGTTGATCCCGGTCGTTGCCCATGTGGGGCACGGCTGCCAGGAGCGCCTCGGTGTAGGGATGGGCGGGGCCGTCGAGCAGAGAGCCGACGGCGACGTCCTCGACGATCCGGCCTGCGTACATCACCACCACCCGTCGGCACAACGAGGTCACGACCGATATGTCGTGCGAGATCATCAGGACCGCCGCTCCGGTGTCCTCGTTGATCCTGCCCAGGAGCCGCACGATCTGTTCCTGCACGGTCACGTCGAGCGCGGTGGTCGGCTCGTCGGCGATGATCAGTTCGGGTTTCCCCATCAGCCCCATGGCGATCATGGCGCGCTGTCGCATGCCGCCGGACAGCTCGTGCGGGTACTGGGCCATCCTGATGGCGGGGCTGGGCACGCGTACCTGCTTCAGCCGGTCCTGTGCGAGTCGTATCGCCTCCGCGTGCGGCAGACCGAGATGGGCCTCGCTGGCCTCGGTGAGCTGACGCCCCATCTTCAGTGCGGGGTTGAAGGAGCTCAGCGGGTCCTGGAAGACCACAGCGGTCGTCGAACCCAGCAGCCTGCGCCGCTCGGGTGCGCGCAACGTCCCGGGGTCCCGTCCGGCGATCTCCAGCCGGTCGGCGGTGACCTGGCCAGGCTCCGGCACGAGCCCGGCGATCGCCATGGCCGTGAGCGTCTTGCCGCTGCCCGACTCGCCGACGATGCCGACCGTCTCACCGTGCCGGACGTCCAGGGTGACGCCCCGGACGGTGTGCACCGGCCCCGCCGGGCCGGGAAAGAGGACCCGAAGGTCGTGCACGCGCAGGGCGTACGCGTCGGGGCCGGCCGCGGGCACGGCCGTCTGCTGCGCGGTCGTCCCAGCCCGCGGCAGGCCGCCCGCAGTGGTGCGGCGCCGTGCCCCGGCGAACCGGCGCGGACGGGCGTCCCGGGCGGAGGAGGCCGCGTCGTCGCGGACGAGCGCGGCCGCGGTCTCGCCCAGGGCATTGAAGACCAGGCCGGCGACGACGATGGCGACACCGGGCCCCAGGGCCGCGGCGGGGGCGGTGTAGATGCGGTTGACGTTCTCGCTGAGCAGGCGGCCCCAGTCGTAGGAGGGCGGCTGGACGCCCAGCCCGAGGAAGCTCAGCCCGGACAGGGCGATGAGCATGCCACCGACCTGCAGGGTCGTGGTCACGATCAGCGGTTCCGCGATGTTGGGCAGGACATGACGCAGCATCAGGCGTGCTCTGGACACGCCGAGCATCCGTGCGGCGGAGACGTAGTCCGAACCGGACACCGACGAGGCGAGGGTGTACGTCAGGCGGGCGTAATTGGGGGCGGTCGCGAGGGCGAGGGCCAGAACCGCCCCTTTCGCGCCGACACCGGCCACGGTCGCGACGCACAACGCCAGCAGCAGCGCGGGGAAAGCGATCGCGGTGTTCATCGCCGACTCCCATGCCCGGCGGCCGCGGCGGCCGAGGACCGTGGGGAACGCGCCGAGCAGCACGCCGGCCGCCGAACCCAGGGCGGTCGCCAGCACCGCGAGGATCAGGGAAAGACGCGCCCCCGCCATCACACGGGCGAACATGTCCCGGCCCAGACTGTCGGTGCCGAGCAGGTGCCGCGCGGAGGGCCCCTGCTGGGCCGCGGCCACATCCAGGTGCGAGGCGTCGGCGCCCCAGATGACGGGGCCACAGGCCGCCAGGAAGAGCAGGAGAAGCAGACCGAGCGCGCCCATGATCCCTGTGGGACCGATCCGGGAGGCGTACCGGCCGCCTTGCTTGGTCACCGTTCGTCAGCTCCTCGTGAGGGTCGAGCGGGGGTCGAGCAGCCCGAGGGCCAGATCGACGAAGAGGTTCACCACCAGCACCACCGCCCCCAGGAGCAGGACGATCGCCTGCACCAGCGGGTAGTCCTGGGCGACGATCGCGCCCACCACGGTGCTGCCGAGCCCTGGCCAGGCGAAGACGTTCTCGACCAGGACGCTGCCACCGACCAGTGAGGCGAACAGGATGCCGCCGACGGTGAGCCCCGCGGTGAGCACGTTGGGCAGTGCATGGCGCAGGTACAGCCGTCGTGCAGGGAGGCGCTTGCTGCGGGCGACCCGTAGATGGTCCTGGCCGAGGACACGGGTGGTCTCGGTGCGGATGATGCGGGCGAGTTGGCAGCTGGGACCGAGCGCCAGAGCGAGCGCGGGCAGAACGTAGGAGGCGGGAGTGTCGGCGCCGGCGGGTGGCAGCCAGGGGAGGGTCACCGCGAAGACGAAGACCAGGCCCACGCCGATCAGGAAGTCGGGGACGGTGGTGCATATCCCGGTCACGCTGGTGAAGGCGAGATCCGTGCCGCGGCGGCGCCCGCCGTGCGTCGCCACGGCCACCCACATACCGACGGGGACGGCCATCAGCGCGGTGAGCAGGAACGCCAGACCGGCCAGCTCCGCGGTCGCCGGCAGCCGGGTGGCGATGACCGACGACACCGGATCGCCGCTGGTGAGCGAGGTACCGAGGTTTCCACTGAAGACGCCCCCCAGGTAGTTCAGGTACTGCGTCAGCAAGGGCTCGTCCAGGCCGAGCTCGGCTCGGCGGGCAGCCACCACAGCGGGGTCGGCCGTGGCACCCAGAGCGGCGCGCACCGGATCCCCGGGCACCAGATGGACGAGCAGGAACGAGGCCGTGACGACCACGAAGAGCGAGATCGCCAGGCGTACCGCCCGTCTGATCAAGAACCGTGCCCAGGGGGAGGATCGCCGGACGTCCTCCCCCTGGCGCCCCGCGCTTGCAACGCATGCCCGGGAACCGTCGCGCGGGACCGTCAAAGGGCCCCGGGATGGCTGAGCCATGAGGTGACGTCCCCTCAGTTGGCGCGCAGACGGATGCTGGTCGGGAGCGGCATCTCGCCGGAGATCTCGAACGTCGCGCCGCGCCCGAAGTAGCTGACGTACCGCTGCGCGATGGGCACGACGTCGGCTCGGGCGAAGAGCGCCTTCTCTGCCTCGGTCCACAACTGGCAGCCGGGCCGACCGGGGGTCTGCACCGCCTGGGCGACCAGCTGTTCGTAGGCGGTGTTGTGGATGCCCGCGAAGTTGGATCCCTTGGGGGCGCCGGGGCCCGAGAAGAAGCTGACGCTCTGCGACGGCAGCTGGGTGGCCAGATTGATCTCCGGGGCGACGTCCCAGTTGTCACTCTGGAAGACAGCCTTGAGGAAGGCGGCCGAGTTCAGGCTCTTCACCTTCACGTCGACCCCGAGCTTCTGCCACGCGGCCGA
Organism: Streptomyces siamensis; assembly: GCF_039543605.1. Classification (NCBI taxonomy): domain Bacteria; kingdom Bacillati; phylum Actinomycetota; class Actinomycetes; order Kitasatosporales; family Streptomycetaceae; genus Streptomyces; species Streptomyces siamensis. The sequence continues at coordinate 80,577 of NZ_BAABKB010000033.1, read as the reverse complement.
GAACAGCTCCATGCCCGCCGACGCGTTCGGCCGCTCGGAGGAGTACATCGCGGTCAGGCGCAGGCGCTTGCCACCCTTCGACCTGATCCCGTCCGAGCCCTTGCGCCAGCCCGCCTGGTCCAGCGCGGCGGCTGCGGCCGACTCGTCGAACGCGGGGATGCCCGCCGCAGCGCCGGAGTCGTCGCAGATCTGTGGCGGCACGCCCATCGTGGTGTTGCCGGTCTTGCCCTGCCGGTCGGTGAGCACATCCGCGATCTGCTTGCGGTCCAGGGCCTGTGCGAGCGCCTTGCGGACCACGGGATCGGCACCGGGATGCCCCGGGTGTTGGTTGAACACCGCCAGCGTCCCGCCGTCCTCGAAGCGGTACTCCTTCATGCTGCCCGCCAGCCGCTCCCGGTCGGGGCCGTTGACGATGCTCCCATTGAGGCTGCCGCTGGTGAGGAGGTTGGCCGCGGTGGTGTCATTGTTGACGATCTTCAGGACGATCTTCTGCGGGGCACCGGGCACATCGATCCGCGCGCCGTCGGGCCCCCAGGTGTACTCGTCGCGACGGACCAGCGTGTAGTGGTCGCCGGGTACGGCCTCGGTCAGCTTGTACGGGCCCGATCCACTGGTGGTCCTGGAGAGTGCGGTGGGGTCGGCCGTGCCGCTGCCGCACACCACGAAGAAGGCGGCCAGCGACTGGAGCAGCAGGCCGTCCGGTTTGCCGGTGGTGATCGTGACGGTGCCCGCGGTGTCGTCGGCCTTGGTGGTGAAGTCCGGGCCCGGCAGCACGATGCCGAGCAGCGGCGAGGCGGCCTTGGGGTCCTTGAGATAGTCCAGATCCTTGCTGACGACGCTCGGGGTCACCGCCGAGCCGTCGGAGCATGTGACGCCCTTGCGGAGCGTCAGGGTGACCGACGAGGGGGTGACGTCCCACTTGGTCGTGATGCCCGGAATCGGGTTTCCGTTGTCGTCCAGGGTGACCAGCGGGTCGTAGGCGAAGGTCAGGAGGTTGTTGGCCGCGGCGACAACGGTGTGGTACGGATCGAGCTTGCCCGGGTCCTGCGACAGGGTCGACGTGAACGTGCCGTTGCGGACATAGGCGCCCTGGCTCCCGGCGCCCGAGCCCGAGGCTCCTGTGGAGCAGGCCGTCGCGGCGAGCGCGATCACACACAACATCGCTGTCTTGGATCTGTGCAGTCTCATGAGAAGCCTCCAGCAGCACACCGTGGCGGATGCGGAGGAGCATCCAGCCGGCGCACCTCGGCCGTCTTCGTCGCTGCGCACCAGATGGGCACCTCGCATTCGTCGCCGGACCCCAATGGGCCCAATCAGCAGGCGGATGCCGTGGTGGTGGCCTCCAGCCCCGCCGGGGAAGCGCCGCCGGAAAGGCGGCCGGAGGCTCGGGCGGTCGCCTCCAGCCCCACAGGGACACCGCGGTCCTCGAGCGGACGGCGTCGACCACACTCGCGCCGTGGAGCCCGATCCGGCGTGACGCTCATGAGTGTGCCCGGCCCGCCGTCGCGGGCCGGGCACACCACCGGAGGCCGTGAGGAACCGGTTAGGAGGTGGGAATGTCGTAGACGTTCCTCGGGGTCACGATGTCGGTGACCGCCTTGGCGAACTTCGTGGTCAGCGACTTGCCATCGACATTGACGTCGCTGGTGGTGTGCACTACGAGCGTGGCCTTGGCCTTGGGCAGATGGACCATCACCGTCTGATAGCCGGGCAGCGAGCCGTTGTGCCCGATCCACCCGTGGTTGTCGAATATGCCGAGGCCGTAGCTCAGGCCCTCCCGGCCCGTCGGCAGCATCTTCAGCCGTTCGGCCTGGGTCGCCCTGGACAGCAGGGTCCCGTCGGCAAGGGTGGACGCCCAGGACCGCAGATCGTTCAGGTTGGAGATCATCACCCCGGACGCGCCGCCCGGCGGGGCCCAGTTCGTCGCGTCCGTGATCGAGCCGTCGTTCGACGCCTGGTCGGTGTACCCGTGGGCGTGGGGGGCGGGGAATTCGGCGCCCTTGGGCATGAAGGTGTGCTTCAGGTGGGCCGGCTTGAGCACGTGCCGCGTCAGGTAGCGGTCGAAGGGCTGTCCGGTCACCTTCTCCACGACCATCGACAAGAGGATGGTGTTGGTGTTGCTGTACTGGTACTGGCTGCCCGCGGGGAAGGCGACCGGGTGCTTGAAGGCGTAGGCCAGCAGCTCCTTGTCGGTGAACGTGCGGCTGGTGTCGGCCAAGAAGGTTTTGGCGAGGTCCTCGTCGTTCAGGGCGTTGAACAGGCCGCTGCGCATCTCGGCGAGGTGACGCAGTGTGATGTGACGGCCGTTCGGGACGCCGCGAACGTACTTGGCGATCGGATCGTCCAGGCTCACCTGCCTGTGGTCGACCAGGCGCAGCAGCGCGGTGACCGTGAAGGTCTTGGTGACGCTGCCGATGCGCATGTTGAACCCGGGGGACATCGGCTGCTTCGTCGCCTTGTCGGCTGTGCCGAAAGCCCTGACGTAGCTGCCCTTGCCCGGCGCCCACAGGCCCACCGTGACCCCGGGCGTGTGCGTGGTCCGCAGGACGTGCTGGACGGCGCGGTCGAGCTGCGCACGGACCTGCGGTGTCAGCGTCCGCATCACCGGCTGCCTCGAGACGGTCCTGTGCGCCGGGGAGGGATCGCCGGTGAAGGCCTGGACCCCCGTACCCGTCGCCACCACCGTGCCGGCGGCCAGCGCCGCCCCGATCACGGCAAGCGTGCGACGCCGGGTGACGGGCCGAACGCGGTCGCCGGTCGATGAACTGTGAGGCATGCTGCGCCCTTTCCACGTGCGGGCGGGCCCCTTGCGGCCCGTCCGGCTTCGCTTTCCATGGTGGTTTCGGCCGGCGGGCCTTTCCTCTGTCTCACGGGCGGTTTCCTCCCTCCGCCGGAGGGAGGAGACGGCGCCGCTCTCATCCCTGGCCGTCCGGTCGGGCCCTGCACGGAGGTGCCCCGACCCGATACGGGCCGGGGCACCTGCGGTGCATCGCTCTTGGGACTGGGGCTGGGGCCGGTGCCGTCGCCGGAGTCATGGCCCGGCCGCCGCGCAGCCGCCTGCGGAAGAGGCCGATCCTGCTCTTCGAGCCGTGTGGGCTACGGGACGCAGAGGGTCGTGCGTGAGGCGGTGAGCCAGGCGGAGATCTGGTCGGCGCTCCAGGTGTCCGGGTCGGCGTTGGTGGCCAGCACGAGCTGGCGGGTGCCGTCGGCGCTGGTGAACGCATTGGTCTGGGTGCCCAGGACGCTTCCGGTGTGGCCCCACATGGTGACGCCGCACAGTGTCAGCTTTTCCAGGCCCAGTCCGTAGCCCTTGGTCCGGTCGGCCGGATCGACCGTGAAGGGCCCGGTCTTGGTCATCTCGGCCAGTTGGGCCTTCGGCAGGAGCCTGCCGGTGAGCAGGGCCTTGTCGAAGCGGGCCAGGTCGCTGACGGTCGAGGTCAGCGCGCCTGCCGCCCAGGTGGTGGAGGGGCTGATGCCGAACGTGATGTCCCGGGGTGCGTGGCCCGGCCGGCCCAGCATGTATCCGTGCACGGCCGGGTTTTGGATCTTCAGGGTGCGGAGGGGGAGCCGGGTGTCATGCAGTCCGAGAGGGGTGATGATGCGGCGGTTGAGTTCCTGCTCGTAGGAGCGGTGGGTGACCTTCTCGATGATCAGGCCGAGCAGGAAGTAGTTGGTGTTGGAGTAGGAGAACTTCGTGCCGGGTGCGAACAGCCGTGCATGGCTGTCGGCCAGGGCCACCAGCCTGCGCGGCGACCAGTAGTATCCGGCGTCCCCTCTCAGGTAGGGGGCCATTGAGGCCGGGTCCTGTTCGAAGGCAGGGAGTCCGCTGGTGTGGTTGAGCAGCTGCCGCACGGTGATGCGGGCGCCGCCGTGGATGACGCCGGGCAACAGATGCTGCACGGTGTCGTCCAGACTCAGCCGGTGCTCGGCCGCCAGTTGCAGCACCACGGTGGCGGTGAACACCTTCGTGTTGCTGCCGATCCGCAGGTGGTCGTAGCCGGCCATGGGCCGCCTGGCGGCCACATCGGCGTAGCCGGCCGCGGCGGTCGCGGTGCGGCCGTGGTCCCGGACGAGAGCGATCGCCCCGGGCAGTCCCGCCCTGGTCAGCTGGCGGACGGCCTTCCGAGCGGCGCGCTCGGCGGCCCAGGGGTGGGCCGGTGCCGTGTGGTGGACCGATGTGCGGGAGACCGTCGAGCCGTGGCCGCCGCCGAAAGCTGTGGCGCTGGGGGCAAGGACGGCTCCGGCCACGCTCGCGGCGCACAGGAGGGCGGCCATCCACCTGCCGCGATGGCGTGTCGGGCGGACAGGGGTGGCGGTTTCACGGGGCATGGGGGCTCCAAGAGGAAGGAAGGTTGCGCAGGGAGACGGGCGCGTCACCAGCCTCGATGCCGCCGGGGCGAAAGACGTCCGTCCCTTGGACCACCCTCGGGCCCCGCCTTGCGGGGGAGGGCGGGGTGCGCCTTCGCCTGCCGGACGAGACCGGTGGTCCACCCACGACGGTGCAGGTACGCCGAGGAACCCGGCCCCGCCACCCGCAGGCGGCAGGCCGGAGAGGGGCAGGGGCAGACACCAGCCCTGACCGACGAAAAGAGGTCCCCTGTCCGGGAATTGCCCTGCCGGCGGGACAGGAGTGGTCCGGGCGAGGCCATGGCGTCCCGCCGTGCGTCACCGGGCCGGCGCGGGTCTGCCGGCCTTCACGGGTCCCGGGCAGCCGGCCGCACCAGACCGGGCCGAGCCGCCCGCCCAGGAGAATGGGCGATGGCCGGATGCGAGGGATATCGGTCCTTGCCCCGCCGTGAGGCCTGGCCCGACCCTGGCAGTCATGGTCACCTCGAACCGTCAGGCCGGCGCTGACAGTCGTCCGCGCACCCACGTCGTCGTGATGGTCCTCTACGACGGGGTGCAGGCGCTGGACGTCACCGGACCGCTGGACGTCCTGGCGGCCGCCAACGACCACGGGGGCCGCTATCGGGTTGTTGCGCTGTCTCCCGGCGGCAAGGAGGTGCGGACCACGTCCGGATTGCGACTTGCCGCCGATGGGAGGCTCGAGGAGTGGCCCGGGCGTCTCGGGACGCTCATGGTTCCCGGCAGCCCCGACTGGCACGTGCCGGTGGAAGACCACGGGCTGATCGGGGAACTGACGCGGCTTGCGCGCTCGGCGGGTCGGGTGGCCTCCCTGTGCGCGGGGGCCTTCCCGCTCGCGGCCGCGGGTCTGCTCGACGGGTGCCGTGTGGCCACCCACTGGAGGCAGGCCGACCAGCTGGCCGCCCGCTTCCCGTCGGTGCATGTCGACCGTGATGCGTTGTTCATCCGTGACGGACGGATCATCACCTCGGCGGGCGTGACGGCGGGTATCGATCTGACGCTGTCGCTGGTGGAGGAGGACCTGGGCCCGGAGGTGGCGCGCGCTGCGGCGAAGGACCTGGTGGTCTTCATGGCCCGGCCGGGCGGGCAGTCCCAGTTCAGTGTCCGGCTGCGCGCACGGTATTGCCGCAGCGCCGGCGTGCGGGCGGTACTGGACGCCGTGACCGCCGCTCCCCAGGCGGACCACAAATTGCCCGCGCTCGCGGCGCGGGCGGGGGTGAGCGTGCGCCACCTCACCCGACTGATCCGCCAGGAGACCGGCACCACGGCCGCCCGGTTCGTCGAGCAGATCCGCCTGGAAGCGGCGCAGAGCATGCTCGAATCGGGCACCGACCCCTTGGACATGGTCGCCCGCAGGAGCGGACTGGGATCGGCGGAAACGCTCCGCCGTGCCTTCCAGCGTGAGCTGGGGATCACCCCCGGCGCCTACCGCGCACGCTTTCGCAGCACACAGCCGGAGTGTCCCATGACCTCCTCCCACCCCACCGATCCCGGATGCCGGCCGGCAGCCGGCACTCCACTCGCCGGCGACCTGGAGACGCCCGCGGCACCCGGCGCCAAGTCCGCCACGGGCTTTTGATCGTCTGGTGCTGATGGAGACGGCAGGGGGTGATTTCCAGCGGGAGCGTGGTGTCACCCTGGGCCGCACCAGACGCGGTTCAGAACCGTTCCTCGCCCGGCCGAATTCCGGCCAGAACTCGCCGGTCGGCGCCACTTCTCATTCCGGCCACACATTCCGGTCGCGCGCTCACGGCGGCGGCGTCGGGGCCGCCGCGAGCGGCGCCGACTGCCTGTCATACCGGTGGTGGCGACGATGGTGGTGACGGCCGCGCTCTGCGGCGTCGGTCATGTATTGCTCGATGAGGGCAGGCCGGCCCCATCGGGCGGGATGACACTCTCGCCCCCTGCCCCCCCGAGGGGACCGCCCGGCGCGGCACGCCCACCCCGGCCGCCTCGACCAGCACCCCGACCCGGCCGCCCCCCTCCCCGACACGACCGCCCCCTTCCGCGACCCGGCCACCCGCTTCCGTGGAACCGGCCTATCCCGTCCATGGGCCGGGCACCTACACCTGGGCCGAGGGCAGCTCACAACGCATCGGCACCGGCGGGACGTTGATGCGTTACGCCGTCCGGCTGGAGGACGGAACCCACCTGAAGATCGCCGACGTGGCGCAGGAGATCAGGGACATCTTCGCCGACCCGCACGGGTGGACCCGGCAGGGCGTAGCCTCCTTCCAGCAGGTGGACAGACCCCCCTACGACATGCTCATCACCCTTGCGTCGCCCGACACCACGGACAAGCTGTGCGCCCAGTGGGGTTTGGACACCGGCGGCGAGGTCAACTGCGGTGTCCGACCGAATCTTGTGGTCAACCTGCGGCGCTGGATCGAGTTGAGCCCCCAGTACACCGGCCGCACTCACGCCTACCACACGCTGATCATCAACCACGAGGCCGGCCACGACCTGGGCTACGGCCACCGCACCTGTCCCGGCCCCGGCCTGCCGGCTCCGGTGATGATGCAGCAGATCAAGGGGCTCAAGGGGTGCACGGCCAACCCGTATGTGTATGACGACGACGGCCGGTTCATCGACGGCCCCAAGGTGTCGTGAGGGGGCGCGGCCGGGGCCCGATGTGCGGCGTCGGGGTTTGAGGACAGCGGTGAGACCTCGGAGTCGGACAGCCGGGCATCTGCCGACGACACCGTCTCTCGTACCCCGAAGTCTCACCGTGTACGAGGGCGGCCCTCGCTCCCGGTCTGGTTCCTTTTACCGTCCGGTCAGGTCGGCGGCGGATTGCGCCGTCGGTTTCCCGGCCGTCGTCACACGCAGCACCGCGCCCACGCGCCATCCCTCCGGCTCGCGGGTCACCTCGATCGATTCGGCCAGGGCCTCGACGATGGCCAGGCCGCGACCGTGCTCGGCCAGTTCCTGCGGGATGACAAGACGGTGTGCGGTCAAAGGCACGCCGGAGTCCGTCACACACAGGTACAGCCGGTCCGCCTGCTGGAGGAGGCGGATGGTCATCTCCGCGTGACCGTAACGGACGGTGTTGGCGGCCAGTTCGCTGACGACCAGTGCGGCCGCGTCGAGGTCGTCCGCGCTCACTCCCCACCGGGTGAGCAGGTCGGTGGTCCAATGCCGGGCGACGCTCACGCTGGCCGGCTCGGCGGGCAGCGCCAGCACAGCCGTCCGATCGGCACTTGTCGCAGACGGCGTCATCCGGCGTGGGGCGTCCACGGCCCATACGGGCTGGGGGGCTGCGAGGTGGGGATGGCGCGGACGGGACAGCATGGCGATCTCCGAGGGGGCCTGTGTGACGGAGGATCCGTCGGTACACACGGGACAACCGGGTGCGCCTGTGCGGGGATGGCCGTGCTTTCGGACCTGCTTCCCACGCTTTCGGCCCTCACTTCGTCGGGTGAGGGGAGAACGGCTGATGCCGAGTTCGGCATCCTCGGCAGAATGATCCACATGGCCATGGACAAGGACGCAGCGTTCGCACTTCCGCGAGGCGCCACGGGTTTCTTCCGGCCGAAGGACGGACCGCTACCGGACACCGACCCGCGGACGTTCCGCACAGCGCTGTATGCAGCCGCGAGGGCGGCCAAGGGCCGTGTGGGCGAGATCGAGGACCAGACGTACCCTCGTACGTTCCACACCGCGACGGTCATCGAGGACACGGGCGAGTACGTCGTCCTGTGTCACGCCCACCACCCCTGGATCGCATTCGCCCAGGAGTGCCGGGACCGGTACACCGAGGAGTTCCTCGCACCGCCGCCGTGGGCCTGTGCCTTCGCCGACCTGGGGTTCGTGGTGCTTGATCGCGTCCAGCTCACTCTGCCGCTCTCGGACGTCGACACCTCGGTCCTGACCCAGGGCGAGTGGCGCGAAGTTCGCTCCCACGGCATCACCACACTGGGCGGAGTGCTCTTCAACGCGTGGGACTGACTTCTTGCGCGCCTTGCACTCCGGCAGTGGACCGCGCCCCGGCCCGCTCGGCGCTCGACGCGGCCGGTCGCGCCCGGACCCGCGGTTACGCGCCGGGTGGCGCGCACTCCACGCCGGAGACCGTCGTGGCGGCCGAGGGGTCCCGGTCGGGTGCGGAGGCGGCGCGCTCGTCGAGCCCACGGGCGGTGTGGATCCGCAGCAGTCCATCGATGCCGCGGAGCAAGGTCTCGCCGGCCAGGACAGGGTCGCCGAGGTAGCCGGCGCTCATCGCCCCGTCGCGGAGCATGGCGAAGTGCCGCCCGGCGTGCTCGGCCTCCGCGGCCGTGATCGCGGCGAACAGTCCGGTGATCGTCTGAAGGAACCATGCGCGGTGTTGGACGACGGCACGGTGCACCGGGTGCTCGGGATCGGGGAATTCCGCTGCCGCGTTGAGGAAGGCACATCCGCGGTATCCGGGCGAGCGGATCTGCTCGACCAGGGACGCACCGATGCCCCGCAGGATGCCGTCGGCCGGCACGTCCGCGGCCGTCAGGGAGGCGATCTGGGTGCGGATCGCCTGGTCGACGCTTTCGATGTAGGCGACGGCGAGATCTTCTTTGCTGCGGAAGTGACGGTAGAAGGTGGCGTTGGTGACCTTCGACTCGGCGACCAGACGGTCGACGCCCACCGTGTGGATGCCCTCCGCGTAGAAGAGCTGCCCGGCGGTCCTCAGGAGTCGTTCCCGGGCCTCGGAGACTCGCCTGCCGGTGCCTGTGCCGATTTCCGTCCTCGTCATGACACCCATCCTAGCGGGTAGAACGCTCTCTCTTGTTTTCGCGGAACGGGTGTGCCAGGCTGCAGACAAGAAAGATCGTTCTCTCTACCGCGAAGTCACTGGAGAACCCCATGGCATCCACCGCCTCTGCCGAGTCCATCGGCGCCACGCCCGCCCTGCGCCGGCTGTACGTCGTCCGCTTCGTCTTCGCCGCCGCGTGGGCCGCGCTCCTGCTGCTGTTCGGCTCCGAGCTCACCGTCGGGGCCAAGCTGCTGCTGGTCCTCTATCCCGCCTTCGACGTGGCCGCGGCCGTCGTCGACGCCAGGTCGGCGCGCGACACCGGGCCGGTCAAGGGCCTCTACGCCAACATGGCCGCCGGCGTGCTCGCCGCCGTCGGCGTCGCGATCGCCGGCACCTCGGGCGTCGCCGACGTCCTCCGCGTCTGGGGCGCGTGGGCGATCGTCTCCGGCCTCATCCAGCTCCTCGTGGGCGTCGCGCGCCGGCCGATGGGCGGCCAGTGGGCCATGATCCTCAGCGGCGGCATCTCCGTCCTCGCCGGCGGGACCTTCATCCGGAGCGCCACACAGGACGACCCCTCGCTGACCGCCCTCGCCGGCTACGCCACGCTCGGCGGAATCTTCTTCCTCGTCTCGGCGATCCGCCTGTCCCGTTCGACCCCCAGGAGCTGAGGTCGCCGCGGCCGAAGTGAACGATCCGCAGGACGACAGCGAGCGGTGACGACTGGGCCGAGCGACCGTCGCGTACGCGCCTCAGGCCACTTGTCGGGTCCGATTTCGCAGGGCGGCGTCGCTCCCGCACAGGCGGTAGGTGCACGGTGCGGGGGTGCCCAGACGGCGCTGGAACAGGCAGTGGACCGCGGCCCCGATCGATGCGCCGACCAACGGGGCGGCCAGGTAGACCCACAGCAGTCGGGTGCCACCGGACAGCAGCGCGGGACCCAGTTGGCGCGCCGGGTTCGCCGAGCCTCCACTCAGTTGCCCCAGCACGGTGATGATCAGGGCCGTCGCCGCGCCGACGGCGTAGGGCAGCCAGCGACTGATGGCGGGGCGGGCCAGGAAGAACCCCACCATCACGACCACGAGGATGAGGCAACCGGCCTCCGTGACGGCCAGCGCGGCCGTGTTCCACCTGGGGCTGGGGTGCACGGCCGCATAGCGCAGCGAGGGCCGGGACACCACCGGTCCCCAGCACAGCCGCCCCAGCGCGGTGCCCGCCACCGAGCCTGCCAGCTGTGCGGCGGCGTAGGCGGGCACGTAGCGTCCGGGGAAGGCACCCATCAGCCACAGCGCGACGCTGATCGCGGGGTTCATGTGGGCGCCGGAGCAGCGCCCCGGCGGGGAGGTGATCAGCACCACGAGGATGATGCCGACCACCGCCCCCACGATGGCCGTCGCCGCGCGGGCGCTGTTCACGGCGAGCGGCGAGTCCGGTGGTGTCAGCCAGCGGGCGGCGGTGACCACGCAGTACAGCAGGACGGAAGTCAGTACGAACTCCCAGGCCGCGTCGGCAAGCCCATACAGAGGGCGGCGGTCCGAAGGCGCGGTGGCGGAGCCGGTCGTTCCTTCCCGGAGCACCTTTCGACGGTACGTCGCGGGACGGCCGCACGGGTAGGGAGACCGCCGGCTGCCGGCCCGGGCGTCGCGTGCGGCCTATCGGTCGGTGGCAGCGGGCCAGATGTTCCGCACAGTGCCGGTCAGCGCCATTCCCTGCCGCCTGCCCTGGCGGGCGGAGGCGGGCCGCCGGGCGGGGTCCAGCGGATTGGGGCCGATCGCGTCGAGTGCGGCGTCGTCAGGTGTGATGACCAGGACTTGGCTGTGCGGGCGCAGCAGCGGCATCTCGCCGGCCAGTCCCTGCGACGCGGGGTTGAGGCCGGGGCCGGTGTCGGGCGCGAGGACGACCACCACGTCATGGCCCAGGGCGAGGTCGGCGTTGGTCGTGGAGCGGACGCTCCCGTCGACGTAGCGCCGTCGACCGACGGTGGCGGGCGGCCAGATGCCGGGCACGGCGCAGCTGGCCGCCACGGCGGATGCCAACGGGACGCCCGAGGTGCCGTCCCACACGGCGAGATCGCCCGTCTGCGCGTCCACCGCCGTGATGAGCAGCCGGCGGGCGGGCCAGGTGTCGACGGGAAGTCGGGCTTGGATCGTCCGCATCCGCTCGGCCTCCGGGACGGTGTGTGCCGCAAGGGCCATGGCACCGATCCGGGCCCTGGTCTCCCGCTCGTCGTGGGCGCCCTCTGTCAGCTTGGTGAGGGCGGCCGCCGCGTGCTGCGGGTCGAAGACGGCCTTCACCTCCTGTGAGGCGCCGGCGGGCGCCAGTTGGTCGGCGAGGAGGTGGTGAAGACCGATACCACTGGTGGCCTGGACGGCCACGACCGATCCGGCCGAGGTGCCGACCACCAGGTCGGCGCCCGTGAGGTCCACCCCCGTTTCCTGTAGCGCCTGGAGCACCCCCAGCTCCCAGGCGATCCCCGTCACGCCGCCTCCGCCGAGCACCAGGGCCGTCGACATCAGCGACCCCCCGTCGCGGCCCGGGGTGCGGCCAGAGCATGCCGCAGTGCCTGCCCGGCCTGGTCGACAGCGGCCCGGGTGAGGGGAGAGGCCGCCAGCGCGTCCTGCGCGGTGAACGAATGGACCGCCCCCAGGTAGCGGACCGCGACCACCGGGACACCTGCCTGCGTGAGCTTGCGGGCATACGCCTCGCCCTCGTCGCGCAGCACGTCCGCCTCGGCGGTGATCACCAGGGCCGGCGGCATCCCGGCCAGTTCTTGTGGGGTGGCCCGCAACGGTGCGGCGGTCGGTTCGGTGCGCACCGAGCGGTCGGGGGCGTAGTGGTCCCAGAACCATCTCATCTGCGCGCGGGTGAGGAAGAAGCCGTCCGCGAACTGCTCATAGGACGGCGTGTCGAAACCGGCGTCCAACGCCGGGTAGAACAGCACCTGCTGCAGCAGGTGGGGACCGCCCCGGCGCTTGGCCAGCAGTGCGGCGGCCGTGGCCAGGTTGCCGCCCGCGCTGTCCCCGGCGACCGCCAATCGGGACCCGTCCAGCCCCAGTTCCTGTCCGTGCTCGGCGATCCAGGCGGTGGCCGCGTAGACCTCTTCGAGCGCGACGGGGTAACGGGCCTCCGGTGAGCGGGTGTATTCCACGAACACCACGGCGACGCCGCCGGCGTGGGCCAGGTCGCGGGTGGTGCGGTCGTAGGAGAAGCGGTCGCCCAGCACCCAGCCGCCGCCGTGGCAGTACATCACCGCCGGCAGCGTGCCCGAGGAGCCTTCCGGCCGCACGATCCGCACCAGCACCGTGCCGCGGGGCCCGATGGGCAGGTGCTGCTCGTGGATGTGGACGGGCTTGAGCACCGCCTGGGCGGCGCGCTGGGACGCCAGGGCGTCGGCCCGGGCCTCGGAGGGCGACTGGCTTTCCAGCGGCGGCGCGTCGGCCGCGGCCGACTGTGCCAGGAAGCGCTCGGCATGCGGATCCAGGTGTACGGGCGGGTGGGTGTCCAACGAATCCTCCAGGAGGGCGCCAGGGGAGCGGGGTTCAGGGGCGATGCGGTGGGGCGTCGGCGGCTGCCGGAGGGCGGGCGAGCAGCCGGTCGTCGAAGGAAGGGCTGAAGTTCCAGCCCAGCAGGCTGGGACGTCCGTCGTAGTGGGCCAGGCGTCCTATGGAGGCGGTGCGCAGTGCCAGGTGTGCCCCGGCCGCGGCGGACAGTCCCAGCCAGCGGGCGGTCATCAGCCGGATGAGGTTGCCGTGCGAGACGAGGACGACGGGTCTGCCGGTGGCGGTGAGGCGACGGGCGCAGTCGAGCACATGGTCCGCCCGGGCGGTCACCTCCGGCAGACATTCGCCCTTGCACGCTTCCGTGTGCAGGGCGTCGTCCCAGATGTCGTGGTGGCACGGTTCGCTTCGGCAGCGCTCGTCCACCGTGTGGCCGTCGGGCAGCTGGTAGCTCCACTCCCGCAGGCCGGGGTCGATGTCCGCGCTCAGGCCCGCCAGTCGCGCGGTGCGGCGGGCTCGCAGTGCTGGACTGCACAGCACGTGGGCGTCCTCGTAGGCCTCGAGGTGCGGCAGGAGCATGCCGGCCTCGCGCCTGCCCGCGGCGGTCAGGTCGGGATCGTCCCGCCCGGTGTAGTAGCGGCGGGAGCGGTTCCAGGCCGTCTCCGCGTGCCGGACGAGAATGATCTGTTGCTGGGGCACTGCCATGATGCCTTTCTCGCGGCCCCGGCGCCCGCCGGCCCGGGAGGGCCGAGGGGTACCGGGGCCGCCTTGCTTGTCAGGAGCCGGCGCCGCCGCCGACGACTGGTTGTTCGGCCTGCACCGTGGTGAGGGACGGTGGGGCCCCGACAGCGATCAGGCGGGCCGGGCCTGCCTGATCGGTGACGAGCACCGTGCGGTGGGACATCTCAGCCCTGGTCGGGAGCCAGGAGCACGGCGGTGCGACTGTTGTGGGCGATCGCGGTGCTGACACTGGGGGAGAACCAGCCGGCGAGACGACTGCGGTGATGGGGGCTGACGACGATCAGGTCGGCGTCGAAGCTCTCGGCGGCCTCCCGCACGGCTTGCGCCACGTCCGACACCAGCCCGTCCAGCAGTTCGCCGTCGGCTTGGACGCCGGCCTGCCGCAGGGCCGTCACGGCCGCGTCCAGGACCCGGTGGGCGGTGGGGTCGTCCTCCAGGCCGACGACGGTGTCGTACACCACCTCCGAGGTGTCGATGTGCAGCACACGGACCTGTGCGCCGGTCAGGTAGGCCAGTTCGGCGGTGGTACGGATCGCGCTGTGCGCGGCGGGGCTGCCGTCGACGGCGACCAGGATGCGGTGATACATGGGGGTCGTGCTCCTTGAAGGGGTGGGGTCAGCGCTGGACGGCGCTCGGGGCGCCGGCCGCCGGCGCTTCCTGGTGGTGGTGCTCTGCCGTCCGTTCGCGCTGGACGAGGGCGACGGCGGCGGAGACGGCGAGCAGTACGACGGACAGCCACAGGCCCTTGGCGATGCCTCCGGAGGAGTCGGACAGCAGGCCGGAGATCAAGGGACCGACGGCCTGGCCGACGCTGAAGGCGACCGTCAGCAGGGCGATGCCCAAGGTCCAGGCGTGCGCGGGCAGCATCCGGCGGGCCAGGACGGTCACAGCGGTGGGCCCGGCCATGAACGAGCCGCCGAAGATGATCGCCGAGGCGATCGCGGCGCCCATCCCGTGCCACAGCAGTACGGGCAGTACGCCGATCAGTACGACGGCCGAGACCAGCGCGGGGGCCGTGCCGCCGCGCAGTCGGCCGATCACCCGGCCCCACACCAGCAACGTCGCCGCCGCGGAGGCTACGCCCAGCACGATGAAGAACGTGCCGGTGCCCCAGACCTTCATGCCTTGGCTGTGCAGCAGGGCGATGACGAAGGTCATGTAGGACACGTAGCCGGCGCCGAACAGCACGTACCAGACGAAGAGAGGTGTCAGCGGCTTGAGGCCGGCCCGGCCGCCGTGGGCGGCACCGCTGGTGGCCTGCTCGGGTACCTGGCGTGCGGCCCAGGCCGCGGGTCCGATGGCGAGGAGGGCGAGCAGCCCCATCAGCAGCCACCCGGCCTGCCAGCCGGACGCGCCCCAGGCGGTGAGCGCCGCGGGCACGACCACGCCGGAGAGCACCACGCCGATGCCGACACCGGCCATGTACATCCCGACCAGGGAGGCCGAGCGTGCCTGTTGGCCGCCGCTGTGGACGCGGGAGGCGAGAGCCGAGCCGACCACGAAGGTCACCGCGGTGCTCAGGCCGCCGATGAACCGCAGGACGGTCAGGCCGGCGAAGTTGTCGGTCGCCCCGGAGGCGAGCAGGGTGAGCGCACTGATGACGATGCCCCACACGAACGCCTTCCCGGAGCCGAAGCGGCGCGACCACCAGGCCGCGGTGGCGGCTCCGATGATGTAGCCCAGCGCGTTGGCGGTGTTCATCCCACCGGCCGCCGCATAACTCCAGTGCAGCTTCTCGCGCATGGCCGGCAGCAGCAGCGCGTACGCGAACCGGGTGAAGCCCAGCGCCACCACCGGGCCCGCCGCCAACGCCAACGCAACCAGAAACTCCGGCCGCTGCTTGGCGGCCAGAGACGATGAGGCGGTCATCGCACACGCTCCCAGGCAGTCGAGTCGATCATCACAGGGCCTTTCTCGAACGATCCGGATGTCAGGATCACGGCGCTTGATCAGCGCCTTCACGGGCCTTCAACCCGTGTTGTGCGGGCTGTCATGTCCGGCCTCTGGGCCGTACTCCCCACGGATCCGGCCACCGCACGAGCCCGCGTGCAGCCGGCACGCCTCTCCCGGAGCCGGAGCCGGAGTCGGAGCCGGAGCCGGAGCCGGTGGAGGTGCAGGAGCCGGTGGCGCTATCGGTGCCGGTCAGGCGGGCAGCGCAGGCGCGTGCGGCAGGCGTCCGCGCACCAGAGCGAAGAGCCCGCCGCCCACCAGCGGGGCGATCAGGTACACCCACAGCCACGCCAGGTCGTGGGAGAACAGCTCCGGCCCGAACTGTCGGGCCGGGTTGAAACTTCCGCCCGTCCATCGCCCGGTCAGCAGGATCAGCGCGGCGATCACCGACGCTGCGACCGCCGGCAGCAGGAAGGCCAGGCGGGGCCGCGCCGCCACGAAGGTCACCGCGGCGAGCATCACGGCGGTCGCCGCGGCCTCGGAGGCGAACACGGCAGCCCACGGGATGTGGTCGGATGCCCGGATGACTGCGTAACCGACGGCGTGGTGGGCCGTCTGCTCGCCCCACACCAGCCGGCCCACCGCCACCCCCGCGACGGAACCGGCCAGTTGGGCGGCGACGTAGGCCGCCGCGTCCCGTCCCGGGAGGGCCCCCATCAGCCAGAACGCCAGCGAGACCGCCGGGTTCATATGGCCGCCCGAACGTCGCCCGAACGGCGAGACGATCAGCAGGCCGACGGTGATGCCGCTGACCACGGCGTCCGCGACCAGCCGGCCCTCCTGCGAGGGGAGGGCGCGTCCCAGTGGACCCTCGGTGCCGAACAGGTGCCTGAACAGGGTGACCATCACCAGCAGCAGGATCGCGGTCGAGGCGAACTCGCTGAGCCACGCGGGCCAGTTGTGCCGGCTGCGGTCGCGCCGACTCTGTGTTCCCACAACATCCTCCTGATCACCGCGTGACCCCACGCGTACCGACGGGACACCCGGCCCCGGCAGTGCCTCGCCGGCTGTCTGTACGTCCCGTCCACGGCCCCGGGCGGCCCTCTCCCACGAGGGCACCGGGCCGCCCGGAGCGGGTGGTTGTGCGGGGTCGACCCGCCCCCGGCCGGCGGCATGTCCGCGCGCACGGCCGGGTGACCCACGCATCGGGCCACGGCCGCCGATGCAGGACGACGCCCCCGTACCGACGGTGTGTCAGCGGCCGGCGGCCACGACGAGCCCACCCGGGGCGAAGACGCGCTGCCCACACTGGCGCGGCGCCTTGCACCGCTCTTGCACGGCCGGCACCCCACCCGCCCGGCCGCGCAGTGCAATCCGGCTGCAACGCCGCACTTCAGGCTCACCGCACACCCAGGTGGCCTGCAGCACGCCGGCCCCGGAAAGAAGGAGCGACACCCATGAGCGACCCTCTCGCCCACCTCACCGCGCACGACGTCGCCATATGGCTGGACGATCTCAACCGGCGCGACCTGGAGTCGGGCGTACTGCCCTCACTCATCCACGCCGGGAAAGTCACCGGCATCACCAGCAACCCCACGATCTTCCAGGCGGCCATCGGCGACGGCAGCGGACCGTACCGCGGGCAACTCGAGGAACTGCGGCGCGCAGGCGCGGACGTGGACGAGGCGCTGCAGGCCCTGACGACGCACGATGTGCGGCAGGCCTGTGACCTGCTGCGCCCCACCTACGAGGCATCCGACGGCGTCGAGGGGTACGTGTCCGTGGAAGTCTCCCCGCTGGTGGCCCACGACAGCGCCGCCACGCTCACCGAGGCACGCCGTCTGCACCGGCTCGTCGACCGGCCCAACGTCCTGATCAAAGTGCCGGCCACGGTGGAAGGGGCGCGCGCCCTGACCCTGCTCCTCGCGGAAGGGATCAGCGTCAACATGACGCTGCTGTTCAGTCTGCGCCGCTACCGCGAGGTCATCCACGCCTACTTCGCCGGACTGGAGCGTGCCCGGGCGCAGGGACGCCCCCTTGCCCCGATCGCCTCGGTCGCTTCCTTCTTCGTCTCCCGCGTCGACACCGCCGTCGACGCCCGCCTCGCCCAACAGGGCGGCCCCACCCAGGCCGCCCTGCAGGGACGGGCCGCGCTCGCCAACGCCCGCCTGGCCTACCACCTGTACGAGAAGGAGTTCTCCACACGGCGCTGGCGGCGCCTGCACGACGCGGGCGCCCGCCCGCAGCGACCCCTGTGGGCCTCCACCGCAACCAAGAACCCCCACTACGGCGACACCCGCTATGTCACCGGACTGCTCGCACCGGGGACCATCACCACCATGCCCCGCAACACGCTCGACGCGGTCGCGGATCACGCCGTCTTTCCGCCCCAGAGCGTGCGTGGCACCTACCAGGACTCCACCGAGGTCCTGCGCCGACTGCAGGCCGCCGGCATCGCCTACGACGAGGTCATGGCCGCCCTGGAGAAGGAAGGGCTGGAGCGCTTCGCCGACTCCTTCACGGCCTTGCGCGCCGTGGTCCACCACGCGCTGCACAGCCGGCCCTGAAACGCCGCCCACCAGCAGCGCGAGCGGCGAGGGCACGGGCCGAAACCGAGGGGTTGTCGTCCCGCCGGCCGCTGGCGGGCAGGAGTGCGGTGCGGCGAGGCTGGATGCCAGTCATTGCCCCGCACCACGAAAGAGCACCACCTGCATGCCGTCCTGCACCAACGCACTCGTCCTGGGGGACCCCGTCCACCTGCGGCTCATCGGGCCCCTGGAGCTGACGGGGGCACAGTCCGGCAACCCGCCCAGCCTCCCCAGGGGACGCGCGGTACTGCTGTTCGCGTTGCTGGCCGTCCACCGCAACCGGGTCGTCAGCAAGGACACCATCATCGAGACACTCTGGCCCGACCATGCCCCGCCCACCGCCACGCAGACGGTCGCCTCCCTCGTCAGCCGGCTGCGCAAAGTGGTCGGCACCTGCCTGGAGCGCGCAGGGTCCGGATATCGGCTCAACACCACGGGCTGGCAGGTCGACGTGGACGAGGCGGCCCGCCTGACCCGGGCGGCCGAGCGGCACCTGCACGCCGGCGAACCCGCGTTCGCGGATGTCGCCGCCCGCCGGGCACTTGGCCTGCTCGGTGCGGGTCGCGCGGTCGAGGAGTTCCAGCCCGCCGACTGGAGCGCGAACCTCGACCGGACACTGCAGCGGCTGTTGCGCCGGGCCCGCGAAGCCGCCTGGCAGGCCGCGGAACATCTGCACGACCATCGGCAGGCCGCGAACCTGGCCTCGGCGGCCGCGCACGACGACCCCTACGACGAGCCGGCATGGCGCGCCCTGATGGCCGCTCAGTACCGTCTCGGTTCGGCCGGCGCCGCCCTGCACACCTTCAGCCGGCTGCGCCGCACACTCCGTACCGAGTTGGGAACCGACCCCGACCCGCGCACCGAGGCCCTGCACGGGGCCATTCTCCAGGGCCGGCCGACCCCGCCCCCCGCGCGGACGCGGCCCGCAGCACCGGCCGACGCACCCCACCAGCGCCTCACCGGCCGGGACGATGAACTCGACCGACTGCAGGCAGGGTGGCGGCGGGCGCTGACCGGGCACCCCACCACCGTCGTGCTGCGTGGCGGGGTCGGAGTCGGCACCTCCGCTCTGCTGTCCGCACTGCGCCGCCAGGTCCAGCACGACGGTGCCACCGTCCTTGCCGCACGCTGCCCCGGGCCCGAACGTCTCCTGGACGTCCCCGTACTGGAGCAGGCCATCGAGGATTTCTGCCGCACGGCACGGCCCGAAGAGATCACCCGCGCGGCCGACGGCATCGCCGACCGGCTGCAGGCCGTCATGCCGCACCTCGACGCGATCGACGGGCCCGCCCGCCACGGCGACGAGCGCGCCAGGCCGCCGGCACACGGACACACTGACGCAGCCGCCCTCTTCCTGCGCGGACTCTCCAGCGACCACCCCGTGCTGCTGGCTGTCGACGACGCCCACTGCGCGGACGCGCGCACCCTGGAAACCCTCCACCACCTGTCCCAGGACGCCGCCGGCCACCGGATGATGGTGGTCCTCGGCGCGCGGGAGGACGGCGCCGACCGCATCGCACGACACCTGCCCCACTCCACCCAGCTGCCCCTCGAACCGCTTGGGCTTCGCGCCGTCGCCGAGCTGGCCGCCCGCCACGACGTGCCACAGGCAGCCCACCGCGTCCACCAGCTCACCGCCGGCCGCCCCGCCCTGGTCCTGGCAGCCCTTCGAGCCGCCCGCGCGGGCGCGCCCCTGGACGACCCGGACCAGCTGCCCGACACACTGATCAACGCGGCGCTCGACCTGGTCCACCACGTCGCGGAGCCGATGACGCACCTGCTGCGCACCGCGGCTCTCATCGGCCCCACCTTTTGTTTCGAGCAACTGCTCAGAGCCGCAGGCACCGACGGCTGGAGAACAGCACAGCAGGTCGAACAAGCGCTCCGCGTCGGCCTCCTGACAGCCGACGGCGACGCCCTCACCTTCGTCGGCGAGCTGCTCCACACCGCCCTGTATCGAGCGGTGCCCGCCCCCTTGCGCGCCGGCCTCACCGCCTACGTCCGCTCCCGCTGACGACGGCAACACCCCCAACAGCGCCCGCCGTTCCCATTCCCGGAGGGCGCTGTCCTTGCCCGCACCGGACGCCGTTCGCGTCGACCCCGGCGTGCTGAACGTCGGCCCCCTGCCGCACCCCTACCGCGTTCCCAGGTGGGCTGCGGGAATGTGGCCCATCCTGCCCTGCTGGTAGTCCTCGACGGCCTGCCGGATCTCCGCCTCGGTGTTCATCACGAACGGGCCGTAGCGGGCGATCGGTTCCCTCAGCGGCACACCGCCCAGCAGCAGCACCTCGAAGCGGCCGGTGCGGCCGCGCTGATGGTCCCCCGCCTGCACGGTGATGACATCGCCCGCACCGAACACCGCCAGTTGCCCCTCCCTCACCGGGCGCCTGTCCGGGCCCACGCTCCCCGATCCCTGCAGGACGTAGACCATCGCGCTGAACTGCGGATCCCACCCCGTCCGCAACCGCGCCTGGGGGAGCAGACTCGCGTGCGCATAGACGATCGGGGTGTAGGTCACGCCCGGTCCCTGGTAGCCGCCGAGTCCACCGGCGATCAGGCGTACCAGCGCCCCGCCGTCCTCGGAGGTGAGCAGCCGGAGTCTGTCCGCCCGGACGTCCTGGTAGCGCGGCTGCGCCCACTTGCGGGTGCGGGGCAGGTTCACCCACAGCTGGATGCCGTGACTGAGGCCGCCTTTGGCCAGGACCTCCTCGCTGGGGACTTCGTCGTGGAGGATTCCCGACCCTGCGGTCATCCACTGCGTGTCCCCATCCGATATGACGCCTCCGCCACCGTTGGAGTCGTGGTGCACCACCGTGCCGTCGATGACGTAGGTGACCGTTTCGAATCCGCGGTGAGGGTGCCAGGGGGCGCCCTTGGCCTCGTAGGGCTGGTACACGGTCTCACCGACGTGGTCGAGCATCAAGAAGGGGTCCGCGTCGTGCAAGGCAGCGCTCGGGAACGGGCGGCGCACCATGAAGCCGGCCCCCTCCCGCTGCTGGGGCGCGGTGACCACCTGACGGACGGGGCGGTCGGCGACGGTCGCTTCAGGGTGCGGGAGGCGGGGGAGGACCAGGAGGTCCTCGACGGTTACGGCGGGCATGGCGGGTCCTTCGTATGTACGGTGCGGACGACGTCCAACCGACGACGTCTTGTTGGGAGAGGGGACTTGGGTATCTCTGCCGGGCAGAACCCCCGGCAGGCGGGCGGCGCCCATGGGCATGACCGAGGTTCGGCAGCGGCCTGGCAGCCGTTGATGCGTCCGCCCCGACCCACGGGGCGTCAGCGGCCGCCACCGCCTTGGGATGGTGTACCGCCGAATGTAGCTCGCAGACCTTGCACGGTCGCTGCCCGAGGCGGCCATACGTGCCACATATCGGGACCTGTCTGTGCGGCCAGGCCGACACTCCTGCCCGCGGGCGCGAGCGCTGCCGGATCGGCCGCAAGAAGCACCACCGCCACGTCAATGTGCCCCCGCCGCGGTAAGCCTCCTTCGGCCGTCGACGTCCGGGGCCGACAAACGTGTTGCCGGCCCCGGACGCTTCACGACTGGCGGCTACCTTCCCTTGTGCGGCTTCGTGAAGAAGTCCTGCCAGGCGTTGGTGTCGACCGGAACGTCCTCCATCTTCACGATCTTTCCGTGGCGGACGGTGTAGTACATGGTCACGTCGATCGACTTGACCTCCGAGTCCCAGGGGCGGTTCATCCGGATGAACTCACGCGCGAAGCCTCCGGCGCTGTCGCCCGCCATCGCGGACACATCCAACTTGTACCGGCTGCCGACGGTGGCCATCACCCGCTCGCGGAATTTGAGGAAGCCGTCCCATCCCTTGTAGACGCCGGAGATGTCGGAGTGCCCGGGGATGCGCACCTCGACGTCGTCCGAGACCATGCGATGGACCCCGTCGAGGTCCCCGCTCCAGAACGTGTTGTAGAAGGTGTTCAGGAAGCCCGTGTTCTTCGGGGAGACGGCGTGCGCGGCGTCGGGCAGGGACGGCGCCGGCTGGGAGGAGGCCGGTGTGCCGCGGGGCGTGTCGAGCGACGGTGTCCAGTAGGCGTCGTAGGCCTCCTGTTCCTCGGGCATGGTCCATGCCTCCGAGACCCGGCCGTTCTTGATCTTGTACTGCATGGTGAAGCGCAGCGTCCAGATCTTCGCCGGATCCTTCTTGCGGTTGAGCGTCACGATCTCGCGGGTGAACGCGGTGTCGCCGTTCACCGCGAAGTGCGGCACCTTCAGTTCGAAGGTGCCGCCGTTGTAGTCG
Source organism: Streptomyces siamensis (assembly GCF_039543605.1). Lineage (NCBI taxonomy): Bacteria > Bacillati > Actinomycetota > Actinomycetes > Kitasatosporales > Streptomycetaceae > Streptomyces > Streptomyces siamensis. The sequence continues at coordinate 58,517 of NZ_BAABKB010000033.1, read as the reverse complement.
AGGATGTGGCGCATGAACTCGCGCAGCCCTTCCTTGCCCCAGTACTCCCCGGCGTTGAGGCCCTTCCCCGGCACATGCATGATGAAGTCGTCGGTCACGAACTTCTGCGCGGCGGGAATGTCTCCCTTGGCGAAGGCGGCGTAGAAGCCCTGAATGAGCTTCACCGTGCTCTGCGAGGCAGGTGCGGACGCCCCCGCGGAACCGCCGGCGAGCGTGGTCCCGCGCGGTGTGGTCGCCGCTCCGGCCGGTACGGCGAAGACCGTCGCACCTACGGCGACAACGAGGGCGGTGGCCATGGACAGTGACGAAAGTTTGCGCATCTCGAACTCCTCGCGGCTGTGCGGACCCAAGGCGGCGGGCTCCGACACGAACCCGGTCCGGCAGCAGCCGCAGTGATGTGACTGATCAAACCTTGAAATGAGGGGGTGCTTTCGCGTGCCGTGAAGGCAGACGCACAGCACTTCGGCCCGTCCGGTATCGCGGACGTCGCCCGACACCGGCCGTACCGAAATGACCCCGTGACTACAGCGTCCCTGCGGCTTTTGCACCGGACTTGCACCATGCCGGCCCTGCGGGGCCGGGCATTCGGCGGACTGGAGTCCTTTCCCGGGCGGCGGGAGAAGATGGAGCCGTTGATCGTCCACATGCCGGAATTCGCAGGTTTGGTGCCCGTCGGTGGACCGGCGCTCTCCGGATGGCAGTCCAATGCGGGCTGCGCGGCTGTCGCCTGCATCGGCGTGCTCATGGCACTTCGGATGTGGACGCCCGCGCCGGCCCTTCACCGCTGGTCGTCCGACAGCGCGGGGCGCAAGGACGACGGCTCGTACAACTCCGTGAACCGCGGTGACAAGCTTCCTTGAGCTCCTGCGCGCAGGGAATCTCTCCCCACTCCGCACCTGGGCGCGCCATGCCTGGTTGCGATGTGGCAGCGACGATAGTTGCAGCCGTGGAGGAAGCCCGCGCAGATGGCGAATGCCCACGGGAAATCAAGCACGATAATCTCGCGCCATGCCCGAGACATCGGTGGCGCGCTTCTACGACGAACTGGCAGACGACTACCACCTGATCTACCCGGACTGGGACGCGAGCACCCGCCGGCAGGGAGACGCTCTGGACGCCCTGATCGGTAGCGAGCACGCCCAGGTGCTCGACTGCTCCTGCGGCATCGGCACGCAGGCCATCGGCCTGGCGCTGCACGGGCACCGTGTCACGGGGACCGACCTCAGCCCCCGAGCCGCCGCCCGCGCTGCCCGCGAGGCCGCCCACCGGAACCTGAGCCTGCGCACGGCCGCCGCCGACATGCGATACCTGCCGTTCCTCGACGGCCGGTTCGACGCTGTCGTCTGCGCTGACAACGCGCTGCCTCATCTGCTGACAGAGCGGGATGTGCACGCTGCCCTGGCCGAGATGCGTCGCGTGCTGCGTCCCGGCGGCCTGCTGCTGGTCAGCACACGTCCCTACGACGATCTGCGGCGCGAGCGCCCCGCTTCGATGCCGCCACAAGTTCACGGGCACGCCGACGGCGCCAACGGCGAGGAGCGAACCGTCACCTTCCAGCTCTGGCACTGGCATGACGACGGTGAGCGCTACGACTTGGAACACTTCCAACTCCTCCCGACGGGCGGAGAATGGCGCGTGCAGGTCCGCCGGACCACCTACTGGGCTCTCGGCCGGGACCGGCTGACGACCCTCGCGGCCGAGGCCGGGTTCGTCGACCAAGAGTGGCGACTCCCGCAGGAGACCGGCTTCTTCCAGCCGCTCCTCATGGCGCGCGCCGGCGAGTAGGCGAATCCACGGCGCGACGACGTGCCAGTCGTGCCTGCTGCACGGCCTGGACAGTGATCACGACACGGGGGCCTCAGCATGGACTGCCGAGCGCCGTGACGCCGCCGCCCGACGCCAGCTCGACGAGATCGCGGTGCACACCTACGACGCCCAGCTCACTGTGGGCGCCCCGCTGCCGCTGCCGTACGAGGTGGCACTCGACGGTGTCGAGGAGTTCCTGTCCACCATCTGCACGACGACGGTCGCGTGCGTGGGCTCAGCCCGGTGAAGGGAGTTGTCCAGGACGGCTCCGACGCCGTGATCACACCAGCCACGCGGTGATCATTCCATGGGTGGACCAGGACTTCTGGGCGAGAAAATCACCGAGTACGGGCCCGTCGTGGCATCACGTCAGTCCAGAATGCTGCCGTGACCGAGAAGGCAGAGGACACGGAGAGGGAGCGCGCGTTCCTGGCGTGCGCGGTGGAGGTGGCGCGCCTCATCGGGGTCGACGTCGATCGACCGGGGGCGACGGCCAGAGGGCATGCGCGCTCCCTGGCCGGTGCAGTGAAGCGGCCGCTGCTTGAGCACGCGCACCTGCCAGAGGAGTTGTTCACCCCCCTTATGGCCGCGGCCGTTCACGACCCGGACCCCAGCTTCTGCCGCTGGTTCGTCGAACCCGCCCTGTATTGCTTCGGCCGCCGCCGGGTGCTTGAAGCACTTGTTGAGTACCTGCGAACTGGCACGGATCTTGAACGTGCGGGTGCAACACGAGCCTGGTACTGGGCACATATGCCACTTCGCGCCGACCGTTCGCCGGCCTACGCACCGGATGGAACCCGAGACCCGGCAATGGACACCTCACGGGACGCGGAGGATGCCTGGTTGGAGGTGTCGATGCAGGTCCTCGTCGAGGCCACGGACGTGGGTATCCGCAACCGCGTGTTGCGCATGTTGCCCATCTCGCCTGAGGCGTACCCACCACGACTGCACGACCTGTTCGAAAGATCCCTCAGCGCCGCTCGCGCTGACCCAGACGAGGACAATCGACGTTGGGCCAGAGCCGTGGACCGCGCCAGATCATGAGGTTGCCAGTCCCTTCATTGGATTGCGGGACAAGCCTTAAGTTGGCGAGCATGACGATGCGCGGGTGGAGCTATGACTATGTCGGACCTGCCGAGTTGAGGAGCCTCGTCCGGCCGGACGCCTCAGGTCAGAGCATGCGTTCACCGGCGGATTTCGACGAGTGGGTCCTGGCCCGGACGGCGGAGGAGTTGGCCGAGCCCTTCACCTTCGTCGTGGATCAGGCTGGCGTCCTGCGTCTCGCACCGCGTCGTGGAGAACACGTCGTGTGTGCCGGCGGAGAAGCGGTCCTGGGTGCCGGCGAGATCAGCTTCCGCGAGGAGTCGGGGCGGTGGGCGGTCGACGAGATCAGCAATCAATCGACCGGCTACTGTCCGGACGTAAGCTCGTGGGCGGCCGTTGCCGAGGCCATGGACCAGGCCGGGATCGTTCACCCGTCCGGTTTCACTCACGAGGTGGTGTTCCGACGTTGCCCCACCTGTCGACAGCTCAACATCGTGCGCGAGGAGGACTTCGTCTGCGTCTTCTGCGACGAGGCCCTGCCGCGGGAGTGGAACGTCGACCAGCCCGGACGCTAGGCGTTCGGCGGCTTGCCGTCGGGTTCTTGGCCGCGTGTTCCGCCGATCGCTGGTGCCGCTCATGATGCCCTGGTGACTGCTGCTGCTGGTCGGCCGGTCCGGACTCGGCGACGTCTGCGTCGGGCGACAGCGGATGGCGGGCGCTGGGAGCCCGGTTGCTCGGGGTTCGAACCCGTGACCTTTCCTCCGGTATTGCGCTGCTCCATGCGCTGAGCTGCAAGTGCGTCAATTATTAGACGGTAGAGGGCATTTGCGTTGGGCGTGGCGACTGCGAGCGAGGGTGGCCCGACCGGCATCCACCAGCACCGAGGCGTATAGGGTCAACGCGCTCGATGCCGGCAGCCAATGCGAGAGTTCGCGGGGGACTCCGAATCCTGCGGGGCTGCCGAGCCGGTGAGCCCGTAGACAGAAGGTGCTGATGGTTGTCGCGCTCGGTCTATGGCTATTGCTGCCCGTCGCTTGGGCCGCGCTGCCCTGGCTGCCTCCGAACCGGACGTTGGGCCGCCTCGTGGCAGCGGTGCAACTGCTGCTGTCCGTAGGGGTGCTCACCGTCGGAATACCGGCGGAGAATCTGCCGGCATGGTTCCTCGTACCAGGGGTGGTCTCCTCTGGAGCGCGACTGGTGCCTGCGCCCTTGATTCGCCTCAGGAAAGGATGAGCGACGCCGTCCGGCGATGATCTCGACGGGAGGAGTCTGCGAACTGTTACGCCCGCTTTCGGAGCGAGGAGGTTGGGCGATCGCGGGCCCATGTGCGGGCGCCCTGGCTTGGCATGGTGCGGCTGCGCTGCCCGCTCCGCGCGCCGATTCCCTGTGACTCCCCGCCCGTTCCGGCGCGGCAGTGGCACGACCCGCGGGTCGCGCCGTGCCTCCCTCTCGGGGTCACGGCTCCACCAGCTGATCGGGTCGAACGTCGAACTCAATCCGGTCACCTTCTGTGGCTTCCGGCCGTCCACCCGTAGAGATCCTGACGACCTCGTCGCCGTCCGGATCCGAGGTGCGACTCAAGATCACGCAGCCCATGGTCACGGTGATGGGGTACGTGGCTTTGGGGCCCAGCGCGTCACCGCCACCGAAGATCGGCGGCTTGTCGAAGAAGACCCATTGCCGGCCATGGGCGTCGGTCAGGCGCACCTCGACCCATCCAGGGTAGAAGTCGTCGTCGTCATCGAGCGCCCAGCGAGTGGCTTCGCACAGCAATGAGGTCATTCCGCCTGCTCTCTCGTTCTGCCTCGGCCCGGAGTATGTATCCGGTGCGATGATGCCTCGCGACGGGGGCAAGTAATGAGAAATGGCCCCGTCTCCCCTGAGGCCCGACCTTGGGCGTCGCTGTTCGCGTCCATTGGCGTCAGCCGTTGAAGATCATGTCGGGTCCGGATCTCAACTGTGCAGCCACGGACGGAAGCTGTCGCCGGCCGGCAGAGTCAGACGCTCGGCCAGTCGCTCCGCCTCGGTCACTGCTTCATCAGCGTCGGCTGTTTCGAGCACCGTGCCGACTGAGCGGGTACGCACGACATAGAGGCCTTCAGGAACGAGTTCGATGGCCACCGGCAGAACCTCGCCCTCGCCGAGCCAGTGACGCGGTCCGGTGCTGAACGTGAGTGCTGTATGGCTGGTGACGGGGTAGAACCGCCCCAGCGTGCTGTTCCGTGCTCTGTCGACCAGGGCCCGCCTGATGGGCGGAACCCATGTAGAGGTGGAGGTTCGGGACCGCTCGTCCCAGGCCTCGGCCGCACGCGCCTGAAAGTCCCACGCCGCCGCGATCGGGTCGTCGATCTCGCTCCCCGCGTCCAAGTTGCCCTCCCCCGTCTGACGTCCCACCGGCACGGTACCCCGGGAGCGTTGCACCGTAGTGCGATGGCCGGCGAGATGTTCACCTGCGTGTATTCGAGAGGATCCCCACGGCTCCCTGTAACTCGCTTTCCGCTCGCCACTCGATCGGGCAGGGGGAGGGTACGGGCGGCCCTGTCAGGCTTGTTCGGCTGGGGTGATGACGGAACCTGTGGGGTAGCACCTCAGAGCGGAATGCACGGGCGTCCGTGTCGTCGTCGCGTCTGGCATGAGGATGGTTGAGCCGATCGAGGTGGAGGCGGACATCGCCGGGTTCCGGCTTTGTGGTGCCATGAGTACGGGGGCCATGCCGACGGGTGGCTTGAGGAAAGTGTGGGGGAGGGCCGTGTCGATGTTGGCTGTCGCGGTCGGCGACGTGATGGCGCTGATGACAGGCGTGGCAGGTGTGCTTGCCATGGCGACTGGACGTATCGCGTTTCCCTGGCTGCGAGGGAAAGTGAGGCGACCGGGTGTATGGGGTGCTGGCGCCTTGCTGCTGGCGGCGACACTCGCGACGGCACATCTCGTGCCCTTCGGCGTCCGGACCGTCATCGGGCTGAGTGGCCTGGTGCTGATCGGGCTGGGTCATGTCTGGGAGCGTCGAGAGATGCCTCCGGCAGAGAAGTGAGGCCGGCGGAGTCTGAATGGCCGAGTCGAAGAGCTACTGGCGGGCGCAAGGCGAAGGGCCTTTCATCCCGCTCGAAAGCTGCTGCCTGTCACCGTAGTTGACACCCTTCACTCGGACTCCTAAGGTCACGCCAACGCTTCGAACGTGTGACGAAATTTCGAACATTCAGTGAGCAACAGCCTGGTGTGGCAACGCAGTTGACGTGAACAGGGGCCGACTCCCGCAGTGCAGTGCACCAAGGTCCTGACGATCTCGGCAGGCGTACGGACGGGGGAGGCTGACGAGCCGCCCGACGCGCGCATGCCGCCCTGGTCGAGGTCCCGGCCGGGGGAAGCGCCGTAGCCCGGCCTGCGTCGCAACTGCGGTATCGGAGCCGGAGATACGGGTACGGCCGACTGGCTTCGAGTCCGTGTACCCGCTTGCTGCCTCTCCCGCGTTGCGCACCGAATCCCGCCCTGATTGCCTGTCAGTTTTCTCAACGACGAGAAGAACAAGGAACGATCACCGTGCACAACCGAAGAACCGTCTTCCTGGTCGTCGCCGGGGCCACCTCCGTGTCCCTCGCCCTGTCGGCTTGCGGCAAGAGCGAACCGGAGGACTCCGCGAAGGGCGACACCGTAGGCATCGCCATGCCCACCCGGGCGTCCGAGCGCTGGATCACGGACGGCAACACCATCGTCAGGGACCTGAAGGGCAACGGGTACAAGACTCGGCTGGTCTACGGGGACGACGACCCGGCGCAGCAGGTCGAGCAGATCCAGGACCTGATCGATCAGCACGTCGACGCCCTCATTGTCGCGGCCATCGACAACAGGTCGCTGAGAAAGGTGCTTCAGCAGGCCGCCGACGCTGAGATACCGGTGATCTCCTACGACAGGCTCATCCTCGGCACGAAGAACGTCGACTACTACGCCTCCTTCGACAACGAACAGGTCGGCCGGCTCCAGGCCCGCTACATCATCGAGAAGCTCGGCATCGAGGACAGCAAGGGCCCGTTCAACATCGAGCTGTTCGCGGGGTCCAAGGACGACAACAACACCAAGTACTTCTTCGACGGGGCGATGCAGCTCCTTCAGCCGTACCTGGACAAGAAGCTGCTGGTCGTCCGATCCGGGCAGACGAAGCTGGACGAGGTCACCACCCTGCGCTGGGACGGCGCCACCGCGCGCAAGCGCATGGGCCGCATCCTCGCCGAGTCGTACACCGGAAGCAGGGTCGACGCAGTCCTGTCGCCGTACGACGGCATCTCCATCGGTGTCCTGGCCGCGTTCGAGTCGGACGGCTACGGCTCCGCAGGCAAGCCCCTTCCGGTCGTCACCGGTCAGGACGCGGAGCTGGCCTCGGTCAAGTCCATCATCGCGGGCCGGCAGTCGCAGACCGTCTACAAGGACCTCCGGCACCTGGCGGAGGTGGCCGCGGCGATGGCCGACGACCTGCTCCACGGCCGGGAGCCGAACGTCAACGACACCAGCACCTACAACAACGGATCCAAGGTCGTACCCGCGTATCTGCTCCAGCCGGAGGGCGTCGACAAGACCAACTACCGGAGTGTGCTGGTGGCGAGCGGCTACTACACCGAGGGTGAACTGAAGTAGCGGACCCGATGGCCGGCATGGACGGCCGAGATGCCACCTGCCGTTGTACTTAGTGGTGACACGCGGCAGGTGGCGGTGAGGGCGCTCGACTTCGATCCGGCGCCCGCGGTCGCTCAGCGTGCGGGCCAGGCTTTCCACGAGGCCGCACACGGCGGTGCAACCGTGATGGGCCCTGTCCGTTCCTGTGGTGTCCCGCAAACGCAGCCAGGCCCTGCTGTGAAAGCAGGGCCGCCCTTCGCGACGTTCTTCGCGTGGAGCCGGGAGATCTGAGGGGATACCGCGAGCCGCGATGAGTCCTGCGGTGTCCGGCGGTCTTACCGGGACTCTTGCAGAAGGCCCCGGCGTTCACGCCGGGGTTGAATGCATCTCAAGGCTACTCTGACGTGCACTTTGGAGCGGCGTNGACCACAGGTGTCCGTGCATGATGGCGCGGTTGATCTGACCGGTGAACTCCTGCCGTATCCGGCGGGCGGATACACCTTTGAGGCTGTTGACCAGCTTCGAGACGGCGACCTTGGGCGGGGAGCACACCAGGAGATGGACGTGAACGCGTTCGCCGTTGAACTCCTTCAGCTCCGCTTTCGAAGTCCTCGCAGACCTTGCGTATGATCTCATCGCAGCGCGTCGGCATCTCGTCGTTGAACACCCCGCGCCGATACTTCGTCACAAAGACCAAATGCACGTGCACTGCCCAAACTAGGTATCTACCTCGTCTTTATTCGTTCTGCTTATCCATGAGATCAATCGCAGTAAAGTCTTGTTTGTGCAGCTCCGCTACAACTACCGGGCCTACCCGGAGGCCTCCCAGCGCCGTGCGCTGGCCAGTGCGTTCGGGTGCGCCCGCGTGGTGTGGAACGACTGCCTGCGTGACCGGAAGGAAGCACACGCAAGTGGGCTGCCGTATGTGAAGTCGGCTGAGCTGTCCCGGCTGCGCATTACCGAGGCCAAGCGCACCGCCGAGCGTGCCTGGCTCGCCGACGTGTCGGCGGTCGTCCTCCAACAGTCCCTGCGGGACTTGGACACCGCCTACAAGAACTTCTTCGACTCGGTCAAGGGCAAGCGGCAGGGCCGCAAGGTCGGACCGCCCCGCTACAAGTCGAAGAAGGACACCCGGCAATCGATCCGCCTCAACACCAACGCCTTCTCCCTTCAGGACGACGGCACGGTGTACGTGGCCAAGGTCGGCAACCTCAAGGTCAAGTGGTCGCGCCGGCTTCCGGCAGCACCGACTTCTGTGACCGTCACCAAGGACAGTTGCGGCCGGTATTTCCTCAGCTTCGTCGTCGACACCGAGCCGGACATCCTTCCGGAGGTGGAGACCGAGTGCGGTATCGACCTGGGGCTGTCGGTCTTCGCTGTCCTGTCCGACGGCCGCAAGATCGACAGCCCGCGTTTTCTGCGCCGGGCCGAGAAGAAGCTCAAGCGCCTTCAGCGGGAACTGTCCCGCAAGGCCAAGGGGTCGAAGAACCTGGCCAAGGCCCGCATGAAGGTCGCACGCCAGCACGCCAAGGTGGCCGACCGGCGTCGGGACTTCCACCACAAGGCTTCCACACAGATCATCCGCGACAATCAAGCGGCGTATGTGGAAGACCTCGCGGTGTCCGGTCTCGGACGCACCCGGCTGGCCAAGTCCGTGCACGACGCGGGATGGTCGACGTTCGTCGGCATGCTCCAGTACAAGGCGGCTCTGCACGGCCGAACCTTCGCCAAGGTGGACCGGGCCTTCCCGTCTTCCCAGGTCTGCTCGGCCTGCGGCTTCCGGGACGGCCCCAAGCCCCTGCACGTCCGCGAGTGGACGTGCGGCGAATGCCACGCCGTGCACGACCGCGACCACAACGCAGCACGTAACGTCCTCTTCGAAGGACGCCGAATCGTCGCCGCCGGACGGGCGGAGACGCTAAACGCCTCGTGGAGCGCTGGTAAGACCGGGACGAAAGTCCCGGCACAGCGCGGTGAAGCAGGAAGCCCCTGGAAGGGTCAGACGACCCAGGCCGGAATCCCTGGACTTTAGGCCAGGGAGCACGTCAATGTCGAACCCGACCTGGGAGGGCTTGTGATGCGCAGCGTGACCTATTCGATGAACGTCTCACTCGACGGCTACATCGTCGGGCCGGACGGCGACTTCAACTGGACGGAACCCGACGAGGAGGTCTTTCGCTCCTGGATCGACGAGATCCGAGAGGTCGGCGTTCACCTGTTGGGACGACGGCTGTACGAGACGATGCTGTACTGGGAGACCGCCGACGAGGACCCATCGCTCGACGACTCGAGGCTCGAGTGGGCCGCGCTCTGGAAGCCGCTCCCGAAGGTGGTGTTCTCCACGACGCTGTCCGCGGTACAGGGCAATGCCCGCCTTGCCTCCGGCGGCGTGGCGGAGGAGATCGAGCGGTTGCGAGCCGAGCCGGGGGAGGGCGACATCGCGATCGGCGGCGCTACTCTCGCCGCCGAGGCGGCCGCGTCGGGTCTGATCGACGAGTACCGGGTCAGGGTCTATCCGGTGTTGGTCGGCGGTGGCGTTCCGTTCTTTCCCCGGCGCGAGCGACAGGTGGATCTCGAACTCGTCGAGACCCGAATCTTCGGCTCAGGAGTCGCCTACCTCCGCTACCGCGTCCCGCGCTAGGCGTGTTGTTCGCACACGTCGGCGACGCGGCCGGCCGCGGTTGGCCGACCGGAGAGGGGGAGGCCAAGCGTTGCCTCCAAAGGGGTGAGGCGCATGTCCGGGGCCTTGCAAGGTCCCGGCGGACGGGGGATCACTGCCTCTGGGGGCGGGAACAGACCCGCCCCGAGAGGACCAGCGAGAGGCACACGTGCGATGGGACATGGCGGAAGTGTGGTCGAGAAGCTGATGGCCGACCGTCGGCGGGCCGAGGAGATCTTCGGCCGGATCCGGACGATGACCTGGCAGGGGCAGGGGCAGGGGCAGGGGCAGGGGCAGGGGCAGGCCCGGCACCGTGGAGCCGGAGTCGAGCGGCGAGCTGCGACCGGCCATGCACGGGCGGCACTGGGACGATGACCAGTTACGACGCGATCGTCGTCGGTGGAGGCCACAACGGTCTCGTCGCGGCGCTGTATCTCGCCCGCTCCGGTTGGTCGGTGGCTGTTCTGGAGCGTAACGACGTCGTGGGCGGCGCGATCGCAAGCGGCGAGGTCACCTTGCAGGGTTATGTCCACGACCTGTACTCGACGAACCAGAACCTGTTCCTGGGGTCGGCCGCCTACGCGGATCTCGGGGCCGACCTCACGCGCTTGGGCCTCAAGTTCCGTGTCACCACGTCCCCGTACGCCAATGTCTTTCCCGACGGCCAGAGCCTGCGGGTCTACCAGGACTACGCGAAAACCCGCGACACACTCGCGGCCCACGACCCCAAGGACGCCGACGGGTTCGACCGCCTGTACGCGGTCTACCAGCGCTACGCCCCCTACTTGTTCGCACTGTACGGCTCCGCACTTCCGTCATGGGCCGCCGCCCGCGAGGTCGTCCGTCTGCTGCGCAAGCAAGGGAGGAGCGGTGCTCTGGATCTCGCCCGGACACTCCTCATGAGCACGCGGGAACTGGGGGAGACCTGGTTCGCCAGCCGCGAGGCGCAAGCCATGGCCGCCTGCTGGGGCATGCACCTCGACTTTGCTCCCGACGTGGCCGGCGGGGCGATGTTCCCGCTCCTCGAGCTGTTCGCCGACATGGAGAACGGCATGTCCGTCGTCGAAGGCGGCGCACAACGACTGCCCGAGGCCCTCGCGGCTCTGCTCACCGAGAAGGGCGGCGAGGTCCACACCGGGGCAGAAGTGGACCGGGTGCTGTGCCAGGGCGGGCGCGTGGTCGGCGTACGGACCGTGGACGGCACCCAGCTGCATGCACGCCGTGCGGTCATCGCCAACACGGGTCCGGGCGCGCTGTACGAGCGACTCCTCGAACCGGAGGACGTCCCCGCCGACGTGCGACGCCGATCACGCGCTTTTCGATACGGCCCGGGCACATTGATGGTCCACCTCGCACTCGACGGACCGTTGCCGTGGTCCGGGGTTGGGGACCTGGGCGAGTTCGGATACGTGCACGTCGCACCGTACGTCGACGACCTCGCGCGCACCTACGCGGAGGCCCAGGCCGGACTCCTCCCGACCGACCCGCTGCTGGTGGTCGGCCAGACGACGGCGATCGATCCGACGCGCGCTCCCGCAGGCAGACACATTGCGTGGATTCAGGTACGCACCGTGCCCGCCGTCGTCCGCGGTGACGCCGCGGGCACCATCAAGGCAACGGCATGGCCCGAGATCGCGGAAGCAATGGGGGATCGGGTGCTGAGCAAGCTCGAGCGCTACGCGCCCGGTGCTTCTTCGCTGATCACCGGCCGCGCTATCCGCTCGCCGCAGGACCTCGAATCCGCCAACCCCAACCTGGTCGGTGGCGACAGCGCTGGGGGCAGCCACCACCTGCCGCAGAACTTCCTGTTCCGCCCGCTGGGCAGCGGACACAACGGGTACCGCACGGCGGTCCGCCGGCTCTATCTCACCGGTGCGGCGACCTGGCCGGGGGCGGGCAACAACGCAGCCTCCGGACGGCTGGCGGCACTTCAGGTCCTTCGAGACGCGCGGAGCCGAAGATCCTCCTGAGGAACTCGGCGGCGGCCTTGGCGATCCGGGTACCGGCCCGATCTCATCGGCGGACGCCTTGCCGGCACTGGGCCCACCAGGCCGTGTCTTTCGGGTCATCGCGAAGGACACGGACTGAGTCCGGCGCCGTCGGGTGGCCTACTTGGCGGCCCAGTAGCCCAAGTTGTTCCGGTTCCCCTCCGCAGCCCGGCGTGGCGCGTCCGGCGATCCCAGCAGACCGTACGGCAGATATCCGGACCGGACACCGAGCTCCCACCCATGGACCTGGACGGCGAGGCAGGCCAGGGCGAGGGTGCCGAGGGGGAGGAGGGACCGGGGCGCGGGATCACCGGCATCGGCCTCGACGCTCTCCCGGTACGCGACCAGCCGGGCGACGAGGGCGTCCTCGAAGGCGTGCTGGTCGTCGTCGAGGAGTACGCGGAGCAGCCGCTGGTCCGCGCTCAGCGCGTCGCCGACCTCGTCGAGCCGTCGGGCGGCCTGCGCGCGCTCTCCGGCGTCCGGCTTGCGCAGCGGAACCGTCGGCCAGTCGCGGGGCAGATGCCCGGCCGACTCGGTGAGATAGGGGCACAGGGCGTCCATGGCGGCGAGGTCGGCGGGGTCGGAGACGGAGGTGTACCGGTTGTAGGGCACGCCGTCACGGATGGCGGCCGCGTAGTCGTCGCGCAGCAGCAGCCCGGTGACCCGCTCCCAGTCCCACACATGCCCGCTGACGACGCACATCTCGAACATGTCGAGCCAGGTCCGCGCGGTGGGCGCTTCCTTGACGACGTCCCGGAAGGTGATGGGCCCGTCCCCGAACTCGTCGTCGTCCGGGTCCGTGCTGATCCGCTCCCCGACGAGGGGGAACCGGAGTTCCTGGTCCCCGTCCGGGAAGCACATGATGCTCAGCACTCCGTGCACACACTCCGCGGCGGTGACGGCGACCGTGCCGGCCGCAGCGTCGAGCCCCGGCTCCGTCACCGTTCGCGCGGCGACATGGTCGAGCAGTTCGTCCGCCATGGCCTGGATCAGCGTCGGCGAGATGCTGCCGTACCGCAGCGAGTGCCATCGCGTGTAGGCCCGCCCGTCGATGTCGTCGAGCGCGTCGGCCAACTGCTGCTCGCCGACCTGATGGCATGTCACATCCCGCACGTACCCCGTCCCTTCCTGATCTCCACGACTGGACGAAGCACGATATCAACGGGCGCTGACAGCACGCGTCGGCCCGGGCGAGCAGAGCGGTGAAGGCCTCCTCCCAGGTGCCGTCGGCTGCCTGCTTCCGCAGCCGGTTGTGGGCACCTTTCAACTGCCTGGCGCACTAACGGGATGGGAATGCCAGTGCTTCGAGGCGGGCGTGGCACGCATACCGCGGTTCTGATTGGACGTCAGTTCGGTTCGGCCGCATTCGTTGATCACGTATCCGTGTGGCCGACGGGTTTCATCGGCTGTCCCACTTGCCTGGCTCCTGTACGAGGGTGAAGATCCCTGGGCCGTCGTGTCACCGTGGCAGGCGGCAGGGGCCTGTGGGGGCAGTGGTGGCACAAGGGAAGAATCCGCTCGGTGAACCAGGGGTGGGGTCGACGGGGGGTTCGAACCGGCCTGTTCCGAGCCGCGGGGACGTGCTCAGGGCCCGCGGGCGGGTGTTGGGTAGGTTCATCGTGCTGGTGGTCCTTCTTGTGATCGGTTCGCTGAAGCTTGGGCACCAGTGGGGGGACGTGTTCACCGGAGCCCGTGGCCCCTTTCCGGCCGCGTTCGCTCCAGGTGCCCCGGTTGCGCCTGACCGCGTCGTACGCCGGACGACGGATGAGCAGGCCTTGGTGCACGGGCTGTCCGTCCGGTGGACGGGCTCCGGTGTGACCGCGATGAACCTTCGGACCGGTGAGGAGTATTGGCGCTACGAACGCCGGGAGCCGAAAGCCGTCGTGGGCGAGTCGGCGGTGTCGGAGCGCACTGTGGTGGTCGGCCACAACGACGGAAGGCTGGTCGGCATCGATCTGCGTTCAGGAAAGCTGCTGTGGCGCGTGGATGTCCGGGAAGACGGCTTTCGGTTCGTGCACCTCGCCGGAGGCCAGGTGGTCACCGGGGCGCCCGGCGCCGTGCGCGCCTTCGATGAGCGTGACGGCCGGAGTCTGTGGACGCTGAAGGTGTCCGAGTCGTGTCCCGTCGTACTCGTCGTTTCCGCTCACGCCCTTCCCGACCACCTGAGTGTCGTCCACGTCATGTGCAACGTGACGAGTCTCGACCGGGACGGGTACAACCTTCTGCTCGGTGTCGACAACCGCACGGGCGAGGCCGTCTGGCGACAGCGCACCGTGGACCCCGAACAGATGGCCTGGGGTGATGGGCACACCCTCGTCACCTCGGACCCGGAACGCCCGGTCCAGTTGCTCGACATGAACCGTCAAGGAACCTCTCGACGCGCCGCTCTGCCCCCGGACGAGTGGGACGTGGTCGCTGCGGGCAGCGGCACCGTGCTGACCGGCACCGACCCGAAAGAGGACTCCGACGACCACGACACAGTCCTGCACGCCTACGACTCACGAGACGGTCGACGCTCCTGGCAGTTGCGGGCGCCGACCGGCCAGGAGTACGGGTTCCCCGCGATTGCCGACGGCCGGGTGTACGTCGTGTGCCAACCGCTCCTCACAGCGGCGGACGCTGGTCGCCGGATCCAGTCCGACCTGGTCATCCTCGACGCCGACACCGGCCGCCGACTCCACACCCTCAGGCTGCCGGCCATGACTGCGCCGGACGACTCCGACGACTTCGGGAAACTCGACGTCCTCGACACCGGCGACGGCGCGGTGAGCATCGGTTGGCGAGACGGTGGTGGAGACTTGCTGGTCGCCACGGACTGACCCTCGTTGTCGGCCGCGACGAGCGTGGGAGCCGGTCGGGACTGTGTGGGTGACAGGTGGTCGGGGTGCGGTGCAGTCCTGGACGCCTCCACCGCACCGGAGGTCTCCGCCATGATCAACGCCTGCCGGTGTCGCCACGCTCGTGATCGACACAGCTAGGCCCTGCCTGACCATTCCCGCCGTCGTCCGAAGGGCGGCCCGGCGGGAATGGTCAGGTGAGGCCCGGAGGACCTGGTCCGCGCCGGAGAGTGGTCCTGGTCGAGAGTGAGGGGACTCGCCCAGGTCAGGCGAGCGTCACCTCCACCGGCAGCTTCTTGATGCCGTTGACGAAGTTGGAGCGGACGCGCGGGACGTCGCCGGCCAGGCGGATGTCCGCGATGCGCGGGATGAGCTCCTCGAACATGATGCGGATCTCGGTGCGCGCGAGCAGGTTGCCCAGGCACAGGTGCGGGCTGCCCTTGCCGAAGGTGACGTGGTCGTTGTTCTCGCGGGCGACGTCGAAGTCGTAGGGGTTGCCGAAGACCTGCTCGTCGCGGTTGCCGGAGGCGTACCACATGACGACCTTGTCGCCCTCCTTGACCTGCTTGCCGCCGAGTTCGACGTCGCGGGTCGCGGTGCGGCGGAAGTGGTAGACGGGGGAGGCCCAGCGCAGGAACTCCTCGACCGCCGTGGGGATCAGGGACGGGTCGTCCTTGAGGCGGGCCAGCTGCTCGGGGTGCTGGAGCAGGGCCAGCATGGAGTGGGTGATCGTGTGGCGGGTGGTCTCGTTGCCGGCCACCACCAGGAGCAGGAAGTAGTTGTCGAAGTCCTGCGCGGACAGCGGCACTCCGTCGCGCGGCAGGGTGTTGACCAGCTTCGAGACCAGGTCCGTGCCGTCGCCGCCGCGCCGCTGACGCGCCAGCTCGCGGCCGTACTCGAAGACCTCGATCGACGCGGGGGAGCGGAAGGGCAGGTCGCGGTACTTCTCGCTCTCCTCGCTGTGCAGCAGCACGTCCGCGTAGTCGGGGTCGGTGTTGCCGATGATGCGGTTGCCCCAGTCGATGAGCTGCTGGTTGTCCTCGGAGGGGACGTCCAGCAGTCGGGCGAGGACGTTGATGGGGAAGTCCGCGGAGACGTCGGCCACGAAGTCGAAGCTGCCCTTGGCCAGCGCCGCGTCCAGCGTCTTCGCGGTCAGGCCGCGCAGGAAGTCGCTGTAGCTGTTGATGACGCTCGCGCCGAACTGGCGCTGGATCACGCTGCGCAGCGCGCGGTGGCGGACGCCGTCCATCTCCAGGATGGAGGCGCGCTTCTTGATCTGGTCCTCGTCGACCTCCTCGAGGTTGACGAACTTCGTCGAGGTGAAGGTCTCCGGGTCGCGGTCGACGGTGGCGATGTCCGCGTGCCGGGTGACCGCCCAGAAGCCGGAGTTGGGGGCTTCCTCGGGCTGCCAGTGCACCGGGTCCTCGTGGCGCAGGGTGTGGAACATCCGCCACGGGGTGATGCCGTCGGCGAAGTTGTCGAGGTCGGCGAGGTCCACCCGCTCGATGGGCAGGGGCTCGGCGAGGGCGGCGCGCAGTTCGGCGCGGGTGGTGGGTACGGCGGGAACGGTGGGGCTGGTCATGGCGGTGGATCTCCTGAACGAGGCTTCGGGGCGGCGGAGTCGGGGGCGCCGCCGATTACAGGTGGTAGGCGTACTCGGTGAACTCCCAGTCCGTGACATGCCGGCCGAAGCGTGCGAGTTCGTCGCGCTTGTAGGTGAGGAAGGAGGTGGTGAAGGCCTTGCCGAGCACCTCGGTCAGGGCGGTGTCCGCCTCCAGCGCGTCGAGCGCGGCGGACAGGGTCTGTGGGAGGAGGGTGGACCGGGACGTGTCGTAGCCGTAGCCCTCCAGGGGCGCCGACGGTTCCTCGCCGGCCTGGACACCGAGCAGGGCCGCCGCGATCGTGCCCGCGATCAGCAGGTACGGGTTGGCGCTGGCGTCGCCGAGCCGAACCTCCAGCCGGGCGCCGCTGCCGCGCTCCGGCGGGATGCGGACCATGGCGCTGCGGTTGTCGAGCCCCCAGTCGATCAGCCAGGGCGCGAGGGTGTCGGGACCGAAGCGCTTGTACGAGTTCACGGTCGGGTTGGCCAGCGCCGCGAGCGCGGGGGCGTGGGCGAGGATGCCGGCCACGGCGTGCCGGGCGGTGGCGGAGAGGCCGTAGGAGCCCGCCGGGTCGTCGAAGGCGTTGCGGTCCTCGGCGTCGTTGCAGGACAGATGCAGATGGAAGCCGGAGCCGCCCGCGTCGCCGAAGGGCTTGGCCATGAAGGTGGCCATGTTGCCCTCCTGGCGGGCCAGTTCCTTCACGGCCGCCTTGAAGCGGAAGGCGCGGTCGGCGGCGTCCAGGGCGGCGGAATGGGTCAGATTGATCTCGTACTGGCCGCCGTCGAACTCGTGGTTGCCGGTGATCACGCCGAGACCCAGGTCGCGCAGGTGGCGCAGGGTCCGCAGCAGGTGGTTGTCGGGGTCGGCGCGCAGGCCGGCGGTGTAGACGGAGCCGGTGGTCTCGGGGGAGCGGCGCCAGCCGGTGGGTGTGCCGGGGGCGGGCTCCAGCAGGAAGTACTCCAGCTCGGGACCGACGACGGGGCGCAGCCCCTGCTCGGTGGCCCGGGCAAGGACCGTGCGCAGCAGGTCGCGGGGCGATTCGGGGGCGGGGGCCCCGGTCGCCGGGTCGGTGACCTCGCCGAGGCAGGCGGCGACGCCGGGCTCCCAGGGCAGGACGGCCAGGGTGGACAGGTCGGGGCGCACGGTCACGTCCGGCAGTCCGGCGTCCAGGCCGCCCGCTACGGCGGCCACATCGCCCTGCGGGCTCGTGTGATAGACGGCCCGGCAGAAGGCGAGGCCGTGGTCGCAGGCCGACGGAAGGTGGTCCAGCAAGACGTCGCGGGCGCGGTCGGTGCCGATCAGGTCGGGATAGACCACCCGGACCACGTCGACGCCCTCGGCGGCGAGCCGCTCCATGTGCCGGCGGATGTCTGGGGTGTCGGATGCGCTCACCGGTGTCTCCTTGGCGGAAGAGTGGGGGACTCCCAGGCGTACTCCGGACCTACGGACGTATCCCGGAGTGATTCGTTTGAACCCGAACGGTATGGAGGGAGTCGCCGCCCCGCAAGAGGGTGGTCGAAAGAATTTATCCATCTGGACAGGTATTGACCAGGGTCCCGAGGGTTCCTATGTTGTTTGAAGCCAAACGAGTCAGGGAGGCGGCTTCCACGGAATCCGTCCCCTGTGGCCGAGGGGCCCGTCCCGTCCGGGTCGGGCCCCTCTTTCCCCTCCACTGCCCGACGCCCTCACCCTCAGGAGGACCGCCATGAAGGTCGTCGTCGACATGAACAAGTGCCAGGACCACGGCCAGTGCGTCTTCGCGGCCCCCGACGTCTTCTCGATGGACGAGGCCGGCCACCTGGCGTACGTGGCCGACCCGGACGACGCACTGCGCGACGAGGTCGAAGAGGCCGCGGACGTGTGCCCGCTGCAGGCCATCCGGATCGAGGCCTGACATGAGCGGCCGTATCGTGGTCGCCGGCGCCTCGATGGGTGGCCTCCGGGCCGCCGAACAGCTGCGCGCGGCCGGCTGGACCGGGGCGATCACGGTCGTCGGCGACGAGCCCCACATGCCCTACAACCGGCCTCCGCTGTCCAAGGAGGTCCTGGCCGGCAAGGCCCCCTTCGAGTCGTTGGCCTTCACCCCGAAGGCCGCTGCCGCCGATGTGGAGTGGCGGCTCGGCGCGAAGGTCGTCCAGGCCCGGCTCGACGAGCGCACGGTCGTCCTCGACGACGGCTCGCGGCTCTCCTACGACGGACTCGTCGTCGCCACCGGCATGCGGCCCCGGCGGCTGCGCTGCCCGGGCCCGCTCACCGGCCGGCACACCGTCCGCACCCTCGCCGACGCCCAGGGCCTGCGCGAGGAGCTGACCCGCCCCGGCGCCCGTGTCGTCGTGGTCGGCGCCGGATTCATCGGCTGCGAGGTCGCCGCCACCGCCGTGGGACTCGGCGTCCGCGAGGTCACCGTCGTCGATCCGCTGCCCCTGCCCATGGTGGGACCGCTCGGAGAACTGCTCGGCCAGGCCCTGCTCAAGCGGCACGAGGAGCGCGGGGTGCGCTTCGAACTCGGGGCGGGAGTCGCCGGGTTCGAGGGCGAGGACCGCGTCACCGGCGTCGTCCTCGGCGACGGCACCGTGCTGCCCGCCGACGTGGTCGTGGAGTCGGTCGGCTCCGTCGCCAACGTCGAGTGGCTTCAGGGCAACGGCCTCGACCTCGGCGACGGTGTGCTCACCTGCGAGCAGCTGCGGGTCGGCGGGCGGCCCGAGGTCGTCGCGGTCGGCGACGTCGCCCGCTTCCCCAACGCCCGCTACGACGGCGTGCCCCGCCGCGTCGAGCACTGGTCGATCCCCACGGACACGGCCAAGCACGCCGCGAAGGCGCTCGTCGCTCATCTCACCGGGAAAGAAGGGGAGTTGGCGCCCTTCGCGCCGCTGCCCACCTTCTGGAGCGACCAGCACGAGTTCCGGCTGCAGTCCTTCGGGGCCCCGGTTCTCGGCAAGGACGACGTACGGATCCTGGACGGCGACCCGGAAGGCGACGTCCTCGTCGGCTACCACTGCGACGGCCGGCTCGTCGGGGTCGTCGCGCTCGGCGGCCAGGCCGCCGCCATGGGTGCCGCCCGCTACCGCGCCCAGCTGCTGAAGCAGCCCGCTCTCACCGCGTCCCTCACCGCGTAAGGAACCCTCCCTCATGTCTGCTGTCCGTGGTTACTTCCACCCCAAGACGGCGACGGGCGCCTCGTCGCTGATCCCGTCCCCGCCGTGGCGCTACTCGGGCGACCTGCTGACCGTCGAGTACCGCACCGACCCCGCGCGGGTGCGTGAACTGCTGCCCGAGCCGCTGGAGTTGGCCGACGAGGACCCGGGCGCGGTCGCGTTGATCTGGGCCGACTGGCAGTCCTGCTCCGCCTCCGGCGACGAACTGCTCGACCCGGTGCTCTCCCAGTACAAGGAGGCCTTCGCGGTCGTCCGCTGCCAGTACAAGGGGCAGACCTACACCCGCTGCGTGTACATCTGGGTCGACAAGGACTTCGCGATCGCGCGCGGGCTGCACCAGGGCTACCCGAAGAAGCTCGGCTCCATCCACCAGACGCGCCCGCACCCGTACGGACCCGCTCCGCGGATCGAGGCCGGCGCCCGCTTCGGCGCGACCCTCGCGGCCGCCGACCGGCGTCTCGCCCAGACCGTGGTGACCCTGCGGGAACCCTCGGAGACGAACGGCTTCGTCAACGGCCACCCCATGGCCCACCACCGCTGGCTGCCCTCGATCGAGAAGGGCAAGGGGCTCGCCCTGGACGAGCTGATCGAGTCCGGCGCCGCGTCCTTCGAGGGCGGCCGGCCCTGGGTCGGCGACGCCGAGCTGGAGCTGTTCGAGGCGCCCACCGAGGAATTGGCCCGGCTGGAGATCCGTGAGCCGATCGCCGCGTACTACCGGCAGGTCGGGGTGGTCTGGGACGGCGGCCGCCTGCTGGAGTCCGGCACCTCGGAAGCGTCTGCGGGGTGAGGTCGGCGACCGGCTGCGGGTCCGCCGTGGCCGGTCGCGCAGTTTCCCGCGCCCCTAGGTGGGCTGCATTCCCCCCGTTCAACAGGAGCCGTTCTCATGACTGACAAGATCACTGTCGCCGGAGTCGCCGTCGACACCCGGCACTGGATCGGCGGCGAGCGCGTCGCCTCCGCCGGCACCTTCACCGACGTCTCGCCGATCGACGGCGGCGTGATCGGTGAGATCGCCCGCGGCACCGCCACGGAGGCCGCGGCCGCCGTCGCCGCCGCGAAGGCCGCCTTTCCGGCCTGGGCCGCCACCCCCCGCGCCGAACGCGCCCGCCTCCTGCACGCCGTCGCCGACGGGGTCGAGAAGCGGATCGAAGAGCTCGCCATCGTCGAGACCACCGACAACGGCGCCCTGCTGCGCTCGCACCGCCGCGGCGTCATGCCGCGCGTCGCGCACAACTTCCGCTTCTTCGCCGACTGGCTGCTGTCGCTGGAGCACGAGGACTTCGACACCCGCGGGCACACCAACCACGTCGACTGGGACCCGGCCGGACCCAGCGTGCTGATCACGCCGTGGAACGCGCCGCTGATGCTCTCGACCTGGAAGATCGCCCCGGCCCTCGCGGCCGGCAACACCGTGGTGCTCAAGCCGGCCGAGTGGACCCCGCTGACCGCTTCGCTCCTCGCGGACATCGCGGCCGAGGCCGGGCTGCCCGCCGGCGTGCTCAACATCGTCCAGGGCTACGGCTCCGAGATCGGCGACGCCCTCACCTCGGACCCGGACGTGCGCCGCATCAGCTTCACCGGCTCGGTGCCGACGGCCAAGCGGATCTCGGCGTCGGCCGCCGCCAACCTCACCCCGCTCAGCCTCGAACTCGGCGGCAAGTCCCCGCTGCTGGTGTTCGCCGACGCCGACCTCGACCTCGCCGTCGACCTCGCGGTGGAGCAGTACGACAACGCCGGGCAGGTCTGCCTGGCCGCCACCCGCATCCTGGTCGAGGAGTCGATCGCCGAGGAGTTCACCCGGCGCTTCACCGAGAAGGCGGCCGGCATCGTGCAGGGCGACCCGCGCGACGAGGCCACCGACATCGGCCCCAACATCCACCCCCGCCAGCTGGACAAGATCGACGGCTTCGTGCGGCGGGCCGTCGAGGCCGGCGCCCGCGCCGTCATCGGCGGGCACCCGAAGGACGGCCAGTACTACGCGCCGACCCTGCTCACCGACGTGGCACAGGACAGCGAGATCGTCCAGGAAGAGGTCTTCGGCCCCGTCCTGACCCTCCAGACCTTCACCACCGAGGACGAGGCCGTACGCCTCGCCAACGACACCCGCTTCGGGCTCGCCGCCACCGTCGCCACCGGCGACAAGCAGCGCGCCGGGCGCGTCACCGCACAGCTCGTCGCGGGCACCGTCTGGGTCAACTGCTTCTTCGTACGCGACCTCCAGGCGCCCTTCGGCGGCTCCCGCCACTCCGGCGTCGGACGCGAGGGCGGCAACTGGAGCTTCGACTTCTACTGCGACCTGAAGAACACCGTCACCGCCCCGAAGGGATGGAAGGACCATGGGTGAGATCGTCGGGGCGGGGCTGCTCGCCCATGTCCCCACCATCGTGCTGCCCGAGGCAGTCCGGCTGGAGCTGAACGAGGGCAAGGAGATCACCCTCGTCACCGGCCTCGAGCAGCTGCGCAAGGACGTCTTCGAGCGGGACGACTACGACACCGTCGTGGTCCTCGACTCCCACTGGGCGACCACCGTCGAGTTCGTCGTCACCGCACAACAGCGCCGGGCGGGGCTCTTCACCTCCGAGGAGCTGCCGCGTGGCATGTGCCGGATGCCGTACGACTTCCCGGGTGACCCCGAACTCGCCCAGAACATCGAGAAGTTCGCGGACAAGCACGGCACCTGGATCACCGCGGTCGAGGACGACTACCTGCCGATCTACTACGCCACCATCAACCTCTGGAAGTTCCTCGGCGAGGGCCTACCCGACAAGCGGTGGGTGACCATCGGCGTCTGCCAGACCGGCGACATGGAGGACCATCTGCGGCTCGGGCGGGCGCTCGCCGACGGCATCGCCGCCACCCCCGGCCGCCGCGTCCTGCTCATCGCCTCCGGCGCCCTCTCGCACACCTTCTGGCCGCTGCGCGAGCTGCGCGACCACGAGTCCAGCGACACCGCCCACATCTTCACGCCCGAGGCCCGCGCCGCGGACCACGAGCGGATCGCCTGGTTCAAGGAGGGCCGCCACGACAAGGTCCTCGACACCATGGGCGAGTTCTGGAAGTTCAAGCCCGAGGCGAAGTTCTTCCACTACCTGATGATGGCCGGCGCCCTCGGCGAGCAGTCCTGCACGGCCAAGGCCCGGCAGTACGGCGAGTACGAGAACTCCATCGGCACCGGCCAGGTCCACCTCTGGTTCGACCGCCCGGCCGACGGCTGGACCGGCACGGAAGCGTCCGCATCCGTGCCCGCCGCGCCCCACAACCCACACCGTCGCTTCTAGGAAGGCTGTCATGCCCGAATACCGCCGCATCCTCCTCGACGGCGCCGCCGTCCAGGTCACCGTCGACGGGGACGAACTCGTCGCCGGGGACGGCCGCCGCGTCAAGACCGAACAGGCCCAGCACCTGCCGCCGGTCGTGCCCTCCAAGGTGATCGCCGTCCACCTCAACCACCGCAGCCGGGTGGACGAGTTCCAGATCGGCCTGCCGGACACGCCGACCTACTTCCACAAGCCGACCTCGGCCCTCAACTCCCACAAGGGCGCCATCGTCCGCCCCGAGGGCTGCAAGTGGCTCAACTACGAGGGCGAGGTCGCCATCGTCATCGGGAAGACCGCGCGGAACATCTCCCCGGCCGAGGCGGGGGAGTACATCGCCGGCTACACCGTCGCCAACGACTACGGCCTGCACGACTTCCGTGACACCGACGCCGGCTCCATGCTCCGCGTGAAGGGCTCCGACACCCTCTGCCCGCTCGGCCCGGGCCTGGTCACCGACTGGGACTTCCACGGCAAGAGCCTGCGGACGTACGTCAACGGCGAGGTGGTGCAGGACGGTTCGACCGACGAGATGCAGTGGGACATGCACTACCTCGTCGCCGACATCGCCCGCACCATCACCCTGTACCCCGGCGACGTGCTGCTGTCCGGTACCCCGGCCAACTCCCGCCCGGTCCAGCCCGGCGACGTCGTCGAGGTCGAGGTCGAGGGCCTGGGCCGGCTCACCAACCACATCGTCACCGGCCCCACCGCCGTCCGTACCGACGTCGGCGCCCAGCCCACCGAGTCCGAGGAGGTGCTGTCCACCGCGCTCGGCGGCGACTGGGAGTTCCGCGGCATCCGCCCGCCCCGGCGGTGACCCCGGCCGCGAGACGGCCTCGCGGCGGTCCGGCGACCGAGCCGCCCGGTGCGAGGGTCCGCGCAGGTAGGGTCGCTCGCATGACCGACTCCGCCGACGCGCCCCAGAGCCGGAAGCCACGCAAGCGCCTGCATTACGGCGAGGGCCGCGAGGCCCTGCTCAACGCCGCGGTCCGGGTGGTGGCCCGCGGCGGCCTGCGCAAGCTCACCTACCGGGCCGTCGCGGAGGAGGCCGGGGTCACCCACGGCCTCGTCGTGCACCACTTCGGCTCGCGCGACGCGCTGATCGAGGCGACCCTCGCCCACACGATCCGCACCTCGCTGACCACCAGCGCGCTCGAACCGGGCACCGGCAAGGTCGCGGACTTCGCGGCCGGGGTCTCCGAGATGGTCACGGCGGACCCCGACCTCCAGGCCTTCCAGTACGAGCTCCTGCTGGAGGCGCGCCGCAGGCCGGAACTGCTGGCACCGCTGCGCGAGCTGTACGACGAGTACTTCGACGCGACACAGCGCGAGCTGCGCCGGATGCTGCCCGCCGGCGCGGACAAGGCGCTGACCCGGCTGGTCTTCGCGGCCCTCGACGGCCTCGTACTGCATCAGCTCGTCCTCGGCGAGCCCGAGGTCACCGTCGCCGCCCTGGAGGAGCTGCGGTCCCTGCTGCGACTCCTTCACGCCGACGGCGAGGGCGACGACCCCGGCGAAACAGGCCGCTCGTGACCATCTGACGTGCTGCGCAGCGCGGGCCCCGGACGTTTCGCGTCCGGGGCCTTTCGCCGTTTCCCGTCCGGTGCGGCAGTGCTGGGGGCGCCCCTGCCGCCACGGCAAAAAACATCGCCCGACCCCCTTGTCATCTGGATAGTTCCAGCCCAGTATGAGGCAACTCGTTTGGCTCTAAACAATCCTCCTTCCACGTCCCCAGGCAGGTGATCCGCGTGGACAGTCAAACGGTCCAGAGGAGTCAGACGATGCAGGACGACTCCGCGACAGGCCGGCTCAAACCCAACTCACTCGGTGTGCTGGGCATCCTCTTCTTCGTCCTCTCCGCGCAGGCGCCGCTGACCGGCATCGCCGGGGCCGTGCCGATCGCCGTCGCCATCGGCAACGGCGCGGGAGTGCCCGCCGCGTATGTCGTGGCCGGCCTCGTGGTCCTGCTGTTCTCCGTCGGCTTCGTCGCCATGGGGCGGCATGTGGTGGACGCCGGCGCGTTCTACACCTACATCGGCAAGGGGCTCGGCCGTCGCGTCGGCTCGGGCAGCGCCGGTGTCGCGCTCTTCGCCTACTGTGCGATCCAGGCCGCGATGTACGGGCTGTACGGCAACATCGTCAGCGGCCTGGTCCAGCAGTACGCGCATGTGCACATCGCCTGGTGGGTGTTCGCCCTGGTGACCATGGCGGTCGTCCAGGTCCTCGGAGCCGCCGGGATCGAGATGGGTGCCAAGCTGCTGGCCGTGTTCGTGCTGGCGGAGTTCAGCATCCTGTTCGTCTTCGCCCTGGTCACCTTCTTCAAGGGCGGCGGCCCCCAGGGACTGGACTTCACCGACAGCTTCTCGCCCGGTGCCGCGCTCCAGGGCGCACCCGGTGTGGCGCTGATGTTCGCCGTGGCGTCGATGTTCGGCTTCGAGGCCACCGCCATCTACGGCGAGGAGGCGCGCGAGCCCCGCAAGACCGTGCCCCGGGCCACCTATCTCTCCGTCGTCGTGATCAGCGGCTTCTTCGCGTTCACGTCATGGATGCTGGTCTCCGCCCACGGCGCCTCGCAGGCCACCGCCGACGCCGGCAAGGCGCTGAGCGGCGGTGACGCCTCCGGATGGGTCTTCGCGCCGATCACCGCGCAGTTCGGCGGCTGGGTGGGCGACGTCCTGCCGATCCTGCTGGCGACCTCCCTCTTCGCCGGCATCCTCGCCTTCCACAACTCCGCCAACCGCTATCTGTTCTCGCTCGGCCGCGACGGCCTGCTGCCCCGCGGGCTGTGCAGGCTCAACAAGAGCCACTCCCCGTGGACGGCCGGCGTGGTGCAGTCGGTGGTCGCCGTGCTGCTCGTCATGCCGTTCGCCCTGCTGGGCAAGGACCCGGTACTGACCCTGTTCTCGTGGTTCAGCGGAGTCGCCGTGCTGGCGATCATGCTCCTGTACTTCCTGACCTCCGTGTCCGTGGTCGCGTTCTTCCGCCGCGAGCGGCTGGACACCCGACCCTGGAACACCCTGATCGCCCCCGTGCTGGGCGCACTCGGCATCGCCGGCGCGATCTGGCTGATCCTCGCCAACTTCACGACCCTCATCGGCGGCGACTCGGCAACGGCGACCTGGCTCGGCCTCATGGTGCCGGTGGTGCTGGTCCTCGGTGTCGTCGCGGACCAGGTGACGCGCAACAGGAGGCCCGTGGAGTCCGCCCGGGCCGCCGAGGCCGCCTGAGCAGGCCACTGCCTCCCCGCGGTGCGGCCGGTCCGGGTTCCCGCTCGTCGGGCTCGGACCGGCCCACTCGGCCGCGAGGAACGCGTCACCCGGCAGCCGCGCCCGCCACCCGGTCGAGGAACGCGTCGACCAGGCGGCGGGCGTTCGCCCGGCCCGCCCGCTCCAGCTCCACGGTCACGGCGAGCAGTTCGTCGGGGTCCACGCCGTACTGCAGGCACTGCTCCGTGCCGCCGTTGTCGAGATACCGGCGCACCGTCGTGGCGGTGATCTCCGGATGGAACTGCACGCCCAGGCTGCGTCCGAGTCGGAAGGCCTGTACGCACACCGCGTTG
The DNA here is from genome assembly GCF_039543605.1 of Streptomyces siamensis. Lineage (NCBI taxonomy): Bacteria > Bacillati > Actinomycetota > Actinomycetes > Kitasatosporales > Streptomycetaceae > Streptomyces > Streptomyces siamensis. Next base: position 31,946 of record NZ_BAABKB010000033.1, on the reverse strand, counting down.
CGGGCCAGCTCCGTTGCCCCGGGCGGCAACAGGCAGCGGTCGTAGTGCCACTGGAACCAGGGGCCGGGGCCGACCAGTGCGGGGTCATCGGTGCCGACCTCGACCCAGCCGATCTCCGCGCGCGGCGATGGCTCCACCGAACCTCCGAGCGCGGTGGTCAGCGCCTGGGCGCCGAAGCAGACGCCGAGCACCGGGACGCCGAGGTGGTGGGCCTTGCGCAGCAGGGCCAGTTCGCCGCCGATCCACGGGCCGACGGCCGCCTCGTCGTAGACCGACCAGGGGGCGCCGAGCGACACGATCAGGTCCCAGCCGTCGGCCGCGGGAAAGTCGAAGCTCACCTGGGGCGCGTGGTGGCGGTGTTCGGGCACGACCGTCACGACGGTCAGGTCGTAGCCGCGCTCCACGAGCCGGGCCCCGACCGGGCCGGGGTCGGTCACATGGTCGTGCTGGATGACGAGTGCGCGCACGGCGGGCTCCTTCCCGGGGTTCGCGGATCCGCCGCAGCGGTCCGTGAACTCTTGTGATGGCTCTGCCCACACCATATCGTTTGGAATCAAATAAACTCTCTGGAGGTTCCGCATGCTGGACATCACCCACGAGGAGTGGCTGCGCCGAGCCAAGGCACTGGACCTGTCCGGCCTGCATCACATCGACGGCGCCGACGAGAGCGGGGGAGGGGCCGTCTTCGCCGCCGTCTCGCCCCGTGACGGCCAGGTGCTGACCCAGGTCGCCGACGGGGGCGCACAAGAGGTCGACGCGGCCGTGGCCGCCGCCCGTCGCGCCTTCGACTCCGGGCCCTGGCCCCGGCTGGCACCCGCCGACCGCGGCAGGACGCTGATGCGCATCGCCGATCTGCTCGAAGAGCGGCGCGCGGAGCTGGCGTTGACGGTCAGCCTGGAGATGGGCAAGCCGATCGCGGACGCGTACGACATCGAACTGCGGGCCGTGATCACCACATTCCGCTGGTACGGACAGCTCGCCGACAAGGTGCACGACGAGTCGCCCCACACCGCCCCGGACGCCCTCGCGCTGGTCACCCGGGAGCCGGCAGGCGTCGTCGGTGCGGTCGTGCCGTGGAACTTCCCCCTGACACTGGCCGGCTGGAAGATAGCCCCGGCGCTCGCCGCGGGCTGTACCGTCGTACTGAAGCCGTCGGAGAACTCACCCCTGTCGGCTCTGCTGCTCGGCCGGATCGCCACCGAGGCCGGACTGCCGCCGGGCGTGCTGAACGTGGTGAACGGCGACGGGCCGGTGGCCGGGCGCGCCCTCGGTCTCCATCCCGGCGTGGACGTCCTGGCCTTCACGGGCTCCACCGCCGTCGGCCGCCGCTTCCTGCACTACTCCGCCGACTCCAACCTCAAGCGGGTCTGGCTCGAACTCGGCGGCAAGTCGCCGAACATCGTCCTGCCGGACGCCCCGGACCTGGAGAAGGCCGCCGCCACCGCCGCCTGGGGCATCTTCTTCAACCAGGGCGAGATGTGCACCGCCCCCTCCCGGCTGCTCGTGCACTCCACGGTCGCCGAACAGGTCACCGAGGCGATCGTGCGGCGGGCCCATGAGCTGAGGGTCGGCGACCCGCTCGACCCGGCGACCGAGATGGGCGCCATGGTCGGCGAGCACCATCTGGAGCGGGTCCTCGGCCACATCGGCACCGGCCTGGCGGAGGGTGCCCGCCTGCGCGCCGGTGGTGACCGCACGGCCGGCGAGACCGGCGGAAGCTTCCTGCAGCCCACCGTCTTCGACCAGGTGGACCCGGGCATGCGGCTGGCCCGCGAGGAGATCTTCGGCCCGGTCCTGTCCGTCCTCACCTTCGACGACCTGGACGAGGCGGTCCGCCTCGCCAACGCCACCGAGTACGGACTCGCGGCCGGCCTGTGGACCTCGGACCTGTCCACCGCCCACCGGGTCTCCCGGGCCCTGAAGGCCGGCACGGTCTGGGTCAACTGCTACGAGGAGGGAGACCTGACGGTCCCCTTCGGCGGCATGAAGCAGTCCGGCAACGGCCGCGACAAGTCCGTACACGCGCTTGAGAAGTACACCGAACTGAAGACCACCTGGATCCAGCTGTGAGCGGTACGAGCATGTCCACGCGCCCCTTGATCGCGATTCCCGCCCGCTTCGCCGCCGGCACCTCCGCGCTGCGCTACGCCGCCGAGGTCAACGCCCGTGCGCTGATCGAGGCGGTGTGGCGGGCCGGCGGCGAACCGGCGAGCATCCATCCCGCCCCCGGCGACGTGGCCGGACGTCTCGCCCGCTTCGACGGCCTCCTGCTCCCCGGCGGCGGGGACCTCGCCCCGCACCGCTACGGCGCCACCGACACCCACGACAGCGTCTACGACGTCGACGACCTCCAGGACGACTTCGACCTCGAACTCGCCCGGCAGGCCATCGACTCGGGCGTGCCCCTGCTGGCGATCTGCCGCGGACTCCAGGTCGTCGACGTCGCTCTCGGCGGCACCCTGGAGCAGGACATGGGCGGCCCGGAGAGCGAGCACCGGCACGTCGTGCACCCGGTGGCGATCCGGCGCGGCACCCTGCTGGAGCGGGCGACCGGCGCGGAGAAGGTGGAGGCGTCCTGCTACCACCACCAGCGGATCAGCCGCACCGGCGCGGGACTCACGGTCACCGCACACGCGGCCGACGGAACCGTGGAAGGGCTCGAACTGCCGGGCTCCCGTGGATGGTTCACCGCGGTGCAGTGGCACCCGGAGGACACCGCCCACGAGGACCCGGCCCAGCAGGGCCTCTTCGACGCGCTCGTGCGGGCCGCCGGCGAGCGGGGCTGAACCGGGTCGCTCGTACGAGCCGTCGCCGGACCGGGGCCGCCCCGGTCCGGCTCAGCCCTGTGCGCGGCGTCCGCTGCGGCGCGGGGCCGGAGGGGCGCCGTCGAGCAGGGAGAGACGGCGCTCCTCCCCGTTCTCCTCGACCTGGAGCACGACCTGCCGCAGCGCCTGCGCGATCCCGCGGCACTCGTCGTCGCTGAGCCGCGCGGCCACGAAGGCCTCTTCCTGGTTGAACGCGGGGAAGAGCCGCTGCATCAGTTCCTCACCCTCGTCGGTGAGGCTGAGCAGCACCAGCCTGCCGTCGGTGGGGTGAGCGGCCCGCTGCACGAGCCCGCGCTTCTCCAGGGTCCGCGACACTCCGGTGAGCGTCCCCTTGGAGATCCCCGCCTCCTCCGCCACGTGCCGGGTCTCGGACTCGCCCCACACCCAGACCACCCACAGGACGACGAACGCCGTCCAGGTCAGATCCGCGCCGCGCAGCACGGAGTTCTCCAGGTGCTGCCGGACCGCGGCGGCGGCACGGTAGATGTTGGCCACGACGGCCATCTGCTCACGGTGGATCGGGATACCGCCGAGCTTGGCCTCCGCCAGCTTCTCGGCTTGCGTGATCGATCGTTGGCCGGGCACGGGCACACTCCTTGATGCCGCGGGGGCATGTCGGACCTCGAATGTCGTTCGGATCCAAATTGTACGTTCCCGCAGCCGGCGTCCCGTGGAGCGGGCGGTCGCACGGTCGCGAGCGACACCTCGGCCGACTTGATCAACGCGACGACCGGCGACAGCAGCGGCGGCGCGGTACCTCCAGCGCAGTCGGCCTCGACGGGAAGAGGCATGCCCGCTCGTGAAGGCCGCCTCGAGGAGTTCCGGCGGTCGAACCTGCTGGCCAATCCCGCCGAGACGGGCGTTGCAGTCGCACCACTGGCACGCGCCGCCCGGACCGTTTTCAGGCGAGGTGAGCTCCGTGGGCCGTCACCGTACGGCAGTTGCCCGTGGATTGACCGCACAGAGGCTGATGGCGTCCACGGGTCCCGCGCCGGCAGCGGCCACCCGGACCGGCGCTTTGCTCTTCGCGGACACCGTCACCTCGTCGTAGGACTCGCTCATGGTGAAGCCGTGCGCGTCCTTGTAGCTGATTTTCACGCCGAAGACGCCTTGGCGCGCGTTCGGATTCCTGACCTCGACGGTCGTGTACGGGTCGTCCGAGTCCGCGCAGTGTGTGAGCACGGCGGTGCCGTCCTTCAGAGGCCGGGTGGCGGTGACGAAGGGGGACGCCGTGGGGGTGGAACGGTCGGTCGGCTGCGTGCCGCCGCTCTCGCCGGTGTTCGCCCCAGAGTCGGCGCTGGGGGAGCCGACCGCGCCGCCGGACTTTGCGGTTGCCGCCGACTGCGGGGTGGACTTCGCTTTGCCCGACTTCTCGGCACCGCATCCGGACAAAGCTATGACTGCCGCCAGAACCACTCCGGCGGTCATGTACACCCGCTTGATCACGTCACTCTTTCGAAGAACGGAGCCGCCGGATCGATTCCGGGGCGGCTGCGCTGGTCAGCGCGTGCAGAGGGTACCAGCGGGCGGAGATCCGGAACCGGGCTCCGTGAGGCGACGACGTGATCATCACGGCCTCGGCCGACCCGTTCACATATCCGAGGGGAAGAGACGCAAGCACCGCCGCCCGCTTTGCGATCGGCCGGTCAGTCGCGATCGCAGCCGCATGCCGCTGCGGCGGGGGCCGGGTCCTTGGCCTGGCTGGTGCAGCACCCCTCGTCAGTGGCGTCGGGGACGGCGCTCTTGCCCAGGGTGTCGGCGTCGGCCTTGACCACGTACACCTCCCAGGGCTCCTTGCCGGGGCCGTGCACCCACACCTTGTCCTGGAGCGCGTAGCAGCAGGAGGTGTCCTTCTCCTCGAAGGCGGCCAGGCCGGCATCCTTCAGCCGGGTGGTCGCGGCGTCGACCTGGTGGACGGACTCGACCTCGACGCCGAGGTGGTCCAGACGGGTTTCCTCGCCGGGCTCGCCCTCGATCAGCACGAGCTTGAGCGGGGGCTCGGCGATGGCGAAGTTGGCGTAGCCCTCGCGCCTCTTGGCCGGTTCGGTGTCGAAGAGCTTCGAGTAGAAGGCGATCGACGCTTCGAGATCGCTGACGCGTAGGGCGAGCTGGGCACGGGACATGACATGACTCCCATCTGCTTGCATTGATGTCTGTCGATACAGAGCTTGCGCCCTGGATCGACATTCGTCAACATAGAAGTATGTCGAAGCAAGAACTTGTGGTGCTCGGGCAGGACGACGGGTCCGGCGCCTGCTGCCCTGGACTGGTGACGGCGCCCCTCGACGAGGACCAGGCGGCCGAGCTGGCGAAGATCTTCAAGGCCATGGGCGACCCGGCCCGCCTGCGGCTGCTGTCCATGATCGCTTCACGGGCGGGCGGTGAGGTCTGCGTGTGCGACCTGACCCCGGCCTTCGACCTGTCCCAGCCGACGATCTCGCATCACCTCAAACTGCTTCGGCAGGCGGGCCTGATCGACTGCGAGCGTCGCGGCACATGGGTCTATTACTGGGTGCTGCCCGCCACGCTCGACCGGCTCTCCGCGTTCCTGACGACCACACAGACGGCGGAGGCCAAGGCGTGAGCGCTTCGCTGGGACGCCGGGCCCTTGCTGAGGCTGTCGGTTCGGCCGCGCTGGTCGCGGTGGTGGTCGGCTCCGGGATTCAGGCCACCGAGCTGACCCAGGACATCGGCGTGCGACTGCTGGCCAACTCGCTGGCCACCGTCCTCGGACTCGGCGTACTGATCGCACTCCTCGGGCCGGTCTCCGGTGCGCACTTCAACCCCGTCGTCACGCTCGCGGCCTGGCTCACCGACCGACGCGACGGCGACGGACTGAACGGCCGTGACGTGGCCGCGTACCTGCCGGCTCAGACCGTCGGAGCGATCGGCGGGGCGATCCTCGCCGATGCCATGTTCGCCGAACCGCTGGTGCACTGGTCCACGCACGACCGCTCCGCCGGCCACCTGTGGCTGGGCGAACTGGTGGCAACGGCCGGACTCGTCCTGCTCGTCGTCGGACTCGGTCGCACCGGTCGGGCCCACGGTGCCCCCGTGGCTGTGGCGTCCTACATCGGGGCGGCGTACTGGTTCACGTCCTCCACGTCCTTCGCCAACCCGGCCGTCACCATCGGCCGCGCCTTCACCGACACGTTCGCCGGCATCGCGCCCGCCTCGGTCGGCCCGTTCATCGCGGCACAGATCACCGGTGCGGCGCTCGGCCTGGCACTCGTGGTCGCGCTGTTCGGGCGTACCGAACCGGCACGCACCGCCCGTATCCCTGCCGCGGACGAACCAGAACTCGCCGCACCCACCCACCCCTGAACCGCCCCTCCCAGAAGGACAACCGCCATGACCACTCCCGCCGAGCGTCCGTCCGTGCTGTTCGTCTGCGTCCACAACGCCGGACGCTCGCAGATGGCCGCCGCCTTTCTGACCCACCTCTCCGGCGACCGCGTCCAGGCGCGCTCGGCCGGTTCCGCTCCCGCCGACACCGTCAACCCGGCCGTCGTCGAGGCCATGTCGGAGGCGGGTATCGACATCTCGGCCGAAATACCCAAGGTGCTGACCACCGAGGCCGTTCAGGCGTCCGATGTTGTGATCACCATGGGCTGCGGCGACACCTGCCCCGTCTTCCCGGGCAAGCGCTACCTCGACTGGGAGCTCCCCGACCCGGCCGGACAGGGCGTCGACGCGGTCCGACCGATCCGCGACGAGATCGAGAAGCGCATTCGGGGCCTGCTCGACGAGATCAGCCCGGCGGGTCTGGTGTGACGGCGTCGGCCGGCGTCCGCATCGTCGCCATGGGCCCCGAGCACGCTGATCAGGTACTCGCGATCCATCGGCTCGGTATCGAGGAAGGCAACGCCACCTTCGAGACCTCGGCGCCCACCTGGGAAGAGTTCGAGGCCGCCAAGCTGCCTGAACATCGACACGTCGCGCTCGACGAATCGGGCAGATGCCTGGGCTGGGTCGCCGCGGTCCCGGTGTCCGACCGGTGCGCGTATGCCGGAGTGGTCGAACACTCGGTGTACGTCCATCCCGATGCCCGTGGCCGCGGCATCGGCTCAGCCCTGCTGAGCGCCTTGATCGCATCGACCGAGGCAGCGGGCATCTGGACCATCCAGTCCGGCATCTTCCCCGAGAACACCAGTAGCCTGGCCCTCCACCAGAAGGCCGGATTCCGCGTCATCGGAACGCGCGAACGCATCGGCAAGCACCACGGCGTATGGCGCGACGTCGTGCTGATCGAGCGTCGCAGTCCTGCCGTCTCCTAGGCGGCCTTGCGCATCTCGGCAGGTCGGCCGCGAGGTCCCCTCGGGGGACTTTGCCGGCCGTCAGCAGCCGAGGCCGGTCGAGGGGTTGGTGCAGGTGTTGCATCCGGGCCCGCTGTCATTGGAGTTGGTGCCGACACCACTGTCGAGGTGGTCGTTGGCCTCACCGCCGGTCTGCTGGATGTCACAGAAAGAGAAGGTCAACCCCCCTTTCGACGCAGAGTCGTAGGACGACCGTCAGTTGTCGGGTGTCATCGAGGCGCTGTTCGAGGCGCGGGTCGCCAATGTCTGTTTGCCATTGCTCGGTGATCGCCTCCACCCTGAGTAAGATCGCGGCGCACTCGGTGGGCGCGAGCTCGCTGCCGCCGTCATCTGGACGATTGAGGAGGGGCGCGAGCGCAGTGGAGACGTCACGCCAGGCCCGCTTGCCGTGATCGCGGCGTCGGAGGCGTCCTGAACACGTCCTGGAGGCACAATGAGCCTTTTTCAACCTCACGTTGAGGGTGCGTGACGGGGAAGACTGCAGCGCTTCCGCACATGCGTTCACCCGACTGCGCCGCGATGTCGGTCTGGCACCGGTGATCAGCTGCGGTCTTCGGTGCTGCTGTCGGTGATCGCTCGGAACAGGTCGCGAGCCCGCTCGCAGAACTGCTCGACCTCCGTGACGTCCGGCTCGTCACCATCCGCAAGCATCCGGGCCTGGAGCTGCTCGGAGCGCAGCCCGCCGTAGCGGGCCCGCACCTCCGCGGTCACCGGCTGGACCGCGATGTGCAGGTGCTTGCGTGCGTTGCGGCCGTGTGACCACATGCAGACGTAGGTCTGCTCGGGCCGGCACAACGTCTCCACGACACGAGCGGTATCGCGCAGCAAGGGGCCGAGTTCCGCCGCTGCCGTGTCGTCGAGTTCCGCGATGGCCACGATGTGGTCCCGCGGACCGACGATCAAGGTGCCGATATTCATCGGGCCGACGACGTGGTTCACCACCCAGGCAGAGGTTTCGTGCAGGACACCCCCGGGCAACTCCCGGCGCCCGGTCAGAAGGTCACACCCAAGACACCCCGTCACATCCATGCGCACAGCCTATGCAGAGCCCCAAACAATGAAGTCGGCCGCCAACCTGGCTGATCAGTCCGCGGGTTGGCCTGCGCACGCGATGAAGCTCCTGGTAGACGGGTTCACGACCAAGATCGCCCGTGCCGCCAGGAGCTTCGTGTGCTTGTCTACCCGTCTGCCCTCGACCTGTCCACCCGGCATCTGCGGTTCCTGACCGACCGGTTGGCCGCGCATCGGACGGCATGCGGGACTCGGTGGCGTCGGCTGTCCGCGGGCCGCCAGGCGCTACTGGTGCTGGCGCACCTGCGCCTGGGGCACACCTACGCACAGCTCGCGGCCGGGTTCGAGGTGGGCGTGAGCACTGTGTACCGGTACATCACGGAAGCCGTCGATCTGCTCGCGGTGCGGGCACCTGACCTCGCCACGGCGGTGACGGCCGCCTCGGCAAAGGCGTTTGTGATCCTGGACGGCACGCTGCTGCCGATCGACCGGATCGCCGCCGACCGGCCCTTCTATTCCGGCAAACATAAGAAGCACGGCATGAATGTGCAGGTCATCGCCGATCCACACGGGAAACTACTGTGGGCCTCGCCCGCCCTGCCCGGCGCCGTGCACGACATCAAGGCCGCCCGAACCCACGGCATCATCGACGCCCTCACCGAGGCGGGCCTGGCGTGCTGGGCGGACAAGGGGTACCAGGGCACGGGCGGCACCGTGCGGGTGCCCTTCCGCGGCCGGTGGGAGCGGCTCTCGACAGGTCAACGCGCGGTCAATGCCGCGCACGCCCGCATCCGGGCCCTCGGTGAGCAGGCCATGGCGACCTTGAAGAACTGGCGCATGCTGCGGAAACTCCGCTGCAGCACCACCCGAATCACCAGCCACGTCCAAGCAGTCCTCACCCTCCACCTGACCTGCTCAAAGTGAGGTTGGCAAAGGCTCAATGAGCGAATGCTTCCTCCTCGCCTGCTGTGGACCGATCCGCGGCCCATTCCCCGGTTTAACAAGCAGGAGACGGTGACACAGATCCTTCGCTCCCCCGGCTTCTACGAGCCGACAGATGGGGACGACTGCACGACGTTCTGGTACTTCTGCCAGTCCCTTGACTTCCTCCCCCGCCTAAAGCGAGAGATTCCAACGGTTGCCCGCTGGGGCGACGTACCCGAGCCTGCCGCCGCCCTTTCCTTCGTCCGGCACGGGCCTGGTAGGGGCGGCGGTGGTCAGAGCTTCGGAGCGAGACGGTAGCGATGCGGATGAGCGTGAAGTGTCGGTGAGGTCAGTTGCAGGGCTCGGTTGTCCATTCCGGCGGCCATGTGGTTCAGCCAGCGTTCGTACCAGGCGAGGAAGTCCGGGGCCGAGGAGACATTCGGGCCCCAGAAGCCGTCGGAGTTGCCGATGAGCATGCGCCCGGTGAGAGGGCCGGTCACGCCTACCAGGACGAGATCGCTGCAGCCAGGTTCGATGACGTGCAGGAAGAGGTGACCGTCGCGTGTGGGACGGTAGGCCCGGTTGAATCCTCTTGGGCCGGTGCCGGCAGCGTTGGGGTTCATCGTGAAGAGTGCGCACTCCTCCAGCGGGATCAGTCCGTAGTACGGAGATGCACCGCTGCCGCCCACGTTCGTGAGGAAGTCTCGATAGGGCTTTGGGAGTTCCACGTCATGCTCGGCCTCAAAGGCGTTCGCCCGGTCTTCGGGCAGGCGGGGGCCGAGACGAAATTCGTGCCGCTCCTCGCCGAAGGAGTGGCTTCGGCCGGGCGTGTAGGGGATGCGTGCCAGCTTGCGTCGCAGCCGCGGGATGCGGGAGTCCATGCGAGCTCTTCTCTCGTGTCACCCATAATCTATCGCGTGACGCACGAACGCATCACGCGAGTGCATCCGGTCGGCGCGTGATTTCAGACGATCTTCATGCCTGCGGATGGTCCACCGTGAGCTCGTCCCAGGCTATGGGCGGCGGGCCAGCACGTGGGTGTCGAGGAAGCCCCGCTCCGAGGCCGGGTCGTGGAGCAGTCGAGCCACCGTGACGAGCCCGGCCCCGGCCACCAACTCGGTGAACCGGTCCACCGGCCAGCTGTAGGCGGGCGCCACCTTGTGGTCGAAGCGGACCGGCTCCGGTCCCTCGGTCCCGAAGAGTGAGACCAGGAGCAGGCCCCCTGGTGCCAGGACACGCACCTGCTCGGCGAGCAGTGCGGGGAGTTCGCCGGGCGGCGTATGGATCATCGAGTAGCGGGTCAGCACTCCGCCGAGCGCACGGTCCTCGATCGGCAGGGACTCCATTCGCGCCTCGTCGAACCGCAGCGCGGGATGGGCCCGCCGAGCGTGGTCGACCATGGCGGGGGAGAGGTCGAGCCCGAAGGCGTCCAGCCCCAAGTCGTGCAGCATGGCCGTCAGATGTCCGGGCCCGCACCCGAGGTCGGCTGTCCGCAGGTTCCCCGTCTCGCGCACCAATTCGGCGAAGGTGCCGACCATGGCCCGCGCGAACGGCTGAGTCTCCAGCCGGTCGGCGAACATCGACGCGTAGAGCTCGACGACACCGTCGTAGGCCGCCCTTGTTTCGTCCTGGTGTTCCGCCACGGGAAAGAAGCTAACATCCGTGCCGTGCAGGGCAGTTCGCAGCCCTTCCTCGGCTGCCAATGGCGACCCCTTCGCCTTGGGACTGACGGGCGGAGCTTCACTGAAGCTCGCAGCCGCGGAGCGTCACGGAGTCCACGTCGGTTCCCGAAGATCGATCCCCGGTTGCCGGAAAGTCATGTTCGGCGCGGTCCGGCTCCGTCCTGCCAGAGGTAGAGGTCGCGCAGCAGAGAAATCTCGGCGCCGTGGTGGATCAGCTCCCTGTTGACGTGCAGGACCCTGTTCTCCATGGGAAACCGCTCGGGACCCACCGGGGGCGGATTCTCCAGGTCGGCGTCCGAGAGCTCGCGGACCCCCGCGTTCCATCTCCCGTACATCTCATCGAGCTGTTTCAGCGCCTCGTCAGCGGTTCCTGCGTAAGCGAATGTCTCGGAGTCGATGTCCTGTCCGCCGAAGTACCATCCGACCCGATAGCCCAGGCACGAGACGATGAGGTGTGCCAGCCGCCAGGCGATCGTGGTCACCGGCGCCGGCACCGGGCCAGGGGACGCGAAGTCCAGCGTCCATTCCCCCGAACCCTCCGACATCGGTGCGGCCGACGTGCCGCGCGGGCGGATGCTCCAGCAGCCGCGCACCGGCTCCCAGAAGTACTCCTCGTCGGTGAGACCGTCCAGCCGTGGCCGCAGGTTCTTGTGCCAGTGCCAGTCCAACTGCTCCGCGAGCCGCGCGCTTCTCGTCATTGCCGCACACTACACACAACGGGACCTCGCGGACGCCGTCGTCGGCCGTGGGCCGCGAGAGCGTACCGAGCGGGCCCGAACCGGTGATCTCGCCCTGTTGTTGTGGTCGACGGCGACGAACAGCGCGTGCCGGCCCGGGCGATGTTCGGCAGACCCACCACGGCGGCTCCAACTGCCCCCAGCTCACGAAAGATTCGTGAAGATCAGACGTCGTGAAGTGGCTCCGGAGGGCGGTTTGATCTGGGAGCACCGGCCGGTGTCGGTGGAGGTACGGGCAGAGGTGGATCAGGACGTCGGCACCCAGTAGCGGCGCTTGTCGCCGACCCTGTCGATGAACTGGCCGCCGTTCGTTTCGATCACGCGTTGGGAGGCGGTGTTCGTCTCGTCGCAGGTCAAGAGGGCCTGCGTGATGCCGAGCGAGTGGGCGATGGGCAGGGCGGCGGCTCGCATCGCGGTCGCGTGCCCCTGACGGCGTGCGCTGGGCCGGACGTCGTGTCCGATGTGGCCGCCGGCCTTCTCCAGAGCCGAAGTCAGCCGGTGGCGTATGGCCAGCCTGCCCAGCATCTCGTCACCCTCGACCCACCACAGCGTCGTCATGGGGACGAACCAGTCCGCTCGCCGCACTCCTTTGTCACGATCGCTCAGCACGCGCGTCACATAGGCGGCGAAGGACGCGGTGTCGGTCAGAGCCGTAGGATCAACGTCGTCGACGAAGCACGGAGTCGGGTAGTCGTGATCTTCGTTGAACTCGCTCACCGCAGCCAGGAACGACGTTCGCAAGCGCACGGTCGGATCGATCAGCTCGGCCATCCCGTCATGATGCCTGTCCGTTCTGCGTGGGCCCACGCAGTGCGGTGCTCCATCTCCTCGGATGCGGGCATCCAGACGAATGTCGTGTCGGCCGTCGTCGTGCTCGGCGGCGCTGCGTCTGGTGCCTTGCGGAAGGTAGCCGCCATTCCCGGACCTGGCCTCGGAGGAAGGCCGGCGCGCGTGCCGGCGGCCGGGCAGGTAAATCTTCCTGGATCAGGTGTCGTGCGCCAGGAGGGACAACTGCAGGCGGACGGCGGCGCTCACCCGGGGCTCGTCGTGCGTGGCGAGAAGGTCGAGCAGGGCTCCGCGCAGCACCGCCAGGACCAGGGTGCGGCGGACGGTGCCAGCCTCACTGTCTCTGTCCGGCTGCGCCTGGCAGGCGGCGAGAACATCGAGCCAGTCGTCGACGGTGGCCCTGGCGAACCCGGCCCAGGCGCCGTCCGGTTCTACGAGGGAACGCGTGTAGGCCTCGGCCCACAGTCGCAGGAGTGCGCGATGCTCGTCGGCGGCGAGCCACGCCCACACACGGTTGGCCGCCGCCGCCAGGCCCACTGGGTGGTCAGCCTGGCGGAGGTCGTCCAGGAGTGCCAGCTCATCGGTGCGAGCTCGCTCCAGCAACGCCTTGACGAGCCCGTCCTTGTTGCCGAACAGGAACATCAGGACTCGCGTACTTGAGCCGATGGCCTCAGCCAGCGGGCGCAGCGACAGGGAGGTCAGGCCGTGCGTGAGCGCGAACTCGTAGGCGGCTTCGAGTAGCTGGGTGTGGCGGGCGGAGGGGTTTGCAGCTTCGGAGGGCATGGATCTAGCCTAGAGCTACTGACACAGTTGTGTCAGTAGCTCATTGTCATGCAATGTAATCGGAGAGTGTGCGATGCCAGAGGGAGTCGACCAGCGGCAGGTGGTGATCCGCCGTGCCGACCGTCCGGGCGACCTTGGATGGGTGGTGATGGCCCACGGCGAGATCTACGACCGGCAGTTCGGCTGGAACAGCGAGTTCGAGGCCCTGGTGGCCGCGATCGTTGCCGACTACGCCGCACGGTACTCCGCGGCCACGGAGGGGGCGTGGATCGCGGAGGTCGACGGTGAACGCGCGGGCTGCGTGCTCCTGGTCGCCGGCGACTCGCCGGGGGTGGCCAAGCTCCGGGTCCTGCTCGTCACCCCGGCCGCCCGGGGCCTCGGGCTGGGCACCCGTCTCGTCGCGGAGTCCCTGGCCTTCGCCCGCGGGGCCGGGTACCGGACGGTGACACTGTGGACCACTGGCAACCTGGTGTCGGCGCGCAAGATCTACGAGCACTTCGGCTTCACTCTCGCCGACGAGGAACCCGGCCGCAGTTTCGGTCACGACCTCGTCAGCCAGAACTGGACTCTCGACCTCGAAGGCAGGCCTGCGTAGACGCGCGATGGCGGGCTGGAGTTCCGGAGTGCCGAGCCGCCTCTGGAGTTGAGGTGACGCCGCCTGCGCGATCCGACTCACGACGTGGCTCCGTCTCCCAGTGGTGAGCGCCGGGCTCCCAAAAGCAAGGTACATCAATTCGGATTGATGTATTTTGGCTTCGTGAGGCCCTCGAGTCCCGACGCCCCGGCGTTCGTGCACCTTGCCGCCCACCCGCTCCGGTGGCAGCTGCTGTCCGAGCTGGCCGCGAGTGACTACCGGGTTCGTGAGCTGGTGGAGCGGGTCGGCCAGCCGCAGAACCTGGTCTCCTACCATCTGCGGCTCCTGCGTGACGGCGGGCTGGTCGCCGCCCGCCGCAGCAGCTTCGACGGCCGCGACAGCTACTACCACCTGGATCTGGCACGGTGCGCCCGCGCGCTCGCCGATGCAGGTAGCGCCTTGCACCCGGCGCTGGGTTTCGCGCCCGCTCCGCCGTCCTTGCTGACCAAAGCGTCGAGACGCCCCGCTGTCCTGTTCGCCTGCACGGGCAACAGCGCCCGCTCACCGATCGCCGAGGCGCTGCTTCATCACCGCGCCGGCGGTCGGGTCGAGGTGACCAGCGCCGGCAGCCACCCCAAACCGCGCATCCATTCCGTCGCCGTCCAGCTCCTTCGGGAGCAGCACGGCATCGACATCTCGGGGCAGCATCCACGGCACCTGGACACTCTGGTCGGCCGCCGATTCGATTACGTGATCAGCCTGTGCGACAAGGTCCGCGAAGTGTGTCCCGACTTCGGCGGCCAGCCGCGACTGGTCCATTGGAGCCTTCCTGATCCCGCCGCAGCCAGTGGCCCGGGCCCGGTCGGCTACCCCGCATTCGTCCGCACGGCAGCGGAGATCGACACCCGTATCCGCTACCTGCTGCCGCTGCTCATGCCCACGCCACAGGAGGTTCAGCCGTGACCACGCCCGACCAGTTTGCCGGCGTCCGGTACCTCGTCGACGACGTCCAGGCGGCCGTCGACTTCTACACCACCCACCTGGGTTTCACTCTGCGCACCAGCGCCGCCCCGGCATTCGCCGACGTGACGCGCGGGCCGCTGCGGCTGCTGCTGTCCGGCCCGGCCAGCTCCGGCGCCCGCGCCACACCCAGCGACCTCGGCGCCGGGGGCAACCGCATCCACCTGATCGTCGACAAACTCGACACCGAGATCGAAAGGCTGCGTAGCGCCGGACTCGCCTTCCGCAGCGATACGGTCTCGGGCCCCGGTGGGCGTCAGATCCTTCTCGCCGACCCTGCCGGCAACCTCATCGAACTGTTCGAACCCGCCCGCTGACCCACAGTTGTCGAGGGCTCCCAATACTTCGCGGCGGCCGGGGCCGGCAGGCGTCGGGCGGTGCTGGGTAGCCTGCCGACCGGCGCTCTGTTGCTGGCCTTTTCCAGGTTGAGCATGCTCTTGAAGGTGTCGATGACGGCCTCGATACGTCAGAGTACGCCGACGGCCCCTTTGGATGAACCACAGTGGTTCATCCAAAGGGGCCGAGCGCTACCGGCGTTGCCGCGCGAGGATCAGCAGGATCCTGGCGCCGCTCCACGGCGCACAGCTGGTCCGGCGATCACCGCGTGCCGTTGGCGCCGTCGGTTCTCAGGGGCTCCGCCCACTCCGCCGCCGGCGACCAGAGTCCGGTGCCGTCGGCGGAGCCTGCTCCGTTGCCTGCGGGGTTCCACAGACTGGATGCGCCGGCGTCGCGGTCACCGCCGTTGCCTCCGGCCGCGACCGGCCGGTCGTCGCGGTCCGTGGGCTGGAACCCGACCGTGTAGGTCCTGGTGAACGAACCGTTGGCCGAGGTCACCTTGATGGTGCGGGTGGTGAACCGGGAGCCGGCCGACGAGAGGACCGAACTGCCGTCGGTGACCTCGACCCGAGCGCCGGACCGGGCCGGTGTGGCGGAGACGGCCGGGATCTTCTTGTTCTTCGGCCAGTCGACGACGTACGTGGACACGTTCGGATCGAACCCGTCGATCGCGACACCTCCGACAGTGATCGACTTGGCGTCGGCGACACTGGCCTTGGTGGCGTCCGAGAAGTTCTTCACCGTGACCGACCCGTCGGCGCCCACGGCCACCTTGGCCGCCATCGCCGCCGCCAGGTTGATCCGCTGCCAGCTCGCCCGGCCGTCCCCGGTGAGGTCGAGCGGGTACCCGGAGTCCGTGGCGGTCTGCTCCAGGATCTGGGTGCGCTGTTCTGTGGTGAGGTCCGGGAAGGACGTCAGCAGCAGGGCCGCCGCGTCCGACGGCGCCTCAAGAGCCTGGCCGGCCTTCCCGACCTGGGAGAAGCCGTAGGTCAGGCGCCGCGTGTACAGGTCGACGTCCTGCGCCTCGCTCAGGCCGGAGTAGGCGTCGCCCTCGCAGGCCTCTAGGGTGTCGCCGTATCCCTGCTTCTCGCACTGCGCGAGCAGGACGTTCTCCATCTCGGTGTGGGCCTGCATCAGCAGATCCGCGAACTCGGGATCCGCCCACCGGTGCGCGACGGTCGCCTGTCCGGAGATCCGGCCGCCCATGACGTCCAGCGGGTAGTGGAACCCGAGGACGATGCGGTTGTTCCCGTACTCCGAGGTGCGCGCGAGGATCGACGGTGCGAGCTCCGGCAGGAGCGTGGCAAGGATGGTGCCTGCCTCGTAGCCGCCGTAGGTGTGGCCGCTCGGGTACGAGCCGCTGGTGGTGAGGCTTCCGTACGAGCCGTCCTGCGACTCGTAGATGTGGCCGCCGTCGCCGACGAACCCGAGTCGCACATACGGGCGCAGGTAGCTGTAGTGGTTCTTCGCCGCGTCGCCCTTGTCGAGGCTCTTCGTGACGCGGGAGAACAGAGCGCTGGTCTTCGGTAGTTGGCCGCCCTTCAGAGCATCGCTGTAGATCTGGCCGAGCCGGGAGCCGAGGCCGTCGGCCATCGTGACGGTGGAGCTGTTCGTCGCGTCGACCTCGGCCCGGTCGACCTCCTTCTGCGTCGCCGCGTTGTTGATGCGTACGGCGATCCGGTCGTTCTCAGCGGTCAGCGGGGTGCCCTGAGACACCTTGGTGTTGGCGCCCAGGATGTCGGAGTCGAGGTCGTCGAAGCCGTTGAGCAGGTCGTAGAAGTAGTCGGTCCCGTCGCCGGTCCCCGGCCACTTGTCCGACGCATAGGTCGCGTTCAGTGTGTCGTCCGGGAAGGGGGACGGCACGTACGTCGGGTCGGAGGCGTCCGCCGAGGCGGTTGCGGCGGAGGTGTGCGCCGACGTGGCCGCGGGGGAGTCGTCCGAGTTTCCGGCCAGGGTGAGCGCGGTGACGGTCGCGGTGTGCGCCTTCGCCTTGCCTGCGGCCGCGAGCAGCGCCGTGTGGGTCGTGGCGGAGACGTGTGTCGTGGTGCCGTCGCTGAGGGCGACGGTGTAGCCGATGATCGGGAACCCGCCGTCGCCGGCCGGGCGCCAGGTCACACGGACCAGTTTGCCGGCGGTGATCACACCTGTGACCGTGGGCTTCTGCGGCTTGCCGCCGTCGGTCACCACGGGTGCGGTGGCCGCGCTCGGCTGCGAGGTGCCGACGGAGTTCACCGCACGGACGCGCGCCGTGTACGGCTTGCCCGTCCGCAGCCAGGTGAACGTCGTGCTCCGGCTGTTCGGGTCGCGGATCTCGACCTGGTGGCCGTCGTCCAGGGTGACCCTGTAGCCGGTGAGCGGGGAGCCGCCGGTGTCCTTGGGCGCCGACCAGGCGACGGTCACGCTCGTGCCGGACGAGGTCGCCGACACCGCGTCAGGCGCGGCGGGCACCGTCTTGGGCTTCGTGGTGAGTGCGGACAGGGCGTGCTGGAGCGCGTCGTACCGTGCCGCAAGGCTCGCGTCCGTGGCCGTGTCGTTCACCAGCGCGGTCTTCGCCTCGGCGAGTGCCTTGGTGAACGCCTGCCACGACGCGTCCGTGTAGCGCGCGTCCTCGAGGGCCGACGCGGTCGTGACCAGGTCCTCCAGTCGCAGCCTCGGCAACGGGATCAGCTGCTTGGCGGCGAGGGTGAGGCTGCGGCTCCGGGTGTCGACTTCGAGCTGGGTCGTGCCGTCGGCGTCGACGAGGGTGCGTGCGGCGGCGAGTTCGCGCCGGTACACACCGAAGTCGATCGTGTCGTAGCGTGCCGCTTCGGCGGAGAGCCCCTCGTACCGCTCGATCGCCTTGCGCAGGGCTGACTTGTCCGTGACGGCGGGCGTCTCGACGTGGTTGAAGGTGATCCGGCCCAGGTTCGCGACGTACGGGTGCGAGGAGTCCGGGTTCGTCGTCAGCCGCAGGTGGACGGTGTGCGTGCCGGTGATCGCCTTGGGCAGCGTCAGGCTCGTCGTCCCTCCGGACGACCACGCGGCTCCCGTGACCGGCAGCGGCACGGTCGCGTACGGCGTGCCGGGGTCGGCCGTGTCGAAGGAGTCGAGGTACAGCTCGACGGCGGAACCGGTGCCGCAACGGGCGGAGTTGTTGACGTAGGTGATCGTGACGGTGCTCTTCGAGGAGCTGCCGAAGTCGATGTCCCCGTAGTTGAGCCAGGCTCCGTTGTAGGTGCCGCCGAGGTCGGTGGTGGAGCCCGCGCCGGTCCAGCCGACCGGCTCGCTCTTGAGCCCGCCGCCGCTGTTCGAGCGGAACGCGGTGGCGTCGAAGCCGACGGGGGCGTCGGTGTCCTGCGTCAGGGTCAGAGAGTAGATGTTCCCCACGTAGGGCTGGGAGGACGACTGCGTGCTGGAGACGAAGTCGGCGTATACGTCCTGGACGCCGGTGAAGACGCTCGGATCGAGGTGGATGCTCGTGGTGGCGATGGTTCCCCAGCCCGAACCGCTGTAGTCGAGGGGGACGTTCACGGTCTTCGGGCCGTCCTTCGAACCGAGATGCAGTTCGATGTGCGAGTCCGACGCCGCGCGCGACTGAGGTTTGTCATAGCGGACGGTGACGGTGTCGGCGCCGTCGCGCAGGTCGGTGTCCTTCCATTCGGCCCACGCGCCGTTCGTCACGTTCTCGAAGATGCCGTTCGAGAGGTTGAGCGGGGCCGAACCACCGCCGGTCGTGGTGCTGTTGACCGCGGTCAGTGTGGCGAGCGTGGTCGCGGGGGACGTGGAGACGTCGTACGGCGAGAACTGGTACCAGTCGAAGTTCGACACCCACTGCTGGCCGGCCGGGGCGTGGAACACGAACGTGGCACTGGAGGCGTCCATCAGAGCGTCCGGGTCGGTGACGGCCGCCTGCACCGTGCTGTAGTACTGCCAGCCGCCGGTTCCGGGAAGCTGGACGGTGGCGACGAGGGGCCCGTCGGCAGCACCGGCGTGGATGTCGACACTGCTCGGCTTCGCGTCGGTCGCCTGCGAGTTCGCGTAGCGGACCGAGACGGTCCGCGGGGCGACTCCGCCGAAGTCCAGTTTGGTGAACCGCTCCCACGAACCCTCGGTGACACCACCGAGATTGCCGTCCGAGTTGTTCTTCTCGCTGGTGAGGCTGGGGCCTTCCTTCTGGTCGGGGGACTCGGCCTGCAGGACGGCGTAGCCGCCCTCGTCGATGGTGAGCGTGTCGATGGCCGACTGGAGTGCGTCGTCCGCGGCCATGATCGTGCCCGTCGCGGAGTCGGTGTCCGCGAGGACGGTCCGCGCGCGTTCGAGCGCCGAACGGAACAGCGTCCAGGAGCCGTCGGAGTAGTTGCCGCTGCGCACCAGCACCGCCTCGTCGACGCGTGCGCGAAGGGCCTTGCGGTGCACCGCGGCGGCGGAGACGACGAGCGGGTCGGTCGGGGATATCCCGGTGCCACGTACCGTCGAGGCCGGAACGCCGTGGGCGAAGGACTCGTCGTGGAACGTGATGCCGATGTGCGCGTCGACCTGCGTGGCGCCGGTGAGTGACAGCGTCGCCGTGCGCGAGCCGGTGACACGGAGGTCCGCCGTGACACCGCCCGGCAGGCCGGTCACGGTCGCCGCTCCGGTCCTGGTCAGGCTGGTTCCCTTGCGGGCGGCGAACGACGCCGGGCCGGACAGGGTGAGCTTCACGGCGCCGTCGACGGTGCCGTCTCCGTCGGTGTCGACGGTGCCCGGACGGGCGGAGACGATGGTGTCGCCCTTGCCCGTTCCCGTTCCGCCGTCACCTGTGTCGCCGGAGTCGGTGTCGAGCGAGTACGCGGGCTCGGTGTGGGCGCCCCACTGGGAGGGCTTGGAACCCATGGTGAAGTCCAGGGTTCCGCCGGAGATGATCTGCGAGTAGTCCAGCCACGTGTTGTCGAACCGCTTGCCGTTGAGGGTCGCGCTCTGCACGTAGTAGTCGCTCGGCGACACGCCGTCGGCCTTCACCGTGAACCGGGAGCCGTTGGCGTAGGTGATCGTCGTCGAGTCGAAGAACGGGCTGCCGATCTGGAACTGGCTGGATCCGGCGGTCACCGGGAACAGGCCCAGGGCGGCGCCGACGAACATGGTCGACATGGTGCCGGCGTCGTTGTCCATGGTCGGCAGGAAGCCGTTCGGGGAGAGCTTGTAGACCTGAGTCCTGACCGGCGGGGTGAACTGGCCGCCGGAGCTGGGGGCTTCGTTCGTCGAGCCCGTCGCGATGTAGCGGTTCCAGGTCGTGCCGGTGTAGATGGCGCGCACCCACTTCTGCGTCAGGCTCGGCTCACCGACGTAGTTGAAGAGGTAGGGGGCCTGGAGGTCGATCTCGTTCGCGTTGGAGTGCAGCATGGTCGAGCCGTCGTCGACGGTCGAGTCCTCGCCGAACATGTGCTTGACCGCGGCCTTGCCGGCCTTCTCGCCGCCCATGGCCTTGATGAGGCCGCCCATGTCGTACGCGTCGTACCAGTGGTACTGCCACAGCGTGCCCTGGTAGAGGCCGGCCGCCTCGAACTTCTCGTAGTCGGCGCTCTGCCAGTCGCCGTTCGCCGCGCGCGGGGTGAGCAGACCGACCTTGGTGCCGTCGGACGCGGTCCAGGCACCTGACTTCACGAGGTTGTCGATCGCCATGGTCGACTGGGTACGCAGCTTCTTCGCGTCCGCGTCCTTGCCGAGCGCGTCGGCCACGACGGACAGCGCCCACTGGTCGTAGCCGCGCTGGACGGTCGTACCGGGATCCCCTGTGACGTATCCCTGCCGCAGCTGCGCTCCCGTGTAGTACCCGGAGTACGACAGCAGCGCCGGGTACGCCTCGTCGAGCCGGTCGAAGTTCTTGAAGCCTTTCGACAGCGCGTCGGCGACCAGCACGGCCGAGCGCTCCCAGCGCACGGTCGGGACCGAGTGGGTGAGGCTGCCGAGGCTCTTGCCCGAGGTGCGCGTATCGGCGAAGAGCACGATCAGCGACTGGATCATGTCCCGGTAGGTGGCCGGGTCGATGTACGCCTCGACGGAGTACTTGCGGAAGTCGTCCCAGGTGGACCAGCCGTCGTAGTACGTGAAGCCGTTCGCCTTGTGCACCGCTCCGTCGGCGCCGCGGTACGTACCGCTGGTGCTGGTGGCGTTCACCGGCAGTGCGTACATGCGGTACAGGTGTGTGTAGAACTCCTTGGTGAGCGTCGACCCGGGGTCGGACTTCGCCGAGGAGCGCACGTCGACGGCGCCCAGCGCGCTGTTCCACTCCGCCTTCGTCTGCGCGCGCGCCTGGTCGAAGGAGAGGCTGCCCACCTCGCTCTGCTGGTCGGTCGCGGCCTGTTCCGCGCTGATCGGCGACAGCGTGATGCGCAGTTCGATGTCGTCCCCGTGGGACTTGTCGAACCCGAGGACGGCGCCGGTGTCGGACCCGTCCTGCGTGGTCGCCCCGCTCAGCTTGCCGTCGCCGCCCCAGCTCTTCAGGGAGGTGACGGGGACGTTCGTGGTGGCGTCGTAGTACAGCTTGTACGAGGCGCCGTTGAACGACCCCGCGACGAGCCCGCTGATCGACGTGGTCCCGTCCGGGAGCGTCGTCGTCTTCATGGTCGAGCGGGTGCGGCTGGTGAAGTTGTTCGCGAGGTCGAGGACGAGCTCGGGGTTCGACCCGGCGGGGAAGCTGTACCGCTGCAGCGCCGTGCGGGTCGTCGCGGTCATCTCGGCCTTGATGGTGCCGGAGTCCTGCTTCACCGACGACGCGGTTCCGGAGATCGCGCCGAGGCCCACCTGGTAGGAGCCGGGCGTCGCGGTCTCGTCGTCGTGGCTGTACGCGTGGGCGTACGTGCTGGGGGCGGGCCGGTTGTCGTACTGCACGGAGGTCGGGACGACGAGCAGGTCGCCACCGCCTCCCGAGCCGCCGACACCGTCGAGGTTCGTCGCGGTGAACCCGGCGATGTGGTCCTCGTTGTAGTCGTACCCGGTGTGATTGCGGTCCGGCGTGGTCAGCGGGTTGACCTTGGCCAGTCCGTGGGGGGCCTGAGCGCCCGGCAGGTCGTTGCCGTCATCGCCTGCGGTCGACACGAACGGGTCGACAAGTCTCGTGTAGTCCGTCCCGCCGGACCCCGTGGCCGTGGCGGCGACGGGCACTGCCACGGCCGCGCCGCCACCCGCCAGCGCGGCGACGCCGAGCGCCCCGGTGAGCAGCGCCGCGACGGCCGCGCGCACTGGCCGGCGACGCCGGACGGCGGCTCTCGGAGGGATCACGCGGGGGAAGGGGGGATGGGATCTGATGGGCACGGAACCTCTCCAGCGTTGCTCTACGCACGCTCGGTTCGGCTCCATCGGTATGACAACGTTGTCATCTCGGGCCGCCGGGCGTGCAACCCAGAGTGAGAAGGAAGTGAACACCCAGCATCGCACCCAAACATGGGATTGCACCCGCCGCGTTCACGACCGTCTGCCATGACACACGGAAAAGGCGTACAAGGCGCGAACAATGATCGAACAGTACGAGCGTGCCGGACGCCGTGAAGGCGACGCCGAGGGGGAGTGGTTGCGGAACTGCGAGCCGAGTAGCCGTTAGCCGACGCTTCACCGGGGCCTCGTATGCCACCGCGCCTCGACGCACGCGCTGATGCGGGACAAGCCTTAAAGGGTGTTGCACAACAGTGATCACGCTCAGATCCGGCCACTCGCAGCAAGGTCAACCGCCCGGATGTGCACCGTTTTCCGCCGTCCTTACAGGGGCTTCAAAGCCCCTTCGGAGAGATCAGTCCGCGTTGTGCAACACCCTTTAGGGTGCCGACATGGCTGTCATGGAGATCCGCAACGATTCAAAAGGGTGGCTCACGATGTGGCTCGAGCCACTCGGTGAGGATCGATGGCTCAGGCCTGACGAGACGTTCCGAGTCCGATCTGACTACAGCGGTGACGAGTTGGCGTTCTCCGTGGTCTTCTGGGTGGACGACGACGACCGGTCGGCAGGAATCGAGAATGTCGCCGTCTGGATCGAGGCCGGTGACTGCTACGCGGAAGTCGTCGACCAGGCGGGCCGTCTCGTCGAATGCGGGCACCAGCGGCCCGATGACGTCAACCGGCGATGGGGAGCCGCGCTCGAGGAGGCGCGAAAGCGCGCAGCGGAGCGCAAAGCCTGAGGAGATTCACGTGCCGATCGGGATCGTGGTCCCGATCGGCACGTCATCGACTGCGGTCGATGGTGTCAGCCGAGATGCCGGGCAAAGAACTGAAGGGTGCTCCCCAGCTCGTGGGCCGGAACCTCGCCGTGCTTGCCCGGGTTGGCGTGCAGTGTCTTCTCGGCCGAGGCCAAGGCGTCGAACAGCGCCAGGCCTTGGTCTCGCGGCACCCGCTCATCGTCCCACTGCAGCAGGAACCGCACGGGAACGGTGATGCGCCCGGCAGGCTCGCCTGCTGCAAGCGCTCCGCCGAGTCCCAGTACCGCGGCGCGCACCCGGGATTCGGCGGCGACGAACGGTACGCCGAGTCCACACCCCAGCGACACACCCCAATAGCCCACGGGACCGGTGCCGACGTGGTCGAGTCGCTGAACCGCATCCAGAACCGTCTGCCATTCCGGGACGGTCCGGCGTGCCACGAGTGCCTGGAAGGCGGCCATCAACGGGGCCAGCTCCTCGCCGGCCGCCACACGCGCCTGGTTTTCGGTCGCGATCCGGTCGTAGTTCTCGTCAGTGGGCCGGTCACCGTGGCCGGGCACGTCGACGGCCACCACCGCGAATCCGTATGCGGCCACCAAGGGGTAGGCCAGAGCCAGGATCTCAGGAGCCTTCTTGTGCCGGCCGCCGCCGTGTCCCATCAGGATGAGGGGCCGAGTGCCGACGGCGGCTTCCGGGGTCCAGAGCACACCGGGTATCTCGCCGAGGGTGAAGTGTTGTTCGCGGACGCCGTCAACCGACGTCGCAGTGCCGAAGCGCATAGCCATTCTGGCCTTTCGGGATGCCTTCTGCGGGCACTCCCTGGACCATGCGAGTGAGGGAGTCCCGACCTGTCACAGCGTTGATCGGTCTCACCTCCAGAGCTCGTAGTGGTGCACGGCGCAGTGAAGCTACCATGCGGACACTCAACAGCGCAGACCTGCAATGTGGTTGACGCCTGGTGAGTGACTCGGTTCAGGCGACTCCCGGACCGTGCTCCTGCCGACGGCATCGGCCTGAGGGTTCAGTCCCCGCGCGTTGATATCATGAGTTCGGCAACTGACCACCCGCTCAGAATCCGAGCGGCCCGTCGCAGGCACACTCGGAGTCTCTTCATGGCATTGCACCGGTCGCCCGCCCACCCCTTCGGCATCAAGCGTCCCGTCTGGTTCGCGTCCTCGCTGGCGCTGTCGCTCGCGGTGGCGGGAGTGGCAGGCGTGCAGATCTCGCAGGCCGCCATCATCGACCCGTCCGGGACGCCCAAGAACCTCGCGGCGAACACGTGTGCCGACAGGACCTTCAGGGCGATGACGGTGCCGCAGCGTGTCGGTCAGCTCTTCATGGGATCGGTGACGCCGTCCGCGCCGGACAGCACGCGCATCGAGCTCATGCGCAAGTACCACGTCGGCTCGGTGTTCCTGGCCGGCCGGAGCAGTGCCGGAACCACGGCGACCAACACCCTCGTCCAGGGTCTGCAGGCCAAGGCTGACAGCGCGGCAGGGCACCGTGTGGGCCTTCTGGTGTCGACGGACCAGGAGGGTGGACAGGTGCAGGTGCTGAGCGGGCCCGGATTCTCGACCATCCCGAGCGCCTTGACGCAGGGAAGCTGGACGACGTCGAAGTTGCGTGACGAAGCCGCCGTATGGGCCAAGGAGCTCAGGGCAGCCGGTGTGAATCTGAACCTGGCCCCCGTTGCGGATGTCGTGCCCGAAAGCCTGGGCAGGGCCAACGCTCCGATCGGCCGGTACGACCGCGAGTTCGGACACACCGCTGCGACCGTGGCCCCCCACAGTGACGCGTTTCTTGCGGGCTCCGCCCAGTCCGGAGTGATGGCCACGCTCAAGCACTTTCCGGGGCTCGGCTACGTACGGGACAACACCGACACCACAGCCAACGTCGTGGACACCGTGACGACGAGCGAAAGCGCGAGCATCACCACGTTCGAGTCCGGGATCAAAGCCGGAGCGCCGTTCGTCATGATCTCGTCCGCCACCTACAGCAAGATCGACCCGACTCACCGGGCCGCGTTCTCGTCGACGGTGATTCAGGGCCTGCTGCGCAAGACTCTGGGCTTCAAGGGCGTGGTCGTATCGGACGATCTCGGCAACGCGGTGGCGGTGAAGGCCGTGCCCGCGGGCGACCGGGCGGTGAAGTTCTTGTCTGCCGGCGGTGACTTGGTCCTCACGGTCGAACCGAAGCTGATCCCGGCCATGACCCAGGCAGTGCAGGGTCGCATGACACAGAGCGCGACCTTCCGCGCGCAGG
Source organism: Streptomyces siamensis (assembly GCF_039543605.1). Classification (NCBI taxonomy): domain Bacteria; kingdom Bacillati; phylum Actinomycetota; class Actinomycetes; order Kitasatosporales; family Streptomycetaceae; genus Streptomyces; species Streptomyces siamensis. The sequence goes on along the minus strand of NZ_BAABKB010000033.1, from coordinate 6,546 downwards.
TGGATGCAAGCGTCCATCGCGTTCTGAACGCCAAGCAGAAGGCCGGCTTGCTGTCCTGCGGATGACCCGGACACCCCGAGGTCTTCAGGCATCCGCTCGATGCCGGCGTCTGCCGACCACCGGCGGAGGCGGGTCAGCAGCGAGGCTCACAACCCGTATCGCCGTGCCGACATCGGCCCTCCGACCACGCGCCAGGTGTGGGCACGTCGGCACGCACGCCGTTCGGCTTCCTGCGCGCGTCACGGGTCAGGGGGACCGTTGCCCGGCCCGGGCAGGGAGAGTTCCGCCCAGATGACCTTGCCGTCCTCGGTGGAGCGGGTGCCCCAGCGCAGGGCGAACTGGGCGACGAGGAACAGTCCTCTGCCTCCTTCGTCACCCAGCCTGGCCCGTCGCATGTGCGGAGTGGTGCTGCTGTGGTCGGAGACGGCGCATATGAGTTTGTTCTCGGTGCGGATCAGGCGAAGCTCGATGGGGGCCTGGGCGTGCCGGATGGCGTTGGTGACCAGTTCGCTGACGATCAGCTCCGCGGAGAACGACAGATCCTCCAGCCGCCACCGCGCCAGGCAGTCGCTGGTCACCTTGCGGGCCTGCCCCACCGAGGCGGGATCGAACGGGAGGCTCAAGGTGCCGACGTTCTCGGCGGCGATCGGGCGGGGTCGCGCGACGAGGAAGGCGACGTCGTCCGGTGAGCGTTCCGGCAACAGGGCCTGCTCGATGGTGTCGCAGATTTCCTCCAGAGGCCGGTCGGGGTGGGCGAGAGCGAAGCTGATGCGTTCCAGTCCGGTGTCCGCGTCACCGTCGGCTGCCGTGAACAGGCCGTCCGTGTACAGGGCAAGGACACAGCCGTCCGGGACGTCCACCTCGGCCGACTCGAACGGCAGGCCCCCGATACCCAGCGGGGGACCCACGGGGATGTCGGGGAACTCCACCGCCTTGTCCGGGTGGGCGAGGGCGGGCGGCGGGTGGCCGGCGCGGGCGACGGTGGCGCGGCGCGTGACGGGATCGTAGATGCAGTACAGGCAGCTGGCGCCGACCACGCCCTCGACTCCTGTGGGGTGTGCCGCGTCGGCCTCTTCGGCCAGGCGCTGGACGAGGTCGTCGAGGTGCGAGAGCAGCTCGTCGGGTGGCAGGTCGATGTCGGCGAGAGTGTGGACGGCGGTACGGAGCCGTCCCATGGTCGCCGCCGCGTGGAGGCCGTGGCCGATGACGTCTCCGACGACCAGTCCCACCCGGGCGCAGGCCAGGGGCAGGACATCGAACCAGTCGCCGCCGACCCCCGCCTCGGTGTCGGCAGGCAGGTAGCGGTACGCGGCCTCGACGGCCAGGTGGGCCTGCAGTTCGTGCGGGAGGAGGCTGCGCTGCAGGGTGAGCGCGGACAGGTGCTCGCGGGTGTAGCGGCGCGCGTTGTCGATGCAGACGGCGGCGCGTGCGGCGAGCTCCTCGACGAGCAGCAGGTCGTCGGACGCGAAGGCTTCCGGGGTACGCCAACGCATGAGGGTGGCCACCCCCATGGTGATCCCTCGCGCGCGCAACGGAACGACCAGGTGTGAATGGACACCGAGGGTGCGCAGGCGGCCGCTGCGCACGCTGTCCTGAAGCAGCCATGGGCTGGAGAGGTCCAGGACGGCGTTGAGGACGGGGTGGCCGGTGGCGAGGCAGTGCCTCTGAGGGGAACCTTCCGGGTAGTCGACCGGCCGACCGGGTGTGACGACGGCTTCGGGCAGGTCTTCGCGTACGGAGCGATGGACCGCCCTGCGCATGGCCTCGTCACGGCCGGGGCACCGGGCGTCGGGTTCCCGACCGTCCAGTACGTCGCCGAGCAGGTCGATGGCGGCGAAGTCGGCGACCTGCGGCACCAGCACCTCGGCCAGTTCCTGGACGGTGCGGTCGAGGTCGAGCGTGCTGCCGATCAGGACGCTGGCCTCGTTGACCAGGGCCAGGCGCCGTTGTGCCTGGTGGAGGTCGGTGACATCCACGGACTCCTCGCACACGCCCAGTGACCGTCCTTCGTCGTCCTGCAGCCGGTAGTAGGACAGCGACCACACATGTTCATGGTCCGGATCGGAGGGAGGGCGGCCGCGGTAGTGCAGTCCCACCACGGTCTGCCCGGTACTGAGCACCCTGCTCATGAGCTGGGTGACCGTGGTGGGGTGCTGCGCGGACAGCACCTGGCTTCCCGGATACAGCTCGTCCTCGCTGCGTCCCAGGTAGTCGGCGAACGGCCCGGGCAGTTCCTGCCGGGCGGCGGCGTTCGCCCAGGCCACCCGCAGGTCGGGGCCGTAGATCGTCATGCCCACCGGGGACTGCGTCGTGATGCCGTGCAGCACGGCCTGCTGTGTCTGCCAGGCTCTGAAGTCCTCGGCATCCGTGAGGAACAACAGGAACGCCGGACCCGAGACCGTGTCGGCAAGGCGATGGCGGACCACCGTGGCCCGCAGGAGGTGGCCGTAGCGGTGACGGAAGGTGAGGTCGCGGCGACACTGGGAGGCCGGCTGCTGCGTGAGCCACGCCGCCGGCCCCTGCCCCTCGGCTTGTGCCGTCAGCGTATCGATCGAGTGCCCCAGCACCTCCTGTGCGCCGTAACCGAGCAACTTCTCGGCCTCCGGGCTCCAGCCGGTCACCACTCCGCGCCTGTCCAGCATGACGGCGGCGGTCTCGAAGCTCCTCTGCTCGTCGCCGAGGCCGACCGCCTCGGGACCACTCGATGGTGTGGTCATGGCACGTCAGCCCTTCGCCACCCCGGTTGCTGGGCGGGCCCGCCCGCTGTCTCAAGGATCGACCCGCAGCGGGTGGAGCACAAACGCCAGACCCCTCTCTGCTCGGCCCGGAGATGACCCTGTGCCCGGTTGAGGAGGCCGAGGCCCTGGACACTCGTCGGTAGGGCCGCAGCGCGTCTCCGAGCCCTGTCGCGGGCCGCGGGCGCGGTGGTCCGTGTACGCGCGGCGCCGGTGGTCCGTGCGCGGGCGGCGCCGGTGGTCCGTGTGCGCGCGACGCCTGTGCTCCGCGTCAGGGCGGCGCCGGTGGACGGCCGATCCCGGGGACGGCCCCTGCTGTCACTCGGGTCGCAGGAGCAGACTGCCGACGGCTCGTTCGAGTTCGGCCACGCGGTTGGCGAGGTTGGGGGTCTCAGAGCCTTTGGTGTCGCGCAGCAGGAGTTCGACCTGCGCCAGCTGCTCGCCTATCTCCGCCAGCCGTTCCTCGGGCCATGCAGGCGTGGCACGTGGCGCGGTCTCTGGTGATGGCGGTCGATCCTCGAGGCTTTCGGGCGTGGCTTCGTCCTCGGTCGCCCCTGCGAGGGCCTTGGGGGCCGTGGCGGTCCCGGCCTCGGCGAAGAGACGGCGCAACTGCTCGGCCTGGGAAGCCAGTTGGCGGTTCTTCCGATACAGGTCGAGAAAGATGCTGACCTTGGTACGCAGCAGCCACGGGTCGAACGGCTTCGTGAGGAAGTCCGCGACACCGATCGAATATCCGCGGTAGGCATAGTCCGCCTCGACCTCGGCCCCGGTCAGGAGGATGACCGGCACATCTTTGGTCTGGTCCAGACGCTTGATGTTCGCGGCGGTCTCGAAGCCGTCCATGCCGGGCATGAGGACGTCGAGCAGCACAACGGCGAAGTCCTGCCGCAGCATGGCTTTCAGCGCCTCCTCACCGGAGTGGGCGCGCACCAACTTCTGGCCCAGCGGGCCGAGCAGGGCCTCGAGCGCGATCAGGTTCTCTTCGATGTCGTCGACAATCAGGATGTTGCACTTCTCGGTCGCGTGTGTAGTCATGACCCCTGCCTCGACGGGTCCACGTCGTCTTCGACGACGTCCTGCGCCTGCTCGGGCGGCGGACTCGCGGACTGACCCTGCGGGTCGAGCAGATCGCAGGCCACGGACAGCAGGTGGTCCACGTCCACGGGTTTCGGAACGTACTCCGAAGCGCCCGCTTCGAGGGCCTTCTCCCGGTCTCCCGGCATGGCCTTGGCGGTCAGCGCAATGATCGGCACACCGGCGAAGCGGGAGGATCGCCGCACGGCGCCGATGGTCTCGTACCCATCCATCTCGGGCATCATGATGTCCATCAGAATCAGCGAGATGGCGGGCACACGGTCCAGCATCTCGAGTCCTTCGCGTCCGTTCTCGGCATATTTGGCGGTGATGCCCACCCGGCCGAGCACATGCATGAGCGCGAAGACGTTACGGATGTCGTCGTCCACGATGAGGACGGTGCGCCCGGCCAGCACCTTGCGCGGCCGACCGGTGATCCACTCCTTGAGCCGCGTGGTTTCCGGCCAGCTCGATGTGTCCCGGCCGGTGGCCGCTGCCGTCATGCCGACGGGGAGCTCCGGGACGCTCGTCGTCCGCGCCGCCGAGGGAGCGTCGAGCGGCCCGGCCGACAACAGGGAGGCGGGCGGCGTGGTCTCCGCCTCCGGGCTCGCGGGGATATTCCGAGATTCGGCCGTGGGCGCAGCTTCTGCGCTGTAGCGCGCGGGCACGTACAGCGTGAACCGGGAGCCGACGCCGGGTTCGCTGTCGGCGACGATCCTGCCGCCCAGCATGCCGGCGATCTCCCTGCTGATGGAGAGTCCGAGCCCGGTGCCGCCGTACTTGCGGCTGGTGGTGCCGTCGGACTGCTGGAACGCCTCGAAGATGACGGCCAGCTTCTCCCGCGGGATGCCGATTCCGGTGTCCTCGACATGGAACGCGAGGATCGGTTCGCTCGTCGGCAGTCCCTCCCGCTCGATCTCCTGGCCCGTTGCCCGTTCGACCCGCAGCTCCACGCTGCCCGACGACGTGAACTTCACCGCGTTGGACAGCAGGTTCCGCAGAATCTGCTGGAGCCGCTGTTCGTCGGAATGCAGCTCGCTCGGCACGCCGTCGCCGATCGTGACGTCGAAGGACAGTCCGCGCTCGCTCGCGAGCGGCCGGAACATGGCATGCACGTAGTTCAGCAGCTTGGTCAGCGGCAGCTTCCTGGGATGGACGTCCATCCGGCCCGCCTCGATCTTCGACAGGTCCAGGATGTCGTTGATCAGCTGGAGCAGGTCCGATCCCGACCGGTGAATGGTGGCCGCGAAGTCCACCTCCTGTTCGTTGAGATGCCCGTCGGGGTTGTCCGCCAGCAGCCGGGCCAGGATCAGCAGCGAGTTCAGCGGGGTGCGCAGCTCGTGCGACATGTTGGCCAGGAACTCCGACTTGTACTGCGACGAGCTGGCCAGCAGGGCGGCCTTGTCCTCCAGCTCCGCGTTGGAGCGGCGTAGTTCCGTGGTGAGCCGCTGCGACTCCGAGAGCAGGGCCTCGGTGCGCGCGTTGGAGAGAATCGTGTTGATCGAGACGCCGATGGTGTTCACGAACTGGTCGATGAAGGCCAGGTGGACCTCGTTGAACCTGCTGAACGAGGCGAGTTCGATGACTCCGAGCACCTCGCCCTCGAACAGGATCGGGAGGACGACGATGCTGGTCGGCGGCGCCGAGCCGAGCCCGGACTCGATGCTGATGTATCCCGGCGGAACCGCGTCGACAAGGATGCGCTTCTTCTCGAGAGCGGCTTGGGCGATCAGTCCCCGCACCGGCTTCCTCGTGTCGGGGTGGGTGCTCTCGTCCGGGCCCTCGGCGCTGCCGTAATCGGCGATGAACTGCAGGCCCCGGCCGGGTTCGGCACCCGCCTCCGCCAGGAAGAAGGCCCCGAACTGGGCGTTGACCAGTGGGGTGAGCTCACGCAGGATCAGGTCCGCGACCTCGACCAGGTCGCGGTGGCCCTGCATGAGTCCGGCGATACGGGTGAGGTTCGACTCCAGCCAGTCCTTGGCGCGGGTGGTCTCGCGGAGGTTGGAGACCATCAGATTGACGTTGTTCTTCAGCTCGTTGACCTCGCCGCTGGCCTCGACCGCGATCGAGCCGGTGAGGTCGCCCTGGGCCACTGAGCTGGCGACCTCGGCGATGGCGCGTACCTGCGTGGTCAGGTTGAGGGCGAGTTCGTTGACGTTCGTCGTCAGCCGCTTCCAGGTGCCGTAGACGCCCTCGACCCGTGCCTGGCCGCCCAGTTGGCCTTCGCTGCCGACCTCGCGGGCCACGCGCGTGACCTCGGCGGAGAACGAGGACAGCGTGTCGACCATGGTGTTGATGGTCGTCTTGAGTTCGAGGATCTCGCCGCGCGCGTCGACGTCGATCTTCTTGGACAGGTCGCCCTGGGCGACGGCGGTGGCCACCTGGGCGATGTTGCGGACCTGCGAGGTGAGGTTGTCCGCCATGAAGTTGACGTTGTCGGTGAGGTCCTTCCAGACTCCGGAGACGCCGCCGACCTGGGCGCGCCCGCCCAGTTGCCCTTCGGTGCCCACTTCGCGGGCCACGCGTGTCACCTCGTCGGCGAACGCCCGTAGCTGGTCGACCATCGTGTTGACGGTGTCCTTCAGCTCGAGGATCTCGCCGCGGGCGTCCACCGTGATCTTCTTCGAGAGGTCACCGTCGGCGACGGCGGTGGTGACCTGGGCGATGTTGCGCACTTGGGAGGTGAGGTTGGAGGCCATGAAGTTGACGTTGTCGGTGAGGTCCTTCCAGACTCCGG